>CAMHKQ010000007.1 GCA_946185745.1 uncultured Bacteroidales bacterium
CGGTGATCTTGTGTTTTTTGCAGGCGGCGAAAGAGATGAATTCTCCGGGATGCGTGGCATGCGTACTGGAATATTTGAGGGGAAGCGTACGATAACTGCTGGATCCTCCCTTCTCGATATTGAAGGTGATACTGAGGTTGTCCAGCACCTGGGGCAGGGCCAGCACCGTAAAGGTGAGGGACTTGGTCTGAGTAACATCCACTCCCTCGCCGAAGCTGACGCTGATGCTGGTTGAGGCGGAAGAAATGTTCCCAAAGGTGGAGGCTCCACCGTCTGCAAAGGCGGTAACGTCAAAGGTGCCTGCCAGGTTCGAAGATGTAGAAGTGATGGTAAAGGATTTCACCGTTAGGGTAATGTCATCCTGACTCTTGAGGGTGAACTCGAAGGCTGTAAAGGCCGGGTAGAAATCCAGGGTGAAGTCGGAAGCACCTTCGGCTACGCCAGATTTGTCGGCCAGCATCCAGGCGGAAGACAGGTCCGGAGCAAATGATGTGAGCGTGGATGTCTCCGTCTTGTTGGCAGGAATCGCATTCTGCGTGGCCGGGATGCTGAGACCCGCTGCGCTGGCAGAACCGGACACTGTGATGGCGTGGGAGGGATAGATGCCCCAGAAGTGGTGAGTGCCGGTGCCCCATTCAAGGCCGCTGCCCCCACTAGGCGTGGCCTTGGATGTTGAATTGACGCCGCTGGCTTCGGGAGTGCCCAGGGTGTAGTCGGCATAGTCATCGCCTCCTTCGGTTTGTGCCAGGTCACTGGCGATGCGGATAACGTCTCCCGCTACCCAGTTGATGCGTTCGTAACCGCCGACCACTTCGCCGCTGTACACGGTCTTGGTGGCCGCGTCCGGCTTGGCCACGGCACTGAACCGAATCTCCTTCCCCACTCCACCAAACTTCTGGCATCCTGCCAGGAGAACAAGGGCTGCTACTGCCCATAGAATTCTAGTCTTCATCAGCATTTTTTGCTTATTTTTCTGCCAGTATAAAAACGTTTCAAAAAATAATTTGTAAAGTTACCAAAACCGTCTCTTATTTATATGGAATAACTGGGATTATTCGCCATTTTGCGCATTTATATCAGTGTTTTTCGCATTTTTTAAACTACCCCTCCCCCGAATTTTTGCCGGTTTCCGACAAGCGAAACCCATCGAAACACTTCGCGGCAGTCGAGGCGTGCAGAACCCCGCCACGGACTGCTAAAACCTGCCGCCGGCCACGCTGGAAGCCCAAAACGTGGCCGGGGAGCTTCTGAAACGGCCGCCGGCCACGCTGGAAGCCCAAAACGTGGCCGGGGAAGCGCCGCTAGAACGGGAAGATCTTGGTGAGCCAGAAGAATCCGAAGATGAAACCGACTACGCCGATGATGATGCCGACCTTGGCCATGTCCTTGGTTTCCACAAGGCCGGTGGAGGATGCGATGGCATTCGGCGGGGTGGAAATCGGGAAGCACATTGCGATGGATGCGCAGACCGCGATGAAGGTGATCATCGCCTTGGTTCCGCCCATTGCGACGAAGGCGGCGTTGTTGGCCGCGGCCGGATCTGCCATGCCTTCCGCCACCACGATAAGGATGGGGATGAGCAGGGCCGCAGTTGCGGAATTGCTGATGAAGTTGGAAAGGAAGTAGCACACCAGGCCGGCGATTATGAGCACCAGCACGACGCTCATGCTTCCGAACGGAATGGCCTCGATGAGAACCTTGGCCAGGCCGGTGCCCTGAAGGGCGGTGCCGAGGGCGAAACCTCCCGCAACCAGCCAGAGCACGCTCCAGTTGATTTTCTTGATGTCTTCCTTATCGAAAATTCCGAGCATCGTGAGGACGGCGAGCGGGATCAGGGCCACCACGTTGGAGTTGACCTTGTGAATCTGCTCAGTCATCCACAGAAGGATGGTTCCGAGGAAAACAACCCACACGGTATAGTATTTCCAGTCTTTCTTCCTGGTGTTCTCGGGAATCTCGAGCACGACCTCCTTGGCCTTGAAGGGGAAGAACAGCTGCAGGAGCACCCACGCGAACGCTATCATGATGATAACGTAGGGAATCATGTGCAGCATCCAGCTGCCGAAGCTGATGTCGGCGCCGGCTTCCGCCAGGAACTTGACCGCAGTGGCGTTCGGCGGGGTGCCGATGGGAGTGCCGATACCGCCGATGTTCGCGGCGATGGGAATCGCCAGGGCCAGGCCCACGCGGCCGCGGTCGTCCTTGGGAAGGACGGAGAGCACTGGAGCGAGGAACGCAAGCATCATGGCGGCGGTGGCGGTATTGCTCATGAACATCGAGAAGATGCTGATGACGATGAGGAAGCCCAGCAGGACTGCACGCGGCTTCTTGCCGAAGGGAGCCAGGAGGACGCGGGCCAGGGTGACGTCAAGACCGTATTTCTCGGCCACGATGGCCAGCACGAAACCGCCGAGGAAGAGCATGACAACAGGGTCTGCGAAGGAGGCCATGAGGTCTTTGTAGCTCACCAGCTTGCCGGCCTCGGGAGTGCAGAGGAACCCGAGCCCCTTGTTGGACACCATGAGCAGGGCCAGCACGATTACCAGCAGGGACGTCGTCCAGTTGGGGATAATCTCGAATATCCACATGAGGGCGGCGAAAACGAAAAGGGCGATGACCCTCTGCTGGGTGGCCGTGAGTGCGGCGATGCCGAAGAAGGAAGTGGGCACGGCCAGGAGGAACGCTGTGATGACCAGCACGAGAGGCAGGAGCACACAGAGTTTTACGTTGAATTTGCGGTTTTCCATATTGTGGTTTGTATCAATGCAAAAAAAACAGCCGCCTTCCACGGAAGGCGACTGCAAAGTTAGTCAATAAAATTGACTTTAGGAACTTTAAATAATACCCTGTTCGAGCATAGCCTGCGCGACCTTCATGAATCCGGCGATGTTGGCGCCCTTCACATAGTCGACATGGCCGTCCGGCTGGGTGCCGAACTTGACGCACTGCTCATGGATGGCGGCCATGATGTTGTGCAGGTTGCGGTCAACCTCGTCGGCGGTCCAGCTGATGTGCTCGGCGTTCTGTGTCATTTCAAGGCCGGAGGTGGCTACGCCGCCTGCGTTGACAGCCTTGCCGGGAGCGAAGAGGATGCCGTTGTGCTGCATCCAGTGGATGGCGTCGGCCTGGCAGCCCATGTTGGAAATCTCGAAGACAGCCCAGCAGCCGTTCTTCTTGAGCTCTTCGGCGTCAGCCTTGCTGAGCTCGTTCTGGAACGCGGAGGGGAATGCGATGTCTACGGGAACGCACCAGCTCTTCTTGCCGGGAGTGAACACGGCCTTGCCGGGGAACTTGGTAGCCATGTCTTCAACCTTGTTGCGGTTGGAGGAACGCATGACGAGCATGTAGTCGATCATTTCGTCGGTGATGCCGTCCTTGATTTCGCAGACACCGTCGGGGCCGCTGATGGCGACGACCTTGGCACCGAGCTGCTTTGCCTTCTTGGCGGCGCCCCATGCCACGTTGCCGAAGCCGGAGAGGGAAACCTTCTGGCCTTCGAGGCTCTTGCCGATCTTCTTGAGAGCGAGGTTGGCGAAATAAAGTGCACCGTAGCCGGTGGCCTCGGGACGGAGGATGGAACCGCCCCAGGTCATGCCCTTGCCGGTGAGAACGCCGGTGTTGTACTGACGGGCAAGCTTGCGGTACATGCCGTCAAGGAAGCCGATTTCGCGGCCGCCGACACCTACGTCGCCTGCGGGAACGTCCTCATCGGGACCGATGCAGCGCCAGAGCTCGAGCATGAAGGCCTGGCAGAAGCGCATGATTTCGTCGTCGCTCTTCCCTACCGGGTCGAAGTCGGAGCCGCCCTTGCCGCCGCCCATCGGGAGCGTGGTGAGAGCGTTCTTGAAGGTCTGCTCGAAGCCGAGGAACTTCAGCATGGAAGGCGTAACGGCCTTGTGGAAGCGGAGACCGCCCTTGTAGGGGCCGATGGCGCTGTTGAACTGGACGCGATATGCCAGGTTGGTCTGGATTTCGCCCTTATCGTCAACCCAGGTCACGCGGAAGGTGTAGATGCGCTCGGGTTCCACCATGCGCTCAATGATCCTGGCCTTCTCGAACTCGGGATGCTGATTGTAAACTTCTTCGATGCTTTCGAGCACTTCCTGCACTGCCTGAAGATACTCGCTTTCTCCAGGATGCTTGGCCTGGAGTTTTGCCATGATTTCACTTGTCTTCATAATGTTAATAATAGTGGTTGATTGATGAATATGCTATTTGACCTCCCATGTGCTTCCGCTGTGGAGGAGTTCGTCCATGTTGTGGATTTTCGCCTTTGCCGTGACTTCCTTCACCTGGTCGCGGACACCGTCGTCGTAGGTGATGTCCCTGACGTCGCGGATCACGCCCAGGGCGACCGGATAGTCCGGGCCCTTCATGTCAGCGAGCGCCATGTGCAGGCCCACATAGTTGGTGTGGGCGTCGTGCACGAGGATATCGTCTTCGGTGATGCCGTTCTCGCCTATCTTGACCACGCGGAGCTCCCTGCCGTCGTAGACAAGGCCCTTGTCGCGGTCCTTGCCGAAGATCATCTTCTCGCCGTGGCGCAGAACGATGGTATGGTCTGCCTTGACGGCCGGATCGGACAGGCTCCTGTGGGCGCCGTCGTTGAAAATCACGCAGTTGGTGAGCATCTCCATTACGGAGCAGCCGTCGTGCATGGCGGCGGCCGTCATGATCTCTTCGTTAAGCTTCAGCTCCACGTCGAGGCTGCGGGCGAAGAAGGTGCCCTTGGCGCCGAGCACGAGCGATCCCGGATTGAAGGGATGCTCAACGGTGCCGTAGGGGCTGGTCTTGGTGATTGCGCCCAGCTTGGAGGTGGGAGAGTACTGGCCCTTGGTGAGGCCGTAAATCTGGTTGTTGAAGAGGATTATGTTGATGTCGATGTTCCTGCGGATGGCATGGATGAAGTGGTTGCCTCCGATTGCGAGGGCGTCGCCGTCGCCGCAGGCCTGCCAGACGGTAAGCCAGGGATTCGCCACCTTTATGCCGGTGGAGATGGCGGTGGCCCTTCCGTGGATGGAATGGAACCCGAAGGTATCCATATAATAAGGAAGACGGGAGGAGCAGCCGATGCCGCTGACCACCACGTAACGTTCCTTCTCGTAACCGCAGGCCGCGCTCACCTGGGGAAGGGCCCTCTGGAGAGCCGCAAGGACGGCGTGGTCGCCGCAACCCGGACACCAGCGCACTTCCTGGTCGGACTTGAAATCTTTGAATGAAAGTGTTGCCATAGTTAAATCTCCTTGCTGATAGCGTTTACGAGTTCATTTACGAGGAAAGGCTGCCCCTGGACCTTGCCGAAGCTCTTGATGTTGAGCCCGGGGTACAAGGTGCGGAGATAACCGGCGAACTGGCCGCTGTTGAGTTCGCATACAAGGATGGTGTCGAAGGATTCGAGCACTTTCCGGGTGTTGCGGGGAACGGGCACGATGTAGTCGAAATGCACGCGCGAGACCTGCTTCCCTGCGGAACGGATTTCGTTGATGGCCGAAAGGATGTGGCCGTAGGTTCCGCCCCAGCCCACTACGAGGAGCTTGCCCTTTTCGGGGCCGTCCACTTCGAGTTCGGGGATGAAATCCGCGATTTTCTGAACTTTGGCGGCACGCTCGTCCACCATGAGCTGATGGTTCTGCGGGTCGGACGAAAGCACGCCTTCGTGGTTTTTCTCGAGACCGCCCACGCGGTGTTCGAAACCCTTCTGCCCGGGCAGGGCCCACTTGCGAACGAAATTCTCGTCGCGCTCGAAGGGATGGAACTTGCCGTCTTCGGAAACCGAGGTGGCGAAGGGAGGCTTGATTTCGGGATAATCGCTCATGCTGGGAATCAGCCAGGGTTCGCTGCCGTTGCCCAGGAAGCCTTCGCTGAGCAGGAAGACGGGAGTCATGTGCTCGAGGGCTATCTTGGCGGCGTTGAAGGCGGCGTTGAAGCAATGGGCCGGGGAATGCGCCGCCACGATGGGCATGGGGCATTCGCCGTTTCGGCCGTAAAGGGCCTGGCCGAGGTCGGTCTGCTCGGTCTTGGTGGGGATGCCGGTGGAGGGACCGGCGCGCTGCACGTCGACCACCACGAGCGGGAGTTCCGTCATTACCGCAAGCCCGAGGGCCTCGCTCTTGAGGGAGAGGCCGGGGCCGGAAGTGGTGGTGACGGCAAGGTTGCCGGCATAGGCCGCGCCTATGGCGGTGCAGACGCCGGCGATTTCGTCCTCTGCCTGGAGGGTCTTGACACCCAGATACTTATGGATGGCAAGTTCCTCGAGGATGGCAGTTGCGGGCGTTATGGGATAGGAGCCGCAGAACAGGGGCAGGCCGCTCTTTTCGCTGGCCGCCATGAGGCCCCATGCGGTGGCCTGGTTGCCGGTGATGTTGCGGTATGTGCCCTTCTTGAGCTTCGCGGGGGCGATGTGGTAGGTGTCTGCGACCATCTGCAGGTTGGCGGCGTAGTTGTAGCCGTCCCTGAGCACCTTCTTGTTGGGCTCCACCACCTCGGGATGTTTCTTCGCGAACTTCTTTTCGATGTACTCGAAGGTGTAGTCCAGCGGGCGGTCGAAGATGAAGCAGGCCATGCCGAGAGTGAACATGTTCTTGCACTTGTCGATGGCCTTCTTGTCCATGCCGCTGTCCTTGAGGCTTTCCTCGGTGAGGGTGGTGATGGGCGCGACGATGAGGTTGCGGTCGTCCACCTTGAGCTCGGTGAAGGGGTTGTCGGTCTTGAAACCCGCCCTCTGAATGAGGGCCTCGGTGAGGGAGTCTTCATCGACCAGGATGGTGGCGGTGCGCTTGCACCATTTGGCGTTTGCCTTCAGGGCCGCCGGGTTCATCGCGACCAGCATGTCGCAGTAGTCGCCGGGAGTGGTGACGTCGCTGCTGCCGATGTGGACCTGGAACCCGGAAACGCCGGAAACCGTGCCGTGGGGGGCGCGGATTTCAGCCGGATAGTCCGGAAAAGTGGAAAGTTCGTTGCCGTAGACTGCCGACGTATTCGCAAAAAGAGTTCCGGTGAGCTGCATGCCGTCACCGGAATCTCCTGCAAATCTTATCACAACATCTTTGGCGTCGATTACCTTGTGTTGCATTTCAGATTATGTGGTTATTGGAAATTGTTTGTTCTGATTGGTTATTGCTGTGCTGCCTGGGCCTGAAGTTCTGCCTGAAGGGTTTCCAGGGTGCGGTCGGCGGGGATGCCAAGAGCCTTGCGGGCCGCCTGGGTGAGGTCGGTGCTCTGGGCCTCGTCGATGTAAAGGATGCTGGTGCGGTCGAACACGTAGATGTAGCCGCCCTTCTTGGCGAGGTCGTTCACCGTGTCCTGCGCCTTCTTGTAGATGGGAGCCATCAGCTGCTGCTCCTGCTGGGCGAGCTCCTGCTGGATGCTCTGCGAGAACTGCTGGATGCGGACCTGGATGTCGGTGAGTTCCTTTTCCTTGCTCTCGCGGATGGCCGGGGTCATGGTGTTGACCTTCTCGGTGTACTGGTTGAGCTTGTTGTTATATTCGTCCACCATGCCCTGGTAGGTGTCCTGGGCCTCCTTGCTGGAAGCCTGGAGGGTTGCACGCGCCTGGTCGGACTCGGGCATGAGCTGAACGAGTTCGGAGAAATTGACGTGGGCGAACTTGGGCTGAGCCCATGCTGCCGCGCAGAGAAGCAGCGAAGCTGCGACTACGATGATCTTTTTCATATCGATTCTTAATTGATTTTTAGTCTTTGTTTATACAAGGGTACAAATTTACATTATTTTGTTCAATTAGCAAACATAGTGCTAGAACTGTTGGCCTATCACGAAGTGGAACTGGCTGCCTCCGTTCGTGGCGTCGTCGAAGCCGTAACCCCAGTCTATGCCGAGCAGGCCTATCATGGGCAGGAAGATGCGCACGCCAACGCCGGCGCTGCGTTTGATCTGGAAGGGATTGAAGTCCCGGATGTCGGCCCAGCAGTTGCCGCCCTCGAGGAATGCCAGCACGAAGATGGTGCTCTGCGGCTGGAGTACGACGGGGTACCTGAACTCGACCGTGAACTTATCGTAGACGTTGCCCGCGTATGACAGGCCCGAGGAGTTGTAGGCGGTGGTCTTCTGCGGGGTGAGCGAGTAGTTCTCGTATCCGCGGAGCGGGATGACGTCGCTGCCGTAGGTGCTGTAGCCGCTCATGCCGTCGCCGCCGACCAGGAAGTACTCGAACGGGGAATAGCCCCAGTTGCGGTTGTAGTAGCCGAGGTAACCGAACTGCACCCTTGTCATGAGCACGAGGTCTCCCACCAGCTTGGTGTAAGTGGCGGCGTTGAACTTGACCTTCCAGTATTCGATCCAGCGGTAGCGCTCGTCGGAGGTCCACTGGCTGTAATCGATGTCTTTCCAGCTGCCCACCGGCACCTTGTTGCCTTCGGAATCGAAGCTGTGCTTGCGGAACAGGGAGTAAGGCGGGGTGAGCTGCAGCTGCAGCGACAGGTCGGTACCCTGCCTGGGATATATCTGCTGGTCGGTGGAGTTGCGCGCCAGCGTCATCTGGTAGTTGAGGTTGTGCGAAAGGCCGTCCTGGAACATGAAGAAGCCCTGATACCAGTTGGTGAGCTTGTAGCTCTGCCAGCTGAGGCCGTTGTAGAGCACGAAGTAGTTGTCGGGCCATTTCAGGCGGGTGCCCAGCGAACCGGAAAAGCCGTAGATTTCCAGGATCCTGTCGACCGTGTAATTGTAGAAATAGTTGTAGTAGCCCGATGAATTGGATGCGGTCTGGCGGGTGTAGTACACCCCGAGATTGAGCGAAGTGGGCTTCTTGCCGAACAGCCAGGGCTCGGTGAAGCTGGCGTTGAGCGCCGTGTAGTAAGAGCCGTTGGTCTGGAAATGGAACGCGAGGTTCTGGGCGTCGCCGAGCGGAACAGGCCGCCATGAGCCCTTCTCGAACATGCGGTGGGTGCTGAAGTTGTTGAAGCTGACGCCCGCCGTGGCGACGAAGGTGCGGCCGCCCCAGCCGCCGGAGAGTTCCAGCTGGCTCGAGGGCTTTTCGACCACGTTGTAGATTATGTCGACGGTATTGTTCACCTGGTTAGGCACTATTGTCCAGCCCTTTGCAGGGTCCATCGCCGCCTCGGCGTCGAACTGGCCGAGGGAGGAAATCTCACGTATGCTGCGCTCGAAGTCGGTCTGGCTGAACAGATAGCCCGGACGGGTGAATATCTGCCTGCGGACGACCTTCTCGTTGGTGAGGTCGTTGCCGTTGATGACTATGTTGTTGATGATGGCCTGCTTGCCTTCGGAGATGCGCATTTCAACGTCGACCGAATCGTTCTGGATGTTGGTTTCGACCGGGGTGACGCTGAAGAAGAGGTAGCCGTTGTCGCGGTAGAGCTTGCTCACGTCGTACTCGTTCTGCTTGCCGCCGCCGTAGAGCTTCTTCTGCATGGAGACCATGTCGTAGACGTCTCCTTTCTTGATGCCGAGCACCTCGTTGAGGGCGTCGGTGGTGTACACCGAATTGCCGGTCCAGGAGACGTCGCGGAAATAGTATTTGTCGCCCTCCTCCACGGTGATGTCAATCCCGAGCCGGCCGGGCTCGATGTAGTACATGGTGTCCTTCACAATGCGGGCGTCACGGTAGCCGGCCTCGTTGAAGGCCTCGATGAGGGTCTTTTTGTCGTTGGGGTATTCCTTGGCGTCGAACTTCTTGCTGCTGAAGAGGTTATACCACTTGTTGCTCTTGGTCTTCTTCATGCTCCTGGCGAGCTTGAACTCCTTTACGTGTTCGTTGCCTATGAAGTTGATGTCCCTGACCTTCACCTTCACCCCCCTCTCCACGGCGAAGTTCACCCTGATGGCGTTGTTGATGACGGAGTCTTTCCTGACCTCGGCTTTCACGTCGCAGTTGAGAAAGCCTTTCTCGGCATAGAAGCGCTTGATGATGTCGACGGCCGTCTTTTCCACATAGTCCGAGAACTCGCCGCCGCGGCGCAGGTGGAGCCGGTCTTCAAGGTCTTTCTTTTCGCCGGACTTGACTCCGGAGAAAGTCCAGCGCGACACGCGCGGGCGCTCCACTATCTTGATTACGAGATAGACGCTGTCGGCATTCTCGCTCATGTGGTCGATGTCGAGCGAGACGTCTTCGAAATAGCGCTGCAGCCACAGCCGGCGCACTATGTTGGACATTTCCTCGCCGGGAATGGTGACCTCCATGCCCTTTACAAGGCCGGTGAGGGATATTATCTGGTTGGCGCTGAAGTAGTGGTTGCCGTCTACGGAGACGTCACCCACGATGTATTTCTTAGGGTTGTTGTAATCTACCTCCACACCGCTTTCCTGGGCCTGCAGAGCGAAGGAAAACAGAAGAGCGGCAAATAAGGGCAGCAGTCTTTTCATTATCTATTTCACTTTTCCGTAACGGCGGTCACGGGAAGCATACTCTTCCAGTGCCGCATGGAACTCATCCTTTCTAAAATCAGGCCAAAGTGTATCGGTGAACACGAATTCGCTGTAAGCGGCCTGCCAGAGCATGTAATTGCTGATACGCTTTTCGCCTGAGGTGCGGATTATGACGTCGGGGTCGGGAATTCCGGCCATGCGGGTGACGAGATAGGGCTCGATGCTGCTCCCGCCCTCGGCGGCCATGCGGTTGGCAGCCTGCTGGATGTCCCACTTTCCGCTGTAGCTGATGAACAGCACCATGGTGCAGCCGGTATTGACGGATGTCTCTTCCATGACCCGGTCGATGACCGCGTTGAGCTCGTCGCCGAGGCGGGCGCGGTTGCCCAGGACCATGACGCGGACGTTGTCTTTCATGAAGGTGGATTCTTCCCTGAGCAGGTTCTCGATGAAGATTTTCATGAGGCCTTCCACCTCCGGGGCAGGCCTGTTCCAGTTTTCTTCCGAGAATGCGAAGGCCGAGATGTATTTTATGCCCAGCTCGACGCATTCGTGCGCTATGACGCGTACGCTTTCAACGCCTTCGAGATGGCCGAAGATCCTTTCTTTGCCACGTTGTTTCGCCCAGCGGCCGTTGCCGTCCATTATCAGGGACACGTGTGTAGGTAATTGATTCTTATCCATCATTCTGAAATGTTTCGGACGTCCTGGCCCCAGAAAAGACGGCTTCTCAGGGCGTCAATGAAATTAGATTTGCCTATGCACACCCTCTTTAGCCTGAAGGGCGCTGCTGATATGTCTATCTTCACCCCCTGGGGGATGACGTAGCTGCGGTTGTCGAGCGCGAGCATGGCCGTGCCGCCCCGGTCTATGGCCCCCATGGTGACGCGGGTTTCCGCGGGGATCACGAGCGGGCGCAGATTCAGGTTGTGGGGAGCCACTGGGCTGATTACCATTACATCGGCGTCGGGTGCGCAGATGGGGCCGCCGGCGCTCAGGCTGTACGCGGTGGAACCGGAGCTGGTGGCGGCCAGGACGCCGTCAGCCCAGTAGGCGGGAAGCTGCCAGTCGCCCACTTCGACGTCTATGCCCAGCATTTCCGGACTGTTGCGGTGAAGCCCGGCCTCGTTGAGGGCGTAGGGCCAGAAGCCCGCGGGTTCTTCGCCGTTGACGGAGACCTTGAGCATGGTGCGCTCCTCCACCCTGTAGCTGCCGGAAAGGACGGGGCCGGCGACGTCGTCGGCACGGTTTTCGGAAAGGAAGCCCATGCGGCCGAAGTTGACGCCGAGAATGGGCATCCCGGCTTCGCAGACCAGACGCGCGCAGCTCAGGAAGGTGCCGTCCCCGCCGAAACTCAGCACCATTGCAGTGCCGTCCAGGAGGCTTTCCGCCCCGCGGAGCTCGTACAGCGACGCTCCGCCGGCCTCAAGCCGCTCCAGAAGCGCTTTCACGCGGGGATCGCCCGCGAGTGCAGCTTTTTGGATGTAATAGCCGAGTTTCATAAAAAGTCGTCAAATTTAGCACTATTTTTACGATTATCCGCACGGATTTTACTACTTTTGTAAAATTAAATAACTTTGCACACAATTACAAACAAAGAAATATGAAACGTACAACCTTATTCCTCAGCGTTCTCGCCCTCGCGGCAGCGCTCACTGTATCCTGCAATCAGCCCAAGACTGCGGACGAAACCCAGAACGAAACCGCAGCCGGCTCTGCAGCAGCAGGTTCCGTCGTTTATTTCAACCTCGACAGGGTACTGGAAGAATACGACATGGCCAACGATCTCCGCAGCGTCGTGGAAACCAAGATCAACAGCATCAACCAGGAGGTGAACCGCCGCGGCACCAAGCTCGAAAACGACATCAAGGCCTTCCAGGACAAGATCAACAAGGGCCTCATGACCTCCAGCACCGCCGAGGTCCAGAGCGCCAATCTCCAGAAGCGCCAGAACGAATTCCAGCAGTACGCAGCCCAGAAGCAGCAGGAAATCGCAGAGGAACAGCAGGTTATGATGAACCAGCTCGCCGACGCCATCGACAGCTTCCTCAAGAAGTTCAACGAGGATAAGCATTTCGCCATGATTCTCACCACCCAGGGCCAGATCCTTTCCACGCCCGTGGCAGTGGCCGATTCCACCCTCGACGTCACCGACGAAATCCTTGCCGGCCTCAACGCTGAATACATCAAGACCAAGGCCGAAAAGAAGTAGGCTCCTTCCCCGATGAAGATAGCCGTCCTATCGTGCCTCTACCCCTACAGGGGCGGTATCTCCCAGTTCGGCGAACGCATGTTGTCCGAACTCGGGAAAGAGCACGAAGTACGCGCGTTCAATTTCAAGAGGCAATATCCGTCGTTCCTTTTCCCCGGAAAAACACAGTACGTGTCGCCCGGGGACAAGGCTCCCGCATTCCTGTCCGAGAGGCTTCTCGACAGCATAAATCCGTTCAGCTGGAGCAGGACCGCCCGGGCCATCACCGAATGGGGGCCCGACCTGGTGCTGGTGAACTGGTGGATGTCCTTCTTCGGCCCCTCCATGGGCCGGGTGGCAGGCATCCTTACCAAAAAGGGCATCAAGGTGGTGGGGGTGCTGCACAACGTGGTTCCCCACGAACCGCATTTCTACGACAAGCCGCTCACCCGCTATTTCCTTGTCGCCTGCAGCGGCCACGTCACCCTCAGCAATGAGGTCACCCGTTCCCTTGAAAGCTTCGGCGAGTTCCGCATCGCACAGCTCTTCCATCCCGTTTACAACCACTTCGGAGAGCCCCTGCCCCGGCAGGAGGCCGAAAAGGCGCTGGGCCTGGAGCCGGGCAAAAAGAATCTGCTCTTTTTCGGGCTCATCCGCAAATACAAGGGCCTGGACATCCTCCTGAAAGCATTTGAACAGCTTCCCGAAGACTACCAGCTCATAGTGGCCGGCGAGCCCTACGGCAGCTTCGACGAATATCAGGCGATAATCGACGCCAGCCCCGCCAAAAGCCGCATCCACTGCTTCACCGAATACATCGAAGACGCCCGAGTGAAGACCTTCTTCTCCTGCGCCGACCTTTCGGTTCTCCCCTACCGCAGCGCCACCCAGAGCGGCGTCAGGGCCGTATCCTACAACTTCGGCGTTCCCATGGTGGTAACCGACACCGGCAGCCTCAAGGCGGACATAGGCGACACCGGCACCGGCCTGGTTGCGGAAAAGGCCGAACCCGCGCTCATCTCAACGGAAATCCTCCGTTTCTTCGAAACTCCCGGCCTCCAGCAGAGCTGCCGCGACAACATAAAAAAAGAGCTCGATCGCCTGAGCTGGCAAAGTTTCTGCAACAGACTCCTCGAATTCTGCGACACGTTATGAAAAGATTCGCCATATTCCTCCTGCTTTCGGTCCTTGCGCTGCCAGTGGCGGCACAGGATTACGAGGTGCCCGAAATAGAGATTTCGAAAGACAAGGTCCTCGTGGACGGAAAGCCGTTCTTCGCCCATGTGGTTACCCCAAAACAGACTCTGTTCTCCATCAGCAAGGCCTATGGAGTGAGCGTCCGCGACATTATCGATGCCAACAGGAAGCTCGACCTCGAAAACAGGGCGCTGAAGATAGGCGACGTGCTGCTCATCCCCGATGTCCTGAGCATCCCGAAAGAGCCCGCAGACGTCGTGCAGGACGTACCGGAGGAGGCTATGGCCGAACCTGACATGGCCGCCGTCCCCAGTCACATGAAGACGGCGGAAGACGTGGCTTACATGCATGAGGCGGCGCAGGCCGACACCCTTATCGACCAAAGGGCGCTGTTCCCCGGAATGCCGGGCTACCGCCACGACACCGACCCGCAGCACTATGCCGATTCCGTCTTCTACATGAACCAGGTTCCCGAGAGGATCTCAGTTGCGGTGCTCCTCCCGTTCGACGCTTCCGGAAAGGCCGATTCCAACAGCCGCGACTTCTACGCCGGAGTGCTCCTGGCCGCCCGCGACCTGGGCAAGGCCGGAACAGACATCAACCTCCACACCTACGACATCGGTTCCGGCGGCGACATCAAAGCTTCCATGCTGGAAGATGCCGACGTAATTATAGGGCCCATCTCCCGGAAAGACGTGGTCAACGCCGTATCCCTTTGTCCTTCAAACAAATGCATCATCTCGCCGCTGGAGCCGAAGAACGCCGCGCTGGCCGATTCCCTGCAGATAGTGCAGGCCCCCTCCCCCTCTTATGAACAGGGCAGGGACGCCGTCCGCTGGGCGCTCAGCGAAATGGCTCCGGGCGATTCGCTCATCGTGGTGATTGAAAGCGGCAAGCCGCTCACCGACAACGTGTCGGCCATCCTCTCCGAACTGCAGGCCTCCGGCTGCCGCTATTCCACCATCAGCTACGGCATGCTTGAGGGCACCCGCATCCAGTCGACTTTCCTCAACCGCGCCAGCAACGGCGGAACCACCCGCTTCCTGCTCGCATCGGAGAACGAATCCTTCGTGAACGACGCCATCCGCAACATGAACGTGCTGGCTTTCAAAAAGCAGGACGTGGTGCTCTACGCCACTTCCAGGCTGCGCAATTTCACTACCGTGGAAGCAGAGAACCTGCACAACATAAAGACGCACATTTCAGCCACCTACCACATCGACTACTCGAATCCCGACGTGCAGGCGTTCGTGCTTTCGTACAGGGCCCTTTTCGGCGCCGAGCCGAACTCTTTCGCCTTCCACGGCTACGACACCATGCGCTGCTTCACGCAGATGTGCGCTACCAGGGGCCGCGGCTGGTTCTACAGGCTCGCGGACAGTGCCTGGAGGGGGCTCCAGACCGACTTCCGCTTCAAGGACCGGGAGAGCGCCGGGCAGGTCAACACCGCCGTGCGCCGCGTCATCTATACTCCTGATTATCAAGTAGTTCTTCAATAAGATGAAAAAGACCCTGCTTCTGCTCGCAGCTCTGCTTGTGGGCGTATCGTCGTTTGCCGACGGCTTTGACGACTATTTCGAAAACGCCACCCTCCGGCTCGACTATATGTTCTCGGGAACGGCCAAAACCCAGCACATAGCGTTCCTGGAAGCCTTCCGCACCGAAGTCTGGGCGGGCCGCCGCTCCAATCTGGAGAAGCCCCTCCTTGCCGGTAACGGAGAGATTTCGCTACATGACGCCGCCACGGGCAAACTGCTCTATTCCAATTCTTTCTCTTCCCTGTTCCAAGAGTGGCAGAACACCGAGGAGGCCACAAAGACGGAGCGGGGCTTCGAGAACTGCTTCCAGGTTCCATGGCCCAAAAAACCGGTTACCGTGACAGTCACCCTGATGGACAAATACCGCAAGGTCACCTGCCGGATGAGCCATCCGGTCGACCCGTCCGACATCCTCATCAGGCCTCTCAAGCCAAAGAACGCCTACAGGCAGCTTCACGGAGGCGGGTACTGCGACGAAAATATCGAAGTCGCCATCGTGGGCGACGGCTACTCCAGATACGACCTGAACAAGTTCTATGCGGACGCCCGCAGGGCGGTGGACGCCATAATCGGCCACGAGCCTTTCAAGAGCCTCGCCGACAAGTTCAACTTCCTGGCGGTAGCCACGGTCTCCGAAGACTCCGGTGTCAGCGTCCCGCACGACAGCATCTGGAGAAACACTTGTCTGTCAAGCCATTACGACACCTTCTATACAGAGCGCTACCTCACCACTTCGAGCATGAGGGAGCTGTATTTCCAGCTTGCCGGCATTCCCTTCGAACACATAATAGTGCTGGTGAACACGCCCAACTATGGAGGCGGCGGGATTTACAATTCAGTGACCCTGGCGGCCAGCGACCATCCCACCTTCGAGCAGGTTCTGGTGCACGAGTTCGGCCACGAGTTCGCAGGCCTGGCCGACGAGTATTTCTACGACGACCAGTTCGACGTAAGCTATCCCGCGAAAGTGGAGCCGTGGGAGCCCAACATCACCACCCTCACCGATTTCAAGAGCAAATGGAGCGACATGCTGCCCGCCGGCATGAAAATACCCACAAAGCCCGATCCCGAGTGGAAAGGCGTGGATGTGCGCAAGATATGGAAAGACCTCACCCAGGAGCAGAAAGACGCCCTAAATATAAAGATTGGCGTCTATGAGGGCGCCGGGTATCAGTCGAAGGGCGTATACAGGCCGGTCCAGGAGTGCCGCATGAAGATCAACGAGTGCGAACGCTTCTGCCCGGTGTGCTCGCGCGCAATCGAAAATATGGTTCGGTATTATACCGAAAATTAGTTATATTTGCATGTTATGAAAATCACACGGGCAACTTTCGCAGGCAGCAGCACAAGAGTGGATCAGCGGCCTTCGAAAAGGCTGCCCGAGTTCGCTTTCATAGGGCGTTCCAACGTAGGCAAATCCTCCCTCATCAATTCCCTCACGGGGGTAAGGGGTCTGGCCAAGACCTCCTCCACGCCAGGCAAGACAAAGCTGGTCAACCATTTCCTCATCAACGACTCCTGGTATCTGGTGGACCTGCCGGGCTACGGTTTCGCCCGCATGCCCCAGAAAGACCGCGAAGAGCTCAGGAAAATAATCTACGACTACCTGGGCAAATCCTCCGAGCTGGTGCTGCTGTTCGTGCTCGTCGACTCGCGGCACGACATCCAGCAGAACGACTTCGATTTCATCAACTCCCTCGGCGAGGCCGGAGTGCCCTTCGCCATGGTCTACACCAAATGCGACAAGATGGGCTCCGGCGCCCTCAAGGCGCAGATGGACCGCAACGCCGCCATGCTCTCCACCCGCTGGGAAGAGCTCCCTCCGGTCTTCACCACCTCTTCGCTGAACGGCAAGGGCCGCGATGAGCTCATCTCCTACATAGGCTCCGTCCTCAACTCCCTCAAGGCAAAGTCAAATTAATCATACAGCAAAATGCAACACGAACACAGAATGATGGTTTTCACCTGCGATGCGTCCAGGGCTTTCGCGGAAAAAGTGGTCAGGCGTCTGAAGAAACTCGACATCGACGACGAGGACAAGGTCCGGCTCGGCAATCTCGAGGTCAAGCATTTCTCGGACGGCGAATTCCAGCCGTACTATCACGACAGCGTGCGCGGCGCCACGGTGTTCCTCATCCAGAGCACCATCGCCCCCTCCGACAACCTGATGGAACTGCTTCTCTGCATCGACGCCGCAAAGCGCGCCTCCGCTTCCAAGGTCATAGTGGTATGCCCGTATTTCGGATGGGCCCGCCAGGACCGCAAGGACAAGCCCCGCACCAGCATCGGCGCCAAGGTGGTGGCCAATCTGCTCCGTGCCGCAGGCGCCGACCGCATCATGACCTGCGATCTCCACGCCGACCAGATCCAGGGCTTCTTTGACATCCCGGTAGACCATCTCATGGCCAGCAACCTGTTCATCCAGGTGATCCAGGAGCTCAAGCTGCCCAACCTCTCCATCGCATCCCCCGACATAGGCGGATCCAAGAGGGCCAACTTCTACGCCAACACCATCAAGAAGCTGTCCGGCGAAGAACCCCCAATCATCATCTGCCACAAGACCCGCAAGGTGCAGAACGAGGTTGACACCATCAGGGTCATCGGCGACGTCGAAGGCAGGGACGTCGTAATCGTGGACGACATCATCGACACTGCCGGCACGCTGTGCAAGGCCGCCACCGAGCTCAAGAAGCAGGGAGCCTCCAGCGTCCGCGCCTGCGCCACCCACGCCCTCCTGAGCGGCAACGGGGTGGAAAAGATAGAATCTTCCGACATCGACGAAGTCTATGTCACCGACACAGTCCCCCAGCCCTCCGGAAAGCTCGACAAGTCCCGCAAGATACACGTGGTAAGCATGTCCGAGCTTTTTGCCATGATGATGCGCAACGTGTACATGTACGAACCCATCAGCCCGGTGTTCCACCAGGACTATTAATATATGAAGGTCTTTCTGGCGGCGGTCATACTCGTGGCATTCTGCGTTGCCATCATGTGCGTGGGAATCCTCTTCGGCAGAAAGTTCCCCAGCTCCGATGTCGACGACAACCCCGAACTCAAAAAGAGGGGCATCAGCTGCTACAGGCATGAAGACGCCAGGCTTCAGAGAGGAGTGAAACGGGCCCCGGGCGTGCCGTGCAACGGCAATTATTCGGCCTCCTGCAAAGGATGCGCTTTTTTTGATTTGGAAAAACAGACACGACAATGAGTTTAGTAGCGATAGTAGGCCGCCCCAACGTGGGCAAGAGCACCCTTTTCAACCGTCTCGTAGGCATGAGACAGGCCATAGTCGACGACACTTCCGGCGTAACCCGCGACCGCCATTACGGCAGGTCCGACTGGAACGGCCGGGAGTTTTCGGTGGTCGACACCGGAGGCTACGCGGTTGGCTCCGAAGACGTTTTCGAAGCCGCCATCCGCCGTCAGGTGGCCATCGCCATCGACGAGGCCGACGTCATAATCTTCATGGTGGAGGCCGCCACCGGCGTGACCGACTACGATGCCGGCATAGCCGACGTGCTCCGCCGCAGCAAAAAGCCGGTTATCCTGTGCGTGAACAAGGTGGACACCGGCGAAAAGATGTACGACGCGTACCAGTTCTACAGCCTGGGCCTCGGCGACTTGTACAGCATCTCCGCGGCGAACGGCAGCGGCACCGGCGATCTCATGGACGCGGTGGTAAAGGCCCTTCCCGAAGAGAAGGACGAGGCCGACCCGTACGCCGGTCTGCCCAGGGTGGCGATAGTCGGAAAGCCCAATGTGGGCAAGTCTTCCCTCACCAACGCCCTGCTCGGGGAGGAAAGGAACATAGTCACCCCCGTCGCCGGCACCACCCGCGACAGCATAGAAACACACTACAACAAGTTCGGCCACGAATTCATGCTGGTCGACACCGCCGGCATACGCAAGAAGGCCAAGGTGAACGAGGATCTCGAATTCTACTCGGTACTGCGCTCCATCAGGGCCATAGAGCATTCTGACATCTGCGTGATGATGATAGACGCCACCACCGGCATGGAGGCCCAGGACATGAACATATGGAACCTCATCCTCCGCAACCGCAAGGGCTGCGTGCTGGTGGTGAACAAATGGGACCTTTTCATCAAGGATTCCAAGACCCTGAACGAGTATACCAAGTCGCTTCGTGAGAGGCTGGCACCGTTCGACGACGTGCCCATCGTATTCACTTCGGTAACCAAGATGCAGCGTATCCAGGACGTGCTGGACGCGGTGGCCACGGTGTGCGGGAACTATTCGCGCCGCATCCCCACCGCCCGCCTCAACGAGGCCCTGCTGCCCATCCTGCAGGAGACTCCTCCCCCGGCATGGAAGGGCAAGTACGTCAAGATCAAGTACATAACCCAGCTGCCCACGAAGTTCCCGGCATTCGCGTTCTTCTGCAATCTGCCGCAGTACGTGAAGGAGCCGTACAAGCGCTTCCTCGAAAACCAGCTGCGCGACAACTTCCCCCTCACCGGCTGCCCCGTCCAGATTTACCTGAGGCAGAAATAACGGTTCCGGAGCCGGCGGGGGTGGCCCTAACCGTTTTTCGGATATAGGATCGTGAAGCAGGCGCCGCCGAGCTGGAACGACTTGCTGTAGGAGATGGTGGCGTTGCACTTCTGCAGGATGCTGCGCGAAATGGCAAGGCCCAGGCCGCTGCCGCCGGTCTTGGTGGTGAAATTGGGCGTGAACAGCCGCTCCACGTTTTCGGGAGCCACACCGGGGCCGTTGTCCTCGAACACTATGTCGTAATAGCCTTCCTTCACGGAGTTGCGCAGCGACACCATAACGTGGCCGTCCGGCACGTCGTCCAGCGCCTGCACGGCGTTGTTGATGAGGTTCACGAAAACGCGCGTGAGCTGCGGCTTCGGCCCCATCACCACCGCATTCTCGAGCCCGATGTAATCGAACTTCACGTCTTCGCGCCCCGAGAACATGGCGATTTCTTCCTGCAGAGACACGTCGAGATTGATCTCGGACGGCTCTTCCGTATAGAGCCTTGCGAAGGTTGAGAACTCGTTCGCGGTGTCGGTGAGGATGTCGATATGGTCGAGCAGCACCTTCGAAACCTCGTCGAACTTCTCCTGCCAGGCGGGATCCCCCTTGGTCTTCAGGCGCACCAGGCGCTGTATCTGCAGCTTCATGGGCGTGAGCGGGTTCTTGATCTCGTGGGCGACCTGGCGGGCCATGCCGCTCCATGCCTTGTCGCGCTCCGCCTCGGCCAGCTGCCGCGAACTCTCCGACAAGTCGGTGACCATGCGGTTGTAGGCGTTCACCAGCGAAGTGATTTCGTCCTGCTTGTCGTATTCGATGTATTCGAGCGAACCGAGGTCGGCCCCCTCCATCTTGCGGCCTATCTCCACCAGCGGCTTGAACATCCGCTCCAGCACCTGCCTGGCCATGAAGCTGGAGATGAGCAGCAGGAAGATGAACACCGAAAGCACCGTAATCGCATGGTTCGCAGCGGTGGTCTCGAACTCGTAGGTGTCATCGGTATAGGGAGCGCAGATTATTGCGATGATGTTGCCGGAATCCCCTACGAGCGGCGAATACATGCTGTAGAAACTGTGACGGCCGACCTTCTCCTTCTGGATGTAATAGCGGCTGGTAAGCTGCATCACGTTATGGTAGGCCTCTCCGTCTATCCTGCTGTCCACGAGCATCCTGTCGAACACGTTGGGGGCGGTGCTCATCATCACCATGCCGTTCCTGTCGTAAAGGGTGACATCGGAATTGGTGTTGTTGCCCACGTCTTCGATGAGCCTGAGGACATCGTTGTTGCGCAGGTCCGCCGGGGTTGTGGCACCCCTGATGCGGGTGGAGATGCTCGCCGCGATAGAGTTGATTTTCTCGGTCATCAGCGTGCGTCGGTTCTGCTCGTTTCGCTCGTACACGAAGAAGACGCTGACGGCCGCCATGCTCACCAGGGCGAGGGTGAGGGAAATCATGACCACCCACCTGAGCCTGGTGCTGAAATAATTCTTGTCGAAGACAGTTTCCCTGCGCCGGACTCCGCCCAGAAGGCTCAGGACGATGAACAGGACAAGGGCGATGAAGACGGCGGACCCCGCATAATAGAACGCGCTGATGGTCCTGCGCGACACTATCACCGACTCGTCTTCGGCCACCACGTACACGAAATGGGTATAGCCGCCCGAGTTCATGTGCCTCACTCCCTTTTCGTACACGTTATCGGCAAGCCTGTCGTCCATCTTCACGGGATAGGCGTAACTGCCTCTGAGAGTGACGATGTTGCGGCCCTGGTATCTCGCGAACGAATAGCTGGAAGGGATGAGCACCTCTCCGGGGGAGGCTCCCCCGAGGATGCTGGTATACCCGCGGTAACGCCAGTCGCCCTTCTGCTCTATCTGCAGCATCACGCTGGTGGTGCCGTAATCGGGAAGATTGTAGCCGAACAGGGCGTAGTAGGCGGCGAGACCGTCCTTTTCTTCCTTATAGATGAACCTTGTCCCGGGCGAGATGTATTCGCCGCCGCGAAGCAGCGTAAGGTCTATCATGTCTCCCACGGTGACGAGGAAGTCGTATTCCTGCGACACGCGCGGAAGGTAGGTGTCCACGATGCGGCTGCGTATCAGCGAGGCGCCGTTGCGCACTGCCGACAGCGTGGCGATCATGGGGTCGGAGGCAATCTGGTTCTCGACGCTGCGGAGCTGCATCTCCAGGCCGATGTCCCTGGTAACAGCGAGCCGGTTGGCCCAGACCTCGAGTTTGTCCTGCTCGCGCTGGAAACCGAAAACGCCGGTGCAGATAACCAGGAAGGCCGCCGCTGCCACGGAGAAGCCTATCCTGTCGGGCAGCGAAAACGAATCCTGGCGGACCCCGAAGAGCGTGCCGGCCGCCCCCTGAAGCAGCTGCAGCAGCATCGGCACGCAGGAAAGCAGCATTATCAACACCAGAAACACCACCAGGCTGGCACCGGAAAGCTCGTTTATCTTGTAGATCTCCAGGCAGATGTTGGAATTGAGCAGCACGCTCCTGATGGCCACGTACGAGAACAGCACCACCGCGGCGCTGGCAAGCAGCAGGAGGATGCCCCAGAGCCAAACCAGCGGCTTCCAGACCGTATCGAGCCGGATCTCTTTCCGCTTGATGAACAGCGCCAGCACGGGCACGGCTATCATCAGCGAAAGCAGGATGAGCGCTCCGAGCGAGTAGAACACCCTGCCGTCGGCATAGAGCAGCGGCGAGAACAGCCCGGAATTGGCGCTGAGGGCGCCGCCATAGAAGTAGAAAAGCAGAAGGGCCACCAGCGACAGCGGAAGTACGGTGGCAAGTCCCCTGAGGGCCGGAGCTGTGCGGAGGTACACCATGCCGGCCGCAAGGAACAGCAGCAGCGCCGCCCAGAGCAGGGGCATGTTGGCGCTGGAGGCGGCATTCAGCGAATCGTAGGATATCTTGAACTGCGGCGTGCCGCCGATGCTCACCTCGCTGCCTCCGCTGGAGCTCAGCTCGTGTATGGAATAATTGTCGGGCACGCGCAGGCGCGGGTTGATGCCGGAGAAGCTCCTTTCATCCAGAGTGTTCATCACCTCCAGACCCACGATGAAACGGACGTTGTCGCGGATTATGGTCCTGGCCAGATACCACTTGGGGCCGATGTTGCAGAAAGTGAGGTCTTCCCCTATCTTCGACAGCGGCGAGCGCATCGAGGAGCGCGTGCTGCCGAGGTTCTGGAACCTGACGCCGGACAGGAGCTGGTCGTTGGACGTGGAGAAGCGGTTCACCCAGCTCGAAAGGGAATCGTTGACATAACGGTAGATGGTCATGTCGGAGGGCAGTTCGCCTATTTCCAGCCATTCGCGGGTATCGGAGTCCAGCGCCCTCTGGGTGAAGGACTCCAGCACCGCGAGCCTGCGGCCGACGGCCCTTTCGACACGGCGGGCCGTGGCGTCGGTGTTGGTCGATGTCCGAAGCCCGAACGCCGCCAGCAGCGAAATGACGCTCGCCGCCAGCAGGATGATGGCCAATACCGTAAGGCGCCTGTTGAAATTCTTGCCGTTCATTCGTGATGATAGGGTTCCCCCTTGAGTATTGTGAAAGCCCGGTAGAGCTGTTCTGCAAAAATCATTCTCACCATCTGGTGGTTGAAGGTCATTTTGGACAGGGATATCTTCCCCGATGCCTTGGCGTAGACTTCGGCGGAGAAGCCGTAGGCTCCTCCCACCACGAACGCAAGGTCTCTGGTCGCATGCGCGAGCCGCTTCCGGAGCGCCTCGGCGAACTCGACCGAACGGTATTCGGTGCCCTTTTCGTCGAGCAGGATCATATCGGCCTGGCCTGCGGCCTTGAGGATGAGTGCTCCCTCCTTCTCTTTGATCTGCGCTTCGCTTAAGGAGGAGACCCCCTTGAGTTCGGGGATTTCCTTCACCTCGAAGGGCACGTAGTGGCCCAGGCGGGAGACATATTCGTCGAGCCCCTGCCTTACCCAGGGCACAACCGTCCTGCCCATGGTTATTAACGAAATACGCATCGTCTGCAAAGATAATAACGTGGCAAAGATTTTGCAAATGAATGTCTCCGTATGAAATTACTGGGAAGATTGTTTCCTGTGCTCGTCATCTTTCTGCTGAGCGCCCCCTCCGCGGGCGCCCAGACGGCCGATTACGATGTGTTCGTGCCCATAGCCAAGTACATGTCCATGGGCGACGTGGACGCCATCTCCACCTGGTATGCCAAGAACCTCGACATGGAGGTGCTGAGCAAAGGCGGCAATTCCAGCCGCAACCAGGCCAAACGCATCCTCAAGAATTTCTTCGACTCCTACACCCCCCGCTCGTTCAAGATCAACTACACCGCCGGCAGGGCCAATATGAAATACGCCCTGGGCACGCTGAACGCCGGGGGCGAGAATTTCCTGGTGACGATATTCGTCAGTTCCAAGGGAGACACCTATACAATACAGCAGATGAAAATAGAAAGGGTTCGGTGAAGACAAGCTTCACCGAACCCTGTGGGCCTTTTACCCCCCGTTGCAAGCAACTGCCCCCCAGGGGGCGTCACCCCTAAACCCCCTCTCCGGGGGCTTGGTCGCCTCTTCGAGGCTCCGCGGGGCACATTAACCTTATATGAATTCTTTTAAGATTGACGCTGGCCGTAGCTGCGGTCGGTGGTGTTGACGGTGATGACGTCGCCCTGGTTGATGAAGAGCGGGACCATGATCTTGGCGCCGGTCTCGAGGGTGACCTCCTTGTTGGCGCTGGTGCTGGCGGTGTTGCCCTTGACGGCGGGCTCGGCATAGGTAACCTCGAGGGTTACGTAGGTGGGGAGCTCGCAGGTGAGGCACCTTTCCTCGCCCACCACGAACATCATTTCCACGTGCTGGCCTTCCTTCATGAGGTCGGAATTGTCGACGACGTTCTTGGGGAGATGGATCTGCTCGAAAGTCTCTTCGTGCATGAAGTTGAAACCGTCTTCGTCCGCATAGAGGAACTGGTAGGGACGGCGCTCGACGTCGATGGTTTCGATCTTGGCACCGGCGGTGAAGGTATTCTCGAGGATGCGGCCGTTCTCCAGGTTGCGGAGTTTGCACTTTACGAATGCGGGGCCCTTGCCCGGCTTTACATGCTGGAACCATACGATTGCGCAGGGTTTCCCGTTGAAATTCATGCAAAGACCGTTCTTGAAATCAGCTGTTGTTGCCATATTGTACTGTATTAAATTATTGTTTTCGTGTTCACAACTCGCAAAAATAATAATTTGCACCAATTAATGCAAGTTTTTGTTTTGCACAGAAATTAGCTATTTTTGTAGTACCATGAAAGTACCCGACATAATCATCGCAGTGGACGGTTTCTCATCCACCGGCAAAAGCACGTTTGCAAAACTCATAGCCAAAGAATTCGCCTTCCTTTATCTCGATTCCGGCGCCATGTATCGCGGGGTCACCCTCTTCGCCATGGAGCGAGGTTTCATTAGCGCGGAAGGCAAAATCGACGAAAAGGCGCTGAAGAAGGCCCTCCCCAAGCTCGAACTGCACTTCGTGCATTCCGAAGAGGGCACCCTCCTGTTCATGGGAGACAGGAACATAGAGAAACTGATCCGCACCATGGAGGTGTCGGGCAACGTGAGCCCCATATCCGCCATCCCCTTCGTCCGCAAGTGGGTGGACGAAAGGCTGCACGCCTTCAGCGAAGGCGGCCGTGTGGTGATGGACGGAAGGGACATCGGCACTACCGTCTTTCCGAACGCCGAGCTCAAGATTTTCATGACCGCAAAGCCCGAAGTCCGCGCCCAGCGCCGCTATGACGAGCTCATCGCCAAGGGCGAAAAGGCTGATCTCCAGGAGGTTGCAAAGAACCTTCAGGAGCGCGACTACATCGATTCCCACCGTGAAACCTCTCCGCTCAGGCAGGCCGAAGACGCCTATGTCATGGACAATTCCGACATGACGCTTCACGAAGAGACGGTCTGGCTGCGCGGCCTCATCCAGGGCAAATTCGGGATACTTGAATGATAAAGGTAGAGATTGACCCCCGTTCCGGCTTCTGCGGCGGCGTGATCCGCGCCATCGGCAAGGCGGAACAGTATCTCGAAAACCAGCCCAGGCTCTACTCCCTGGGCGAGATGGTCCACAACGAGGCCGAACTCGAAAGGCTCGGGGCCAAGGGGCTCATTTCCCTTCAGCACGAAGACATGGCAAGGCTTCCCGCCGGGGAGGCCCTCCTGATCCGCGCGCATGGCGAGCCGCCGGCAACCTATGCGAAGGCCTCGGGACTGGGGCTGAACATAATCGACTGCACATGTCCGGTGGTGCTCCGCCTGCAGGAGAGCATACTCGAGGCGCACCGACGCTTGGAAGGCAGCGGCACCATAGTCATCTTCGGAAAAATAGGCCATGCGGAAGTGCTCGGGCTGGTGGGGCAGGTGGGCGGCGACGCCGTGGTGGTGGAGAATGCCGCGCAGCTGAAAGAGCATCTCCGGAAGGGCGACATTAAGGCCCCGGTAGAGCTGTTCTCGCAGACCACCATGAATCCGGCGGAATACGAAGAGATATGCAACTATCTCATATCCAAAGGGATAGCCCTGAATGCGCACAATACCATCTGCCGCCAGGTGGCAGACCGCCACAGACTTCTGGCAGACTTTGCGAAGGGGCACGACGTTATAGTTTTCGTATCCGGCTCCCTGAGCAGCAACGGCCGGGTGCTATTCGAACTCTGCCGCAGCGTGAATTCCCGCACATACATGGCGGGCACGGTAGCCGACATTGACGCCTCCTGGTTCAGGCCCGGCGACAGCGTCGGGGTCTGCGGCGCCACGTCCACTCCCAAGTGGCTGCTCGAAGAGGTTGCAAGACATATAAGTACATTATCATGATAATAAGCGGCAAACAATTATCCGATTCCATCAAGGCCGCCCTCGCGGGGCAGGTCGCTGAGTTTCCAGAGAAATACGGCAGGGCGCCCAAGCTGGCGGTAATCCTCGTCGGGGACGACCAGGCAAGCGCCAGATACGTGCGCAACAAGACCATAGCCTGCGAAAAGACGGGCATCGAGAACCTCACCGTGCTGCTTCCGGCAGAAACGGCCGAGGCCGAGCTGCTCGCCCGAATAGACGAGCTCAACCGCGACTCCTCGGTGGACGGCATCCTGGTGCAGCTTCCGCTTCCGAAGCATATTTCCGAGAACAAGGTGATTTCCGCCATCGCCCACGAAAAGGACGTGGACGGCTTCCACCCGCTCAACGTGGCGCAGCTCTGGACCAACCGGAAGAAGGGGGACTTCTGCGTGGCCTGCACTCCTGCCGGCGTGATGCGCCTGCTCGAAGAGGCCGGAGTGCAGATCCGCGGCAAACACGCCGTGGTGCTCGGCCGCAGCAACATAGTCGGCCTTCCCGTGGCCAAGCTGCTGCTGAACGCAGACGCCACCGTAACCATCTGCCATTCACGCACCGTGAACCTCGCGGAAATCACCCGTCAGGCCGATATCCTGGTGGCCGCGATAGGCCAGCCGAAGTTCGTGAAGGCCGACATGGTGAAGGAAGGCGCGGCGGTAGTGGACGTCGGCATCGATGTGGATCCCGAAACCGGCAAACTCTGCGGAGACGTCGACTTCGACGCGGTGGAGCCGAAGGCCTCGGTGATCACCCCCGTCCCCGGCGGCGTCGGGCCCATGACCATCTGCATGCTCATGCAGAACACCGTCGAGTGCTTCCTGCGCGCGCACGGCGAGTAGCGGCGGTTTTTGCGCCTGGAGGCCTTGGATAATCGTAGAATTCCGGCGGCGAAATCTTACGGACGGGTGATTGGTGCCGGTGGCGGCCGTCTGAAAACCAAAATGATTTTGCAAAGTCCCTTCATTTTCCGATATTTGAGGGTAGTATGAAAACGCTCATCAAGAACATTGGCCTGCTGGCGGGCATTTCGGACGCTACCCGCAAGGAGGGCGCCGCCATGAACGAAGTCGCGTGCCTCCGCGACGCCTGGCTTCTCATCGACGGCAACAGAATCTCCGATTTCGGCGGCATTCTTCCGGAAGGTGGACTTCCCCCTTCGGGAGTTCGCCCTTCGGGCTCACCCCACCACCCCTCCGGGGCAGTCCCCCCGCTATCGAACCGCGGGTGTTACGTCCCTCAGGGAGAATCCACCTCTCCGGCAGAAACTGACGCTGTCATCGACGCTGCCGGGGCGATGCTGATGCCGGCGTTCTGCGACTCGCATACCCACATCGTTTTTGCCGGCAGTCGCGAACAGGAGTTCGAAGACAAGATTCGCGGCCTGAGCTACGCCGAGATCGCGGCGCGCGGCGGCGGCATCCTCAATTCTGCCGACCGGCTCCACGAAACCACCGAAGACGAGCTGTTCCGCCAGAGCATGGAACGTGTGCGCGAAATGATGGCCAAGGGCACCGGCGCAATCGAAATCAAGAGCGGTTACGGCCTTTCAACTGAAGATGAGCTTAAGATGCTGCGGGTGATCCGCCGCATCCGCGAGAGCGTACCGGCCGAGGTACGGGCCACCTTCCTGGGCGCCCACGCCGTCGCACGCGGCATGTCCCGCGAGGATTATGTCCGCAAGGTATGCGAAGAAATGATCCCCGCCGTGGCCGCCGAAAAACTGGCGGATTTCGTGGACGTGTTCTGCGAAGAGGGCTTCTTCAGCCCCGACGACACCGACCGCATCCTCTCCGCTGGCGAACGTTTCGGCCTGCGGGCCAAGCTGCACGCCAACCAGCTTCACGTGAGCGGAGGCGTTCAGGTGGGAGTGCGGCACAGCGCCCTGAGCGTCGACCATCTCGAACGCACCGGCGAGGCCGAGGAAGAGTGCCTGAAGGGCAGCACGACCATGCCCACGATGCTTCCCGGGGCGTCTTTCTTCCTTCGCGAGCCCTACGGCCGCGCCAAGGATTACATCGAACACGGTCTCGGAGTGGCGCTCGCTTCCGACTACAATCCCGGCTCGTCCCCAAGCGGCGACATGCGATTCGTGATGGCGCTGGGCTGCATCCAGATGCGGCTCACCCCAGAGCAGGCCTTCAACGCCGTCACGCTCAACAGTGCCTACGCCATGGGCGTAAGCGACCGCGTCGGTTCCATCGCCAGGGGAAAACTTGCCAATCTCATCCTCACGCTGCCCGGCTTCGACACTATCGGCAGCATCGCCTACCTGCACCAGACCCCGTTCATCCGCAAGGTCTTCTTAAGAGGGCAGGAAGTCTAAGCCTGCTCCCGCCGTCGTACGGCTAGGACAGTCTGAGGTAGCCGGGCGCAAAAACCGCCATTTTCGCGCTTACCCCCGGGGTCGCGGCCGAGGGGTAGGAGCATTTTCCGGCTTTTTTGAACCTGGTGATTGGGCCATGTTCATGACCGAGAGCGGCGGACAGCGAAGCCGCCGTATGGCAGCAGGTTAGGAGGCGGGGTTGAGCTCGTACTCGCGGGCGGCCCAGACCTTGGGCGTATAGCCGGTGACGCGCTTGAATGTGGTGTTGAACGACGATGCGCTGAGGAAGCCGCAGGCGCGCGCGACTTCTTCCTGGTTGGCATCGCGATGCGACATGATGTACTGCTCGGCGTAGTCGATGCGCATTATGTTGAGCAACTCGGGGAAGGTGAGATTGCAGGCCTCGTTCACCATCCTGGACACGTAGGTCTTGTTGGAATGCAGCCGTTCGGCAACGTCTACAAGCGTGATTCCGGGCTGCAGGAAAAGCTGCTCGTCCACCATGAGATGCTGGAAACGGGACAGCAGGCTCTGGTCGTTCCACGATTTGGAAACGGCCGAGAAGATGGATTCCGCCAGCCCGTGCTTCTCTGCCTGGGCACCCGCAGCCTTCAGCGAATCGATGTCGGAAACGTAGCCGATACGGGCAAGAATCCTTGCCATGGTCGTTTCGTCGGCATCTTCCGCCAAGTCACCGGCAATCTGTTCCAGCA
Organism: uncultured Bacteroidales bacterium; assembly: GCA_946185745.1. Classification (GTDB taxonomy): domain Bacteria; phylum Bacteroidota; class Bacteroidia; order Bacteroidales; family UBA932; genus Cryptobacteroides. The sequence goes on from CAMHKQ010000007.1 coordinate 29,659, forward strand.
GGGCGGCTTTGTCTTTGTCGGAGTAGTTGAAGCGCCATCCGGACCTCCGGTTCTGCTTCGATACTACCTTCCTGCCGCAGAAAAGGGCGAAATAGCAGGTAATGAAGATGCTTGCCGTCGATATAAGGGCCCAGATTCCGCCGAGATGCCTGGAATGCATGATGATGTTGCCGGGAGAAATGACACCGGCCATCACCACAAACAGGGTTATAGTGCCGCAGACGACCTGCGCCTCCAGAACCGGGAACTCTTCCTTGTTGAACAGACGCTTATAGTTGAGCTGTCTTTTCTTGCTGAGATAAACTATGAACGCCAGATAGATTGCAAGTTCAAGGAACACCGTTGCACGGAGCGCTATCTTGGTAGAAAGATAATAAGTATGCAGAGGTGTTCCGGCATACTGCTCATGGACGATGGAGTGGCCGGCGGAGCGGACATGCGTAATGAAGCGTTCCACCTCGGGAATGCCAATCATGAAAGTCATTACTGCCGCGGCGGCAAAAAGCATTACAGGTGCAAGTATCCATGCCATCTGATTGGGATGGAATTTGCGTTCGCGCCCGACATGGTCGAGGTACAGGATGAGCAGAGGAATGACAGACGGCCCCGTGAGCTGAAGAATCAGCCTTGAAATTGCACTCGCTCCCGGAGTGTCCGCGAAAAGCAGATCACTGTCGTCGGTAATGATGACAAGAGCGACAGTGAGGAGAAGAGCGATAAAAACCCTGAACGTGCTCACTTTGGATGCCAGCCAGGAATGGACAATCATCCAAAAGAAGCACGCTACCGAAGGCAGGAGGAGCAGAGCTGTATAGAAGTTCATTTAGAAGTCATCGTTATTTTCGAAAATCTTGGTTTCCCATTCCCCGACCGAGGCCGAGAAGGCTATCTGGTTGTAGAGCTTTCCGGTATCGAGCCCCAAGTGGAAGGTATACTGCTTGCCGTACTCCATTACATTGTCCGGCAGCACGCCGTAAATCATGTAGCGCGCCACCTGGCCGGGAAGGGCGTCGTAGGTGAGGCCACCGAGGGTGAAACTGTCCACGTCGTAAACCACCTCGACATATTGTTTGCCGAGAAGGATGTCGTCGGGCACGGCGTAGTAGCGGTGACTGCCCACCATATGGTCTTCCAGGGTGGAGTAGCCTATGAACTTTTCGTTGTCCATGCCCACGCCGACCACCTCGTCGCCTTCGAACACCACGACGTCGCGGTAGTAGCCCTGCTTGTGCCAGTTGCCGCGGCTCATGGCTATGTCGTTCACGAACACACCCGCGGAAGCGACGTTCATGGCAGTGACTTTCCTGAGATGGATGAGGCCCTGAAGCTGCGGATCGGTGGTGACGTCGCAGATTTTGTAGCCGATGTCGTTTGTGATGTGCTGGAACTCGAGCGGAACCATGTTGAGCTGATCAAGCGCGCGGTCTACAGTTTTGGAGACGAGGGGACCGGCCTCCAGGTCGTCGCCCGAGAAGGGGATGTTGTAGGAGGCGTGTTCGTCGTTATAGGAAATGGTATTTACGTAGGGGTAATAAGCGCTGAACGAAACGGTGGTGGGGATGTCCCAGAGACTGTTGTCGAACATGCTGTAATAGTCGTTGGAAGAATTGCTGCTGACCGCGACGTTGTCCAGAAGAAGCGAGCCGGAAAGCTGGTCGAGCCCGATGAGCCCGAAAGAACGGGAGGCGTCCATGGTGGCAATCATCCTGTCGGAGTCGTAATCGCCGGAGGCTTTGGTGCCGACACCGGCCTTGGTGCCGGGGCCGCTGCCCGAGATGGCCTCGTCGGGAATGGCCTGGCCGTCACGCGTGACGGTGACGGGGAAGGAGATCTTCCGCTGGGTGGGAGACTCCTGCGACGGAAGGGCAGGGACGTCGACTACCTCGTTGCAGGAAAGCAGAGCACCGAGGCAGAGAAAGAAGGCGACCGGGCCGGCAAGGGACTTATGCATGGACATATAGGTTTATACTTTTAATATATACATACGTGCGTGCGCCTGTGCGCATGGGAAGGAAAATCTTCCGATGCAAATATATGCATTATTTTTAACATTCCAAATAAAAATCAAAATTTTTTCAAATTCGGAAATTTTGAATCCAAAACCACACAACTCATTGATTATCAACGTTTGCCCTCCCCTAAATCCCCCAAAATACACCCATTTTGCCCAAATTCCACCCCAAAATCACCCAAAATAATTTATAAAACAGCAATTATTTTTTATTTTCGTCAAAACCGCATTTTTCCAAATCAACAATTTTTTCTCAAAAAAGATTAATTTTTTTTTGGATTTAGAAAATATTGGTATATCTTTGCAGCCAATAATATTACGAACACGCACGCGAATTATATGACCTACGCACGCACACGCAAAGCAAACGCCCTCACAGCCCTCTTCGGAGCCGCTGTGCTGCTTGCACTCTGCCTGTGCTGCCCGGTGCTCTCCGCCCAGGAGCGTGAAGAATCGCAGAAGTTCTACTATGCGGTTGGCAAAGCCGCCATCGACAGCAGCTACATGAACAACGCCGCCACAATCGCGGAGCTGCGAACCCTGCTCGAGAACACCGGCACCGCCAACCTCAAATACGTCGTCATCGAATCCGGCTCGTCGCCCGACGGTTCCGAGGCCGTGAACAACCGTCTTGCAGTGCAGCGTGGCCAGGCCCTCGCCCGCTTTCTCGAGGCCAGCATCCCCGAGGGCATCCTGAAGGGCCGCACCTCCGTCAAGTATGGCGGCGAAGACTGGCAGGGACTCCGCCGTCTCGTCGAGGCCGACGCCACCATCGACTCCGGCCTGCGCACCCGCATCCTCGGAATCATCGATTCCAACGTTCCGGTAAAGACCAAGAAGGCTCGCATGAGCGCCCTCCCCGAATACAGGCAGATCGTAGACAAGTACTATCCCGAGCTGCGCTATGCGTATCTCTACCTCGCCTACATCATTCCGCCTCCTACGGTTCCCATGCTCGGCACCGACATCGAAATCGAGGATGAGCCGTTCCCGGCCATACCCGATTTCGAACCGCTCGACGAAACGCTTCCCGAATTCAGCTTCATGGAAATGCCGATGATCGAAGAGAAGAAGCCGGTGCTCGCCGTCGCCACCAACCTGCTGTACGACCTGGCCATCACTCCCAACGTCGCGCTGGAGCTCCCTCTCGGCAAGCGCTGGAGCATGTATGCCGATTATACCTTCCCCTGGTGGGTCAGCCGCAAGAACAACCGCGCATGGGAAATCCTCAAGCTGGACCTCGGTACCCGTTACTGGATGTCGCCCCGCAATTCCGCGCAGGATGTTCTCACCGGCCACTTCCTGGGCCTGGACCTCAGCGGGGGCTACTACGACATCGAACCCGACAACAAGGGCTGGCAGGGAGAATTCATACTCGCCGGTCTGGAATACGGCTACGCGTGGCGTCTCGGCAAAAAGGGCAACTGGCGCCTCGACCTCTCCGCCGGAGCGGGCTGGATGGGCACCGAATACCGTTACTACGAAGGCACCGACGACAGCGCCCATCTGCTTTACAAGCACACCGGCCGCTACAACTGGTTCGGCCCCGTGAAAGCCGCAATCAGCATAAAGTATCTGTTCAACCGCACCGAAACTAGGAGGGCGACACGATGAAGAAAACGAAAATGACCGGAATAGCAGCCGCGTTCATCCTTCTGGCTGCAATACTCGCCGGCTGCGAGCGCCGTCCGCTGGAATACATCTCCAGCCTCACCGTCCGCGTTATCGTAAAGTGCATCTGGGAAGTAAGGGCCTACCCCGAAGGGGAGCGTCCCACCGGCATGACCATGTACTTCTTCAAAGACGGCCAGTTCTACAACTCCGTCACCACCTCCAACGTGGACTCCTGCGAGGTCATGCTCGAGAAGGGCCACTATTCCATGTACATGATTTCCCAGTCCACCCAGGAATACGGCACTCTGGATTTCGAGGACATGACCGATTTCACCAGGGCCCGCACTATTCTTGAGGCCGGCACCGCCGACTGGGCAACCCGCGGTCCCGACGAAATCGTGGTGCAGGATCCCGAAGTTCTGCTCGCAGGCGTAGCCGAGGAATTCGACATCACCGAGGACATGGCCGTGGAGTACCAGAGAACCTACAAGCAGTGGTCCGACAAGAAGCGCCAAATGGCTGAAGCCGGAGGTACCGGCGAGGACGAGCAGGAAATCCAGTCCCTCGAGCAGGAGGTACAGTATCTCACCGTCAGGATTCCCGTCAACCCGTCCAACATAGTCTCTCAGTTCTGGGTGACCATCTACGTGGGTAGCGCCGACATGCTCCAGTCCATGCGCGCCTCCATCTCAGGCATGGCCCGCACCTTCGACCTCACCCTCGACGTCACCGACGTCGAACAGGCCACGCAGGTTATCCGCTACTGGTCCCTCAACATGGACGACCAGCCTCACCATATAGGCCACGTCGACGGCATCATCACCACCTTCGGCCTTCCCGATGGCCAGACCCCGAGCACACTGCGCGACTCCACCCTCAACGTGAGCGCCCTGCTCGTAGACAACAAGACAGTAGCCGACTACGTGTTCAACGTGGGTGACAAGATAGAAGAACTCGAGCCCAATCCCGGATACAGGAAGCTCTACCGCCTTGTCTTCGGCAGCAAGGAAGAACCTGCGATAGTGCTGCCCGATGTGATTCCGGTGGAATCCGGCGGCGGTTTCACCGCAAACGTAACCGACTGGGACGAAGAAATTGAAGCGGAAATACCAATATAACGGTGCAGAGATATAAAATTTTTTTTCGGCCGGATGTAATCCGGGGCACAAAAAAGAATCTAACAGGCTAAGAATTTTATAACGGAAGATTAAAACAGATAATTAACTCATTAAAGCTTTATGAAAAAAACAATCATCCTTGCGGCTGCAGCCGCACTCACCCTCGCCTCCTGCGGCAAGAACGAAGTTTTCGTTCCCGTCCAGGAAGACATTCCCGTGGGATTCAGCAACTACGCTCCCCGCGCAATCTCCAAGGCAAGTGACAGCATGGTCGATTCCGGCGCTCTGCCTACCGGCGCTCAGATTGGTGTCTTCGGTTATTCCACCGCCACCGACAACCTGACTACCGGCTTCACGACCAAGCCTGAATTCATGACCGATGCTCTGGTCAACTACGGTTCCAACACTTCCGCAACCGCGACCTCTACGACTCCCGTCCGTTACTGGCCCAAGACCATCACCAACCTCCTGTCCTTCTACGCTTACTATCCCAGGGAAAGCGCCAGGATCGAAGGCAAGCCCACTGCGTCTACCGCCGGTATGGGTACCCTCACCTTCACCCAGGCAGGTACCGTTGATGACATGGAAGACTTCATGATTTCCAACGTGGCCAACGACCAGTACTACTTCAAGGAAGGCGACACCGATCCCGCAAGCGTGAACAGCAATGGCGTAGCAGCCGTCAACGGCGTAGTGCCTCTGGTTTTCAACCACATGCTCACCAAGGTGAACTTCAAGTTCCGCACCGTGTCCGACTACTCCGCAGACAACGTAACGATCAAGGTTAAATCCGCCAAGATCGCAAAGGAAACCCTCAGCAAAGTGGTCATTACCCCCAGCTATACCGCCGGCGCCGCCGGATCACTCGGCACCACCGCCTTTGCGTACAGCTCCAATACCGCTTACGCTGCTGATGTCACCATCCCCTTCTCCGCTGATCAGACCCTGAACACCACCGCGACCCTGAACAACGGCACCGCCGTTACCCAGACCGACTTCCTGTTCGTTCCTCAGACCATCTCCGACGATGTAAAGGTCACCGTCGTCTATGACATCGACCAGGATGGAACTGTAACCGAGAACACCGCCACCGTTCAGCTGAATAAGGTAAAGAATGGCTCTGATGCGTTCATCACCGAATGGGGCATCAACGATTTCGTGACCTATATCTTCAGCATCGGCCTCAAGGAGATCAAGTTCACCGGTACGGCCACCAATTGGGATCCTGAAATTGTCGGCAATTACGTCATTGAGTAATACCCTTTTTGCCCGTGCGGGCCTGACCGCCCGCCCGGGTGCCAAAACAAAATACAAACGAAAAAACAAAACAAACAAAATGAAAAAGACTTTGATTCTCGCGGCTGTTGCCGCAATCGCTCTGAGCGCATGCTCCAAGAACGAAATCCTCGAAACCATCGACAAGGTCCCCGAAGAGGTCGCCATCGGCTTCTCCAACTACACTCCCAACTCCCTCACCAAGGCGAACGACACTTACGTGGCGAGCACTTCCCTTGTAAGCGGCAAGCAATTCGCCGTATATGCATGGCAGACCGAATACAATAACTTCCTCGCCGTAAACCCCGGAGATCCCAATTTCATGAATCCCGCTGTCGTAAACTACACGGGTGACACTTCAACCGGTGAAGGCAACACTTACGACCCGATCCGCTACTGGCCCTCCGGCGACAATCCCCAGAACCTTTCCTTCGCCGCCTACTATCCTTACGGCGGAGCCGGAATCACCGCTCCCACCTTCACCACCGGCGTCGGCACCTATGCCTTCACCGCACAGAGCGCTTCCGCCGCCATGATAGACTTCTGCGTCGCCGACGTGGTTAATGACCAGGTTTATGGCAACACCAACGACAGTCCTACCCACAAACAAACCGTAAAATTCAATTTCCGCCACCAGCTCACCAAGGTGCAGTTCAAGTTCAAGACTGTCGCCGGCCTCGCCAACACCACCGTCATCGAGCTTATGGATGCCGACCTTACCGGAATCATGAACACCGGCACCCTTACCGCTACCTATGCACAGAACGCCTCTCCCGCAGTCAACGCTCCCGGTACCACCTCAACCGCATGGAGCTCCGTTTCCGGCAGCGCAAGCTACGACCTCACCGTCAACAACGTCAATCCTGAGGATGCAGAGCCCATCGTGCTTAAAAGCACCGCTTCCACCGTTCACAACAACGACATTTTCCTGATGGTTCCCCAGACTATGGCGGCCTCCACCCAGAAACTCGTCATAAAGTGGAAAGTCAAGGTTTACGATACTGCTGCTCACGCCACCGCCAACGACGGCACCGGCCTGCTTTCCGAGACCGTCAACACCAAGACCCTCTCCCTGTACAGCGACCTGGTGACCAGTGATACCGACGACACCACTGTCGCCGCCATCAACTGGGCGAAGAACAACTTCATCACCTACAACATCACCATCGGCCCGAAGCCTATCTGGTTCACTGCTACAGTTACCGGTTGGGACACCGAGCAGAACGGTTACATGAACGTAAACTAATACGTTACCCTTTGCCTCACCGGGCCTGACCGCCCGGCGGGGTGCCAAATCATTTAAAACAAGAAAATTGACAATTAACAACAGATCTGTAAAAATGAAAAAGTCTTTAATTCTCGTGGCCGTTGCCGCAGTCGCTCTGAGCGCATGCTCCAAGAACGAAATCATCCCCACAATCGAGGAAAGCGCCCCTGCGATTTCTTTCGGCACCTACGGCCCCCGCAGCATCACCAAGGCTGATGCTGACAACTATGTTTCCGGCACCCAACTCATTGCCGATGCAGACTTCGATGTCTGGGGTTGGTATACTGCCAATGGCGTAAGCTTCAACGGCAGCAACGGCACGATGTTCTTCGGTAACACCAATCCCTGGTACACGGTAACTTATAAGACCGGTGGCGGTGCCAACACAAATGGTTCTGCCAATACTTATGTCGACGGTCCCCGTTACTGGCCTACCGGCGAGACTCCCAACTACCTGCATTTCTATGCCTACTATCCTTCAAACGCCGGCACGATCACTCCTCCCGACGGTCTTGGCGCTTTCAGCTTCACCGCAGAAGCAACAGCCGCAGCTCAGGTGGACTTCATGATCGCTGACATTGTTAAGGACCAGACCTATAACACCGCTAATGGCAACCCGGGCACCAACAGCACCTTCGACGGCACCGTCGACCTCACTTTCAGGCACATGCTTACCAAGGTTCAGGTTAAGTTCAAGACCACCCAGGCCATTGTAGACGACACCAACACCGACATCAAGGTGCAGTCCGCATCTTTCGTCAATATCAACAACACCGGCACCCTCACTTCCAGCTACGACGGCACCACCTTCGGAACTGCATGGTCCGCTGTGTCCGGAGCCGCCACCTACTCCATTCCGGTGAACGCTTCCACCGCCCTTACCGCCACCGCCACCAACTATGGCGACGATGAGACCGGCATCTTCCTGCTCGTTCCCCAGACCATGCTCGCGAACAACCAGGCCAATGCCCAGTACATCACCGTTACCTGGGATGTCATCACCGACGGCGTCACCACCACCAACACCAGGAAGATCTATCTTGACGACTGCGTGACCACCGACGGCGGCTCCACCCTGGCCAACATCGACTGGGCGAAGAACAACTTCGTAACGTACATCATCACTATCGCTCCCAACCAGATTCTCTTCACCGGTGCTGCAGCCGCTTGGGACAGCGAAAGTATTGGATACTACAAGATCAACTAATCATATCACCCTTTGCCTCACCGGGCCTGACCGCCCGGCGGGGTCCCAATGACCACAAAAGAACAGGTTCTGAATGACAAGTTGTAAACATATATTGATTTTTTTCATGGCGCTGGCGCTGGCCTCGTGCGGAAAAGACAAACCATTTAACGGCGCAGTCAATCCTAACGATGAGTGGAAGGAACTTCTCGGCGACAAGCCGCTCCGGTTCTCTTCTGCCGTCCTGCCCACCAAGGCTGAGTCTCCGCTGGTGCAGGGCGCTACCTTCGGCGTGTTCGCATTCCTTCAGGAAGGCGATGTCCAGAACGGTACCGTGGCCCATTGGTCCGCCGACCGTAATCCCAACTTCATGTTCAACCAACTTGTCACCAGGACCGGCGACGATCCTTTAAACCCGTATTCTGACTACACCTACAACCCCCTTTGCTACTGGCCCTCGAACGAAGAGAACACCATCTCATTCTGGGCTTATAGCCCCTACAATGCATCGGCGGTCTTATACGAAACTGGAACAACCAATACCTATACCCGCTATTCCACCGGACTTCCGGACATTAAGTACTCCGTAACCAACGGACTTGAGGACTTTATGACCTCCGCTCTTGTGGAAGACAAGACCTACGAAAACTGCGACCCCGAGGATGGCGTTGTGAATTTTCAATTCAAACACGACCTTGCGTGGGTGGAGTTCAAGGCCAAGACCGCCAACGATTACACCGGTATTACCTTTACCGTCACCAGGGTTGAAATTATCAACGCCTGCAATGATGCCGTCTATCATCCCAACACCAATACCTGGACCAACCATACCCTCGTTTCGGGGGTTGACCGTCAAATCGTCGCCTTCAGCGGGAGCCAGGAGATTGTATACGCCGAAGCCAGGAGCTGTTCTTCCAACCCGATGTTGATGATTCCCCAGGAGTTGTATCGCGACGCCAGCGAAACCGGAACCGTGAAGGCAAGGATTACCTATACCCAGTCCGAAGCGGGCCAGAATATTTCCAAGACCGTGGAGGCGAACCTGGAGGTTTCCGCCATCGACGAATGGGAAACCAATAACAAATATACCTATACGTTCGTCATCTCCGCATCCGATGCCATCCAACTTTCCATCCAGGTGGAGAAATGGGAATACTGGCTGGGCACAAGCCAGTACAAGGAGAACGTCACCATCACCAAACAGCTTACCTGGGATCCCGACACATACGTGAACGGAGGCACCAACTGCACTCGGATAGAGGCGCACCAGCTCGCCGGGGATGCATCGCCCAGAGATTATAAGATACTGGTTTTAAAGCCCGGTGTGAACCTTTCAGGTAAATTTATCTTCGATACCCCCTACAACGGTAAGTGGTATGCGATGCTGGAGCCCGTCTTGGGCAGTCAGGACGGCTCCATCGTCTTTTCCAACAACACCGGCATGCAGGAAGGAATTGTAGGGAATGAGGCCGAAATCATCATTAAGCCGGCGAGTGAAAGCATTTCGGCAACCCAGTATGCCGTGCTCCGCTTCATGTGCCGCACCCATCCCGTGGATGATGGGAATCCCGAATCGGCCCAGACCATTCCCGTGCAGGACGTCCTGATCGGCGGCCCGTTCATCATCCAGCAGAATATCAACTAACGGAATGAAGAAATGAAGAAGATACTGACATATTTCGCCATAGCTCTTTTATCCATTTCCTGCGCCCGCAATCTGGAGCCGGAGGATCTTCAGCAGATTCATTTCGACCTGGGTATTGCCGTCGCGTCCGGACCCGGCACCAAGAACACTGTGACACAGGATCCCAACGGTTCTCCGGGAGAGGGAGACATGGGAGAGAACTATATCAAGACCGTGGATATCTTTTTCTATAAGGAAGCCACCCAGAATGCCAATCCCAACGCCACCCCTACCTATCATCTTTATAAAGCCAACGCCAACGTCAACGAGCGCTGGACGATGTCGGATGCGGTGACCGATGCATTACTGAAACAGATTTTCGACAGCGAAGAACTCACCTCCGGCCTCAAATGTACCGCCTATGCCGTGGTGAATTATTCCCCCGCTTCCGGCAGCAGTTTTGCCGACAACGCCACGCGGGCCCAAATCCGCCAGAGCGTCAAGGCGTCAACTTTCAACACGGTGGATGCAAATGCCGACGGAATTCCTCAGGACTGTTTTGTGATGGAGGGCGAGACAGAGCTCCAGCTGAGCATCCAGGGCGGCCGAAAGTACGCTTCCGCCACCATTTCCGTGTATAGGGCCGCCTCCAAGATCCGCCTGGAAGTCACGGTCCCGGATGATATCGTTGTCAATGGCGTGCCGGACGGTAACGGCTTCAACTGGAAACCGCTCCCGGACCAGATGAGCACGGTCCTGGTCCACGGGGTCAGGAAGGGTATCGTGTGCGCGAAGGATGACGACTACACCTATGATTTCGCCGGATCGGATAATTATTTTGCCGAAGCCAGTGACGCCAACCTTTGGTCTACCTACGGACATCGGCTGGTAGCGACCGGCGACAAAATGGACTCCACCGATCCAACCGTAAAGATCGGGACCAAGTACGAGCATGTTACGCCGATGTATTCCTATCCCACCCTAGACTGGAAGAATACCCCGGCCAATGAGACGTATCTCACCCTGATCCTTCCCTGGCAGCGGGAAGATATGGTGAACGAATTCAAGAATACCTACTACCAGATTCCCATTGCCGTGAACCCGACCGACCCTGAATACCGGCTGAAGCACAACCGTTACTACCGGATGGAAGTGGAGGTGGGTATCCTTGGCAGTTTCGAGTTGGAAGACAAGGTACAGCTCTATCCCAGCACCTATATCATCCTTGACTGGAGCGTAAAGAAAGAAGACCAGACTTCTACGACCTCGCCCGTGTCGATGAGCCAGACGGCGTACCTTGCCGTGGCTTCGCACACGGAGACCCTGGACAACGAAAATTCCCGCGATGTGGGATACGCCTCGTCCCACGACGTAACGGTGACCGTCGAAAAAATCGAGTATCTGGACTACAGCCAGAAACAAATCAGGCTGGCGCGGATAACACCGGCTCAACCGAACCGGATTTACTATTATACCGATTTCACGGACGACGGCAACGGGAGTTATACGGTTTCCGGCACTGGAACATATGAGACCGTGAACGGCATTTACGCATCATATTCGGCCACGGCCACCGTGGATACTGAAACCGATGCCACCAATGTTACCTTCTCTCATACGATTGACCCTGCTGCGATGTTCACTTCGGTGAAAGTTTTCGTGAATATCTCCAACGGCGTGGTGGAAGATGAGCAGATCGTCTTCACGCAGAATCCGCCCATCCGTATTGAGTCGCATCAGTCCAATGGCGTAGTCTTTGTGAATCAAATTCGGAACAATACCTCGACGGACAATATTTATACCTCTGCAAATGACTGGATTGGATCTCTGAATGAATCGAGTGCCGCCGCATCCATCACGGCTACCGGCACCAACACCAATCCGAACGTATATTCCATCAAGATTTCCTCTTTTTCCGCATCCCAGACTTACATTTTGGGTGACCCCAGGGTGTCTACGCCGAACAATAACATGGGCCATACCGATGCTTCATGGTCGGGATCTTCAGAAACCCATTACAGCACAACGGCGACGGGGAATCCCGGTGAAGAATACGGTACATTCTACTTTAATTATAGTGAGTACTCTGCTAACAGCTTCATTCAAAGAGCGACTCCGGAAACAGTCACACGTAATGCCTCTAATGGTCCTGGGTACTATAACTGGGGCTCGTACACCTCTGAAGCAAATGCGTATGCTGGTTCAGATGGTTACTATTATTGGCGTGAAGGAAGTTGGCCTAGTTATACATATTATCGTACCCGATACTATTTTACAGGCTACCGATATACAATAGTCGATGGTCTGACCAATTACTATCCTACCAATTCCACCGGTACGGAAAACATGATTGCCCCGGAAATATTGATCGCATCTTCTTATGGAAAGACTTCCTATAGCAATATGACTCTGGAACGAGCAGCTATGCGTTGCGCACTATATCAGGAGGACGGTTATCCTGCCGGCCGCTGGAGGCTTCCCACCTTCTCGGAAGTGAAGTTTATCATGGAGCTTTCCACTGCAGGAAAGATTCCGACCCTTTTCCAGATGGATAAACCGGACTGGGTAGGTTACTGGTGTGCAAATGGAAAGGTCGTGGCGGATAATAGCGGTAATATTCTGTTGCAAACTCCCGGAAATTATACGAATAGTTCCAACACCGCCCCGCGTTGCGTTTACGACCTCTGGTACTGGGGTGAAGAGCATTCTACTTACGCCACTACTTGGCATCTTGGCGATAACGACTAAAAGGCAAACGTATGAAGAAGAATCTGCGATACATATTCCTTCCTCTTCTGGCCCTGCTTGCGGCGGCCTGCGTCCAGGAACTGGAGCCCTTTGAGCCGGAGCATACAACCGCAAACGGGGATAAGGTAAAGGTGACATTCAGCGTTGCCGGTAGTTTCAAAGAATACGACTCCTGGGGAGACAATCAGGTGGATACCAAGTCGTTCGGCGAGATGACCGAAAGCAAGCGCGACGGTCTGAAGCTCTGCGTATATGTTTTCGACCAGTATGGCTTTTTCCTGGAGAGAGCCATGGCCACGGTTACCGATCCTCAACCCGACAACATCGAGCCGAATAACACGCCGGTCGCTTCCGACGAAACCGTATTCGAAGTTGAAATCACCCAGTCCATGAACCCCAGGCGGCTGCATTTTGTGGCCGTGGATGCTGCCAGCTACGACTCTGCCGTGAGCCAAACCTACTCATATGGCTCGGAGGGCACCTTTATGAAGGGAATCACTGTCGCCAATGAGGTGGACGCCTACTGGGCCCGGGAAACGGTGGATCAAATTGTCGACGGGACCCACTTTTACCGCGTTCCACTTTTAAGGAACTTCGCCAAGTTTACAGTCGTTGCCGGAAATACTCTACAGGATTTCACGTTGAAAGAATTCACGCTGGTAAATGTTCCGGACAAAGGCTGCGTGGCACCATTCAATACTGCCGACGGAGGTTTCGCCGCTTTCTATTCCCGGACCGGCGACATCGACGATCCTTCCTCCACCTTCACCATGCAGACCTACCAGGATCTTCACGATACGCAAGGTTTCTGCGGATACCTGCCCCTGAATGTGGGATGGACCAAGGCCACTCCGGCTTCCACTGCCACCGGGGACAGCGGATTGACGTTTACCCCCGTAGGAACCACGGAAAATCCGACTCCTCTCTATATGTATGAGAGTCCGAATGCGGAACTGGAAAACAAAGGAAGGACGTTCATCATCATCAAGGGACGCTATACCGGAAGCGGAGCTACCGGCGCGGACACGTACTATAAGGTGGACATTATGTTCAAGGATACCGAGGGTTATGACCCCGGGATGGAGACAGGTGTTTCCACCTACTACAATATCCTCCGGAACTTCAATTTCCAGATCAGCATCAACGGCGTCTCGTTCAAAGGCTACGACAGCGCCGGGGAAGCGGCCAACAAGCCTGCTACCAACAATATTTCGGCTTCCATCCTGGCGGAAGGCGTGAACAACGTGAGTGACGGTAACGGAAAGCGGCGCCTTTTCGTGAACGACACTTATCTGATGTATAACTCGAATGGCGCGAAGGATGACCTGCTGGCAAAAGCCATTACGGTGGAAGGTAACCTTCAGAACGAAAATCTTAAGATCCGGGTAATGTCGGATCCGGACGGGATTATCTCGAATGAGGGAGTGGACTACTCTACAACCCTGGCTGAAAACTTCTGTCCCGTAAACTTTACGCTTTCCGGTCTGGATCCGTCCAAGCCCAAGACAGCCATTATCCGCCTGTATATCAGTGAACTGGCTGGCTCTGAAACACTTTTCCGGGATGTCACGGTGGTCCTTCGCACCAAGTACGACCTGATTGTGGACTGCACGGACGTGGTGCCTGCCACCGCCAACAGCAACGTCACGGTGAACTTGCTGATTCCGGAAGGCATCAACAAGAACATGTTCCCCCTGGACTTCACGCTGGAACCGCAGAGCAAGACCATTTATCCCAACTCTACCCTGAACCAGATTCCGGTGAAGGTTGGCAAGTCCATCGTCCCCGGACACGAGACGGAGAATTCCTTCCAGTACATCAAGACGCTGAACTATAACGATTATAGCTCCGCCAGTCTGAAGACCGTCAACGGCAACCGTTACCGTGTTATCCCTTGTGAATTCAAGACCAATACCGCAGCCAGTGAAACCACGGTTTACGCCAAGAACCAGTACTTTGAATTTGCCGGCGGCTCCTTCGAGAACGGTAATCCGGTCTTCCAAGACGGAGACCTCGGCGTGGTCACCATCAAGCCGTCCGACTACTATGGTGCCGGGAACAGCTACCACTATGTGGAGTTCAAGACAACAAGGGCAACCGGTTCTGTGAATATCTCTTTGACGGAAGAAGGCGCTGCGGCACAGACCAAGAGCAACTACAGCCTGGCTTCGGCAACAGATCGTACCGGACCGGTCAATGGCCTGTATACCTATAAGGTGCCGTTCCTAACCCAGACCTTCAAGGGTAAACAGTATTCTGCGACGGTGACTTATGTCCCCGATGCAAATCTTGACTATGCCCAGCAAATCAGCGGAACGGCCACGCAGGAAAGGTGGTATCTCTTTATCCCTGCCGGCAGTTTCGAGACCAACCTGGGTACAGGGAACTATGGTGCCACGGACCGTTTCAAGAGCGGCATCATCTATGGCAATGTTGCCACCACGGATCCGGCCAATACCGGCCGCGTGGGGTTCAATGTGAACGGTACTACAGAAATTCAGGGCCGCGAGAAACCGGAATTCGACGGCTACGAAGGCTTCGAGTTCGCCGCGAATGCCGGCTACCATATCGGTGTCTACCGTGCCATCAACAGCGGTTACTTCACCTCACTGGAAGAGAGCTACAAACTCCGCTTCTACCACGCGACTTCAGGTATCAACAATGCTCCGGAAGACGGCCAGCATACCTGGCGCGACGACTGGTACGCCGAAGTGACCATCGGCGACCTGGTCTCCCGCCACGCCGTGGACTTCCAACGCGACCAGGCCAGTCAGTCCCATACTACCGCCGGCCTCGACCTCTGGTCGCTATCCTTCCACGAACCGTAAAACTAACGGGAGAAGTACTTCTCGCTCCTGAGGAACTTCACCGACTCGTGGATGAGCGGCGAGAGGAACATGTCGTTGTCGACGAACGGCACGACCTTGCGATAGTCCGTCACAAGTTCCTCCAACCTTGGGCTGGTCTTGGCGGGACGGCGGAACTCAAGGGCCTGCACCGCGTTCATGAGCTCGATGGCGAGCACCGTTTCGCAGTTGTCGGCCACCTTCACCAGCTTGGTGCCTGAATTGGCACCCATGCTCACATGGTCTTCCTGCCCCTGCGAACTGGGGATGGAATCGGCTGAAGCGGGCCAGCAGTACATCTTGTTCTGGCTTACGATGGATGCCGCCGTATACTGCGGAATCATGAATCCGGAGTTGAGTCCTGAATTCGCCACAAGGAACCTCGGCAGCCCGCGCAAGCCTGCAATCAGCTGATATATACGGCGTTCCGAAATATTGGAAAGCTCGCTCAACGCGATGGCGAGGGCATCCATGGGGATAGCTATGGGCTCTCCGTGGAAATTGCCCGCGGATATTATCATATCCTCTTCCGGGAACACGTTGGGGTTGTCGGTAACCGAATTAATCTCATTCTCTATCACCGTACGCACATACCTGATGGTGTCCTTCACCGCCCCGTGAACCTGCGGGATGCAGCGGAACGAATACGGATCCTGCACGTGCTCCTTGTGCCTGCGGATGAGTTCGCTGCCCTCGAGCAGCTCGATGAAGCGCTCGGCTGTGACCAGCTGTCCTTCATGCGTGCGCAGCTTGTGGGTGAGCGGCAGGAAAGCCTCGATACGGCCGTCGAAGGCCTCGAGCGATATCGCGCCGATAATGTCGGCCCATTTGCTGAGGCGGTAGCTCTTGATGAGGCTGTAGACGGCGTGGGCACTCATGAACTGGGTGCCGTTGAGAAGGGCCAGACCCTCCTTGCTCTGGAGCGTGATAGGCTCCCAGCCAAGTTCCTTCCACACGTCCGCCGCGTCGCGGACAGCGCCCTTGTACTGCACCTTGCCCATGCCGATGAGCGGCAGGCACATGTGCGCGAGCGGCACCAGGTCGCCGGAGGCGCCGAGCGAGCCCTGCGAGTAAACCACCGGCAGGACGTCGTTGTTGAACATGTCGACCAGCCTCCGGACAGTAGCGAGCTGGGCGCCGGAATGGCCGTACGAGAGGTTCTGCACCTTGAGCAGGAGCATCAGCTTCACTATTTCGGGGCGGATCGGGTCGCCGGTGCCGCAGGCGTGCGACATCACAAGGTTATGCTGGAGCTGCGAAAGGTCTTCGGGTCCGATAGTTACGTTGTAGAGACTGCCGAAACCGGTGGTGACGCCGTAGATCGGGCGGCCGATGTCCTTCATCTTCTCGTCGAGGTAGCGGCGGCAGGCCACTATCGCCTCTTCGGCCTCTTTCGAGAGGCATATCTGTTCGTGATTGTCTATTATCTCCTTTATCCTGTCGAGCGACAGATGGTCGAAATTTATGCTGTACATCAGGCTTCTACTTTAGTGCATTCTTAATTATTTGATCCTCAACCATATGAGGCATGGTTACATGGAGGCCGGGAGTGCGGTCCATCTCGCGCTGGATGGCTCGGACCGAGCCTTCGTTGCGGGCCCAGCTGCGGCGGGCGATGCCGTTGTTCACGTCCCAGAAGAGCATCTCGCGGATATGGCGGGCGGAGTCTTCGCTGCCGTCGATCACCATTCCGAAGCCGCCGTTGATGACCTCGCCCCAGCCTACGCCGCCGCCGTTGTGGATGCTCACCCAGGTGGCGCCGCGGAAACCGTCGCCTATCACGTTCTGCACGGCCATGTCGGCGGTGAAGCTGCTGCCGTCGTAAATGTTGGACGTCTCACGGAAGGGAGAGTCGGTGCCGGACACGTCATGATGGTCGCGCCCGAGCACTACCGGCGCCTTCAGGCGGCCGTCTTTGATGGCCTCGTTGAAGGCAAGGGCGATTTTGGTGCGCCCCTCGCAGTCGGCATAGAGGATACGGGCCTGCGAGCCCACGACGAGATTGTTCCTGCCGGCCTCGTCTATCCACTTTACGTTGTCGTGCATCTGGCCGCGGATTTCAGCGGGAGCGGAGGCGGCCTCTTCGCGGAGCACGTCCATCGCCAGGCGGTCGGTGAGGGCCAGGTCGGCCGGGTCCTCGCTCATGCACACCCAGCGGAACGGGCCGAAACCGTAGTCGAAGTACATCGGGCCCATGATGTCCTGCACGTAGGAGGGATACTTGAAACTTCCGTCCGCCTTGAGCACATCAGCGCCCGCCCTGGAGGCCTCCAGGAGGAAGGCGTTGCCGTAGTCGAAGAAATACATGCCGTCCGCCGCGAGTTTGTTTATGGCGGCGACGTGCCTGCGGAGCGAGGCATGGACCGCCTCCTTGAACTTTTCGGGCTCCTCGGCCATCATGCGCTTGCTCTCCTCGAAACTGTAGCCCGCGGGATAATAGCCGCCTGCATACACGTTGTGGCAGGAGGTCTGGTCGGAACCGAGATCCACCTTGATGCCTTCGGCGGCGAGCCTCTCCCAGAGGTCCACCACGTTGCCCACGTAGGCAAGCGACACCACTTCCCTGGCGGCCACGGCCTTGCGGATGCGGACCATGAGTTCCGGCAGGTCGGTGTGGAGTTCGTCCACCCAGCCCTGGTCGTAGCGCTTCTGCGCGGCGGAAGGATTGATTTCGGCAGTGACGCTCACCACGCCGGCGATGTTGCCCGCCTTGGGCTGGGCGCCGGACATGCCGCCGAGGCCGGCGGTGACGAAGAGCATGCCGTGACGCTCCTCCTCAGTGCCCTCGAGGCCCCTCTTCCACAGCTGCTTGCGGGCGGCGTTCATGACGGTGATGGTGGTGCCGTGCACTATGCCCTGCGGGCCGATGTACATCCAGGAGCCGGCGGTCATCTGCCCGTACTGGCTGACTCCCAGCGCGTTGAAGCGCTCCCAGTTGTCCTGGCTGGAGTAGTTGGGAATTACCATGCCGTTGGTGATGACGGCCCTGGGGGCGTCCTTGTGGCTGGGGAAAAGCCCCATCGGAAGGCCGCTGTACATGGCCAGGGTCTGGTCTTCGGTCATATTGGCAAGATACTGCATGGTGAGCCTGTACTGCGCCCAGTTCTGGAAGGCCGCGCCGTTGCCCCCGTACACGATGAGCTCGTGGGGATGCTGGGCGACACGTTCGTCCAGATTGTTCTGGATCATGGCCATCATGGCCGCGGCCTGGGTGCACTTGCAGGGATACTCCCCTATCGGGCGCGCGTAAATCTTGTAGGACGGGCGATAGCGGTACATGTAGATGCGGCCGTAATCGCGCAGTTCCTGCGCGAACTCGGGAGCGAGCTGTGCATGGAGCTTTTCCGGAAAATAGCGGAGCGCGTTGCGCAGCGCCAGCTCCTTCTCGGCGGGAGTGAGGATGTCTTTGCGCTTCGGAGCGTGGTTTATGTCTTTGTCGTAGGGTTTTGCCTCAGGCAGGAAATCCTGCGGAATTCCTGCCAATATTTCCTCCTGGAAAGTCATTTATTATGCGGTTTAAAGCTTTGTAATTTCAAGTATTTCAGCCTCTTCCTTCTCTGCCTGCTCACACAGGGCGCGGCCCTCTTCGATAAGGGCGGCAGCCTTTGCGGTGTCGGCGAGGCCTCCGGCGTTGATCTTCACGTTGAGGAAGGCGCCCCTCACGGCGGCACGGGCGGCAAGGGCCCCCACTCCGGCATCGGACGCCGAATTGGGATTGCCGTCGCGAGCCATGGCCTTGGCTATCGGGAAGACCTCCATTGCGGTCTTCATGGTCTCGAGCGGAACCTCCGCGGCATGCAGGGTGGCAGCTTCGAGGGCAAGGTCGCGGGCCTCTCTCTCTTCGGGAGTGCCCTTGGGCATGCCCATCGCCTCCATTATGCCTTCGAAGGAACGGGTGTCTTCGTCGACAAGCTCGAGCATCCGGACCATTACCGCGTGGCCCTTGTCCGCCCAGTCGGAGAACTCTTTCCAGCGGTCGTCCCAGCCGCGCTTGCCGGCCGAAAGATTGGCGACCATGGTGCTCAGGGCGGCCCCGAAGGCTCCCATTACGGCACTTACGCTGCCGCCCCCGGGAGCGGGGCTCTCGGATGCCGTTTCCTCGGCGAAGCCCTTGACGCTCATGCGCACGAGCTTTTCGCGGGCGGCAGCCTCGGCCTCGTCTTCCATGAGGTATTCGATGACCTTCTCCCTGGGATTGAACGGCTTGAGGTCGCCCAGGCCCATGCTCTTGACGGCTATTTTGAGGATTTCATCCTCGCTCACACCGGTGCTCCGGCCCTGTTTCTCGAGATAATATCTGCCGGCGTCGAGCAGCACCTTCTTGGGAACCAGGCCCACTATTTCGGCGCCGGTCACCCTGATGCCGCGGGCCTGTGCCTTGGCGCAGACCTCGTCGAAGGCGACATGCAGCGGGGTGGCGACTATGTCGGTGATGTTCATGCTCACCTGGGCAATGCCGTATTCGTCTATGTACCAGCCGATTGCCTTGGTACCCTTGAGGGTGCCGGGCGTCCAGATCTGGTTGCCGTCGGCGTCTTTCAGGAGCGCTCCGGTGAGCTTGCCGCCCTCGCGGGCCTTGCGGCCCTTTTCGCGCACGTCGAAGGCGATGGAGCTTGCCTTGCGGGTGGAAACGGTGTTCAGGTTGTAGTTCACCGCCACCAGGAAGTTGCGGGCCGACACGTTGCTGGCTCCGCTCCTGGCTATTATCTCCCATTGCTTCTGCTCCTCGGGGGTGCGGGCTGCGGGATCGGCATGGAAGGTGGCGGGGCCGAAATCGGGAGCGTTGCCGCCGGCCAGCTTCTCGGGCAGGGCCTCATATTCGCCTGCACGGCAGGCGGCGAGGTTCCTGTGTTCCGGGGTGAAGGCGGCCGCCTCGTAGCAGTAGCAGGGTATTCCCAGCTCTTCCCACATGCGCTTCGCCACTCCGCGGGCGAGCTCGGCGCACTCTTCCAGCGTGATGCCCGATACGGGCACGAGAGGAAGCACGTCGGTCGCGCCGGAACGCGGATGGGCGCCGTGATGCTTTGTCATGTCTATGAGCTCCTGAGCCTTCTTTGCGCCCTGGAAGGCGGCTTCGCACACGGCCTCGGGAGAGCCCACGAAGGTGATTACGGTGCGGTTGGTGGCCTCGCCCGGGTCGATGTCGAGGAGTTTCACGCCCTCGCCGGAGGCCGAACGGGCCGAGGTGATGGCGCGGGCAATGCCGTCTATTACCGATTTGTCGCGTCCTTCACTGAAGTTGGGGACGCATTCAACGATTTTTCTTGCCATTTTCGGTTATGTTTTAGTGGTGTCATTCTTACTGGATCAGACCATGTTCCCTCATGGCCCTTTCCACGGAAACGGAACGCTTGAGCACGAAGCCGCTGCCGAGGTATTTGGTGCGCACGTCGTCGTCTGCCGCAAGCGAAGCGGGAGTGCCCTGCTGCAGGATGGTGCCTTCGTAAAGCAGGTAGGCCCTGTCGGTGATGGCCAGGGTTTCACCCACGTTGTGGTCGGTGATGATGACGCCTATGTTCTTGTATTTGAGCTTCGCGATGATGTACTGGATGTCTTCCACGGCGATGGGGTCCACCCCGGCGAAGGGTTCGTCAAGCAGGATGAACTTGGGGTCGATGGCGAGGGCACGGGCAATCTCGCAGCGGCGCCTCTCGCCGCCCGAGAGCTGTATGCCCTTGCTCTTGCGCACCTTGGAGAGGTTGAATTCCTCGATGAGGCTCTCCAGCCGCTCCATGCGCTCAGGCTTGCTCATTCCCGACATTTCCATGACGGAGAGGATGTTGTCCTCCACGCTCATCTTGCGGAAGACGGAAGCCTCCTGCGGAAGATAGCCTATGCCCTTCTGGGCGCGCTTGTACATGGGCAGGCGGGTGATGTCCTCGTCGTCGAGGAAGATGCGCCCGTCGTTCGGCACTATCTGCCCCGTTATCATATAGAAACTGGTGGTCTTGCCGGCGCCGTTGGGGCCCAGGAAACCGACTATCTCCCCCTGTTCCACTTCCATGGAAACGCCCTTCACAACGGTACGGACGCCGTATTTCTTGACCAGATTTTCGCAGCGAAGTTTCATGTCGTTCTATTTTGTATCGAGTCCGAGGTCTTTCACGAGTTTGCGGACCTCGGGATTCTTGTCCATCAAGTCCTGTGCCTTTTCTTCGGGCATGTATATCTTTTGCTCCATTTCTTCGGCTGGACGCACCTTCACGGCCAGACGGAGGCTCCTGGTGCCGAGCAGGTCGTTGTAGCTCTTTTCGAGCTCGCGGAGGATTTTCTGCTCAATCCAGATTTTCTGGGCTTCGTTGATGACCTCGAAGGTGAGGATCTTGCAGCCCTCGCCCTCGGACACTTCGAGCCTCGCCTCCGACAGGGTGCTTTCCAGGCGCGGTTTACCCTCCGAAACCCTGGCTACCAGTTCCTTCCACCTGCCGGTGATTTCCGCGTCCTGCGGGATTCCGGCGGTATTTTCAACGGGCGCGACAGGTTCTGCTGCCGCCTGCGGGGAGTCGTCCTTCATGAGGGAGGCCATTTTGGAAGCGGCGGAGCCTCTCCTGCGGGGTGCGGGGCCGGCCGGAGTTTCAGCCGGGGCGGCGGGAGCGGGAGCCGCTACAGTGGCCGGGGCCGCGGGTGCAGGGGCGGCCGGGGTATCCAGGAGGATTTCGATCGCGTCGTCCGGAACTGCCGCAGGCGCGGGTGCGGGCCTCTTCACGGGAGCGGCAGGAGCCGCGGGGGCCGCCTTTGCAGCAGGTGCAGCTGCTGGTGCCGGAGCGGCAGCGGGTGCCGCCGTCACCCCTGTGGCCGCGGGCGCCTTCTCCAGGAAGGAAAGGCGCATCAGCGCATATTCTATGTGCAGGCGCTGGTTGGAACTCATCCTGTATCCGGCTTCGCACTCCCCCGTTACGCCGAGGGCGTCGTAAAGGAACTTGACGGAACAGCGGGCGGCCTGCTCGCGGTAGCGGTTCTTGAGGGATTCGGGCTGGTCGAGAAGGGCCTCGAGGCCGCCGGTGCGGGCCACCAGAAGGTCGCGCAAGTGGCTGCTGAGGGCGCCCACGAAGTGCAGGGCGTTGAAGCCTTTGCCCAGGATCTCGTCGAACAGCAGCAGGGCCTTGGCATAGTCGCCTGCGAGGAAGGCGTCCACCAGGCTGAAGTTGTATTCGAAGTCGATTACGCCGAGGTTGCCGATGACGTCGGCGTATTTGATGTCGGTGCCGCAGAATGCCACGCTCTGGTCGAAGAGGGTGAGGGCGTCGCGCATGGCGCCGTCAGCCTTCTGGGATATTACGTGCAGGCTTTCGTCGTCGATCTTAATCTTCTCTTTCTGAGCTATTTCCCGCAGGTTGCGCATCATGTCGGGGATGGAGATGCGGTTGAAGTCGTAGGTCTGGCAGCGGGAAAGGATGGTGGGGAGAATCTTGTGCTTCTCGGTGGTGCAGAGGATGAAGACGGCGTGTGCCGGAGGTTCCTCGAGGGTTTTGAGGAAGGCGTTGAAAGCCTGGGTGCTGAGCATGTGCACCTCGTCGATTATGTAGACGCTGTACCTGCCCACCTGGGGCGGAATCTGCACCTGCTCGAGCAGGGTGCGGATGTCTTCGACGCTGTTGTTGGAGGCGGCGTCCAGCTCGTGGATGCAGTAGGAGCGGCCTTCCTGGAAGGAGAGGCAGGATTCGCACTCGCCGCAGGGCTCGAGGTCGGGCCCGGGATTGGAACAGTTGATGGTCTTGGCGAAGATGCGCGCCGTACTGGTCTTGCCCACTCCGCGGGGACCGCAGAAAAGGTAGGCGTGGGCGAGCTGCCCCCTCTGGATGGAGTTCTTGAGCGTACGGGCTATGTTGTCCTGTCCGATGAGGGCCTCGAACGAGTCGGGGCGGTATTTCCGAGCTGATACTATATAATCTGACATAAGCTTACAAAATTAATCAATAATTCTTAACTTTGCTGGAGATGAAAGCCCATTTCCTGAAATATTTTGCACTGCTCGCGTTCCTGCTTCTTCCCCTCTCTTCGATGGGCCAGGGAAAGGTATACACGAAGAGCAACCGCCTGGCGGACTTCCCCACCAAAACCACCAAGGTGGTACTCACCGGGCAGCCAATTCTGGACGCCCTCCTGAAGGCGGAATTCACCAGCCGCTGGCGCATCTCCCCGTATGAGTTCTGCGACGCCGCAGAATTCGAACAGCTCAGGAGCGGCACTCTCTATTATTTCGTGCATTTCGTCTCGGACGACGAATTCACCTACATGCATCTTTCGAAGGGCGGGCCCACCGGCAGGAACGTCGACCCCCTCAAGAAGGCCATGGACGTGGTGGACATCCCCATCTCGGCGGCCGGCATTCCCGGTTCCGATGAGCTGGTGTACCTCCCCGCCTTCATCGACATGATTCAGGAATATGTGCTGAAGGCCATGGTGTCCGACCGGGTGGCGTATTCCGGCATCAAAGCCATAATCCGCGGCAACAAAAAGGGCAAAACCGTGTGCGAAAGCGAATCGAGGGGCCGCCAGCTCTTCCTCAGCGAGTCTCCGAACTGCATCGTGCCGGTCGTCATCAAGCCGTCGCCCGACGGGCCCTGCAGGCACCAGTACATCATGATGGTTTCCACCGACAACCATATCCTGTACGAATTCAAGCGCACCAGCCTGTAGGGGTATGGAAAGCCCTCTGGAAAAGTACGTAGTTGCCCACACTCCGGCCCCGGAAGAGGCCCTGGAGTGGATCGAAGCCCGCACCAATGTCCGCACCAATTATCCCCAGATGCTTACCGGCCCCGTACAGGGCAGGCTGCTGCGCATGCTGGTGGAGCTCACCGGGGCGGAGCGGGTGCTGGAAATCGGCACTTTCACCGGATACTCGGCCGCCTGCATGGCCCTGGGGCTGCCGGAGGGCGGGCACGTCGACACCGTCGAAATCAACGACGAGCTGGAAGACCTCATCCGCGAAGGCTGGGAGCGCGCCGGGGTGGCCGGCAGGATCTCCCTCCACATTGCCGACGCCCGCGAGTGGCTGAAGGCCGCTTCCGCCGGGTACGACCTGGTTTATCTGGATGCCGACAAACGCGAGTATCCCGCTTTCTTCTCCCTTGTGCTGCCGCTGGTTAAGCCGGGCGGCCTCATCGTGGCCGACGACGTGCTGCAGGGGGGCAAGGTCTACGCCGACCCTATGCCGGGAGACGCGCAGACGAAGGGCCTGGCCGCCTTCAACGACATGGCGGCGTCCGACCCGAGGGTAGAGGTGGTCATGCTCCCCCTCTACGACGGAATCTCCCTGATAAGGAAGAAATACTAGAAGAATTCCTCGACGTCGGAGGCGCTCACCGGGTTGCCGCCCAGGATGAGGAGGCGCTCCACCACGTTGCGCAGTTCGCGGATGTTGCCGGGCCAGGAGCGGTCCTGAAGGGCCTTTATGGCCTCCGGCGAGAACGGGACGGTGCCCTTGCCGCTTTCGGCGCAGATCTGCCTGTTGAAATAGTCCACCAGCTCAGGGATGTCCTCCTTGCGCTCGTCGAGCGACGGCACCTTTATGACTATGACGCTGAGGCGGTGGTAGAGGTCTTCGCGGAAATTGCCTTTTTCTATCTCGGCCCTGAGGTCTTTGTTGGTGGCGGCGAGCACACGCACGTCCACTTTTATGTCCTTGTCGGAACCGACGCGGGAAAGCTTCTTTTCCTGCAGGACGCGAAGCACCTTGGCCTGGGCCGCGAGCGACATGTCGCCTATCTCGTCGAGGAAGAGGGTGCCGCCGTCGGCCTGTTCGAATTTGCCCTTGTGCTGCTTGATTGCGGAGGTGAACGAGCCCTTTTCGTGGCCGAAGAGCTCGCTTTCGATGAGTTCGGAGGGGATGGCGGCGCAGTTGACCTCTACATAGGGCATGGCGCTGCGCAGGCTCAGGGCGTGCAGGCTCCTGGCTACCAGCTCCTTGCCGGTGCCGTTTGAGCCGGTTATGAGCACGCGGGCGTCGGTGGGCGCCACCTTGGAGATGATGTCGCGGATATGCTGCAGGGCGGCGGAAGAGCCCACCATCTCCTGGCCGTAGACCTTCTTTTTGAGCACCTTGTTGTCTTTGACGAGGGTGGTGCGCTCGCCGGCGTTCTTTACGGTGATGAGGATGCGGTTGAGATCGAGCGGCTTCTGGATGAAGTCGAAGGCGCCTTTCTTGATGCATTCCACGGCGGTGTCGATGTCGCCGTGGCCGGAGATCATCACTATGGCGGAGTCTATGCCCTGCCCCGTCACGAACTCCAGCACCTCTTCGCCGTCTTTTCCGGGCATCTTGATGTCACAGAAGATGACGTCGTAATGCTCCTTGTCTATCATCTCTTCGGCTATGGCGCCGTCTTCGGCGGTGTCCACTTCGTATCCTTCGTCGGCAAGGATTTCCTTGAGGGAATTGCGTATGGCCCTCTCGTCGTCTACAACCAATATTCTCATAGTGGGACAAATATCGTCATTTTTCCATTATGTATGCAAAAAGCGTGGCAGGAAAATACCAATATTTGGCGATTGACGGGGTAGCGGTTTAGGCGTACCTTTGCATTCGGATATGTGAACTTTTTGAAATGGCCTGCCGCACAGTGGCCCGTATCCGGATTAGGGTTCCTGAATGACGGCAACGATGCGGCGGGCCGTTTTTACTGTCAAGGAAAATGAATCTGTCAGAGGTACAAACCGGCCAGAAGGCGGTGATAGTGAAGGTGAACGGTCACGGCGGTTTCCGGAAGAGGCTCATCGAAATGGGCTTCATCACCGGTAAAACTGTCCGCGTCATCCTTAACGCCCCGTTGAAGGACCCCATCGAGTACGAAATTCTCGGATACAAGCTTTCGCTCCGCAGGGAGGAAGCCGAAAAGATAGACGTCGTTTCCGAACAGGAAGCCAGGGACTACATGTCCGCCCCCGAAGACCTGAGCGCCATCGTGCCCGGGGACAAGGGCGAGGAAGAGCGCCTGGATGAGGTCATGGCCATGCTGGCGGAACAGCGCGGGCATGTCATCCGCGTCGCCCTGGTGGGCAATCCCAACTGCGGCAAAACCAGCCTCTTCAACATCGCCTCCGGCGCCCACGAGCACGTGGGCAACTACAGCGGCGTCACGGTCGACGCCAAGGAGGGCCGGTTCACCTACAAGGGCTACGACATCGTGCTGGTGGATCTCCCCGGCACCTATTCGCTCAGCGCATACAGCCCCGAAGAGCTTTATGTCCGGAAAAACCTGCTCGAATCGCTCCCGGACGTGGTAATCAACGTGGTGGACGCCTCCAACCTCGAACGCAACCTCTACCTCACCACCCAGCTCATCGACATGGACCTCCGGGTGGTGATGGCCCTCAATATGTTCGACGAGCTGCGCGCAAAGGGCGATTCGCTGGACACCGAGCAGCTGGGTTATCTGCTCGGAATGCCGGTCTGCCCCACCGTCTGCCGCGACGGCGAAGGCGTGAACGAGCTCTTCGACACGGTGATCGCGATGTACGGCAACCATGCAACGAAGCTCGGGCGCCACATCCACATCAACCACGGGGCCGAGCTGGAGCAGAGCATAAAGCATCTGCAGCAGCACATGCAGGAGAACCTCACGATAGGCGCGCACTACTCCACCCGCTACCTGGCCATCAAGTTCCTGGAATACGACAAGGACGTGGAGCGCATCATCGACGGCTATCCCAACGCCCGGGAGGTAAGGGAAGCCCGCGACGAGGAGGACGAACGCATCCACAAGCTGCTCGACTCCAATCTGGAATCGGCCATAGTCGACGCCAAGTACGCCTTCATCCAGGGTGCGCTCAAGGAAACTTACGTGCCGAAGGTGGAAACCAGGCAGAGGAAGACCGTCACCGACAGGATAGACGCGGTGGTCACCAACAAGTGGGCGGCATTCCCCATCTTCCTGGTGCTCCTGTACTTCATTTTCTGGTGCACCTTCACCGTCGGGCAGTACCCCATGGACTGGATCGACGCGCTGGTGGGGTGGCTCGGCGACAAGCTCGGCTCGCTCATGAACGAGGGCTGGCTCAAAGACCTCGTGGTCGACGGCATAATTGCCGGCGTGGGCAGCGTGCTGGTGTTCCTGCCGAACATCCTCATACTCTATTTCTTCATAAGCATAATGGAAGACAGCGGCTACATGGCCCGCTGCGCGTTCATCGTGGACAAGCTCATGCACCGCATAGGGCTGCATGGCAAGAGTTTCATCCCCATGATCATGGGTTTCGGCTGCAACGTGCCGGCAATCATGAGCACCCGCACCATCGAAAGCCGCAAGAGCCGGCTCATCACCATAGCCCTCATCCCGTTCATGAGCTGCGCCGGGCGGCTGCCCATCTTCGTGCTGCTGTGCGGGGCCTTCTTCCCGAAGCACGCCGCGCTGGCGCTGATGTGCGTCTACCTGCTGGGGGTGCTGCTGGCCATACTCAGCGCGCTGATCATGAAACGCATCGTCAAGGACGACGACCTTCCCTTCGTCATGGAACTGCCGCCGTACCGCATACCTACGGGCAAGGCCATCTGGCGCCATACCTGGGAAAAGGGCCGGCAGTATCTGCAGAAGATGGCCACCACCATCCTCATCGGCTCGCTGGCGATCTGGGCGCTGGGGTACTTCCCGCACGACATGTCGAAAGGGGCTGAATATCAGCAGGAGCATTCTGTACTTGGAAACATCGGCAAGGCCGTTTCGCCTGTCATGGAGCCCCTGGGCTTCAGCTGGAAGATGGATATCGGCCTGCTCACCGGCGTGGTCGCCAAGGAGCTGGTAGTCAGTTCGTTGGGAGTCATGTATGCAGGTTACGGGGAGGAAGGCGAGGTTGCGGTTGACGCGGCGGCGGAGAGCGCCGTGGCCGAAGACCGCACGAATGACACCGCCCTTCAGGCTGCGCTGGTGCGGAACATTCCGCTGCCGGCCGCCGTGGCATTCATCATCTTCGTCCTGCTGTACTTCCCGTGCATAGCTACCTTCGTGGCCATCAAGAACGAAACCGGCAAGTGGAGCTGGGCCATCGGCATCTGCGCGTACACCATCGCCGTCGCCTGGCTCGCCGCCTTCATCGGCTTCCACATAACCGCGTTGCTGATCTGACAATCAGAAGGTCAGGGCGAGCTTCAGGCCGGTGCCGAGGGGGACAAGCGACAATTCGGCGCGGGGGCTGATTCCCAGCAACTTGCACTCTGCGGGAAGGAGCCACCGGGCGATATTGGCCGAGGCGATTCCGACGGCTGCTCCGGCGAGGACGTCCGTGAACCAGTGATAGCCGTTGTACACGCGCAGGAGCCCGACTCCCGTGGCAAGGGCGTATGCGCCGGCGCCGGCCCATCCTCCGTATTCCAGCCTTATCTGCTCGGCCCCCATAAAGACGGTGGCGGTGTGCCCCGAAGGAAATGAATTCGCGGTGACGCCGTCGGGCCTGAGCCTGCAGCAGGTGTATTTCAGGCCGTTAACGAGGATGGCCTCGGCTGCGGCGGAAGTGGCAAGCGAGACCAGCCGCTCGGCGAATCCGTGCTCTCCCACGCCGTTCCTGAATGCGCCGCTCACCAGATACGCCGCGGCGGGCACGTACTGCAGCCAGTTGTCAATCTTGACACGACCGTATTCTTCGCGGAAAGGGCTCACCACAGAATTGATCCGGCTGTCCAGGCCATTGTTCCAGGCCGACTGCGCCCCCATCGGAACAGCGGTCAGCAGCAGCATCGCGGCGATTATTGGAAAACTCTTTTTCATTCCCGCAACAAAAATACGAAGAATGCTCGAAAAACGCAGCCCCGGCGGCGGGTTGCTGTTTTGCCAAATATTGTCTACCTTTATGAAAAATTTGACCGAAATGAAAAAAGTCCTGATTCTTGCGGCTATGGTTCTCGCCGCACTCACGGCCTTCCTGTCCTGCGGGCAGCAGGCCCAGACTCCCGACACGCGCTATGCGTCCTACGTCAAGGCATACACCGGAAATGTGGTCACGCAGGGCAGCACAATCAAGGTTGCGCTGGCCTCACCGGCCACATCCATGGAAGACGGCCTCTTCAGCTTCTCGCCTTCCATCAAGGGTTCGCAGCGCTGGATTTCCTCCGAAGTCGTGGAATTCGTTCCCGAGCAGGGGCAGCTGAAACCTGGAGAAACCTACAAGTGCAGCTTCAAACTCGGCAGCGCCGCCGACGTCGAGAAGGGCCTGGAGAAATTCGCCTTCTCTTTCGCCGTCGCACCCAAAAAGGCCATGCTCGAGGTCCGGGGAGTCGCCATTTCCGCCGACAATCCGGCCCTTGCCACCATACTGGGCAGGGTGAAGACCAGCGAGGCCGCCACCGAGTCGCAGATCCTGGACATGCTCCCCAAGGGCGCTGAAGTCTCTGCGCACGAAGACGACGCCACACTCTTCGATTTTGTAATCCAGGACATCGCCCGCGGCACATCCGACAAAGAAGAGACAGTCACCCTCAAGGACGGTGAATTCAAGGCCGGCGACAAAATCAAGGTCACTATCCCCGGAACCGACACCCCGTTCCGCGTGCTCAGCGCCAAGAAAGTGAGCAGCGACGAGCAGGTTATCGAAGTGCTCTTCAGCGAGCCTTTCTCTACCAAGGGAGACTGGCCCAGCATGTTCTACGTCGGCGGAGTCGGCAAGGCGTACATCGACGCCAAAGGCAACATCGCCAGGCTCTACTACGAGAATCCCGAAGAAGAGATCACCATCGGCGTTTCCGAGAATCTCAAAAGCATAAACGACGCCCGCCTCGGCAGCTACTTCGAGACCAGAATCAGCCGCGGCCAGGCCAAGCCCGCGGTGAAGATTCCGCTTTCGGGCAACATCCTTCCCGACGCCTCCAGCCTCGTGCTCCCCTTCAAGGCCGTCAACCTCAGGGCGGTGGACGTGAGGGTTATCAAAATCTACGAAGACAACGTGCTCATGTTCCTCCAGGACAACAGCCTCAACGGCGACGACAACCTCAGGAGGGCAGGCCGGCTCGTGTGGGAGAACACCGTCAGCCTCGAAAACGACCCCTCGAAAGACCTTCACGAATGGAACGACTTCGCCCTCGACCTCACCGACATGTTCAAGAAGGAAAAGGGCGCCATCTACCGTATCAGGATATCATTCAATCAGGACTATTCCATATACGGCAAGCAGTATGTCCCTGGGCAGGCGCTCCACAAGATAAGCGCGCCCGTCACCGACAGCGAGGTCTGGGACACCCCCAATCCCTATTACTGGGAAGGCCGCGACTGGTCGGAATACGACTGGGATGAAACCGACAATCCGGACCATCCGTCGTATTACATCGACTACAACTACCCCGAGGTCAACCTGATGACCTCCGACCTTGGCCTCACCGCCAAATATTCCGGAGGCGACAAGCTCTGGCTGGCCGCCAGCGACATCATGGACGCCAAGCCCGTCAGCGCCGACGTCGAGGCCTACAACTTCCAGCTGCGCAAGATAGGCGCCGGCAAGATAAGCGGCACCGGCGAGCTGCAGCTCAGCGGCAAGCCCTTCGCAGTGGTGGCGCGCCACGGCGGCTCCACCACCTATCTCAAAGTGACCGAAGGTTACGAGAACTCTCTCAGCCGCTTCGACGTGGGCGGTGAAACCCTCCAGAAGGGCCTCAAGGCCAGCATCTACGGCGAAAGAGGAGTATGGCGTCCCGGCGACACCCTCCATCTTACGATGATCCTGCAGGGCGACAAGATTCCCGAAGATCATCCCGCCACCCTCGAAATCTACACCCCCGAAGGGCAGTTCTACGGCAAGTACGTGCGTGCCAAGGGAGTCAACGGCTTCTACTGCTTCGACGTCCCCACCCTCGAGAACGATCCCACCGGCTTCTGGAACGCATACTTCAAGGTCGGCGGCGCCAGCTTCCACAAAGCCCTCAGGGTCGAGAGCATCAAGCCCAACAGGCTCAAGGTAGATATCGACCTGGGCGGCAAGGAGATCCGCGGAGGCTCGCGCAACGCGGTCACCGTAGTCTCCAGCTGGCTCACCGGTCCCGCCGCAGCAGGCCTGCAGGCCAAGGCCTACATGGCTCTGAACAAGGGCAGGACCACTTTCAAGGGCTATGAAAGCTACGTTTTCGACAACCCGCTCAGCAGCTTCAGCGCAAGCGAAAACGACATCCTCGACACCCGTCTCGACGGTTCGGGCAAATCGGTTACCATAGTGGACATGCCGTCCGCCAAGGACGCACCCGGAAAGCTCAGCGCCACTGTGGTGTGCTCCGTACTCGAAGAGGGCGGCGACGCCAGCTTCACCACCGTCACCGTTCCCTTCTCACCCTTCAGGGCATACGTGGGCGTGGAGATTCCCAAAGAAAAGGATGGATATCTCTTCACCGACAAGGACAACACCATAAAAGTGGTGCTGCTCGACGAAGAAGGCAAGCCCGTGACAGGCCACAACATGGAATACCAGGTATACCGCATCGACTGGAGCTGGTGGTGGGAGAACGGCCAGAGGTCGCTCAGTTCCTACGTGAACAGTTCTTCCTCGAAGGTCTACGCCTCCGGCAGGTTCGTCTCCGGAAACGGCCCGTCCACCTTCACCATCAACGTTCCCGAAAAGGAATGGGGCAGGTATCTCATCTACGTGAAAGACCGCGACGGCGGGCACGCTTCAGGCCTGACCACGCTCATCGACTGGCCTTCCTACCAGGGCCGCGGCGACCATAAAGACCCCACCGCAGTGAACATGCTCAGCTTCTCGCTCGACAAGAAGTCCTATGCGGTAGGCGAAACAGCCACCGTCTACATCCCCGAGGCTCCGGACAGCAGGGCCCTCGTATCGCTCGAGAACGGCTCCGGCGTCATCTCCCAGAAATGGGTGGAGACCGGCAAGGATTTCACCACCTATACGTTCAAGGTCACTGAGGAGATGACTCCCAACTTCTACGTGTACATCAGCCTCGTAAGGCCTCACGAGAAGACCGCCGACGGCGCTCCCATACGCCTTTACGGCGTCCAGCCGGTAATGGTCGAGAATCCCGGCTCGCACCTCGAGCCCGTGCTCTCCGTGGCGGACGCGGTCCATCCCGAAGAGCAGTTCACCGTGAAGGTGTCCGAGAAGCACGGCAAACCCATGACCTACACCCTTGCCATAGTGGACGAGGGCCTGCTGGACATCACCGGCTTCAAGACTCCAGACCCATGGAACGACATGTACAGGCGCGAAGCTCTCGGAGTCCGCACCTGGGACATCTACGACGACATCATCGGCGGATTCGGCGGAGCCTTCTCTTCGATGCTCGGCATCGGTGGTGACGAAGGCGGCAAGATACTCGGCGCCAAGAAGGACAACCGCTTCAACCCCGTGGTCAAGTTCATGGGGCCCTTCACCCTCAGCGGAAAGAGCAACACGCATGACGTCAAGCTCCCGATGTACGTGGGCAGCGTCCGCGTAATGCTGGTGGCCGGTCAGGACGGCGCTTACGGCAACGCCGAAAAGGCGGTGGCAGTGCGCTCTCCCCTCATGGTGGTGCCCACCCTCCCGCGCGTGATCAGCATAGGCGAGGACGTCACCCTGCCGGTGAACGTGTTCGCACTTGAAGACGGCGTGAAGAACGCCACGGTAACCGTCAAGGTCGACGGTCCCGTGAAGATATACGGCTCCGAAAGCGCCACGGTATCCTTCGACAAGCCCTCCGACAAACTTGTCCGCTTTGCGCTCAGGACCACCGGCGAAGGCCTCGCCCACGTTACGGTGAGCGCCTCCGGCAACGGCCAGAAGGCCTCCGAAACCATAGCCATCGAGGTGCGCAATCCCAATCCCGCCATCACTTCGGTACAGACCGTGGCGGTGAAGCCCGGCACCAGCATGAGCATGACCTACGCTCCTGCCGAGCAGGCTACGCTCGAGCTTGCCAGCTTCCCGGCCTTCAACTTCGACGAGAACTTCCGCTACTTCAAGGGCTACGGCTATTCCTGCACCGAGCAGCTCGCCGCAAAGGGCATCTCCCTTGTCTTCACCAGGGAATTCCTCAGTGAGGAGAACCGTGCCGAGGCCGACAAGGCCATCCCCGAAGTGCTGAAGGAACTCTACTCCAGGCAGCTCGCGGACGGCGGCTTCGCCTACTGGCCGGGCTACGCGAATGCCAGCACCTGGCCCACTTCCATGGTCGGCGTCTTCCTGGGCGAGGCCGCAGCCAAGGGATTCGACGTGAACAAGAACGTGCTGAACAAGTGGCAGAAGTTCCAGAACAACGCATGCAACAATTACAGGAAGGCAGGCGACAAGAAGATGTACGACCTCGACCAGGCTTACCGCCTGTACTCGCTCGCGCTTGCCGGAAAGCCCGACAACGCCGGCATGAACAGGCTCAAGGAGAGCCCCGACCTCAGCGCCCAGGCCCGCTGGATGCTGGCGTCGGCCTACTCTGCATGCGGCAAGAAGGATGTCGCCAAATCCCTCACCGATACGACCGCACGCGAATTCAGGAACTACTCCCCCGACGACCTCACCTTCGGCTCGTCGGCGCGCGACAAGGCGATAGTCATCGAGGCCCTCACGCTCCAGGACGACGTTGCCGGCGCACTCGAGGCCGCTTCCTCATTCGTGAACGACTTCAACCGCGGCTACGCATCCACCCAGCTCCGCGCATTCGCCTCCACGGCACTCAGCCGCCTGGCGAAGAAGGTCAATGCAGGCCCGCTCGACGCCGAACTCACCGTGGGCGGCAAGAAGGATAAGGTGAACACCTCCAATCCCAACTACAGCGTCGCCCTCGACCCGAAGGCCGGCAACGTGGTGATAGCCAACAACTCCCAGGGTGCGGTCTACGCTTCGGTTCTCACAGTCACGAAGGCTGCAGAAGGGGAAATCACCCCCGCACGCGCCAACGGTCTGAGCATCAAGGTCAGCTACGAAGGCACCGACGGCACGCCGCTCAATCCCGCGAGCATCCGCCAGGGCACCGACTTCTTCAGCCGCGTCACAGTCACCAACACCTCGCCCACCGAGACCTATTCCAACCTCGCGCTCACGCAGATACTGCCTTCGGGCTGGGAGATCTACAACGAAAGGCTCACAGGCACGGTTACGGCCTCCGGAAGCGGTTACAACGACGTCCGTGACGACCGCTCGCTGTGGTTCTTCGACCTCGGCGCAGGCGTGTCGCGCACCTTCACCCTCAGGCTCCGCGCCGCCTACGAAGGCGTATTCGTGCTGCCTGCAGTGAAGTGCGAAGCCATGTACGATTCCTCGGTCAGCGCCAACACCGCATCTGGCAAGGCTGCCGTAACGAGGTGAAAACCCCGCGCATAACGCGAAAGGGAGCAGTGTGGCTGGGTATCCTGGGCGCACTGCTCCTCGCGTACGCGTTCTGCCTTCCCCGCGACCTCTTCAAGAACACCCCTTATTCCACGGTGGTGACCGACCGGAACGGGGAGCTGCTGGGCGCCAGGATTGCCTCCGACGGGCAGTGGCGCTTCCCTCCCTGCAAGACCGTGCCCGAAAAATACGCGGTTTCGGTAATCGAGTTCGAAGACCGGTACTTCCGCATTCATCCCGGCGTGAACCCCGTGGCGATAGGGCGCGCCCTCATCGGCAACATCAGGGCCGGACACGTCACCAGCGGCGGCAGCACCCTCACCATGCAGGTGATACGCATGTCGCGCGGCAAGGAGCGCACGCTGTGGCAGAAATGCGTCGAAGCGCTCCTGGCAACACGCCTCGAACTCCGCTGCAGGAAAAAGACCATACTGGCCATGTATGCCTCCCACGCGCCCTTCGGGGGCAACGTGGTGGGGCTGGACGCCGCTTCGTGGAGATACTTCGGCCGGCCGCCGGAGGATCTTTCATGGGGCGAAGCCGCAACCCTCGCGGTGCTTCCCAACTCCCCCGCCAGCATTCATCCAGGGCGCCATCGCGAAGAGCTGCTAGAAAAGCGCAATCGCCTGCTGCACAAGCTGTACGACCGCGGCAAGCTGGACTCCCTCAGCTATGTGCTGGCCTGCGACGAACCACTTCCCGGCGAGCCCAGGCCGCTCCCCGAGCTCGCCCCGCATCTCACCGAATACCACTGCGCCCTCTCCCCCGGACAGACGGTGCGCACCACCGTGGACGCTCACCTTCAGGAAAGGGTTGCGGCTATCACCGACGAATGGTGCAGGGACCTCAGTCTCAGGGGGATAAACGACCTTGCCGCAGTGGTGATGGACGTCCGCACGGGCGAAATCCTCGCCTACGTGGGCAATTCCCTTCCGGAAAGGGACAGGCCCGGAAAGCAGGTGGACATAGTCCGCGCCCCGCGGAGCACCGGCAGTATCCTCAAACCCCTGCTGTACTGCGCCCTGCTGCAGGACGGCGACATCCTTCCGGGCACCCTGCTGCCCGACACGCCCATCAACCTGGGAGGCTTCTCCCCGCAGAATTTCGACCGCAGCTTCTCCGGCGCGGTCCCTGCGGCCGAGGCGCTCACCCGTTCCCTCAACGTCCCCTCGGTGCACATGCTCAGGCGCTTCGGAGTCCCGAAGTTCCACGGCCTGCTGAAGTCGCTGGGGATGACCACCCTGACCCGTTCCCCCGACGACTACGGGCTGTCGCTCATTCTGGGCGGGGCCGAAGGCGCCCTGCTGGATATCACCGGCATCTACGCCTCCATGTCCCGCAACTACCAGCAGTTGGAGATGGATGCGGGTTTCCCCCTGGCCGACCGCTGCGCCCTATGGCACACTTTCGAGGCGCTCAAGGAGCTGAGCCGCCCGGACGAGCTGGACATGAGGCTGGTGAGTTCGGTGCGGAAGGTGGCCTGGAAGACCGGCACCAGCTACGGCTTCCGCGATGCCTGGGCCGTGGGCGTCACTCCCGCCTATGCCGTGGGAGTGTGGGCCGGAAACGCTCAGGGACAGGGAGTTCCGGGTTTAGTAGGCGCCAGGGCCGCCGGTCCGGTGCTGTTCGACCTGTTCAACCTGCTTCCGCCGGAAAAGGGCCAGGAAGGGCCCTATGCCGCGGACGGCTGGTTCCTCGAACCCGGGCCGGACGAGTACTCCAGAGCCGAGGTGTGTCCGGAATCGGGCCATCTGAAAGGCATTCACTGCCCACGCGCCGACACCCTCATGGTTCCCCGCGCCGCCATGCGGAGCGAGCCCTGTCCTTATCACCGGGAGGTAGAAGGCGAAGTGTATTTCATCCTGCCGCCGGCCATGGAATGGTTCTACAGGCAGAATCACCCGGAGTACCACCCGCCGCAGAAGGCCATGGAAGGCTCGATGGAGTTCATCTATCCCGAGCCGTGGGCCGAAATATCGATTCCGAAGCAACTCAGCGGCGAGGTGAAGGGAATGGTGTTCAACCTGGCGCACCGCAACCCGTCCACCACGGTATGGTGGCATCTCGACAATGAGTATGTGGGAGAGACGCGCTACATGCACCTGCTCCAGCTGACCCCGCCCCCGGGCAGGCACACCATGACCTGCGTGGACGAGAGCGGCGAAAGCTGCTCGGTGTCCTTCACTATCCTATAACCGCGCCGTTGGCCACGACCTCCTGCGGAGTGATGAAGCGCATGCTTCCGTCGCCCTGCTTGGCCATGAGTATCATGCCCTGGCTCTCGATTCCGCGGATGGTGCGGGGCTGAAGGTTGGCAAGGATGCAGATCTGCTTGCCCACCATCTGCTCCGGCGTATAGTATTCGGCTATGCCTGAAACGATTACGCGTTTGTCGATGCCGGTGTCTATGGTGAGTTTGAGAAGCTTGTCGGTCTTGGGGACCCGTTCCGCCTCGAGCACGGTGGCGGTGCGGATGTCCATCTTGCCGAAATCGTCGAAGCTCACCAGGCTCTTCTGCGGTTCGACCTGCCCTGCGAGGGCGGCTTTGGCGGCGGCCTCCTTCTCGGCCTTGATGGCCTCGAGCTTTGCTATCTGCGCATCGATGGGGGCATCCTCTATCTTCTCGAAGAGGAGGACGGGCTCGCCCAGCACATGGCCTTCGCCGAGGATGTCGGTACGGCCGAGCATGTCCCAGGTAAGGAGCGGCAGGCCGGGAGAAACCAGCATCTTGCCGTGACGGCGGGCATGCAGGGCTGAGGCTTCGCCTTCCCTGTAGAAGTTCTCGGTGGGCTCGCCTTCGCCTGCGCGGTAGTCCTGACCGGCGTCGAGGGTGACGCGAAGGATGTTCCTGAGCTTTTCGCACGAGAACGGGGTGAAGGGCTCGAAGGCTATGGCCAGGTTGGCGCAGATCTGCAGGCACACGTTGAGTATGGTGCCGGTGCGGGCCATGTCGGTCTTGGCGACCTTCCAGGGCTCGGTGTCGGAGATGTACTTGTTGCCCACGCGGGCTATGCCCATGGCGTCCTTGAGGGCGTCGCGGAAACGGAAGGCCTCCAGGTTGGCCTCGAGCGATTCGCGCAGGCGCGGAAGTTCGTCCAGCGCGGCGCGGTCGGCCTCCAGCAGCTCGCCGCAGGCAGGAACCTTGCCCCCGAAGTACTTGTGGGTGAGCACCGCAGCACGGTTCACGAAATTGCCGAAAATGGCCACGAGCTCGCTGTTATTGCGGGTCTGGAACTCTTTCCACGAGAAGTCGTTGTCTTTGGTTTCGGGAGCGTTGGCCGTGAGCACGTACCTCATGACGTCCGCCTTGTCGGGGAAGGCCTGCAGGTACTCGTGGGCCCAGACCGCCCAGCCCCTCGAAGTGGAGATCTTGTCGCCTTCGAGGTTCAGGAATTCGTTCGCGGGAACGTTGTCGGGCAGGATATAGCCGCCGTGCGCCTTGAGCATGCTCGGGAACACTATGCAGTGGAACACTATGTTGTCTTTGCCGATGAAGTGCACCAGGCGGGTGTCTTCGCTCTTCCACCATTTTTCCCAGCTGGAGGGCAGCAGCTCCTTGGTGTTGGAAATGTAGCCTATGGGGGCGTCGAACCACACGTAGAGCACCTTGCCTTCGGCTCCTTCCACCGGGACGGGAACGCCCCAGTCGAGGTCGCGCGAGACGGCGCGGGGCTGCAGTCCGCCGTCGAGCCAGCTCTTGCACTGGCCGTATACGGTAGAGCGCCATTCCTTGTGGCCGTCGAGTATCCACGAAGACAGCCACTCCTGGTATTTGTCCAGCGGAAGATACCAGTGGGTGGTCTTCTTCTTGACGGGAACCGCGCCTGACAGCTTTGAAACCGGGTTCAGGAGCTCTTCGGGGCTGAGGGTGGAGCCGCAGTGCTCGCACTGGTCGCCGTAGGCGCCCTCATGGCCGCATTTGGGGCAGGTGCCCACTATGTAGCGGTCGGCCAGGAAAGTCTTGGCTTCGGGGTCGTAATACTGCTCGCTTTCGCGGGTGATGAACTTGCCCTCGTCGTAGAGTTTACGGAAAAAGTCCGACGAGGTTTTCGCGTGTATCTTCGAGCTGGTGCGGGAATAGATGTCGAAGTTGATTCCCAGGCCGGTGAACGAGTCTTTTATGAGCTTGTGGTAGCGGTCCACTATGTCCTGGGGGGTGCAGCCCTCGGCACGGGCCTTTATGGTGATGGGCACGCCGTGTTCGTCGCTGCCGCAGACAAAGAGGACATCAGTCCCCTTCATGCGCTGATACCGGACGTAGATGTCGGCGGGGACATAGACTCCTGCAAGGTGGCCGATATGGACCGGACCGTTGGCATATGGCAGGGCACAGGTTACGAGCGTGCGTCTGAATTCTTTTTTCATAGTTATTTATCCTCCGGTGTTTTAATCATGGATTCGCGTTCGTCCATGAGAGATTTCATTTTTTCAAGGGTCTTCTGCTGCCCATCCGCGTCGAGGCCGGGGAGACTGCGGCGCAGGTCCTTCAGTTCTTGTTCGATATGCTTGATG
Organism: uncultured Bacteroidales bacterium; assembly: GCA_946185745.1. Taxonomy (GTDB): domain Bacteria; phylum Bacteroidota; class Bacteroidia; order Bacteroidales; family UBA932; genus Cryptobacteroides. Next base: position 69,093 of record CAMHKQ010000007.1, read on the forward strand.
TGCCAGGTTTTCATGACCTTGGGCACAAAGGTAACCAACCACGACGAAACAGTGGTCATGCTCCCGGCAAGATCTTTTACCGTAAGCTGGTATTTCTGCACCGAGAAGCGGGCGGCCAGAAGCGCCACCAGCCGCTGCGGGGAGTTCAGCAGGTGAGTTGTTATGTCCTGCTGCTCGTAGCCGGCGTCGTATTCGGCCAGATAGGCCTCGTAAAGCTGTCTGTAGCCCGAATTTACCAGTTTGAAGCCGTAAAGGTCGAGATAGTCGCTGATGAACTCGGTGACGGTGATGGATTCCGCCTCGAACTCCCTGGCCTCGGGGCTGTCGCTCGGGAATTCGAGCACCTCGGTGCCGTGGCAGAGGAGGAAGGTCAGGATCTCTTCCTCGACCGGGGCGAAGAGCGAGTTTTCGGGCCTGTAGGCGTCTGACGGAGCATAATCTTCCGGGGGCAGCTCGCCGTTGTCTTCGACCGGCTCGTAATATTCGGGAATGTCGCCGCCTTCCCTGGCGGCAAGCTTGCGCTGCCTTTCCGCTTCCTTCCGCTCGTCTTCCAGCAGCTTCTGGCGAGTCTTGTTCACCCTCTGGAAGATGATATCCTCTTCGGTTTCGAACTTTTCTGCGGCGGCCTGCACGAACACCGAACGCTTTACGGGATCGGGGATGCGGGCTATAGTATCGGCAATGTCGTTTATGAAATTGGCGCGCTTGAGCGGGTCTCGCCCGGCGTCGGCAAGCAGGATGTCGGACTTGAAATCGAGGAAGTCCTGCTCGTGCCCGGCGATGTATTCTTCGTACTCTGCGAGGGTGTGGCTGCGGGCGAAGGAATCGGGGTCGTCCTCTGCCGGCAGGCGTACCACGCTCACGTTCATGCCCTCGGCGAGTATCATGTCTATCGCGCGGAGGGCGGCATGGATGCCGGCGGAGTCGCCGTCGAACATGAGGGTGATGTTCTGGGTGAACTTGCGGATGAGACGCACCTGCTGTACGGTGAAAGACGTTCCGCACGGAGCCACGACGTTCCGCAGTCCCAGCTGGTGCAGCATTACAAGGTCTACATTGCCCTCCACCACAAGGCACTTGTCCTTTTTGGCAATCTCGCCCTTGGCGAACCAGATTCCGAACAGGATGTTGCTCTTGGTGTAGATGGGAGTGTCGGGAGAGTTCAGGTACTTGGCCGGATTGTCGCTGCGGAGGGTGCGGCCGCTGAAGGCGATGACACGCCCGCTCAGCGAGTGTATCGGGAACATGACCCTTTCGCGGAACTTGTCCTGCAGGGGGGTGGTGCCTTCGTGGTCGGTGACCAGGCCGGCTTCGACGAGGTATTCGTCTTTATATCCTGCCGCGCGCGCAGCCTGCAGGAGTTCGTCTTTGCCGGAGGGGGCCCAGCCGAGCCCGAAGGTGGCGATGGTTTCGTCTTCGAGGGCGCGCTTGCCCTTGAAATAAGCGAGCCCGGTGTCTTTGCCTTCGCCTTCCTGCAGCCGTCGGGCGAAGAACTTCTGGGCGAACTCGCTCACGAGCAGCAGACTTTCCGTGCGCTGCCGGCGGGCGATTTCCTCGGCGTCGAGCTCTTCCTCCACTATTTCGATATGGTATTTCCTTGCCAGATAGCGGAGCGCTTCGGGGTAGTCGCAGTGCTCGTGCTCCATGACGAACCCTACCGCCGAACCGGCCTTGCCGCAGCCGAAGCATTTGTAGATGCCCTTCGACGGGGACACGTAGAAGGAGGGGGTTTTCTCGTTATGGAAGGGACAGCAGGCCACATAATTGGCCCCGCGGCGCTTGAGCGCCACGAAATCGCTCACCACGTCCACGATCTGGGCGGTGTCGAGTATGGTCTGGACTGTCTCCTGCGGAATCATGGGAAATACTTACGATGCGACGTCGCAGAGGAACTTGATGCGCACCAGGCGGATTTCCATTTCTTCGCAATCGCCGCTGAGGGCGTTGATGGCGTCCTCGATGCTGTCGGACTGGGCTTCGGAGGAGAAGTAGCTGTATATTTCCTCCTCTATGTCCTGGTCGATGTTGTCGTTGATGTAGTAATCGAGGTTGAGCTTGGTGCCGGTGGCCACTATGGTCTCGATTTCCTTCATGAGCTCGTCCATGTCCATGCCCTTCATGGACGCGATGTCCTCGAGGTCCATGCGGCGGTCGATGCCCTGGATGATGAAAATCTTGTTGGCGCTCTTGTTGGGGGCGGATTTGACCACGAAGTCGTCGGGACGCACTATGTCGTTCTCCTCGACATACTTCTTGATGAGCGAGATGAACTCGGCGCCGAACTTGCGCGCCTTGCCCTCGCCCACTCCCTGGCATTTCTGGAGCTCCTCGAAGCTCACAGGATACATTATGGACATGTCGTCCAGGGCGGGATCGCCGAAGATGATCCACGGCTGGAGCCCGAGCTTCCGGGACATGTCCTTGCGAAGGTCCTTGAGCATGGCCAGCAGGGTGGCGTCACCGCCGCCTCCGCCCTTTGCGGCCGCCTTTTCGGTAGCGGCGTCTTCGTCGGAATCGTCGTCGGCAGGGGCGGCGTTCCCCTCTTCTTCGAACTGGGTGTCTTCCACGAGCTCTATCTTCCAGGGATTGTCGCGGAATTCATCGCCCTTTTCGGTAACGTAAATGAGACCGTAGCTTTCTATTTCCTTGCCGAGGAGCCTGGCGACCAGCCCCTGGTGCATGACGGCCAGCCAGAACTTTTCGCCGTGCTCATTCCCCGCACCGTAGAGCGGAAGCTCGTCGTGCTTGTACGACTTGATAAGCGCGTTCGACTTGCCGGCCAGGATCGCTGCCAGATGCTCCATCTTGAAGTGCTCGGGAAGACTCTCGATGAGCTTTATCACGAGCTGCATCTCCTCGCGTCCGTCGAAGCTGGGACGGGGATGGATGCAGTTGTCGCAGGAGTCGCAGCTGTTCTTTTCGTAATCTTCACCGAAGTAATTGAGCAGCAGCTTCCTGCGACACTGCCCGCTCTCGGCGTAAGCCACCACCTCGTTGAGGAGCTGGCGGTTTATCTCCTGCTCGGAGACGGGCTTGCCCTGCATGAACTTCTCCAGTTTCTGGATGTCCTTGTAGGAATAATAGGCGATGCAGACGCCCTCCTTGCCGTCGCGCCCCGCCCGGCCGGTCTCCTGATAGTAGCTTTCGATGCTCTTGGGGATGTCGTAGTGGATGACGAAGCGGACGTCGGGTTTGTCGATGCCCATGCCGAAGGCGATGGTGGCCACGATGACGTCGGCCTCTTCCATGAGGAACTTGTCCTGGCTTTCGGCACGCACCTTGGCTTCGAGCCCGGCATGGTACGGCAGGGCCTTGATGCCGTTGATGCAGAGGAACTCCGCCATTTCCTCCACCTTCTTGCGGCTGAGGCAGTAGATGATGCCGGATTTACCGGCGTTCTGGTGGATGAACTTGACTATGTCCTTTTCGGCATCGACCTTGGGACGCACCTCATAGTAGAGGTTGGGGCGGTTGAACGAGGACTTGAACACCTCCGCCCCGGGGATGCCGAGGTTTTTGAGGATGTCGCTCTGCACCTTGGGAGTGGCGGTGGCGGTAAGGGCCACTATGGGCCTCCGGCCGATCTCCTCCACCAGATTGCGGATGCGGCGGTATTCGGGGCGGAAGTCATGCCCCCACTCCGAAATGCAGTGGGCCTCGTCCACTGCATAGAACGATATTTTGATCTCCCTCAGCAGGGCCACGTTTTCCTCTTTCGTGAGGGATTCGGGGGCCACGTAGAGGATTTTCGTGCGGCCTGCCAGAAGATCGGCGCGGACTTCGTCGGTCTGGGCTTTTCCAAGCGAAGAATTCAGGAAGTGCGCGATGCTCTCATTGCCGCTCACGAAGCCACGGAGCACGTCCACCTGGTTCTTCATGAGGGCGATGAGCGGAGAGATGACTATCGCCGTGCCGTCCATGATGAGGGCCGGCAGCTGGTAACACAAGGACTTGCCCCCTCCGGTAGGCATGAGCACGAAGGCGTCGCCTCCGCCCAGAAGATGGTTTATAACCCTCTCCTGGTCGCCCTTGAAATTGTCGTAACCGAAAAATTCCTTGAGTGTCTTGTGTATGACAGCCGAATAGTCCATCAATAATTAATCTAAGCTGTGTATTGCCAGTCCTGAACGCAGTTTAGGCTCGAACCAGGTAGTCTTCGGCGGCATGATGTTGCCGCTGTCGGCTATGGCCATGAGCTGTTCCATAGAGACGGGGTACAGAGCGAAGGCGACCTTCATCTCGCCGCTGTCGACACGGCGCTTCAGTTCGCCCAGCCCGCGGATGCCGCCCACGAAGTCGATTCGCTTGTCGGTACGGAGGTCTTTGATGCCCATGAGTTTGTCAAGCACCAGGTTGCTGAGTATGGTGACGTCCAGCACGCCTATCGGGTCGTTGTCGTCGTAGCGGCCGGGCTTGGCCTCCATGCTGTACCAATGGCCTTCGAGATACATGGAGAACTCGTGGAGCTTTGCGGGATGGAAGATTTCCGTTCCCTCGTCCTTAAGCACGAAGTCGGTCTTGAGGGCCTCCTTGAACTCTTCGGGAGAAAGGCCGTTGAGGTCTTTCACCACGCGGTTGTAATCGAGGATCTTGAGCTGGCTGCCGGGGAAGCATACCGCCATGAAGAAATTGTATTCTTCGTTTCCGGTATGGGCGGGGTTCTGCGAGCGTTTTTCTGCGCCGACCCTGGCGGCAGCGGCGGTGCGGTGATGGCCATCGGCAACGTAGAAAGCGTCGATTTCACCGGTGAAGATTTCGGTGATGCGCCTGATGACCGCGTCGTCGGTAATGGGCCAGAAGCGGTGTCCGAAGCCGTTCTCGTCGACGAAATCGTATTCGGGCTTTCCTGCAGCCGTTTTGGCGACTATGGCGTTGAGCTCGGGATTGTCCTTGTAGGCGAAGAAGACGGGCTCGATGTTGGCGTTCTGGATGCGGACGTGGACCATGCGGTCGTCTTCCTTGTCTTTGCGGGTGAGCTCGTGCTTCTTGATCTTGCCGGAGGCGTAGTCGTCGGTGTGCGCGCAAAGCACGAGACCGTACTGGGTGCGCTCGCCCATGGTCTGGGAGTAGACGTAGTAGCACTCCTTGGGGTCGCGCCTGAGCCAGCCCTTGGCCTGCCATTCCTTGAAGTTCTTCACGGCCTCGTCGTAGACGCGGGGATCGTGGTCTTCGAGGATGGGGTCGAAGTCGATTTCGGGCTTGGTGATGTGCAGAAGGCTCTTGGCGCCAGCCATGGCCTTGGCTTCCTCCGAATTGAGGACGTCGTAAGGAGGTGCAGCCACCTCGGTGACTATATCTTTGGGCGGCCTGATGGCCGCAAAGGGTTTAACTCTTACCATTTCTGAAAACTACCATTTATTGACCTGGAACCTGGTGTTGCCCGTGGCGAAGAAGTCGGCTATCTGGCGGGCGGCGGCAAGGCCGGCGTTGATGTTGGCTTCGGAGGTCTGGGCACCCATCTTCTTGGGAGTTGCGAATACGCGGAGACCGAAATTCTCCTGAAGGGCGGCATAGTTGTCCGGCATGACGTCCGTGACGTACTTGAGGTCCGGACGCTCCTCGAGGGCCTTCATCAGGCCTTCCTCGTCGATGACTTCCTTGCGGGCGGTGTTCACGAGGGTTGCGCCCTTGGGCATCTTGGTGATAAGGTCGTAGCCGATGCTCTTGATTGTGGAAGGAAGGGCCGGGATGTGGATGGAGAGGTAGTCCGATGATGCATAGAGCTCTTCCACGCTGTGAACGGGCTCCGCACCTCCGGCGACAATCTGCTCGTCCGTGAGGAACGGATCCAGGGCGCTGACGCTCATGCCGAGGGCCTTTGCCTTCTGGCCGACCAGACGGCCCACGTTGCCGTATGCCTGGACACCGAGTTTCTTGCCCTGGACCTCGCTGCCGGTTGCCGGGGTGAACTGGGTGCGGGCCATGAAGATCATCATGGCTATGGCAAGCTCTGCAACGGCGTTGGAGTTCTGGCCGGGAGTGTTCATGACCACCACCTTGCGGGCCTTGGCTGCCTCAAGGTCGACGTTGTCGACGCCCGCGCCCGCGCGGACCACTATCTTGAGGTTGGGAGCGGCTTCGATGACCTCGGCGGTGACCTTGTCGGACCTGATGATGAGGGCGTCGTAGGGGGCCACGGCCTTTACGAAGTCGGCCTGCTCGGCATATTTCTCAAGGGTGTCGACGCTATGGCCGGCCTCGGTGAGTATCTTCTTGATGTCTGCCACCGCAACTGCGGCGAAAGGCTTCTGGGTTGCTATAAGTACCTTCATGACAATTGCTTACTTCTTGAGGTTCTCGAAATCCTGCATGGCCTTCACGAGGGCTTCGACGTCCTCCTGGGTGCAGGCGTTGTAGAGGGATGCGCGGAAACCGCCCACTGAACGGTGGCCCTTGATGCCTATCATGCCGCGGCCCTTGGCGAATGCCATGAACTCGTCGGCAAGCTCTTCCTTGCCTTCGGCCATTACGAAGCAGACGTTCATGATGGAACGGTCTTCCTTGACGGCGGTGCCCCTGAAGAGGGAGTTGCGGTCGATTTCGGCGTAGAGGGTTTCGGCCTTGCGGACGTCGATCTTGTGGATGGCTTCCACGCCGCCGAGGCTCTTGACCCACTTGAGGGTTTCGTTCATGACATAGATGCTGAACACGGGAGGCGTGTTGAACATGCTGCCCTTGTCGATATGGGTGCGGTAGTCGAGCATGGTGGGGATATACCTGCTGACCTTGCCGAGGCTGTCCTTTTTGATAATGGCGAAAATGACGCCGGCGGGGCCTGCGTTCTTCTGGGCGCCGCCGTAGATGAGCTCGTACTTGCTTACGTCCACGGGACGGCTGAGGATGTCGGACGACATGTCGGCGATGAGGGGAACCGGGCAGTCGTAGTCTTCTTTGATTTCGGTGCCGTAGATGGTATTGTTGGTGGTGATGTGCAGATAGTCAAGGTCTTTGGGAATTTCGTAGCCCTTGGGGATGTAGGAGAAGTTTTTGTCTGCACTTGAAGCGATGGCATATGCGTTGCCTATGCCGGCTGCTTCCTTGAGGGCCTTCTTCGCCCAGACGCCCGTTTCGAGGTAGGCCGCCTTTTTTTCAAGGTAGTTCATCGCCACATACAGGAACTGAAGGCTGGCGCCGCCGCCGAGGAATACCACTTCGTAGTCGTCGGGGATGTTCAGGAGCTCTTTCCACAGCGCACGGGTTTCGTCCATAGTGGCCTCCCATTCCTTGGTACGGTGGGAAATGGAAAGGAGGGACACGCCTGTGCCCTTGAAATCCTTGATAGCCTCGATGGCTTTGTCGTACACTACCTGGGGAAGGAGGCACGGACCGGCATTGAAAACATGAACTTTGTCCATTACTTTAAAAAATTAATTAGTGGTTATGAATTTGAATGTAATTGATAGTATTTCTT
>CAMHKQ010000008.1 GCA_946185745.1 uncultured Bacteroidales bacterium
GTCCGGCCGACATGGAGCGCATCACTACGCCCGCTCTGGCCCAGAAATTCATTGAAGAACAGGTAAAGGAGCTCCGCGCCCAGATCGGCGACAGGAAGGTGCTGCTGGCGCTTTCCGGCGGAGTGGATTCGTCGGTGGTGGCGGCGCTGCTCATCAAGGCGGTGGGCAGGCAGCTGGTGTCGGTGCACGTGAACCACGGCCTGCTGCGCAAGGGCGAGCCCGAGCAGGTGGTGCGCGTGTTCCGCGACGAGCTCAAGGCCAACCTCATCTATGTCGATGCCGTCGACCGTTTCCTGGACAAGCTCGCCGGCGTGGCCGATCCCGAGCAGAAGCGCAAGATAATCGGCGCCGAGTTCATCCGCGTATTCGAGGAGGAGGCCCGCAAGCTCGAGGGCATCAGCTTCCTGGCCCAGGGCACCATCTATCCAGACATAGTGGAGTCCGGCCCGGTGAAGAGCCACCACAACGTGGGCGGCCTGCCGGAGGACCTCAAGTTCGAGCTGGTCGAGCCCATCAAGCTCCTCTTCAAGGACGAGGTCCGCGTGGTGGGCAAGGAACTCGGCCTGCCCGACAATATGGTGTTCCGCCAGCCGTTCCCCGGCCCCGGCCTGGGCGTGCGCTGCACCGGCGCCATCACCCGCGACCGCCTGGAGGCCCTGCGCGAGAGCGACGCCATCCTGCGCGAGGAATTCGCGAAGAACGGCCTGGAAGGCAAGGTCTGGCAGTACTTCACCATCGTCCCCGACTACAAGTCCACGGGCGTCAAGGACAACAAGCGCAGCTGGGACTGGCCGGTCATCATCCGCGCCGTCAACACCCGCGACGCGATGACCGCCACCATCGAGGAAATCCCCTATCCGCTGCTGCACCACATCACAAAGCGCATCGTGACGGAAGTTCCCGGCGTGAACCGCGTCCTCTACGACCTCACCCCCAAGCCCACCGGCACCATCGAGTGGGAATAGCCATCCTCCCCGCATGGAAGACAATTTCGAACGTTTTGACATGGCCCGGGAGCCGGTGCGCACGCGCTGGTTCCTTAGGCCCCTGACCTACCTGCTCAGCATCACCGACGTCATCCTGCACAAGGTGCAGATCAATTATATCGGCGGAACGAAGGAGCTGAAGCCGCCCTTCCTGCTTCTGAGCAACCACAATGCCTTCATGGACTTCAAGGTGCTCACCAAGGCCATCTTTCCCAGGAGGGCCAACTACGTGGTCGCAATCGACGGCTTCATCGGCCGGGAATGGCTGCTCCGCAACGTGGGCTGCATCTGCAAGCGCAAATTCACCAACGACATAACCCTGGTGCGCCAGCTGGCGAGGGTGATAGAAAACGGAGATATCGCCGTAGTGTACCCCGAAGCCCGATATTCGCTCTGCGGCACCACCGCCGTCCTGCCGGAGTCTCTGGGCAAGCTGTGCAAACTGCTCAACGTGCCGGTGGCCACTTTCATCTGCCGCGGGCACCACGTGAACTCCCCCTTCTGGAACCTGCGTTCCCGCAAAGTCAAGCCCACCGAGGCCGATTTCAAGCTGCTTTTCACCCCGGAAGACCTGGCCGCGAAGAGCGTCGATGAAATCAACGACGCGCTTGTGCAGGCCTTTCGGTACGACGATTTCGCCTGGCTCAGGGAAAAAGGCCTTACAATGAAGGGCAATTTCCTGGCGGAGGGGCTCGATCATGTGCTGTACCAGTGCCCGCACTGCGGAACCGAATACGAGATGACCTCAAAGGGGAACGAAATAATCTGCAAGCACTGCGGCAAGCGATGGAAGATGGCCCCTGACGGCCTCCTGAGCGCAGTGGAAGGGGAGACAGAATTCTCCCACGTGCCCGACTGGTACGAGTGGGAGCGCGCGCAGGTCCGCGCCCAGGTGGAAGCGGGCACCTACACCAGCGGCGAATTGCCGGTGGAAGTCCACTCCCTGCCGAATTCCAAAGATTTCATTCCGCTGGGCAAGGGCACAATGGTACACGACTCCAACGGCTTCCGCGTGCAGGTGAAAGACCTGCTGGGCCACGAGTTCAGGATGGACATCCCGGTGGCATCGGCCTATTCCGTGCACATCGAGTACAATTACCTGAACAAATGGGGCGACTGCGTCGACCTGAACACGCTTACGGACACCTGGTACACCTATCCCAAGTGCAAGCATTTCTCCGTAACGAAGATGGCCCTGGCCACCGAAGAGCTGTACTTTGCATGGCGCCGCTCCATCGGCAAACCTTGCCGCCCCGGCCTGGCATGACGGCGCGGCATTACCAAGAGTGTAGAATTATTAGTATATTTGGACATGGAAAGACGAGATTTTCTTAAGCTGTCGGCACTGGGCGTAGCCGGCACTATGCTCCCGGCGGGTCTGGCATCCGCCGCTCCGGCAAAGGCGGCGAAAAAGGCGGCCACATCTTCCAACGGCAAGATCAACATGGGCTTCATCGGCCTCGGCCAGCAGGCCATGTACCTGCTGAGCAGTTTCATGTCGATGGACGACGTGAGGGTGGTTGCCGGCTGCGACGTCTACGACATCAAGCGCGACCGTTTCGAGCGCCGGGTCAAGGCCTACTACGGCAAGAAAGGCGAGAAAAAGGTCAAGGTGGACCTGTATGAGGACTACCAGGACCTTCTCGCGCGTCCCGACATCGACGCGGTTGTGATCGCCACCCCCGACCATCAGCACGCAGTGGTGGCCATCGCTGCCTGCAAGGCCGGCAAGGACGTCTATCTGGAGAAGCCTATGACCCTCACAATCTACGAAGGCCAGCAGCTGGTGAAGGCGGTGCGCAAGTATAACCGCATCCTTCAGATTGGCAGCCAGCAGCGCTCGAGCGAAGAGTTCCTGCATGCCGCAACCATGGCGCGCGAAGGCGAGCTCGGCAAGATAGAGAAAATAAAAGTGTATGTCGGCAGGAATGACGTCAATCCCCACTCCCCCGCTCCGGCACCGTGCAAGCTTCCGCGCATGGAGGTTCCCGCAGGCCTCAACTGGGACAAGTGGCTCGGGCCTCTCCCCGAAAGCGTCTACTACCATTCCGACCTCGACCCGATTATCACTCCCGACAGGGACGAGCAGCTCTGGGGTGCCTGGCGCTGGTACAAGGTGTGCGGCGGCGGCCTCATGACCGACTGGGGCGCCCACATGTTCGACGTCGCCCAGTGGATGCTGGGCAAGGACGGCAGCGGCCCCGTGGAGATAATTCCTCCCGGATACAGGTACTACGAGCATCTCACCTACAAATATGACAACGGCACGATAGTGTCGGAGGAGCCTTTCGACGGCAGCACTCCCGGCGTGCAGATCTACGGCGAGAACGGATGGATCAAGGTGAGCCGCGGCCAGTACTCAGCTTCCGACAAGAAGTTCGACATGCCGGAGAGCAAGGAAGACGCCGACATCCCCTACGAGATCAAGGCGGGGCACCACCGCAACTTCATCGATGCCGTGCGCAGCCGCATCGACCCGAACGTGCCGGTGGAGACGGGCCACAGCTCCTGCACCGTCTGCAACCTGGGCAACATCGCCATGGAGCTCGGCAGGCCGGTGGTCTGGAACCCGATAGTGCAGAAGTTCATGCACGATCCCGAGGCCACCAAGCTGCTCCACTACGATTACAGGAAGGGTTACGAACATGCCCTCGACGTGTAAACTGTTCAGTATAAACCGCATCTAATTATTCGTATGAAAAAAGTTTTATTGTTCTTAACCTGCCTGTTGCTGGGCGCAGTGGCGCTCAATGCACAGTGCATCAAGCACGGCATCAAGTCGGGACACCTGAAGTACGAGACCAAGACCAGCGGCGGCATGCAGTACAACGAACTCTGGTTCGACGACTACGGCGCTACCCGCAAACAGATCGACCAGACGCCCATGGAAGGCATGGGTGTTTATAAGACTGAGGTGCTGATACGCGACGGCAAGTCCTACGTCAACGCCTGGTTCGACGACGACAAGAAGGACGAGGCCAAGATGACCGAATTCCCCGGCTCGGGGCTCAATCTGCTGGATCCGGACCCGGCGTACCTGAAGGAAAACAAGATTTCTGTGCTCGGCACCGAAGAGGTTTTCGGCAAGACCTGCACCATTTACAGTTTCAAGACAAAATCTCTGCTCCGCACTATTTCGAACAAGGTGTGGGTATGGCAGGGCATCACCCTTAAGATGGAAACCCGCGGTGCCCTCGGCGCGAACAACGACCAGATTGTGACCGAGTTCACAGAGAATCCTGTGATCCCCGCCTCCACCTTCCGGATTCCCGCGGTGGTAAAGTAAGCACAACGTTTTACGAAAAAACGGTACCTTTGCGGGTGCCGTTTTTTCTTGAGAAAAGGCAATGCGCCTGCTGTATACAGTTATTACATTGTTTTTTATAGGAGCCGGCGCCCCTGTCAACCCTGTTGCCATGTCCAGTTATCCCGAATCCCAGAAAGTGAGGAAACCGGCCGTAGCCGGTTCCTTCTACCCCGCATCTGCAGTTGAAATCAAGTCCATGCTCGGACCATGGATGCACAATTCCGGCGTTGTGGCGCCGCAGGCGCTCATCGTTCCCCACGCCGGATACGTATTCAGCGGAGAAGTGGCGGCGTCGGCATTCAACAGGATTCCGCGCGAGCACAGCTACAAGCGCATCTTCCTGCTCGGACCGAGCCATAGAGTTGGCTTCAACGCCGCCAGCGTGGACACTCTGTATTCCTTCGCCGAAACGCCTCTGGGAGAGGTTCCCATTGATGTCGCCACAGGTAAAGAGATTGTCAAAAAAGGGAAGGGAGCCTTCACGTTCCGCTCCGATGCCCATGACCGGGAGCACTGCCTGGAGGTCCAGCTGCCTTTCCTGCAGATGCTTCCCGGCGAAGTTCCGCCGATTGTCCCCATAGTCATCGGCTCGCAGCATCTTGATGTCCTGCAGCAGATTGCCGAGGTGCTGGAGCCTTATTTCACTCCAGAAAACCTCTTTGTCATCAGCTCCGACTTCTCCCACTATCCGTCCTACGAGAATGCCGGGAAATCCGACCTGTACCTGGCTGAAACCATCACCTCGGGCGGTCTGGAAGAGTTCCTGAAAGCGCTCTCGCATATCGACAAGATGAACTATGCGGGCGAGGACACCGCCGCCTGCGGCGCCTGCGCCATCGCAGTCCTGCTTGATATCATGGACATCCAGGGACGCGGCCGCTTTGAGGCAGAACACGTCATGTACCGCAATTCCGGAGATTCCGTCTACGGGGACAGGGACCGGGTGGTAGGTTACAATTCGATTGTCTTCACCCGGTGCGAAAAGCCCGTCAAGGACGCCTCGGACCATCTCTTCAACTTCTCCGAACAGGAGAAAAAAGCCATGATTGCAACGGCCCGTTCCGCCATCTGCTCCGCCCTGCGGCTGGACTATGACGGAGACGCCCGGCCTGTGGGCATCCTCAAGGAAAAGGGCTGCGGAGCTTTCGTTACGCTGCATCTGAATGGCCGCCTGAGGGGCTGTATCGGCCGGTTCACTTCCGATGACACGCTCTCGGAGACCATCCGGGAGATGGCCCTGAGTGCGGCCTTCAACGACCCGCGTTTCCCCTCGCTCTCCCGAAATGAAGCCAGCCGGATCGAAATCGAGGTCTCCGTACTCTCGCCCCTGAAGAAAATCGAATCCATCGACGAGTTCAAGCTGGGCCGGGACGGCATCTACATCATAAAGGGGCGCAGCCATGGCACCTTCCTACCTCAGGTGGCCGAAGAGACTGGATGGGACAAGGAGCAGTTCCTGGGCCACTGCGCACGGGACAAGGCCGGCATAGGCTGGGACGGCTGGAAGGACGCGGACCTGTATACTTACCAGGCAGAAGTGGTGAACGAATCCGATCTGCAATGAAAGAGGCCCGGTTCTATGCAGCGACCGGGGACGGAGTGCAGTGCCTGCTCTGTCCGCATCGCTGCCGTATAAAGGAAGGGGGCAGAGGGCTCTGCCGCAGCCGCGAATGCCGGGACGGAAAGCTGTATGCGCTTTCCTATGGCAGGCCGTGCGCCCTTGCCGTCGACCCTGTGGAGAAGAAGCCCCTGAATCACTTAATGCCGGGCACCCACTGCCTGTCCCTCAGCTGCACTGGCTGCAATCTTTCCTGCCGATGGTGCCAGAACAGCGACATCTCCCAGGTTAAGCCGGAAGAAACAGACTCGGCGGAATGGTCGCCGGAAGAGATTGTAGATGCCGCCATGAGGCGCAGCCTGCCGTCCATAGCCTACACCTACACAGAGCCCTTCACATGGTGGGAATACATGCACGACATCGCCGTCCTTGCTCACGAAAGAGGACTGAAAAACATCCTTGTATCGGCCGGATACGTGGAGAAGGAGCCGCTTCAGGAATTGCTCCCGTATCTTGACGCCGCCAACATCGACATCAAGGCGATGGACGATGCCATCTGCCGCAAATACTGCGGCGCATCCCTGGCTCCGGTTCTGGAGAACATCCTTGCAATGCACTCTGCAGGCGTTCACGTCGAAATTACCAACCTCCTCGTAACTGGCGTGAACGATTCCGACGAGCAGGTTGGCGCCCTGTGCAAGTGGATGGCGGGAAACGGACTGCAAGATGTGCCGCTGCATTTCAGCCGCTTCTTCCCGCGCTACCGTTTCACCGATGTGGCCCCCACCCCGAAACCGACTCTCCTCAAAGCCCGCGACCACGCCCATTCCCTCGGCATCAAAACAATTCACCTGGGGAATATCTGATGTGCGTTGGGCCCTATTCGAATGGTTCGCACATGCGGCAGACCTGTCCCGGCCACGGATTTGCCACTTAGCGTGGCCGGGAGGCATTTGAAACCCCTCCCAGCCTCAATAATACCCCATTTCGTGGCCGGGGGAGACGTTCGTACACCAGAGGGGCATTTCGTGTACAAAATGCGGTTTTACGGGCAATTCGTACACCAGAAGGCCTCTACGTGTACGGAATCCGCTTCGAGGCCCGGAGGGCCGAGGCGCCTTCAGGCGCGTGCCGGGAGTGAGGAGCGATGCGAGTCGGAGCGAAGCGACTAAGCCCCCTTTCAAGGGGGTTTGGGGGTTGTCATCATTATGCTCCACAAAAAAAAAGCATCGCCGCAGCGATGCCTTTTTTTTTGTGGAGCATAGGAGATTCGAACTCCTGACCTCCTGCATGCCATGCAGGCGCTCTACCAGCTGAGCTAATACCCCTCATTTTCCCTCGGGCCGCATGCCTGCGAGCCCTTTGGGACTGCAAATATACAACATTTTTTGAAATCTCACCCCTGACGGTAAAAAAGTTTACTCCCGCTCCATCTCGCGGCGGATGTCGCGCTCCCTGATCGTGGCGCGCTTGTCGTATTCTTTCTTGCCGCGGGCGAGTGCAATATGGAGCTTTGCGTAGCCGTTTTCGGCGATATAGCATCGGACTGCCATGATGGTGAGGCCTTTCTGCTTAACGGCCGCTTCCAGATGCCGAAGTTCCCGCTTCGTTAGCAGGAGCTTGCGGTCGCGCAGGGGCTCATGACCGTTCCAGCTGCCCCAGAAATAGGTGGCGATGTTCATGCCCTTCACGTAAAGTTCTCCTTTCACGAAATAGCAATAAGCGTCCTGCAGGGAAGCTTTCCCGGCGCGGATGCTCTTGATTTCGGTGCCGCACAGCACAATGCCCGCATCGTACTCTTCGAGGAACTCGTAGTCGAACGACGCGCGCTTGTTCTTGATCTGTATGCTGCTCTTCGCTTTGGGCATGGGGCTGCAAATTTACGCAAATTTGTCTAACTTTGGGGCATCATGCCTAAAATGCGCAAAACCCTGCCCGCAGAACTCCCTGAACCTGTAATTATAGACGTCGGGGCGCTTGCCGAATCGTGCCGCAGCGGCAGCACGGCGCTGGTGTGCGTGCTGGGGCCTACCGCATCTGGGAAAACCCGTTATGCCGTCAATCTGGCAAAGCAGATCGGCGGATGCGAAATCATCTCCGCCGACTCGCGCCAGGTGTACCGGGGCATGGACATCGGCACCGGCAAAGACCTCGGGGAGTATGACGGCGTGCCTTATCATCTCATTGACATCGCCGACCCCGGCACGCAGTACAATGCGCATCTTTTCTGCCGCGATTTCGCTGCCGCTTATGCAGATATCCGTTCGCGCGGGGCAATCCCCATCCTCTGCGGCGGTACCGGCCTGTATATCAGTGCGGTAACGGGAGGTTACGACTTCAAGGGCACCAAGCCTCTTTCGGCTCCGACGGAGAAGGGAAACGCCGGGATAGGCAACGTCTTCTTCATAGGCACGCTTGTCAGCCGCGAAGTTAGGAACGAACGGATCGACGCCCGCCTGAAAGCGCGGCTTGGTGAGGGGCTGGTGGAGGAGGTGAGGAGCCTGCTTGACGGCACAAATCCCGCCTGCAACGGCAAAGCGGTGCCGGCCGAAACCCTTCTTGGCTACGGGCTGGAGTATAAATTCGTCACTCTCTTCATTCAAGGCAAATTAACTGAAGATGAGCTATTTACGAATCTTTCGACCGCGATTCACCAGTTCGCCAAGCGCCAGATGACCTGGTTCCGGGGCATGGAACGTAGCGGTATCGACATCCATTGGGTGCAGGTATGATTTTTTTTTATATCTTTGCAGTCCTTATCCGGGGTATTAGCTCAGTTGGTAGAGCGCAAGGTTCGCAATCTTGAGGTCAGGGGTTCGACCCCCCTATGCTCCACAAAAAAAGTCCGCCAGTCGGCGGATTTTTTTTGTGGAGCATGTCAATTACAACCCCCAAACCCCCTTGAAAGGGGGCTTAGTCGCTTCGCTCCGATTCATATCGTTCGGCGGATTTTTTTGTGGAGCACGTTGATGACAACCCCCAAACCCCCTTGAAAGGGGGCTTAGTCGCTTCGCTCCGACTCGCGTCGTTCGGCGGATTTTTTTGTGGAGCATGTCAATTACAACCCCCCTGAATGTTCAGGCTTTTATCCCATGAGGACATCGAGCACCATCATCAGGGCAAAGCCCAATGCAAAGATACTGTTTTTCCGTCAGCATTTCAATGAATGCCTGTGTGGATTATGTCGGAACAATTTTCTACCTTTGCCACGATATGGTGAATCTGTTTACACAACGAGATACTGCCAGTGCCATTTTTATCCTGGCCCTGGTGATTGCTTCCGGCCTGTATATCAGCAAATTCAAAATAAAAGGAATCTCCCTGGGTACGACCTGGATCCTGTTTATGGGAATCCTCCTGGGGCATCTGGGGCTCAGGATAAATCCCACGATCCTGTCCTTTATCAAGGATTTCGGCCTGATTCTCTTTGTCTTTGCCATCGGCCTGCAGGTAGGTCCCGGCTTTTTTCATTCTTTCCGCAAAGACGGCCTGCCGATGAACATGCTTTCACTTGCCATGGTGCTCCTTGCTGTAGCCACCACTTACGTCATTCACCTTGTAAGCGGGGAAAACCTGGGAATAATGACAGGTATAATGTCCGGAGCGGTAACGAATACACCGGGACTGGGTGCCGCCCAGCAGACACTTTCTGAAGCCACGTCGGCATCTGCGGAGATTTCCGATGCCGCATCCGGAATCGCATCGGCCTATGCCGTTGCCTACCCTCTGGGCGTGCTGGGTGCAATCGCCGTCCTGCTCTTTTCCAAGGCGCTCTTCAGGGTGGACTTGAAGGCGGAACAGGAGAAGGCGTCCGCATCTGACGACGATGAAGGCAACGCCTTCCGCCTGGCCTGCAAGGTGGAGAATCCAGCCCTCTTCGGCAAAACCGTTCAAGACATCGTGGGTGATGAAAATGCGGACCACCTCGTAATTACCCGCATGAAGCGGGGCGACAAGGTATTCTTCCCTGATTTCGGGCTGCCGCTTGAGGAAGGCGACAAACTCCTCATAGTGACGGATGTCCAGCACAAGGAAAAGGTTCGCATCATCTTTGGCGAGGAATATCCGGTAGACATGAACGAATGGCGGCCCAGCGGCACAAAGCTCATTACCAGCCGCCTGTCCATCACCAAATCGTCCATCACCGGCAAGAGCCTGCGCAAGCTTGACATCCGTCGCAAATACGGCGTCACCGTGGCCAGGATCCTCCGTGCGGGCGTCGACCTTCAGGCCGATGCCGACCTCATCCTCCAGGTGGGTGACAGCCTCAAGGTGGTAGGTTCGGAAGAGGGCATTGCCCGTCTGGCCAAACTGGTAGGCAATGAACCTGAGACATTGCACAAGCCCAATCTCGTTCCCATATTCTTCGGAATCGCCCTGGGAGTGGCTTTGGGCATGCTGCCTATCAGGTTCCCGGGGATGCCGCAGCCGCTCAAACTCGGCCTGGCCGGCGGTCCCCTGATTGTAGCTATCCTGCTGGGGAACTTTGGTCCGCAACTCAGGATTACCACCTACACAGCCCTTAGCGCCAATCTCATGATACGGGAAATAGGCATCTCACTGTTCATGGCGGCAGTCGGACTCGGAGCTGGCAAGACCTTCGTGGCAAGTCTGGCCGGAGGCGGATATATGTGGGTGCTTTACGGTGTCTTCATCACGCTGATTCCCATGACGCTCATAGCGCTCATTGCCCGCTACATTTTGAAGATGGACTTCTTCAAGATTTGCGGTCTCCTAGCCGGAGGGACCACCGACCCGGCGTTGCTTTCCTTTTCCGAACAGATGTTCGGGAGCGGCCGAATCGCAGTCAACTACGCTACGGTGTATCCCCTCACGATGTTCCTGCGTGTCGTAGCCGCCCAGGTATTGATAATGATAATGCTATAAAATATGAAAAAGACTTTATTCCTTCTCCTCGCTGCAGCAGCCGTCTGCGCTTGCGACAATTCACCCAAATCTCCATTCACCAGAAAAGTGGAGGATTATGCTGTTGTAACCATTCCAGTTCCGGATTTGAGCGGCATCACCGACAACGGGAAGGAAGTACTGAACCTCTACCGTTTCGCCGCTGACGAGGTGGACGCCATCTATTGGGAACAGTATTTCGGCGACAAGAACGCCCTCATGGCCGGAATCGACGACCCCGGCCAGAAAGAGTATGCGGCAATCAACTATGGTCCCTGGGACCGCATTGACGGAAAATCCTTCGTCGAAGGATACTCCGACCGTCTTTCCGGAGCCGGATTCTATCCTGCCGACATGACCGTGGAGGAGTTCGACGCCTGGGACAATCCCGATAAACTTAGCCCGTATACAATGATCCGCCGTGCAGGGGACGGCTCGTTGGAAGCCGTCTGGTACCACGATGCATACAAGGAGCATATCGGCAAGATTGCCGCTTACCTGACCGCGGCCGCCGACATCACCATCAAGCCCAGCGTAAAGAAGTACCTTCTCTCCAAGGTTCAGGCCCTGCAGACAGACAACTATTACCAGAGCGGCATCGACTGGCTGGAAATGGACGACAGTAAGATGGATCTGGTAATCGGCCCGAATGAGAATGCCGACGACCAGTTCCTTGGCATCAAGCGCTCTTATGAGGCTTTCGTCCTCCTGAAGAATGAGGCCAGGACGGCCGAGCTGACAGAGTTTGTATCCAGGCTCGGAGAATTCCAGCAGGATCTTCCGGGAGACCCGGCATACAAGGCTTTCCAGCCCGGAACAGGTTCAAATATATTCTCCTGCGATGCGCTGTATTACGCAGGCAAGGCCAATGCCGGTATTAAAGTCATTGCGCTGAACCTTCCCTTCGACCCAGACGTGCAGAAGGACAAGGGCACCCGCACCATCCTGTTGGACAATGTGATAAACGCCAAGTTCAACAGCATTGTGGCTCCGGCCGGGGAAATCCTTCTGTCCGGTGAAGATGCCGCACACCTGTCATCGGACGCTTTCTATTGGAACGTCGTATTCAGGGAAGTGGCTCACGGCCTCGGTGTCAAGGAGACTGTAAACGGAAAGGGACGCGTCGACGAGGCTCTCGGCAACACTGCATCGACTTTCGAGGAAATAAAGGCAAATGTCGCCGGTATCCTGCTGGTGTGCAATCTGCAGAGCCACTTCGACATCCATCATCTTTTCACACGGGAAGATGCAATGGCAACCTTCTTCGTCTCGCTCGTGCGTTCCGAACGCTTCGGAGAAGGTTCCTCTCTTGGCCGCACCAACGCCATTATCTATAATTACCTGCATGAAAACGGAGCCTTCCAGCGCCTTCCGGCAGGACAGTATGCGCTGAACTATGACAAGATGGAGAATGCGCTTTCCGAACTTACAGCTCTTGTCCTGAAGACCCAGGCCACGGGAGACTATGCCTTCGCCAAAGCGTTTGAAGACAAGTACTCCAAGCGCAGTGAAGAATATAACGCAGATGTGCGGAATCTTGGCCTCGAAAGGGTTCCGTTGGATATCCGCTTCGACTTCAAGAAGTAGCGTCGTCCGGCCGGTCGCGCTTGAGCGCGGCGACGGAAAGCATCAGGTTCCTGATTGAAAAGAAGATGGAGAACTGGCCTATGGCAAGCACCCAGTCGTGGCGGATGATACCGTAGCTGATAATCATCGAAGAGCCGATGATTGCCAGAACCCAGTGCCCCAGGGGCAGGACCGACTTTTTCCGCTTGTAACTGTAAACCAGCTGGTAAACCGAGCGTATCTCATAGGTGAACTGGCCCAGCACGCCGTAGGCCAGCAGCAGCGGCGGAACGTCCTTGTTCTTCAGGAACGTCTGGGTGAAAGTGGGAATATCCTTGACTATCAGGGCCAGGATGACCACCGGGAACAACGCCTGCACGATGAAGACGATGCGCGGCACCTTCTTGTACAGGCCCATGATGCCGATATTCCACATGTAGATATAATATCCCACGCTCTCGCCGAAGATGATGGAAAAGTCTTTCCGGAGCCAGCCGTAGATATAGAGGATGACCGCCCCGATGCTGCTGAGCACCCAGTAGATGCCCGGCGACTCCACGGCATGCGATTTTTCCGACAGGTACCACTGGATCAGGATCCTGAGGCCGTACACCGCCATTCCCGTCAATCCCAGGAGATAAACCCATGCCGGACTGTTCATAATGCTCTATACGTTTTCAGTGCCGTAGAAGTGCCGGAGAACCTTGTTCTGGATTTCGGTCGGAACGGAACGGACGAAGGATTTGATGCTGGCCGGCGGGAAATCGGGAAGGCGCAGCACTATCATCGAGTCGACGCTGTCTGAGAAATCCGGGTCGACATTGACGCAGGACACTTTGGCCCCGCAGCTGAAATACTTGCGCACCAGGACGGGAATCCGGTATTTGCCGTCGGAAATGGCGCTCAGCAGCCTGTCGAAGGCATCGATATCCTTCTCGGGAACCTGCAGCAGCTGATCCGGGTCAACCCTCAGATAATCAGGCTTGAACGGCACCGTGGCGGTAGCGAAACCGGCGGCATTCTCCATCTGGAAGTCGCGCTTCAGGAAATGTACGATCAGGCTCTTGTAGAAATCGGGCATCGCTGCGCTAATGGTCACCAGGCCCACACAGCATTCCACGGCAGGATCTTCCGTTATACCTACGCACAGGCCGGCCAGAAGCAGCTTCAGGGGCAGCACATCGCGCTGATACTCTTCCCTCACAAAAGACCGCCCAAGCTCCACCGCATGGGAAAGGATCGGCTCCGCATCGGGACCGAAGTGCAGAAGCGTGGACGTATAGAAGCCCGGCACGCCGCCATGCGAGGCGCTGATGTCCGGACCGAACCCCATACGATACGCTCCGGTAATCTCGCCGTTGGGGATATTCCACAGAACCAGATGGCGGTAATAGTTGTCGTACGGGTCGGTGTCGATCGATTTACCCGTCCCCTCGCCTATGGCGCGGAAAGTGGCTTCGCGGAGCCGGTAGAGCTCACGCATGGCATCGGGGGCGTCTGCCGCATCGAGCAGATATGCTCGGAAATCGCCCGTTTCGAAGAGGATGTGATCATCCAGCGCGGCCATCTGGCTGCGGACGAGTTCGGGATCGACCGGAGCGATAATATCCTCCATATTGCCCTGTTCGCGCTTTCCTGAGAAATCCGGAAGGCACTGGGCCTCAAGAGCATAACAGCGGCTGCGGAGATATTTGCCGAGGGCCTGGGCGTCGAACGCCCCAATCTGCGCTGCCGGAATGGCCTGGCCGATGCGCACCTTCACGTTCTTCCCCTTCGCGCCGGTCATCTCACGGACGAGACGGAGGGTGCGGAGGATGGGATGGATGCGCCCCAGTATGTGGAAAGTCCTGGAATTGGTGCCGTCGAAGTAAATCGGCACCACCGGGAGACCGGAATTCAGGACCAGCTTCATCATGTTCTCGGCCCAGGGCTTGTCTTCCACCACCCGCTTGCCGCCGATGGCGGTGCGGTCTTTCTTCTTCTGCCAGGTTGCCACTTCCCCTGCCGGAAACAGCCCCAGCGCTCCACCACCGGAGATATGCTCCAGCGCAGTGCGGATGCCGGAAACGCTCTTTGCCCCCCCGGTAGCGAAGTTGTCTACCGGAATGAACCAGTCCTTCAGATGGGCGACCATCGAAAGGAAGTACGTGGTAAGGATCTTGTAATCGGGCCGGCGGGAACCTACGACAGAATTCAGGATCATGCCGTCGACGGCGCCGAAATGATGGTTGGAAACCGTGATGAAGCCCCCTTCCGCAGGGATATGGGCGAGCTGCTCCTCGGGGATTTCATAAGTGACACCCAGATCCTCCAGCACTCCTTCGGAGAAGGCGGGACCGTCCGGCCTGGCCTTGCTGGCATGGATACGGTTCGCCTTGCCCATCCCGAGCACGCCGAAAAGCAGCCGGGTGAGGACCTTTCCGGAGAGGCCCTTAACACCGAGGGCGTCCTGCATTGTCTTGTGGTCCAGTAAAGGCGGGTTCACAGTTTTTGACATCGAATCGCAAAGTTAACTATAATATCTTATGTTGCAAAGTATCGGCCGGAAATCCGCCGTTTATCCGCTCAACTATTGTTTCGATGGCTTTCGGGGAGCGCACCGATAGTAAGCAAAATATTCTTGTGAATTCAATTATTATTTCTATTTTTGTGAACTGAAAGTGATATACAACACCACTATGAGTTCACAAAATCGACTTCTTCTGGATGTCTACAAGGATAAAGCAAGTGTTTTCACTATGCAGGGGATAGCCATGGCCTATGGTCAGGGGCTGGACAGAGATATGGTGAAGAACAGGATGATCGGGTATGTCAGAAAGGGGGAGATCCTCAACCCGCGAAAGGGAATCTATGCAAAACCGGGTTACGACGAGAAAGAGCTTGCCTGTCTTCTTTATACCCCCTCATACATTTCCCTGGAATATGTGCTCCAGCGAGCCGGCATCGTTTTTCAGTATAGCGACGAAATCACCTCCGTCGGGAATCTGAGCCGGAGTATTGTGATTGACGGGAAGGTGTACCGCTACCGGAAGATCAAGGGTGAGATCCTCGTCGACACTTCGGGCATCATCCGGGAAGGCAATGTGAATATCGCTTCCCCGGAAAGGGCTTTCCTGGATACGCTTTACCTGGACAGCAACTACTATTTTGACAATCCCTCTTCCCTGGACAAGGAAAAGGTTATGTCACTTCTCCCCATTTACAACAGCAAAACACTTGAACAGCGGGTCTCGACAATACTTGGATGATGGATACGAACAAACACAAATTCTTCATGCTGCAGCTGCTGAAGGACATCTTTTCCGATGCGCTGCTCTCTTCTGTTCTGGCCTTCAAGGGCGGTACTGCGGCCATGTTCTTTCACGACCTGCCTCGTTTCTCGACAGACCTGGACTTTAACCTGCTGGTGCCGGAAAAAGAGAAAGAGGTGTACGACCGCGTCAGAAAGATTGTCTTGAAATACGGAAAGATCCATGACGAGGCCATCAAGCACTACGGAATCATCATCGTGCTTGACTATGGAATCGGCGAGAGGAAGCTCAAGATTGAGATATCCAACCGCCTGTACGACAATCATTATGAAATCCGGAACTATCTGGGCCTCCAGATGCGTGTCATGGTGAAGGAAGACATGTTCGCCCACAAACTGTGCGCCCTTCTTGACAGGACTGAGATCACAGGCAGGGACGTCTTCGACTGCTGGTTTTTCCTGAAAGAAAGGACTTCTGTAAACAAAGCCATCGTGGAATCCCGTATGGGGATGCCCATTGAAGGATACCTGGACAAATGTATCGAAAGTATCCAGGGCCTGTCGGAGAAAAGCTTGATCAACGGCCTGGGTGAACTGACCGAAGGAGAGATGAAAGATTTCGTGCGTCATGGCCTGCAAGACGAGCTGATCACATTGCTCACCATGTTCAAGGCGTTCCCGTCTTTTTCGTAAACACATGAAGGTAAAGAAGTCATGGTTTGAGAAGATAACAGTACATTGTATATGGAACATTGTAAACATATAGAGTCTTTATCTCGCAAGGAGGCATTGGAGCTCCTCAAACATCATCGAATCATCGCCTGGCGCGAGAGCGATCAAGGGTGGGCGGGAATGCTTTGCAGTAATGGCGTCTCATACGCCTGGAGCGAATTGAACCCAGTCGAACTTGGTCTTCCCTACGACATAAGGCGGGAGATAAGAACTAATACCCTCCCCGGCTGGCAATGTTTGTTTTGTGGTCTGGGACACAGGATTATGATGCGCGAGGAATACTATGCACCGTTCATCAGTATCTGAAATGAAAACGAAGAATTACTAACAGGTGCCGACAAGTGGTCCAATGCATTTGATGTTTTGATAATGATACTAAACGGTAGTCATTAACTGTTTTGGATGGTTTTTTATTGACACCCCTTTCACGGACATACCGTTCGCAAGCGGGATATACTTTTGTCTTCGGAAAATGGAAGTGCGATGACTACCGGAACAAAGTCAGAAGGATGGGGGCAGCCCGTTTATCGACTCGGTTAACGCCTATTAATGGGAGTATATCGCAAAGCGCAATAGTGGCAATAATATTTGTATATTTGCAAGAGTAGCAACCACATGTCCTTTTTCACCCGCATATTCTCCTACAAGCGCAACACATCGCAGCGGGTTCCCGAAAACACGGAACCAGAGAATGTTGTATTTTCCTCGGTTGCACCAACTTCAAAGCCGACAAAACCGGCTGCGACGGCTTCATGACGCGGGAATACTATGAAAAGAATGTCCTAAACAAAGAACACTGATACCTATGGCCTGGGGAAAAGATAGAATACAATTGGAAAACGGAATGTTTGCTGATGCGCAGGCTCCGGAGATTATATCCGCCAGCCGCAGTACCGACATTCCTGCCTTCTACGCTGACTGGTTCTTCACTAGGCTCAAGAAGGGATATTCCGCCTGGACGAATCCGTTCAATGGCGTCAAGAACTATGTCTCCTATAGAAATACACGGTTCATTGTATTCTGGTCCAAGAATCCTGAGAAACTTATCCCACATCTGGACTACCTGAAGGAACGGAGCATCAACTGCTATGTCCAGTACACGTTGAACGACTATGACGATGAGCGTCTTGAGAAGGGCGTTCCGAAGGTTTCTGAACGGATTGAGACGTTCAAGAGATTGGTTAACAAATTGGGAAAAGGGCACGTCATCTGGCGTTTCGACCCGCTTCTTCTCACGGATACTATCGACATAGACCTTCTCCTGAAGAAAATAGAAGGCATCGCAGAGCAGCTCGTTGGATACACAGAGAAACTGGTTTTCAGTTTCGCCGACATCCTCGCTTACAGGAAGGTCAAAGCCAATCTGGAGGCATCCCAAATACACTATCGGGAATGGACCGTTCCGGAAATGGAAGAGTTTGCCGCCAAACTAAGCGAACTGAACAAGAAATGGGGTTTCACCATTGCCACTTGCGGCGAGAAGATTGACCTGGACAAATACCAAATCGCGCACAATCGCTGCGTAGATGATGACCTGATGATTCGAATCGCATGGAATGATCCAGTCTTGATGAAATTCCTCGGTGTGGAGATCCACGAAATGGAATCCGGTCTCTTTGGAGATGATTCAATTCCGGAAGGAGCCATCGTCCTGGATGAAGGCCACTACGCCTTCAAGAAGAAAAACAACAAGGACAAAGGACAGCGCCAATTCTGCGGCTGCATCATCAGCAAAGACATAGGCGAATACAACACCTGCCCCCACCTCTGCGAGTATTGCTACGCCAATAGTACAAATCGCACTGCTATTGATAATTGGCAGAGGCATAAGTATAATCCTTTCTCGGACACAATAACTGGAGTCTAAGATGCCCGAATTCATTCAATTATTCGTAGACAGAGGTGATATCTCCTTTAATGGTTTGCGAAATACTGCCATTGAACTTCTCCCTCAGAACAAGATAAAACGTGATCAGCTATATAGCGACCTAGAACGCGGACAAGGGATTCTTGATGACGATGATCACTTGAACATGTATCTTTTCAGCTTTGGCAGGATGCACGAAGCGAAGTTGAACCTGTCCTTTGAAAGCTTTAATACGCTCCCCGATTTACTCGAATCGGGTGTCGAAATATACGACTGGGGCTGCGGACAAGGGACCGCGACCATTTGTCTTCTTGATTACTTCCGGCAGAGGGATCTTCCTACGAGCATCAGAAAAATCACTCTCGTGGATCCTTCCACCGCAGCTGTAGGGAGAGCCCAAAGAGTTCTGGAGTGCTACGGGGATTTTTCTATCAATACAGTCACTACGGTTTTTGACAGATTGGGCACGAAGGACTTCTCGCCATCAAGAACCCGGAAGTTGCATCTTTTCAGCAATATCTTGGATGTAGACAGGTTTGACCTCGCGCGCTTTATTCACCTGTTTCAGCAAACGTTCGATGGTGACAATTACTTCATCTGCATCGGTCCATACTATTCAAACAGTCGACGTGTGGATGACTTTCTTGCAGCGATAGCCCCGAATGAAATGTATGCAGTATCCACTAAAGAAAGGGGGCAGTGGCAGAATGACTGGACCCTTTCTATGCGCGTCTTTTATAAGAGTTTCTCCGCCATAGAACCTTTACAGGATATTCGTCGGCGTATCGAAGAGTCGCATAAGAAGGAACAGTTCTTTGCCGGGTACATTCTGGATGCCATATCGGAGGAATATGAAGCCACGGATAATAAAGATGAAACCTCCGCTCTCTTTGGGGCGCTGTCTTCATTCGATGTCAAGTCAAGTGTGTCTCTTGTCGTCAAAGAACCTCTTGATTCTAAACTCGCTGTCCTCGCCAACATTATCTCCCGCGGTCTTCCGACAAAAGCGCCCATTCTGCTGGAAAACCTGTTTTCCGATTTGTTTGGAGTATCTGAAAAGCCATCCGAGAGGAGTTCTAGCCTTGAATATCCATCCTCTCACCGGTTCAATGCAGAAGACATCTACATGGCTCTTCACGTAATTGACCCACGTTTTACCCCTTCTTATTATAACAGAAGTCTTCTGGAAAGCAGTTTCGAAAGAGAATTCATTGAGAACTACCTTCCTGAGTCCGGACGCGATTACCTGATCCAGCTTCTTGAGCCTCAAAGACCTCTATCTACCCTCGTAGATATCCCTGACAGAGTATTAAGTAAGGATCAGAGAGTAGACTTCGCGATAGAGACTCCTGGGGCTGAAAGCAGCGCCGGTTTTATTGTAGAGCTGGATGGACAGCCATATCACAGCTCGCTATTCCATCGTTTGAGGGACAAACGAAGAGATCGTATGACTGCTGAAGACGGCTGGACTACAAGCCGAATTGACAGCATCAGATTATCAGATCCCTTGCGGGCATGGGAAAATAATGAGAGCCTCCAGAAGTACCTCTCAATATTTAAGGACAACTTTTACAGACCATTAGAAGGCAAATGGCTTGATACCCTTCAAGTCGTTCTCTCGCCCTTGGCTATAGCTCGCGTTGAAAAGCTTCTCATTCAAGCAATGATGTCAGGTGCCTTGCAATTGTCTTCCAGTTCATGGAATATTATCATCGTTGAGCGAGATGTCCCTTGTGGAGCGGTTGCTGTAAAGGACTTTAAGGACAGATTCACTAACATATGCCGCCTGGCTGGTTCTGATGACAATCTTCCTGATATTAAGCTTACACTTGTTTCCTCAAGAGAATTCACATCATCAGGGCTTCATCTCGGAAATACCGTTTTACAGGAAATCCCCGATACCACCTTTGATCTTTGCATAGACATCTCAATGTTGCTACGAGACAATATTGATGCTCTCCCGCTCAGAGTTAAGTCCGCAGCCACCTTCATCGCACGGTCTTCCCATTATAAGAAAAGGGAGCGCACTATTTGCTCCGCTGCTCACATTCAGTACCCAGCCCTTGTCACTAAAGATGATTCGGGCGGCTACCAAGCTATCAAGGAGCGGGAAATACTTCTTGAATATTTCCTTAAAGACATCTTTAGGAAAAGAGTTTTCCGCCCAGGACAACTCCCGATTATCAGTCATGTTTTGGCCGACAAGACTACCATCGGACTACTTCCAACAGGCGGGGGCAAATCTCTCACATATCAATTATCTTGTATGCTACAACCTGGCGTTGCCATTGTGGTTGACCCTCTCGTATCCCTCATGGTCGACCAGATTAGAGGCCTGAGAAACCTTAGGATTGATGCAAGCGAATGCGTCCATAGTGGTATGGATATTCATGAAAAATCAATGAAACTCAACCATTTGCAAGATGGCTCGGTCTTATTTATGATGCTTTCTCCCGAGAGATTCATGATGAAGAATTTCCGATTGAGCCTTTCTACGATGACAGATAAGAATCATGTCTATTTTTCATATGGTGTCATCGATGAGGTTCATTGCGTTTCCGAGTGGGGTCACGATTTTCGAACATCATACCTTCATCTTGGCAGGAACATGATTAGCTACATGCAGACCGGGAGTGAACGACCTCTTTCGATAATTGGGCTTACGGCAACTGCATCATTTGATGTCCTGGCAGATGTGGAACGAGAGCTCACGCTAGGCGGGACGTTAACCATCGACAGCGAGACTATTGTTCGGCCAGAGAATGACACAAGGCCCGAACTGCAATATAGAGTCCTAGAGGTAAAGCCTCATTTCCAAGAAGATACAAGAATACCTTTCGTACTTGCATCAAGCTCTGAAAAAACTATCAAGGACGCCGTCTCTGAGGCAAAAAGAAAGACCATTTACAGTTTGTTGAAAAGGATTCCACGTGACATTGAACACATCAATAATAACGATGTCGGTTCTTGTCATCTGCAGGAGTTCGAGGCAAAGGCGATATATCGTCCGACGCAAAACGGGGCCTACTTGCATGCCGGTCTAGTGTTCTGCCCCCACAGAAAAGGTCCCTTTGGAGTCGAAGACTCTTCTCCTGAACATCCAGGTGTTGCCTCTTATATCAGAAGCAAATACAGAGGGCTATCGGTTGGGACATTCGTCGGTGGGGACAACCCGAATGGAGACATGAAGTTGTTCAATGAAAATAAACTTAATATAATGGTGGTTACAAAAGCCTTCGGCATGGGGATCGATAAGCCGAATATACGATTTGGTATCCACCTCAACCACCCATCATCCATTGAAAGTTATGTCCAGGAATCCGGACGTGCCGGACGGGATCAAGGGCATGCAATCTCATACATCCTCTACGATTCATCGGAATACATTGTGCTGACTCCTGACAGGGTTAACGATATCCGTTGTCTTATGGGTCTTAATGACCCTGTATGGCTGGAGAATTATCTTGACAAGATTGTCCTTCTCAAGGACTTAGAAGGTTTATGCAGAGCTAACGGAACTCCTGATGATCAAATCGCTGAAATTGAGAGAATTATCCGAGATAAGGGTTTTGCAGAGAGCGTTGACAAGGATATTGTCATGTTCTTCCATAATAATTCTTTCCGAGGCCAGTTCAAAGAAGAGATGATGCTGAAAGAACTGACATGGCGAATCCTCAATGCTTGCCCGACTATGCTCTTCGAGGTCCAAAACCGTCTTAAGGATGAATCCGGGAATGAAGATTTGGTCCTCAAACTTGATAATGAGCGCGGAATCCGCATACAGTCTAAAGATTTCTCCAATAGTCAATACGGATATGTTTTCCTTACTAATTTGCGTGCTGATTATAAATATAGGTGTCAAGAATTCTTGCTGAAAGACTGCATAAAAATTACCGAGCAGCTGATAAGCATTCTTCAGTCTTATAAAGATTACTCTGCGAATGCACTTCGCAGGCCCATTAGTGGAGCAATTAATGCGTCAGAGGGCATTTTTGGGGCTTTGGAGGGAACTGACGAGAATGGGTATGTTTATGTAACCGTTACGTGGGAGAATCAGCTTGCAACAAATTGGAACAATTATGAAACTATAGTTCTTAAGGAGATCAACATTATTGCATCACGGATGGGGTGGCAGAGTGTTCAGACCATTTCCCTCAAAAATGTTGACAGTTTTGAAGACCTACTCTATAGAATTGCCAAGGGCTCCAATGATGATAATTGGCTGCGGTATCACGGACGGGATGATATTTTTGAGAACCTGAAAAAAGAATTCTGCCGTAAAAGAGACAAGGATGATACAGATAAGGCTATCTATCGAATGTGCTGTATGGGACTGGTAGAAGATGTAACCATTGATTATCTGTCTGAAAGCTACGAATTAAAAGTCAAGAAACGCACTGATGAGGAATTCCAGCAATTCATGATGGATTTTTTCCTAAAGTATTATTCCCCGGAGCAGGCCGCAATTAAGGTTCAAGAGATAGCTGGTGTAGACGGAGAGAACTATATGGAGAAGTGCCTTGTTTATTTGACAAGATTTACTTATTCCAGTCTCAAGACAAAACGATATCGTGCAATAGAAGACATGCGTTTCGCTTGTGAACAGAGCCTTGAAAAGTCTTCCAAACACGGCAACGAGTTTTGGTTGAAGGAGTTTATTCATCTGTACTTCAACTCAAAATATGCTCGAACCGAATATAAAGTCAACGGACAGCCCTATTCCCTCACCAAAGATACTGTTGACGATGAAAAAGATGATTTTGAAATAGTAAGAAAATACATCCCCGTCATGATTAATGATCCTTCCGGCAGCGAAATTGAGAATGTCAAACATCTCTATGGCGCCACCCTGCTTTGTCTCAGGGATCGCCCTAAGAATGCCGCGTTGAACCTTTTACGTGCCTATTGTATCGTAGTGTTGGGAGCCGGGGAAAATGACATCCTCCGTCGAGCCGCCTACGACAGTTACCTGGATGGGTTCTTATCTCTGTATAACAAATCCGGGACCGATATTTGGGACTACATTGACACATACAATAGTTTCCTTAAGGGCCGAGCCAACCGTAAAGACAAGGAACTGCGAAAGAGTATTGTTGAGCAAGGCAAGGAAACCATCTCTTTGCTCATTCATAGTAATAAATCAGGAATTATTGCAAAACGTTACCTTGATAAAGAGAATAATGATTAACTAACATTATATTCACAATGGCACAGGACATCAATAAAGCACTGGAAACCCTTGAGCAGAATCTCAAGGATATAGATTCGGCTAGAAAGCAAGTAGAAGATACCATTAAGGCAAGTAATGATCTTCAGAATTCCGTGAGCGAGTACACGGCGGCCGTAAAATCGCTCTGCATTTCCCTTAGACAGATGGGGACGGACTGGGACAGCAGAGGTAGAACTATCTTGGATGATTTTGAAAGAAGGGGGGAATACCTTTCTTCGCAGTTTTTGGAAAAAACCGATGAGGGGATTACCAAATTCACCGAGCAGAATAATGCTTTCACCTCTACCACGGGGAGGCTATCTGAAATCACTGAAGAACTCTCCAGTTTAAGGCCGTTTCTGGAATCATCTCAAAATTCACAAGGTGCAATCCTTTCCGAGATCAGAACAAAAATAGACTCTTTTACTGAAAGCCAAACACGAGATTTTACTAATCTCTCCAATTCTCTGGAGTCATCTCAAAGTACACAAGAAGTTATCCTTTCCGAATTAAACTCGCTATCTCATAATCAAGAACAAGCTTTTTCACAGGCTTCTGGCGCAATTGGCTCTCTCAATACTGAACAACTCATTGCTTTCGACAAACTGGAATCTCACGTGCTAATTCCGAGAAAATGGATAACCTTGCCGTCAGCCTTGATAAAAAGCAACGAACTAGTATCTTAATGACTATTATCAATATTATTCTAATTATCGCTTTAATCGCTCTAATTGTTTTTAGATAATCCCTACGCTTTATGTGACACTACAAACGTTACATATTTATCAAAGCTATTAAAACTCGACATCTACCCATAGACTTCGTGTTTAATGGCTGTGGGAGTATGCATGTAAAAAAATGTGTTCAGGACGAGCATCTATGGTTGGGAAACTCCTTGTCGGCAGAAATCATACAATTCTTCCAGAAGTTCTTCTCCTTCCAGTCCATTCGCATTTTTGTAAAAGGATGAATTGACGTAATTGATTAGTTGCTCCCGTCCCGGAGCGAGAGGTAAGTCATCGAATTTGAATTGCAGCTTTTCCACA
Source organism: uncultured Bacteroidales bacterium (assembly GCA_946185745.1). Classification (GTDB taxonomy): domain Bacteria; phylum Bacteroidota; class Bacteroidia; order Bacteroidales; family UBA932; genus Cryptobacteroides. Next base: position 24,427 of record CAMHKQ010000008.1, read on the forward strand.
TCAAAAATATGCGGTATTAGGTATTTTAATATCCGTGATCTTACGGAATTCTCACCACTCCTAAATCTAACCTTCTCCAAACCACTCAAATCCAACACATACGAGAAATGGTTTCCTAGAACATACATTAGTCCATCGTGCATTACGTTAGATTCGGAAAGTAATAGAGAAACAGCCGCATTATAGGGAATGTCGCCAAATGATTTCGGGGCATGTTTGCGATGAGTTAAAAGACAGTAAAGAGCATTTTCCGCAGCGATAGAATTGATATCCTCGTTGCCAAAATCAATTTCTAAAGAAAGAATAGCAAACGCACAACCTATCGGTAACATATTTTTAGAACTACAATCCAACAACTTATTTGGACGGACCTTTTGTGAATAATTAAAGTATTCACTGCACGCATTGTAGAATCTAGCTCTTTCATTTCCATCGCAATACATTTCAATAATTGGGGTGGCCATTGCCATGAAGTTTGCCTCGTAAATAGTCATAAAACAAATTTGCTAATAGGGTATTTGCAATTACGTATTCCTTTATAAGTTATCTCAATTATAATAATCAACTTAAAACTCCAACTGAAACCCATTGCTCTTCAGCCGGTCGTAGTTATCCTTATCGAAGCGGTAGTTGATTGGTGTTCTCGTTCCGCGGCGGGGCATGTCATTGGAATATTCAGACAGTATCTCATAGTGCTTCATCTTATTGGCGAAGTTGCGGCGGTCGAACTTGACTTCGAGGATTGATTCGTAGAGATTCTGGAGCTGGGGCAGGGTGAACACTTCGGGCAGCAGCTCGAAACCGACGGGCTCGAAGTGGATGTCCTGCTTGAGGCGGGAAAAGGCGACGCGGAGAATCTTGTCGTGGTCGAATGCCAGATGAGGGATGTCGGCCCATGCGAACCACTCGGCCTTTTCGGCATCGGTTGCGGCTTCCACTTCCGCCAGCTTCACCAGGGCATAGTGGGCAACGGTGATCACCCGTTCGCGCGGGTCGCGCTTGATGTCGCTGAAGGTGCCTACCTCCCTGAACTCCTTGACGGACAGCTTGAGGCCGGTCTCTTCCTTCAGTTCGCGGGCGGCGGTATGGGCAACTGTCCTGTCCTTTTCGACATCCAGGAAGCCGCCGGGCAGAGCCCACTCGCCGACAAATGCAGTTTTGCTTGCCTCTTTTTCCGCACCGCGTTTGATAAGAAGCACCTTAAGTTCCTTGCCGTCATATCCAAAGACCACGCTATCTGCAGTCACTGCAGGATGCGGGTATTCATATGTGTATTGCCCCTTTATAGCCATATAGAAATCTCGTTTTGGCAAAGATAGGGTCATTAAACCACTTTTGCAAGAATTTTGTGTATTTTTTACACAAAAAGTTTGGAACATCCAACTATTAATTCTATATTTGCGTAAAAATTACACAAGATAGCATGAAAAACTACTTGATGAGCGAAGCAATCGGTGATATCGCCGGCAGCGCGTACGAAGGACGGAGCCATCGTACGAAAGATTATAACGCAATCAAACTGTTCAGTTCGCGCGCCAGGTATACCGATGACACGGTGCTGACATTTGCCTGTGCAGAAGCATTCCTGAAGGGCCTTGATATGGCCACAAATCTCTGGAAATGCGGGAACGAACTCCCAAACGCAGGTTATGGAAGTGCTTTCAAGCTTTGGCTTTCATCGCATGATCCTCAACCGTATGGCAGTTTCGGCAATGGCTCTGCCATGCGTTGCTCCAGCGCAGGCTGGCTCGCTCAATCAGAGGAAGAATGTGAGGAAATGGCTACTGCAACTGCGCTGCCGACACACAATCACCGGGAAGGGGTAAAAGGAGCTGTTGCAACTGCATTGACCATCTTCCATTTAAAGCTAGGCGCCAATAAACAAGAGGTTGAAGAATCGATACTTCGCAAATTCTATCCGGAATGGCACGGCCTGTCATACGAACAGATACAGCCGTCTTTCACTTTCAATTCCACCTGTCCCGGAACAGTCGGCCCGGCAATCATATGTTTCCTTGAATCAACCGATTACGTTGATTGCATCAAGAAAGCCATCGCCCTCGGCGGCGACGCCGACACCCTCGCAGCTATCGCCGGCCCCATGGCCTATGCTTATTACAAAGAGATGCCAGACAGCCTTGTGTATGAAGCACTTAAAAAACTCCCTCAGTGGATGGTAGAAGTCAATTCTGCTTTTGACAAGGAGATGAACACTCTTTTCAAGAGATAGAATCTGGTAAATACCGGAACAAATTAGTATCTTGAGAGCTGATTAACCACATAATAAATGCTAAGGATTCTCATTGAAGTATTAATTGGAATAATTGTTTTCCTACTTATAGTCTGCTTGCTGCTCCCCAAACCGAGAAAGCGTTATTGCGACCTTGTCATGAGTTCAATTAGAGCCCTTCGAAAGATTATTACAGACGAGGTGCCAACCAAGAAGAAAGGCATTATCAAATCGTTGCCGTTATTTCTTCTTGCCGTTATCTATGTACTATTGGGCTCAGTTATTACAGCCGTTTTTTTATTAGTCGCATATCCGGCAGTCTGCGTCATTAGTTCTATCAATCTTCCGGAAAAAACCCGAAAACATGAAAAGACGCCAGAGCAGATTGCTGAGGAAGACAGAATCTGGCATGAGATGTGGCAGGCAACTCATTTTACTGTGGCCAGGAAGGATCTTCCATTTGAGCCTGTCATTACGGAAATCTTGTTCTATACCCCGGAAAGCGATTCAGCGATTGAGAACGCAATTGCCGCCAACTACGAGGCAGTTAACGACGCATTTAAAAAGAGAGGATACCGTTTTGTATTTCTGCCACGTTTCAGCAACGAGAACGAAGACCTTCAGAATACAGACTTGGTAAACTATTATAATCCCAGGGCAACAAATCTTCCAAGCATTCCCAAAAGAGCCCTTACCTATCAGGACATAAAGGAGTCTTTGAAACTTCCGGATAAGGCAAATGTGCCGTGCTTTATCAGATGTCAAATGGAGTATGACACTCCTCTTGTTTTCTCATTTTACAAGATAGAGCCCACCGAAAGGAGCATCGTTTCCGTGGTTGAGGAGTATCTCAGTCAGGTTGGCAACAGGCGATTATTCGCTTTTCTTAACGATAAAGAAGTATGGACAGAAAGAGAGGGCCTGCCAGCCGATAATCGTTTTGATCATGACGTATACTTGATTGGGAAGGAAATCAGGGAACGCATTGAACAGCTTCGTTCAAAGGGCCTTTCCACGCTGGCCATCCGAAAACTAATCGGTGACGAATCTGACAAACCCGGCAAGTTGCTCATCAACAAGCAAAACAAACTCATCTTGACCGACTTTGGAAATAAGGAAATCAAACTTGAACCGCTCCATAAAGCTGTTTTTTTTCTGTTTCTGCGCCACCCCGAAGGCATCTACTTCAAGGATCTCTGCGATTATAGGGAAGAGCTCGGCACCATCTACCGTGAGATTACCGGCCGGGAGGACCTCTCCGGTATCCAGGACAGTATCGACAAACTGACTAATCCCCTTAACAATTCCATCAACGAGAAATGCGCCCGCATAAAGAATGCCTTCGTTTCGGAATTCCGCGAGGAGGTTGCCCAGTGGTATTTCATTGACGGCGAGCGTGGCGAAAAGAAAAGCATTAAACTCCCCCGTGAACTCGTAACATGGGAGATCAAGGACTGATTTTCCACAAGCCTTGTGGAAATTTGGCCCCCTAAAAAAGTGCGCATACCTTTGTACCGCAATCGGAAACAGACCCGGTTGCGGTTTATTATGCCATCTGTTATTCACATTTTTTTGATTAAAGATATCATCCGGGCTTGGTCGGAATTGGACGCCAGCATCATCGAGCCCCTCCTTTCTGACAATCTTCACTACCACTCATGGTGGGACATGGTGGAATTCTTCAGCAAGGAGAGTTTTATGGAATACATCAACTACCGTTTTAAATCTTATAAAGAACACGGTATACGCCCATTGGTCAAGCTCGGAGTCAACAGAAACAATGGAGAACACGCGGTCGCACTACAGTTCGGGGACGATGTCCCCATTCTCATTCGTATCGAAGAAGAAGACGGAAAAATCAAGGAAATGTGGATGCAATCTGCAGAATGAGAAATTGAGCTCTTTCACCTTTGTTTGTCAAACCATAAAAAGAAAGAAACAATATGACTATCGCATACATTTCAGTTGTAGCGACAATTTTCCTGGCCCTCTATGTAAGCAAGTGCTTGGACTACAAGGTGCTGGAAAAGCAGAGGGAGCGGATGCCGGAGCCCGTGGCCGTCGATGACATGGACTTGCGGCCGTTGGATATAGCATCGGCTATGGAGGCCATCCGTTTCAACGGCTTCGTGCCGGAGATGGACGGGCATATGATTACGTTTATCTCCCAAGGCGACCATTATTTTATTGACGCAGAGCGTTTTCCGGTTTTGGTGTTGATGAAGTATTATAACGTTGACCACAGTAAATGGGATATAGATTTGATGTACAAGGCCGCCCATCTTGTGTCGGACGAACTCATCATGGCCAAGGTGATTTTCATAGGCGAGCAGGAGGACGGCATCTCCTTCCAGATAACCGCCATCGAGAACAAGTACGGTCATTTTAAGGACTGCCTTACCAGGTACATTAGCATCATTGAGGAGTCGCAGGCTCGGATGAGAGAGATCTACAATGACTTGTATGCCAAGCAAAAGGAGCGGCTATCCATGTTCCCTCAGCTTGGAACGGAGGCCACCAGTGAAAAGAAAATAATGTCGTAACAAAAAACGTGAGATGAAAAGATTGCACTGTTTGATTAGCCTTTGCGCCCTTGCCGCAGCAATGGTGCTGACCGGCTGTAAAAACCGTGGCACCCAGACCAGAAGAATATATGTCGACCGGTCCCCGGAAGTGGGGGTTGTCGAAGAACCGGAGATGACTGAAAAGCCTGAGATGCCAGAAGATCCGGTTGTGTTCGCAGACTATACGCCAAAAACGATATTCACATCCATCGACCAGATGAATGCCAGGATGCCGGAAGCAAGTGAAGAAAGCATGCTGGGGAAGGTCAACATTCAATTCCTGGAAGGGTGCTACTACACCGGAGACACCTCGACATCGTTCCTGGCCTCATTCGCGGAGCGTTGGAACAAGAACGTATTTCTCAGGCGTTTTGTCAATGCCGAGGAACTGTTTGAACGCCAGAACGTCATCCCCTGGGATTCGCTGTCGACCGAGACTGTAAGGGGGACTATGCCCTTATTGCCGAATGAGTATCAGCTGGCTTTCAGGAACAAGGACTGCCGGAAAAGGGCAAAGAAGCTTGTCAGGATGCTGACTACTATCGACTATGACACCTTGCAAACCGAGAAGATGGCCAACTGTTTCCAAGAACTGGTCAACGTACCTTATGACACGCCGGAATTCATTTCCAAAAAAGAGATGAACGCCGTAAAAGAGTCTTTCTGGGAGCTTTATGACAAATCAAAGTATGTGGCAGATTATGCCGATATTCGAAAGATTCGTTTGCACGAAGAGGTCGATTATGATGAACTCCAGCGGCTCTCGCTGCCTCTGCAGAAAAGGTATATCGCGGAGGACGATTTCGACGCCAAGTGTATTTTCGCCATTGAATTGGGTTGTTACGGCTTCCCTAATGCCGTTGATTATATGGGCGAACTGATAGAGGACGGGCGGTATTCCAAGTATCTGTTTGAAGTCTGGGATTTCTGGCGGCTTCTTGCCCAGTCGACGGTTTTCGGCATATCGACTTGGTCTGAAATCCCTGACAATCTGTACGATAACGCCAGGCTCCTGGTTGCCCGGACTTTCGTGAATCATATCCGTAAGAATCCGTCAGACAACCTCGCCAAGCTTCTGTTGACGAATCTCATCTACACAGAGAATCTTCATCGCTCTGCAGGTTATTATGGAAACGAGGCCGTGGGAGCAGAATATCTGTTCCGAACCCAGGCTTTTCTCCCTGACGAGTTGATTGCATCAGAAGATGAATCTGAAGATGAGGAGTGATGTCGTATGAGAACAAAGCAACTCCTGATATATTTTGCATACTTTTTTGCTCTTCTTCTCGTCCTTTACGTAGTTTCATCTCAAGTGGCGATCCGGCAGGGATGGGTGAGGTGCTTTCCCAAAAAAGTAATAGAGTGTTATGATGCCACGATACGTGATAAAAAGCCACATGGTTTTGCAGACCTCAACGTCAGATGTCCTCTGTGTTTTGGGAAAATAATTGCTTTTTATCACGGTTACGGCCAATTGGACAAGATAATTGAATACGACAAAGATGGCACGAACAGGTGGAAGCATGCCGGATGCACTTATTATGGCCACATTTTTCAGTGCAACAGATGCTGGGCCGAATATAATCATGACGGCAAATACATTCGCAATTATCTATAATTATCCCTTCATCCTCCTCTCAAGAAGACCGATATACGACATCTTGAGCACATCCGACAGGAAGGAGCACTGAATCTCTTCCACAAACTTGGGAAGGAGGTCCAGGTGTTTTTTCTTGAGGCGGTCGAAGACAATTTCAGGAACGCCACAAGTCCGGAATGCAGCCTTGAAATCGGCATCCTTCATATTTCTCTTCTTACCATTCAGATTGAGTGCCAGCTCCTCGTCATCGGCAGGGTTGCTGATAACGGCATTCAACAGGTCATAGGCCGGTGTGAGGACAGGTTCGCCTGCAGGGCAATACAACGAGAAGTTCTTCAGGTGCATGTCATTATTCCCGGTAAGCCACGAGAAATACACCAGTTCCAAAAAATCCACCATATCCAGCTGGGCATTGCCCGAGTACTTCCTTATAGCCTTGCCTATCTGTTCATATGAGCTCCTGTACTTATGCTCGGTCTGACGCTCCGTGAGCTGACACATATCTTCCATTGCAATCTTTTCGCCATCGGCCGTACGGTCAATCCGCTTGGTCAGATAGCCGATGCTGCCGTCTTTCATCCGGATGAGGGTGTGCGGAACCGTTTTGATTCTGGCAATTTCCGCCAGGTGCATGGTCAAATCTTCATTCTCCGGCAGCATCTCGAAACGCTCGGTCTGAGGTTTGAAGATATAGCCGCCCCAAAGGCCAACTATCGCAAGTTTCCGGGAATCCTTATGCTTGTCCAGGTTTAGAGACAGTTTGGGCTGAACACCGGTCAAAGTGGTCTGCGACTTGATAACCTGAGCTGCCAGTTCATCCATCTGCGCACGTGTGTAGTCCAGCGAAGGGGGCGTGGAAGTTCCGAAGATTTTACGGCAACATCCCTTGTGGAAATCGACCTCTCCCGGGCCGAGTTCCTTGTAACAATACAGGCACTTACTCATTGCCTCCCTCCTTTATCGGAATTACACTTACTGCACCGATGCAGTCCTTGCAGCAGAGAAGCAGCAGCGAGAACCTGTCCAGTTCGCTGATATCCGTATTGCGCGTGGCTACATCCAGCAACCATCCTTCCGGAATGAGACCGTCGAAGAATGGGAAAAGTACTGCGGATTTATAGGGTTTGTCCGTCAGTGGAAGCGTCAGGCTGACGGGGCTGGAGGCACCATCGGCAAGATATTCCTTGTCATACTGGAACTCATAGCCTTCATCGGTCTCTTCCAAAATGCCTGCAGCCCTCCCTTTGTACTGAATCAATGCTTTACTCATCTCACTTTCTTTTGAGGAACCAGTTCGTATCCGAACAAATCAAATACCTGGACTACCTTGTCCATCCGTACCGTAGCCTTCCCCTGCTCCAATTCGCGCACGAAGTTCAGGCCTACGCCGGATTTCATGGCCAAATCCACCTGCGTGAGCCCGTGCTCCTTCCGCAGGAATTTCAGTGTTGAAGATATGACGTTACTATTCATAATTACATCCGTTCGGATGCAAATATACATAATATTGTATAAATTACATCATAACGAATGTAATTTTATACATAATATCGACAATTACATTCGATAGAATGTACCCCTCCGCCCGCCACTTTTTTAGTTTCGAGGTATTTCGTTTTTGGCATGATTTTTTAAATTGCGATGATTGTACTAAAACATAAGCGTATGAAACAGACAGTCACACTCCTATGTGCAGCGCTATTGTTGTTGCCTTTTGGCTGCACCCCCGAGGACATTCCCGGCGGAGCCGATGACACCACCGAAGAAGAAGTTCTGCCCGCAGAAGCAGGCCTTTCCTGGTCCGTATCGGCTTGTTCCGTGAGCCTGGCCGCTGTCGCCTCGTTCACCTCCCCCACTCTCACCAATCCCCACGGACTGGACATCACTTACACCTCGTCCGACACGAGTGTCGCCACCATAAGCGCTGACGGCACCCTCACCATTCTGGCGGCCGGAACCACCACCATCACTGCCACATCCGAAGCCACCGAGGCCTATCTTGCAGGCAGTGCAAGTTACAATCTCACAGTCATTTCCTCCGATTCCGCCGACGACGGCGCCATCAACACCACTTTCGCATCTTCGGGAGACACCTCTTCCGACGACGATATCTCCAATACCGAATTCTCCCGCCTCGTAACGGTCAGCTTCTCCTCCGGAGGGGCCACAGTCACCGGCTATACCGCCGTTGCCGACGTGATGGACGTTGCCATCAACGGCAATCAGGTCACAGTCAACTACACCGGCAGCGAGAACGTTGTGTACAAGCTGACTGGCACGGCGGCTGACGGCTTCTTCAAGCTCTACAGCAAGAAAAAGCAGGCCCTCTGGCTCAGCGGCGTCAGCATTGCCAACAGCAGCGGCGCAGCCATCAACAACCAGAGCGGCAAGCGCACCTTCGTCTATGTCGAGGGCAGCAACACTCTGGCCGACGGCGCTTCCGCGGCCTACAGCACCACCGGCGACGAGGACATGAAGGGCGTGTTCTTCTCGGAAGGGCAGCTCATCTTCTCTGGCAGCGGCTCGCTTACTGTCACGGCCAACAACAGCAAGGAGAAATCGGGCATCGTGTCCGACGACTACATCCGCATGATGGCCAGCCCCAGCGTCACGGTTTCCGCAGGCAGCGGCGCCGGCCACGGGCTGAAGACCAACGACTACGTGCAGCTTTCCGACGGTAATCTTGAAGTCACCACCACCGGCGCCACGAAGAAGGCCATCACCACCGACGGCTATGTGCTCGTGGAAGGCGGCACCTCGGTCATCAACGTGAGCGGCGGCGTGGCCTACGACTCCGGAGATGCCGAATACAAGGGCTCAGCCGGCATAAAGGCCGACAATTACTTCGGCATGACGGGCGGCAGCGTGACCATTACCAACACCGGCGCCGGAGGCAAGGGCCTGAGCGCAGGCAGCGAGGATTTCGAGGGGGATATCGCCGACAGCTTCATCAGCGGCGGCAGCCTCAGCATCACCACCACCGGCAGCGAGACCAATGACGTGTCGGCCAAGGGAATCAAGATCGGCTGGGCCACGAAGGTCAACGGCAAGGTGACCGCCAGCGCCGGCAACCTCTACATCTCCGGCGGCAGCGTCAGCGTGAAGGCCGAGAAGTGCGAAGGCCTTGAAGCCAAGGGAGACCTCGTAATCTCCGACAACGCCGAGGTGTATGTAGTATCCACCGGAGACGACGCCATCAACTGCCAGGGCGAACTGGACGTGACGGGCGGTTATGTATACGCCTTCTCCAGCGCCAACGACGCAATGGACGCCAACCACGACCTGAAGATTTCCGGCGGTTATGTGTTTGCCGTCACCACCTGTGGAGCGCCGGAAGTAGCCCTCGATGCGAACACCGAAGATGGCTACAAGCTGTATATCACCGGCGGCGTGGTGGTGGCCTACGGCGGCCTGGAGGGCGGTTATTCCGCTTCCAACACCGTCTACAGCATGAACTGCACGGCCGACGGCTGGAACGCCCTGTACGACGGCAGTTCATTCATAGCCGCCTTCAAGGCTCCTGCGGGAGTATCCAACGTTGCGGTGTGCGCCCCGGCGCTGAAAAAGGGCTACAAAGGCGTGAGCGTGGGCGGCGCCACCTATGCCGGCGGCACCTGGGCCACTTCGTCCATTTCGGGCGGCTCAGCCGTGAGCCTCGGCACCTACACGGGTGGCGGCGGCCCGGGCGGCGGAAATCCTCCCGGCGGTGGCCCCGGTGGCCATTGACGGCTACCGGGTTACAGAAACTGTTTCTGATTCAGGAATTCCCAGATCCGGTCGAGCCAGTTGTAGCTTCCGGTTCCCGGAGAGGCAGTATGCTGGAAGCAGTGTTCGCGCGTGGCGAGGGTGTGCAGTTCGCTCTGTACGCCCATCGCCCGCATTTTTTCCCAGGCCTTCACCGAGTTCATCGAGGCCCAGCCGTCGGCATCGCCGTGGATGAAAAGCATAGGGGCGGTGTCGAGGTCGAAGCTGAACTCCGGCGCCAGCACGGCCGAATCGTCGTTCCCGCCGGTGGTGTTATATTCATCCTGTCCGTCGGTGAGCGCATAGGCCGGATAGATGCCAATCCCCCACTGAACCTTGCAGGAAAGGGTGTCGAGCTCGTCGACCGACAGGTAGGAGGCGTGCCGCGACGAGGTGACTCCCATGAGCGTGAGATGCCCTCCGGCAGATGAGCCCATGATGCCTATGCGGTCGGGATCCAGGCCCAGCGCAGGTGCTTCGCTGCGCACGATGCGCACCGCGCGCTGCAGGTCCTGCCAGGCGGTGGTATGCTTCGCCAGCGGTGCGGCGGGCCGGGGAGTGCGGTATTTCATGGTTACGACGGTGACGCCCTTGGCGTTAAGGTAACGGCGCGCCGGGGCCACTTCGAATCCGTCCGGGCCGTTGCCCATGTAGCTGCCTCCGGAATAGATGATCTGGATGGCGCGGGTGGTGGGATTGCTCGGAATGTGCCATTCGATGTAGGGTTCGCACTGGTTCTCCTGGCGGTCCGGCATCTTTCCTTCCGGCCAGACGGGCTCCTTCCTGTAAAGGGCGCGGTCTTCGTCGGAGGCGAAGCGATTCATTATCTCGACTTCCGGGGCCACCGGGCCGAGATATCCCATCTGGGTCATGAACTCCACGGCGCGGCCGAAGCCGAAGGCGCCGTGCCCTTTGTCCGGATAGAGGTGCAGTTCGGCAGGCACTCCCATGCGGCGCAACTGCCTGTAAACCAGGGTGGAGCCGTTCGGGGAATAGGGATCTTCGCCGCCGTGGTGCATGCAGATGGGGCATGTGTGCGAGTCGAATTTGAAGATGCGGCTCAGGGTGACGTCGGCGCCGTAGCCCTGGCGGGTTGCAGGCGTGCCCTCCCCGCCGTCGGAAGTGACGTATGCGGGGGCGTTGGCGACCGCCCAGTTGAGATGGCAGGGCAGTTTGTCGAGCTTGTCTATCGGTGCGTAAGCGGGAGTTTCGCTGCTGGTGGCGAGCAGCAGGGTGAGATGCCCCCCGGCCGACATTCCTATTGCGCCTATCTTTTCGGGGTCGAAGCCGCGCTTTGCCGCCTGGCTGCGTATCATGCGCACCGCACGCTGCCCGTCTTCCCAGGCCGTCTGATAATATGGGATGCCCTCCGGGCGGGACGTGCGGTAGACGAGCTTCACGCACTGCACTCCCAGGGCGGTGAGCTCCTTGTGCCACATCTCCACCAGGCCGACATCGCAGCAGTTGTAATAGCCGCCCCCGGAGATGAGTATCATGCATGCCCCGTTCGGGTTCGACGGTTTTTCGTACCATTCGATGAACGGCATGCGATGCTCGTCGGGCTTGAAGCCCGGAGCCTCCGACACGTCGGTCATCTCGGCTATCTGGTGGGGCTGACGGTCGGGCATGCTCTCGAGCCCGGGCCATAGCGCCTGGCGTTCCCATGCACCCAGGTGCACCGAAACGAATATAAGCAGCAGGGCAAATATCTTTCTCATAGTATTAATTCGGCTGAATGGGTTCGCAGGCGAGGATTCCGTTGATGGTGACTTCCTTCTTGAAGAACATCATGTAGAGGTTGTGATGGAGCGGGAAAATGGTGCGGCTGTGGGGGATGTCTATCCTTACCAGGTCGCGCTCGCCTCCGAAGGTGATGTCGCACGCCAGGCTCAATCCCGCATACTCATTTTCCGGCGAAGTCTTGAGAATCAGCACGTTGGACTGATTGTCCCGGCAGAAATCAGCCTCTGCGACAACAGAGCCTTCCGGCAGGGAAAGCTGCCTCGCGGTCTCGTCGCCCGGCAGGGGGGAATGGTTCTCGAAATAGCCTTCCTGGCCGTAGAACATCCTCGCCCAGCGCTGTTCCTTCATGCGGTCGGGAAGGAGGCCGGGGAATTCGGAGTCGATGGCCGCGGCCAGGATGTAAGTGGCGACGAGCGAGCCATGATGGGTCATGTGCTGGTTGGGGGAATAGGTATTCTCGAAGCATTCCGGCGTGAACAGGCTGTCGAAGCGGCCCTGGTAATCGAGCCAGAATACCTTCTCGGGTTCCAGCAGTTCGGCCACGGCCTTGTGCCGTACTTCATGGTCTTTTATGTGCTTGCTGTAAACCGGCAGTGAAATGAAGACAGGGGTTACGCCGTTCTTGCGGCAGAGTGCAATTATCTTCTTTACATAGCGGGCATGCTGTTTCCCCACTTTGAAATCCGTCTCCACGAGCGGCGCCCCCTCCTTTTCGTAGCGGTCCAGCACGTTCTGCTCGATGCCGGTATTGAAACGGACGTAACGACCCAGATAAAGGCCTTCGTCTTTTTTGTGCTTCTTCGCAAAAGCAATGTTGTCCTTTATCTGCTTTTGGTCGCGGAAGATGAAGGAATGATTGCGCACCGTGGTGGAAAGAGCCTCCAGCCAGTGGTCGGGAGCGAACAGGACGGGGAGCGAACACAGCTTCTGCCACACGTTCCTGCGCGCCGCATAGCTCTTGAACTGGTCGGAAAGATACTGTCCCCTGAGGTCATGGTTATTGCCGTCGTAAATGGTGAAGGTCTCAATCACCGCGATTTCCGGCTTCGTGCGGGTGAGAGCCTCCTTGAGGCAGTAATAGGAGTCGACTATGTTGGTGCCGGGAGACGCCAGCACGAAACAGGTGGCGTCCAGCGCGTTGGAAAGGTGGTTGGGATTGAGTCCCGTGTACATGCGGGAATTACCCACGAGCACCACGTCCACCTTGTCGTGCCTGGTCAACTCGTAGAAAGCTTTCCACTTCTTTTCGGTGTGGTTGTTTACCCTGTCGGCCTCGAACCAGCCCTTGCGGTCGGAAAAAGCCAGGACGGCGCAGACAATCGCGGAAAACAGCAGTGCCTTGAGCAGGAAAGCGGGGAAAGTCTTCTTTTTCATGGCTCAGAACTGGAAATAAATGAATGCGTTGTCGCTGCCGTTGCCGTAGATGCCGAGGTAGAGGATGGCCAGGACAAGCAGCAGGTACACGGCCCAGCGCAGCACCGCGCTGCCACCGAAGAACCGTGCCTCCACCTGCTCTTCCCTGTTTTTGGTGAGCAGTTCAATGAGCATCAGCCCCGCAAGGAGCAGGACCGCGAAGAAGAATTCTGCCTTCGGGAGACCGAAGGAGTAAAGGGCATCCGCGCCGCCGAACCCGAGGTTACCGAACATCGTCATTGCCTGCGGGAAGCTTTCGGCGCGGAAGAATATGAGGGACAGGGCCCACAGTCCCACTACCAGAAAACAGCTGAAGACCTTTCCGAGGGTGTTTTTCGGGTTGAGCCCGAGGAGCTTGTCGAAGACTATCAAGAAGATGCCGTTGAGCGCGCCCCAGGCCACGAAGGTCCAGGATGCGCCGTGCCAGAGCCCGCTCACCAGGAACACTATGAAGAGATTGAGCATCGTGCGGGCCTTTCCGCGACGGTTGCCGCCGAGCGGGATATACAGGTAATCCCTGAACCACGACATGAGAGTCATGTGCCAGCGGCCCCAGAAGTCCTTGAAATTCACGGCCAGATACGGCCTGTTGAAGTTGCGGTGCAGGTCGAACCCGAACAGCTTCGCCGTCCCGACCGCAATCTGCGAGTAGGCGGAGAAGTCGAGATAGAGCTGGAAGGTGAAGAACAGCACGGCCACGAGGCTCGGGAGCCCTGCTGCCGCGGCCGGATTGCCGTAGACTCCGTCCACGTAGACAGCGAGCCTGTCGGCTATCACCATCTTTTTGAATAGGCCGGCCGCAATGGCGAAAACCCCCTCCCGGGTACGGTCGTAATCGAAGGGTTTCAGCTCATGGAACTGGGGCAGGAGGTCCTTCGCCCTCTCGATGGGGCCCGCAACCAGCTGCGGGAAGAAGGCGATGAAGGCGAAGAAGGCCACGATGTCGTCGTCAGGCTCGAAGCGCCCGTAGTATATGTCCAGCGAGTAGCTGAGCCCCTGGAAAATATAGAAGCTGATTCCGACGGGAAGGATGATGTTCAGCGGGGTGAGGGACACGTTGGCGCCGAACAGCCCCAGGAGGTCGGCGAAGCTGCCGATGAAGAAGTTGCAGTACTTGAAGAACGCCAGCACCCCAAGGTTCACCACAAGGCAGACGACCAGCCACGATTTGCGTCTCCGCTGTTCCGCCGAACGGTAAATGGCCCTTCCGCAGAAATAATTCACCGCGGAGACGAAGATGATCAGAAAGAGGAGCTTCCAGTTCCAGCTTCCGTAGAAGATGTAGCTCACGACGAGCAGGAACCAGTTACGGCGCTTTACTTCCTTCCCGAAAAACAGGGTGTACAGGAGGAAGGTGAGCGTCAGGAAAATAATGAATGACAGGGAGTTGAACAGCATTTACCGGGTATGTTGGAAGGAACGTCTGGAGCTGTCGAGCCGTCTCCAGTCGGCGGCGTCGAACCCCTCGGGATGGAGGAAGGGGCCGTCGTGGTCTATGTTGAATTTGAGGTAGGTGATGGGAACCCCCTGTTCCAGGAACATCTTTTCGTAGAAGGTCTGGACTTCCTTCACTTCGGGGGCGATGCCGGCGTTTCCGGCGCCGTAGAGGTCGGTAGTGCACGCGAGGGTTTCGAGCCGGTTGAGTTCTATTACGGCCCGGGTGTACTCGTGGAGGAAGAGGCTGTCGGTCTTCAAGTGGACGGGACCGCCCCTCTTCAGGAATTTGCGGTAACGTTCCAGGAAAACCGGGGAGGTGAGGCGGCTGTTTTCGCTTTTGGGCTGGGGGTCGGAGAAGGTAAGCCAGATTTCGGACACCTCGTCCGGGGCGAAAAAGGCCGTGATGAGCTCTATCCTGGTGCGGAGGAAGGCCACGTTGGGCAGCTTCTCCTCGGTGGCGGTCTTTGCCCCGCGCCACAGCCTTGCTCCCTTGATGTCCACTCCGATGAAGTTCCTGTCGGGATTGCGGCGGGCGAGCTCGAGGGTGTACTCCCCTTTTCCGCATCCGAGCTCCAGCACTATGGGAGCCTTGTGCGAGGCGAACCAGTTCCCTTTAACCGGGTGGTCGCGCATATGCTCGTAGCCGTCGGGGACCACCTCCTCCGTGCTTGGCTGGAGCAGGCACGGGAACGTCTCGTTCTCGGCGAATTTGCGAAGTTTACCGTGTCCCATTGCGCTTGCAGATCAGGCCGATTCCGCGGAGCCCGGCCGGCGGGTCGACAGGCCGCACCGAGACGGTCCAGGAACCGGGAGATGAAGGTTTCACGCCGCTCCGGTAGAGCGAGGCGCCGATTTTCCCGCCGTATGGCAGGTAAACGGTTTCGGAAAGGGCGGGAGTGATTGCGCCGGCTTCTTTCCAGGCGACTTCAAGGCCCATGGAAGACGAAGCGCGGACGGTCCCCATTACGGGAGCGTCCACCTTCGTGAAGAGGGAAATGTCGTAGGTCGAGAGGGAATCGTTCAGGTCCAGCACGAACTCGTATACGCCGTTCTCCGCCATGTCGGCCCGCACGAACTCTTCGAACGAGGCCGGCTCGCTGCATGCGGAAAGTGCCGCAATCAGGGCGCAGAGAACGGTGGCACGCCTATTCATCGGCCTTGCCCTTTGAACCGTTTTTCCTGCCTCCGCGGGAGCGTTTTTTCTTGCGCTTGCGCGGCGCGTCGAAACGCGAGATGGAGTCGTCGCCCACCGCCGTAACGAATTCAGGGCCTGAGGGTTCCGGTTCAACCTTGAGCGAATCGGGCTTGCGGCCGTTGCGGTTCATGCGGATGATCTCCATGACATCGGAGGCAGCCAGCGGGAAAAGGTCGGAATCGGCGCTCTTGTCGTACGAGAAGTACATTATTTCGCGGAGGATGTCGGTCTTGCGGAGGTATGCCAGGCCGTCCTTGAACTCGAGGGGCTCCTGCACGCGCGGGATGCGGGTCTGGGCGTCCTGATAGGAGGCGACCTCATAATTGAGGCAGCATTTCAGCTTGCCGCACTGGCCAGCGAGTTTCTGCGGATTGAGCGACAGGTCCTGAACCCTCGCAGCCGCCGTGGAGATGCTCCTGAAGCGGGAGATGTAGCGCGCACAGCAGAGCTCCCTGCCGCAGATGCCCAAGCCGCCTATGAGGCCGGCTTCCTGGCGGGCGCCTATCTGCTTCATTTCGATGCGGATGCGGAACTCCTCGGCGAACACCTTGATGAGCTGGCGGAAATCGACGCGGCCGTCAGCTATGTAGTAGAAGATGGCCTTGGAACCGTCTCCCTGGAACTCCACGTCGCCTATCTTCATGTCGAGGCCCATTTCCGCCGCGATCCGGCGGGCCTGAATCATGGTGTCCTGCTCGCGGGCGATTGCGGACTGCCACTTCTCAACGTCGTTCTGCTTGGCCTTGCGGTAGATGCGCTTGAATTCGATCACGGAAGGGTCGAGCCCCTTGGCCTTCATCTGCCTGGCCACCAGCGGGCCTTCGAGGGTGACTATGCCGAGGTCGCAGCCTGTGGCAGCCTCGACTATGACCATGTCGCCGAGCTTGACATTCTGCCCGGAAGCGTTGACGTATATGCCCTTGCGGGTGTTCTTGAAACGTACCTCGAAGAGGTCGGCCCCGGTCTGGTCGGGAACGCCCTTGAGGTAGTTGTAGTCACAAAGCTTGCAGCAGCCTTCCCGGTAGGTATATTCCACTTCCCCAGTGGAGGAATCGGTCGTGGCCACTACGCCGCGGTTGCAGTCGATGTCTCTCTTTTCCATCTCAGATATACATGTACAAACTGTCGGTCAGTTCGGTGAAAAGGATTTTGATGTTCACGTTGCGGTCTATCATGCCCACGGTGCGGTCGAGCTTCGCGAGGGCCATGCGCGGGAAGCGCTTGCCGAGTTTCGACGCCCATCCGGCCGCCTCGGCGTCGTCTCCGGCCAGCCGGGAGAGCCCCTGCTGGTACAGGAACACCCGGCGGAATTTTTCGGCCGCGTAGCGGCAGAAGCCCTTGGCGCTTTCGCGCGACGGCAGCGCGGCTATCTGCTCCCCGATGGAGAGCACCTCCGAAAGGTTGCGGGAAAGCAGGGCGTCCATCAGCTGAGCCAACAGGCCGCCGTCGTCGTAGGATTCCGCCGCGGACACCAGGGGGGAGGAGACCCTGAACATCTGGCAGCGGGAGACAATGGTCGGAAGGAGCTTCTCCGGCGCATGCGTGATGAGCACGAACACCGTCTGTGCTGGAGGTTCCTCCAGCATCTTGAGCAACTTGTTGGCCGCCTGGGTGTTCATCCTTTCGGGAAGGTACACCAGGGCCGCTGAGTAACCGCCTTCGAGCGAGTGGAGGCTGAAGGCTCGCAACAGGGCGTTGGCCTCAGCCACTCCTATGACGGGATTTTTTCCGTCGAAGCCCAGGGCCCGGTAGAGATCCTGTTCGGTGAAGGACGGGTTCTCGAGCGCGAGGGCGCGGAAGTCGGGGATGAACTGCTCGGAGGGCGAGTGTTCCGACTGCGCCGACGAGGACGGCAGCACCACCGGGAACACGAAATGGACGTCGGGGTGGATGAGTTTGGTTATTTTGTTGCAGTGCGGGCACTCGCCGCAGGAGTCCCCGCCAGTCCTGCCGCTGCAGTAGAGGTACTGCAGGAATGCCAGAGCCACTGGGAAGGCGCCGCCGCCGTCGTTCTCGTGCAGCAGCAGGGCATGGGGCAGCCTGCCGGAATCCACCGCCCCGGCAAGGGCCTTCACGACCTCTTCGTTCCCCTGTATCTGGCTGAATTTCATTTCTTTCTGCTTTCGTTAAGAAGTGCAAGCTGTTCGAGCAGGTCCCTTTCGCGCGAGGGCGGAAGCGCCTTCAGGGAGTCGATTGCGGCGAGCAAGTAGCCGTGAAGCGCCTGCTCGGCGTACGCTATGCCCCCTCCTTCCAGCACGAGCCTGCTCAGCTCGCCGGCATTTTCGGGGTGAGCCTCTATGTCCTTCACCATGTCGCGGATGCGCAGCGGGTCCGGCGCGCTCCTGAGGATGCCCAGAAGGGGCATGGTTATCTTCCTTTCCCTGAGGTCCACTCCGGACGGCTTGCCTATGTCGCCGCCCTGGAAGTCCATGATGTCGTCTTTTATCTGAAAGGCGATGCCCATGGCCTTGGCGTACTCCGATGCGGCCTCGAAAAGGGCCGGGGAGGCATTTACCGTCTTGGCGCCGCATTCGGCGCAGAGCCTGAAGAGGGACGCCGTCTTGCAGTAGATTATCCGCAGGTAGTCGGATTCGGTGGTGTCGCAGCTGAAGGCTTTCTGCTGCTGGAGCATCTCCCCTTCGGCAAGGTCGCTGAAGGTGCGGGCGAACGCCCGCATCCCCCATTCGTGGTAGGTGCTGTCGGCTATTATGCCCACGGCCCTGGCCAGCCAGAAGTCGCCTATAAGCACCGCCGGCACCGGGCCGAAGACGCTCATGGCGGTGGGAGCTCCCCTGCGGGTGTCGCTCTCGTCGGCCACGTCGTCGTGGAAAAGGGTTGCGGTGTGAAGCATCTCCACCGCGGCGGCGAGCATGCGGGTGTCTTCGCTGACCTCCCCTCCGCCGCAGGCCTTTGCCATGAGTAGGGTGAGGACTGGACGGAGCAGTTTGCCGGAGTTGCCGGCTACCCTCATGTCGAAATCCTGGAGTATGGGTACGTCAGAACTGAGGCGGCTACGGACTAATGCCTTAACCGCCTCAAGCTCCGACCCGAGGATATTCCTGATATCTTGAGGGTCCACTTTCCGCTACAGGAAGATGGCCACGGAAGCCATGATGCCCGAGCACTTCTCGTTCTTCATGACCGTCGTTCCGGTGTTGATGAGATCCGAGATTTCGGCTCCGTCGTAGAGTTCGCCGAGGTTCCAGAAGTAGCGTACGGAAACTTGGAGCCTATTGAAAATATCGACGCCTGCACCGAGGCCGGCGCCGTACTCAAGACGGTTCTTGATGTTGTCCCACTTGACGCTCTGGAGCTTATTCTGGATATTCTGGATGTTGGTGCTTTGACCGCCGGCGGAGTTGGTGATAGCATAACCCACGAAAGGCTCTACGAAGGCATAAGGCCTGAAGCCCGCGATGGGAATGCCGACCTGGATCTGGACGGGCAGCTCGAGGAAGCCGGTCTTGAAGTTGATGGACTTGGAGTCGAAATCTTCGAGGCGGGTGCCCTTCACGTTGTAGATGAGGGAGGGCTGCACGCCGATGAGGCCGAGGCTGATCCTGCGCGTCACACCGACATGATAGAGGGTGATGTCGGTGACTTTGTCTGCTGCGTCCTTGATGTCGGTCGCGGACGAGGTGACGCCGGCGATGATACCGGACTGGGCGAATGCGCTGACGGAAACGACGAGTGCCGCCAGGGTGATGAAGAGCTTTTTCATATCTACAGTAAATTGTTGAGTTTCGTTTCGATGTCGGCCTTGCTTACCACGCCGACGGTCTTGTCGACGGCGATGCCGTCCTTGAAGAAGATGAGGGTGGGGATGCTGCGGATGCCGAATTCGGCGGCGACGTCTTCGGCGTCGTCCACGTTGCACTTGGCCACGAGGGCGCGGCCTTCATAATCGGCGGCGACTTCTTCCACGGTTGGGCCAAGCATGCGGCAGGGGCCGCACCAGGTAGCCCAGAAATCTATCATGGCGACCTTGTTGGCGGCCAGGAGTTCCTTGAAATTGGTATTGTTAACTTCTGTCATGACTTTTTAAGTTGGTTATTATCTACAAAGCTAATAAAAATTTTCCACATTCCACATAAACGCCCTCAAGCCCAGTTTCGGGGAACGCTCGTCGGTGCGTTTGAGGGCCTGCAGTATTTTTGCGGCCTTCTCGTCGTCCTCGACGAAGGTGAAGACGGCGTGGTTCATTTCGGGCCAGGCGTGGCTGCCCATGTGCGGGAGGCCGTCCTTGCTGCCCCTGCCGCCGACGTCGGTCCAGCGGGTGTATCCCTTCTGGTCGAAATGCTCCAGGAGGCGGATTATCTCCTCGTTGTAGGCCTGTGAATATGCTATGAACAATGCTTTCATCTTACTCGAAATTTAAGGTTTCCTCCGCTTCACGGCACTGCCGGCGGCGTTCCTGGCGGGTGGCGAAGATACAGTAGATCGTGGGAATGAGGATGAGGGTGACCACGGTCGAGAAGGTGAGGCCCCAGGCCACGGTCATACCCAGCGAGTGCCACATCTCGGAGCCTTCGCCGGTGCCGAGGGCAAGCGGGAGCATGCCGATGACGGTGGTGAGAGTGGTCATCAGGATGGGCCTCAGGCGGCTGCGGGCCGCGGTGGTGGCCGCTTCTATCACGCCCATTCCCCTCTCGCGCATCAGGTTGGTGTAGTCGATGAGCACGATACCGTTGTTCACCACGATACCGATGAGAATCAGGATGCCTATCATGGCCATCATGTCGAGCGTGGTGCCGGTGGCCCAGAGGCCGATGAGCACGCCCATGAAGCCGAACGGCACGCTGAACATGATGACGAACGGGTTCACGAAGTTCTCGAACTGGGCGGCCATCACCATATACACGAGTATGAGGATGAGCACGAGCAGGGTCATGAGGTCTTTCATCATGTCCTGCTGGTCTTCGTAGTCACCGGAGAGCTCGGTGGTGATGTTGGACGGGAGGCTGACGGTCTTGAGGATCGCGTTGACGCTCTCCACGCCCTTGCTCATGGCCACTCCCTTGGCGGTGATGCCGGTGACGGTGATGTAACGCTCGCGGTTTTTGCGCTCGATGGTGGGCGGGACCTTGCTCTCCACCACGGTGCCCACTTCCTTGACGCGGATGGGAGCCCCGCCGGGAGCGGTGAGGATCATGTTTTCGATATCCTCGACGCTGTTGCGGAATTCCTTGGCGTAACGGACGCGGATGCTGTATTCGTCGCCTTCCTCACGGAAATAGGAGCCCACGGTGCCGCTCATGGCCGCGCTGAACGCGGTGGCAGCGGTGGTGGAGCTCAGCCCGTGCAGGGCCAGTTTCTCGCGGTCGAAGTCGACCAGGTACTCGGGGGTGTATTCGTCGCGGCTGAGCACCACCTGCACGAAGTCGCCGCTGAGGTTCATCTTCTGCTGTATCTCCTTGGCGATGCGGTCGGTCTCGTCGAAATCGTAACCGTAAATCTCGAGAGCCACAGTCGTGGCGCCGCCCATTCCGCCGCCGCCCTCCGTTACCTGGGCACGGTCGATTTCTGGATACTCCTTCAGCTCGGCGCGGATTACGTTCGCGATTTCGGAGGCGCTCCTGTCGCGGTCTTCCATGCTGCCGAGGTTGATGTTCATGCTGATGAGGTAGGAGCCGTTGTTGCGCGAGCTCGCCATGGCGTTGTCGGAGTCAGCCTGGCCGAAACGGTATTCGAACACCCTGATTTCGGGAATCTCGCTCTTGAAACGCGCGTAGAGTTCATGTGCGAAGCGCCCGGTGACCTCCTGCGAAGTACCCACAGGGAGCTCCACCGTCACGGAAAGGCGCCCCGAGTCGGAATTCGGGAAGAAGCCCGTGGTCATCTTGGGAACCAGCAGCACGAACACCACTGCAATAATTGCGAAAGCGCTGAGCGTCACGAGCTTGCGATGCGTCACGCACCAGTTCACGATGCGGGAGTAGAAGTTGCTCAGGCCTTCCAGGGCCCTGTCTATCGGGCCGAAAACTTTCTTGTGCAGTTTGGATTCCTTCGCCTGGGCGCTGAGCATGTTCGACGCCATCACCGGCACGAGGGTAAGGGCCATGCCCGTGGACACGACCATGATGATGCTCACTATCCAGCCGAGCTGCTTAAACATGAGCCCGGCGAAGCCCGACACCATGGTGAGGGGAAGGAACACGCACAGAGTGGTGAGGGTGGAGCCCACGATGGAGCCGGCCACCTCGGAGGTGCCGTTCACGGCCGCCTCCTTGCGCTTTTCGCCGCGGTCCATGTGCTTGGAGATGTTCTCCAGCACCACTATGGAGTTGTCCACCACCATGCCGATGGCTATGGACAGCGCCGACATGGAGATGATGTTCAGCGTATTGCCCGTGGCGAGCAGGTATACCAGCGAGCCCATGAGGGCGATGGGGATGGCGAGCACGATGATGAATGTGGCTCTCCATCTGCCCAGGAATACGTACACCACCAGCATGACCACGAGCATCGTGATGATGATGGTCTTCAGCAGCGACATGATGGTGTTGATGATGTTGTCGGAAGAGTCGATGACGGGCACCAGCTCGATGTCCGAAGGGAGCGAGGGCGCAATTTCCGCCATCTTTTTCTTTACCTGCCTGATGACGTCCACGGTGTTGGCTCCGGTCTGTTTCTGGATCATGATGGTAGCCGCCCGTTCGCCGTTGGTCCAGGATTCCTGGTACTTCTCGGCAGGGCCGTCCACGAGGGTGGCCACGTCGCGCAGGTACACTGCGCTGCCGCCGCTGTAGCCCACCACCACGTCGAGTATCTCCCGCGGGTCGGAGAATTCCTTCTCGACGCGGAGCGAGTAGGTTTCGGTGCCGATATCGATGTTGCCGGAGGGGACGTTGCGGTTCTCGGAGGCGATGACCGCTGAGATGCCGGCTATGCTGAGCCCATAGGCCTCGAGCTTGCTGGGATCGCAGTATATCTGAATTTCGCGGTCGGGGGCGCCGATGACCGTCACCGTACCCACACCGTCAACGCGGGCCAGCGGGGTGGTCACGCGGTCGTCGAGGATGCGGTCCAGGCCGTTGAAGCTCTCGTCGGCCGTGGCGCTGATTATCATGATGGGCATGTCGTCCATGCTGAACTTGCGCAGGAACGGTGTGCTGGCCCCGTCGGGCAGGGTCTGCGACACCATGTCGAGGTTGTCGCGGATGTCGTTGCAGGCCGCGTCAATGTCGGTGCCGTATTCGAATTCCAGGATGACGATTGCAATGTTTTCACGCGAACGGGACGTCATGTCCTTGAGGTGCTCGACGCTGTTGAGGCTGTTCTCGAGCACTTTCGTGAGGTTGTTCTCCACGTCCGTGGCGCTGGCGCCGGGATAGGAGCTCATGACCATTACCACGTTGGCGTCGAAGTCGGGCAGCTGCGCTATGGATGTCTTCATGAGCGCATAGATGCCGAATACCACGAACGCCACGAACACGAGAATCGTGGTGACCGGCCGGTTTACTGCTGTACGGTATATGCTCATAGGGCTATCTCTCCACTATCTCGATCTTCGCTCCGTCCTTGAGGGCGCTGGCGCCGCTCACTGCTATGCGGTCGCCTTCGCTCACGCCGCTCAGCAACTCGTAGCTGTTGCCGGTGTGACGGCCGAGGGTTACGGCCGAGCTGCGCACGGTGGCACCGTCTTCATTGAGGATGTAGACGTAGCGCTGGCCGGTGCCGAGCTGCTTCACCACCGCTTCGTCGGGCACCACGGCGCTGTAGTTGTCGCCGAAGCTGAGGGTGGCCTTACAGTACATGCCGGGCCTGAGGGCGCGGTCGCCGTTCGGCACCTGAACCTCCACCTTGAAGGTGTGGGAGGTGGCGTCCATGACGGGGTAGATGCGCTTCACCGTGCCGGTGAAAGACTTGCCCGGGAGGGCATCTGCCGTGATCTTCACGCTCTGGCCGACTTTCACCTTGGTGTAGTCGCTCTCGGACACGCCCACCAGGAGCTTGACCGGGGTTATCTGCTGCACCGTGAATATGGGCTGGCCCATGGTGTACATGTCTCCGCGGTCGTAATTGCGTGCGGTAACGACGCCGTTTATGGGCGAACGGAGGATGGTGTTCTGCTCGAGGTTCTCGTAGGATGCCTTGGCCACGTTGTACTGCAGTTCGGCAGCCTCGTAGTCACTCTGGGACAGGCCACCCTGCTCGTACAACTGTTTGAGGCGGGCGAGTTCGGTCTCGGAATTGGTGAGCTGGAGCCTGCTCTGCGTGAGCTGGACAGCGTCCATCTCCGCAAGAATCTGCCCCTTGCCGACAAACGAGCCGACATCCACGTTTATCTTCTGGATGCGGTTGCCGCTCTGCGGGGCGATGTTGTTCACCGCGAAAGCCTGAACCGTGGTGGAATACTCTTCAGTCTGTGGGACTGTCCTGAACTGCACGTCAGTTACCGTAACGCGGGTGGGCGGGAGTTCCGTCGCTGCGTTGGATGAGCTTGTCTTTTTCTGTCCGCAGGCGGACACTGCCAGCGCTGCGAGGATTATGATGTATGTCTTTTTCATTTTTCGTAGATGCTGAAATCGGCGCCGAGGGTCTGTTCGAGCGCGGCCTTTGCCCCGATGAAAGTGTAAACTGCCTGGGATACCGCAAGCTGCGCCTGGGTGAGGGCGAGCTGTGCGTCGTTGAGGTCGGTGAGGGTGCTGCGGCCGACCTCGTAGCTCTTGGAGGCTATACCGTAGGCTTTCCGGGCGCTCTCCAGCGCCTCGATGGCGGAGGAGTAGCTCTTGGTGGCCGTCTCCATCGTATTGAGGCTCTGGCGTATGGCCACGCGGAGGTTCCTTTCGGTGTCTTCCCGCTGGATGTCGAATTCCTGCTGCTGCACCCTGGCCTGCTTCACCGCATTGTACCTGCTGCCGCCGGAGAAGATGGGGATGCTGAGGCTCAGGCCCACGGTGGCGTAGGGATGCCATTTGTATTCGCTGAAATTGAAGGCGTTCTCCATGGCGTTGGCGCTGGCGCTGAATGAGAGGGCGAGCGATGGAAGGCTGGCGTACTGCTGCATCCTGACGGTGTTGGCCAGCTGCCCGGCCTGTATCTCCAGCTGCCTGAGGGTGGAGTTGTCCGAAAGGTCGTAATCTTCCGGGGCCATGTACTGGAGGTCGTCGGCGTAGTCCTGGAGGGATTCGGCGACGTCGATGTTAAGGTCGAGGTCCACACCCATGAGGGCCTTCAGCTGCCAGAGTGTCAGGTAGACGGCGTTTTCGCTGTCATAAAGGTTCGGGACGGCGTTGGCCACGGCAGTCTTCGCCCGCGCGAGGTCGAGTTCCGAGGCCTTGGAGGCGTTGTACTTCTGCTGGGTGCGTTCGCAGTTTGCCACCGCGTTCTCGTAGACGCTCCTGTATACGTTCCGCGCCTCCTTGGCAAGCAAAACTGCATAGTAGGCCTGTTTGACCTGCGTAACCATCTGCAGGCGCGAGCCGCGGGCCTTCTCGACCGCGAGCTCCACGTCCTGGCCGCTGATGGCGATGCTTTTCCAGAGCTGGGCGTTGACGAGGGGCATGTTTGCCGACACTCCCCCGTTGAAGGTATTCCAGCGGCCGACTTCGATGTCGACTGACTGTCCGCCCATATCCATGGACATTACCTGTTTCTTGAGGGTGCGGCTGAACGAGCCGGTGGCATTCACCGCGGGGAACAGTGAGGCGTAACTGCCTTTGCGGGCATAGCCCTTCGCCTCGATTTCCTTGTCGGCAACCCGCACCGAGGCATTCTCGCTGAGCGCTATTTCCAGCGCCTGCGCGAGGGTGATTACGGTCGCCGAGGTGTCGGGGGCCTCCTGGGTGTGCGCGAGGGCCTTCTGGGCGTGCGCTGGGGCCGGGGCCTCCTGGGCATGTACGGGAGCGATTGCGGCTGCCGTGGTGCCGGGGGCCGGGGTAATTGCAGGAGCCGCCTGCAGGACGGCCGCTGCCAATATCAGATGAATCATTTTCGACTAAGTATATAGTGTGCAAAAATACAACAAATATTGTACCCGAAACACAACCTCTTTCTAATGCGCCAAATATGTTATATTTGTATTGAAATATAAAGGCCTATGAATAGAACTTTGATGCTTGGCGCCACGCTGATTGCCGCCGCTTTCGTTGTCTCTGCATGCGGAAACCGCGCAGAAAAAGAATGGAACCTTGTCTGGGAGGAGAACTTTAACGGCACCGTCCTGGACGGGGGCTCCTGGACCCGGGCGACCCGTGGAGAGAGCGACTGGGATGATATGATGTCGCTCAGGGAAGACCTTGCATATGTCGAAGACGGCCAGCTGGTCCTGCTGGGCAAAGTAGGAGGCGAGGCTGATGACACGCCCTTCGTCACCGGCGGCGTTTCCAGCTGCGGGAAGAAGTCTTTCCGGGAGGCCCGCATCGAAATCAAGGCCAAATTCAACTGCGCAGACGGCTTCTGGCCGGCACTCTGGCTCATGCCGGACTGCGATCTCCCGCAACCGGAATACGCGGAAATTGATATCATGGAGCATCTGAATTCAGACAACTTCGTCTATCAGACCGTGCATTCCCGCTACACTCTGGACGGAGGAGAAGAGCCGCCAAAATACGCCACCGCTGAAATTGACAAAGACGGATGGAACATCTATGCTGTGGAAGTGTACCGCGACAGCGTCTGCCTGTTCACCAACGGTGTAAAAACCCTCACCTATCCCCGTCTGGAAGGCGTGGAGCACCAATTCCTCTGGGCCGATTACCCCTTCTACCTCATCCTGTCGAACCAGCTTGGCGGTAACTGGGTAGGGCCCGTAAGCGCCCCGGAACAACTCCCCTCGGAACTTAGGATAGACTGGATAAAAGTGTACGAAAAGCCCTTCAGGGAGCTCCTGAACGGAAAGGACCTTTCCGGCTGGAAGGTTGTGCTGAAGGAAGCTGAAGACGAGAAAGCTCCCGCCTTCTCCACGGAAGGAAGAGTCCTCCATATCAGCGGGAAACCCTTCGGCTATATCAGGACTGAAGAAAAGTATTCAGACTACACCCTTCACCTGGAATGGCGCTGGGCCGGAGAAGATGGAGTGGACGGCGGCATCTTCCATTTCCTGCAGGGAGAAGACAAGGTGTGGCCGCTGGGGGTTCAGCTGCAGATGACGCCCCGGGACATGGGCCTTCTCATGGGAGGCATCCCGATGGACGGGGCGGAAGGGCCGTTCTACCGCAAACCACGCCTGGTGGAAGACAGCCCCGAAAAGCCCGTCGGCGAGTGGAACGAGATGGAATTTGTCTGCCGGAAAGGCGTCATCAAGGCCTTCCACAACGGCGTCCTCGTGAACGAAGCCCGAAGCGAGGCGACTGAAGGCTACATCGGCATCCAGTCCGAAGGCGGCGCGATGGACATTCGCAATCTTTGGATCAGATAGCGGCGGCGGATAGCGGAGCATCTCACTGCTGCGGAGAGGGGCGGCTCGACTTGCGAAGGAAGCCGGTGCCGGCGGCTTCCTGAAGTTCGAGAGCCGCCCCTCCCCGGCAGCAGCGAAACGCTCCGCCGCCAGGCCATCAGAACTCCACGATGAGTATGGACTGGGGCGCTACGGACAGGCCGGCGGAGGGGTTAACCTTCGCACCGGTTATCACGTCGGTACCCTCGACGAGACCGCCGTTGATTTCAGCGTAGTGGTCCCAGGGAATGGTGTGCGGTTCGGAAGAGTTGTTCACGAACACGAATACGGTGTCGGTGCCGTCGTAACGGAAGAAGGCGTAGGTGTTGTCACGCGTGAGGAAATGCATGGTCTTGCCGTCGTGAAGCACAGGGGTGTTCTTGCGCCACTGGAACAGCTTGGCGGTAAAGTCATACAGCTCGGGCGATACCGTGCGCGGATAGGGTGCGGGAGCATAGTAGTCCATAGCCCTGCCCTCGGCGGTGAAGAGGTCGGGAACGGTGATGTCCGCCTTCCAGCCGCCGGGGAAATCGGCGCGCTTGGAGCCGTCATGCCAGTTGTCGTATGCGCGGCTGAAGAGCATCTCGTCACCGTTGTAGAGCTGCGGAATGCCGCGGACGGTGGCGAGCAGGCCGAGCGCCATGCGCATCTTGTCGGGATTGGCACGGAAAGTGTCGCCGAGACGGTTGTGGTCGTGGTTGGCGAGGAAAGTCATCATGTGCGACAGGTCGTGATAGGTGGCGTCGTGGCTAAGGGCCTCATAGACACGGGTGAGACCACGTCCCCACATATTCTCGTCGCCATCCTCACAGAGACCGGCCACAATGGCCTCCTCAAGCGGGAAGTCCATGATGCTGGGCAGATGGCTGTCGAAACCGTCGGGATTCGCGTTGCCGCCCTGCCAGTAGGCCAGCTGGTCAGCCGTGGAAGTCCAGCACTCCCCTACGATGTTCATCCAGGGATAGTCGGCAAGCACCGCCTGGCACCAGCGGCTCATGGGCTCCTTCTCGTTGTAGGGATAGGTGTCGACACGCAGGCCGTCGAGCCCGGCAAACTCGATCCACCACAATGCCCACTGCTGCAAATACTTGAGCGTGAACGGATTGTCGAGGTTCATATCGGGCATCATGGGAACGAACCAGCCGCCCTCCTGAAGGGCGAGGTCGTACTGCGACGCGTTCGGGTCGAAGTTCGTGCTGAACGCGGCGTTCATGTTGGTGTACTCCGGCCACTGGTTGATCCAGTCTTCGAAGGGAAGGTCCTTCATCATCCAGTGGAAGGTGCCGCAGTGGTTGGTGACTATGTCCATGATGACCTTGATGCCGCGGGCATGGGCCTGCTCCACCATCTCCTGATAAAGGGCGTTGCTGCCGAAGCGCGGGTCGATTGCGTAGTGGTCGGTTACCGCGTAGCCGTGGTAGCTCTCGAAATCCTGGTCGTCCTCGAGCACCGGGGTGAGCCAGATGGCGGTAGCTCCGAGCCCCCCGATGTAGTCAAGATGGTCGATGATGCCCTGGATATCACCGCCGTGGCGGCCGAGATAGACGTCGCGCCCGTCAGGGTCGTTCATCCCTTCGATGCGGTCGTTCGACGGGTCGCCGTTGGCGAAGCGGTCGGGGAAGATGAGGTAAATCATGTCCTTCGTACCGAAGCTCTCGCGTGCACCGGCAGCTTTCCGGCCGATATGGTAGGGAGCCTTCATCACCGGCTTGCCGCCTTCGCTGAACACCAGCCAACCGTCACCCTCGACGCTGCCGGCAACGGTCACGTCGACGAAGAGGTAGTTAGGGCTGTCTGCCTTATGTATCTCACTGACTTTCACTCCTTTAAGCCCTTCGAAAGAAACGCTGTAGCGGGAGATTTCAGGGCCGTTCACCATCAGCTGGAGGCTGTTCTTCATGCCGCTCCACCAGCAGGGAGGCTCCACTTTCACGAGCTGCTCAGCCGTTGCGTCGGCTACGGTCTCGGGCTTGAATGCGGGCGCGCATGCCGCTATCGCGAGCACTGCGGCCAAAAGGGCTGTCTTCCTCATTTCTTCAGGAGCATGTACTGGTATTCCGAAAGGGCGAGATCCTCGCCCAGAGTAATCTTTTCACCGCTGCGCAGATCGTCCACGGTGAGGCCTTCCCAGCCTTCGGGGGTCTTGATTATGCGGCCTTCCGGGCGCACGTTCACCACCACGAGGAAGTCACCGGCCTTC
Source organism: uncultured Bacteroidales bacterium (assembly GCA_946185745.1). Taxonomy (GTDB): domain Bacteria; phylum Bacteroidota; class Bacteroidia; order Bacteroidales; family UBA932; genus Cryptobacteroides. Next base: position 53,933 of record CAMHKQ010000008.1, read on the forward strand.
TGCAGCGCCAGCACGTCGTCGGTGCTGAAGGACTTGTTGTCGGGGCCGTGGATTTCGGGATAGTCACGGAAGATGTGGAGCATCTGCCTGTACTCGCCGCGCACGTCGGGATTCGCTGTCCAGTCTACCGGCACGTATTCGAAGAAGTTGATGCGGTCGGGATAGGCCACCTCCTGCTCGCCGTAGAGCAGGGCCGCGCCGTTCATGAAGATGGCCGCAGCGTAGGCGGCAAGGGCGCCCTGATGGCCGCCGAATTCGTCGACAGTGGAGCGTTTCGTGGCCTCGTCGTGGTTGGTGGTGAAACGGAGCTTGAGCTTGCCGGCAGGCACCTGCGAGTACTCCTCTTCCTCAACCCTGAGCAGCTCCCGCACGGAAGAATCCCTGCAGAAAACGTCCCTGAGGGCTGCCATGTATTCCCAGGCGTAGTTGAGATCGAAACCGGAGGTGAAATTCTCAATCTTGTGGCCCTCGGCCAGCATCAGTATCGGGCGTCCCGCTTTTTCGCGCAGGGTCGAGATGCACTCCGCCCAGAAATCCGCAGGCACTTCATCGGCCACGTCGCAGCGGAAACCGTCCACGCCGCATTCCGTAATCCAGAACAGCATGCTCTCGGTCATGCGCTTGCGCATGTCGCGGTTGTCGTAGTTGAGGTCGGCCACGTCGGTCCAGTCGGTGCCGGCGGGATAGATGATCTCGCCCTTGGCGTCTTTGGTGTACCAGTCGTCGTGGCCTTCGGCCAGCCATTTGCTGTCCCACGCGGTGTGGTTAGCCACCCAGTCCATGATGAACGCCATGCCGCGGGCGTGGCATTCACGCACCAGCAGCTTGAAGTCGTCGATGGTGCCGAATTCGGGATTGACAGCGGTATAGTTGGCTATGCTGTAGGGGGAATTCTTGCTCTTCACCTGCCCTATCGGATAGATGGGCATGATCCATACCACGTTGGTGCCCAGGCTCCGGATGGAGTCGAGCTGCGGAATTACCGCGAGGAGCGAGGCGCTGTCGGCGAATACCCGGGGATTCACCTGATACATTATCACCTGTTCGGGAACCGGCATTATGTATTCCGGCTGGGGTTCGGCCTTGGGCTTGCAGGCAAACAGAGCAAGCGCGGCGGCAAATATGGGAAACAGCTTTTTCATATTTAGTAGAGTTTGAATACGATTGATGAATACGGGTCGAGAACCAGCTTGGATCCGCTCTTCTCGGCCTTTCCGAGGATGACGACGGGCTTGGACATGTCGTCGGTCATGGTGATGGTCTTGACGGCAGCGGTTACATTGTGCACGACAAGCATCTTGTGCCCGGCAGAATCGGTCATGTACCAGGCGGCCAAGGTCTGGTCGGAGATGGAAGTGCAGGCGCTCATAGTGCCTTCCGCGAGTGCGAGATAGGTGTTGCGGGCCCTCGAGAAGGCCTTGTAGACGTTCAGGACGGATGTGTTGTCATTCTCCTGAGTCTTCACGGAGAATGCGCTTCCCTTGAGGTCGGAGATGGTTTTTCCGCCAAGCCGGTTGTCCGCCCACGCGCCTCCGTCCCAGTTCACGGGCGTGCGCACATACTCGTCTCCCCCGCTCTTGCTGCCGTAATAGCCCAGTTCCTCTCCCTGGTAGATGTAGGGCTTGCCGGGAGCGGTGAGGAGGATGGCGCCGGCCTGCTTTTCCTTGGCGGAGGACTTTCCGAGCACTTCGCCGGTGCGGTCTTCGTCGTGGTTGGAGAGCTTCAGGGAATTCACGTTGCCCGAGCCGGAAAAGACGGCCTGATGAGCGAGCAGCTCGTTTACGAAGGCCTGGCCGGTGCGGGTGCCGTTGAGGGTTTCGCCGAGGCGCCACCAGAAGCTGAAGTTGAACACCGAAGGAAGCCCTTCGAGATAAGTGGAATACGGGCACTTGGAGTCGTTGTACTCGTTGAAGACCTCACCCACCATGTACATGTCGTCACTGTGGCCGGCGGCCTTGTAGGTGGCGTTGCAGTGCTGGTACCATTCCGACAGGAACGCCTTGTTGGAAGCGTTGTTCCAGGAGCTCAGGCCGCCGCAGATGTGCTTCACGGCATCGAGCCTGAGGCCGTCCACCCCCATGTTTATCCACTTGTCGGCAGATGCCGCGATGTCCTGGAAGGATTGCGAGGAGCCGAAGCTGGAAGGGCTGCCGTAATTGAGGTCAGGCATGGAGGTGCTGAATGCGCCCATGTAATATACGGTGCCGCCCCCGGAGACGTTGGAGAGCTCGATGCGGTAGCGGCCGGAACCGCTGAAGCTGATGTCGGCGCCTTCCGCCACCAGCGTCATGGGCGTCCCGGGCACGAGGGTGGTGTTCCCCGGCATGGCGCCGTACTTGGAGCCGCTGTCCCAGTTGGGATATTTCCTGACCAGCATTCCGCAGTCGCCGGAGATGTCCATGACCAGATACGGATTGCCGCCGTTCTCCACGAACTTCACGGACTTGCCGTCCTTTCCGGGCTCCCAGTACCAAAGGTTCCAGCTGGAAGTACCATTGGTGACCGCCTCGGTGGTGGAGCTTATCGTCATAACGGGGGAAGTGCTGGAGATGCTCTTCCATTCACTTGAATTATAGGTGGTTCCGGCGAGCATCGGGAACTTGGAATAATCGGAGGCAGGATTGGCGGAGATGAAATAATAGCCGCGATAGGGGCTGTTTTCGTCCGCTATGGCCTTTTTGAACCAGGCATTGCCGGCTCCGGAATGGTTCAGGACGTAGTCGAGGTAAATCTTTATGCCCTTGGCATGGGCCGCGTCCACCATATTCTTGAAATCGGCCTCGGTTCCGAACATCGGGTTAAGGCTGTAGTAGTCGTCCACGTCGTAGCCATGGTACGAACTTGTCGCCTGTACGGGAGACAGCCACAGCGCCGTGACGCCCATGGCATCGAGATAATCGAGCTTGGAAGTGATGCCTCTGAAGTCTCCGATGCCGTCGCCGTCGGAGTCGCAGAAGCTGTACACCAGCAGCTGGTAGGTAGTGGAGGACCGCTTTACGCCGTCGAAGGCGTCGTCGATTGCGACAAGCTGGCCGTCATCGGTATTTACGGGCGTTACGTCCGGTTCCTCGCATCTGGAGGCGCACAGCACAAGGGCAAGCGCTGCGAATACCGGAAAGACTGTATTCCTGATCGTTTTCATGCTCCTGCGTATTTGGATAAAAAGGAGACTGGAGTCCGGTCAGGGGCTCCAGTCCAAAAAGGGTTTACTGCTTGGTCACGGTCGCATAAGCCTTGCCGTCGCAGAGGGCCGCCAGTTCGATGGCGTAGGTGCCCGCTTCGGTAATGGCCATGTTGCCGCCGTTCTGGAAGAGGGCATCGAGGCTGCCGCCCCAGTTGATGTCCCAATTGTCGTTGGCGCGGAACTTATACTCGCCTGCCTCAAGCGACATGGTGCCTTTCCAGAGCTTGGATTCGGCATCATACTCCAGATCGGTGTCGGCATCCCAGCCGCCCGCCTGTGCGGGGCCGACGACGCCGATGCCGTTGATGAGCGTGAGGTTGTAGGTCATCGCGGTGAGGTCCACCTCGATCATGTAGTAGCCTGCGGTCTCGGGAGCGGGGCAGTTGCTGCCGCCGTTGTCGGCAATCTTGCCGTCACCGTCAAACTCCCAGTCGCCGCTCCAGTCGCCCTCGTTCGGTTTGAACTTGAACTCGCCGGAGAGCCAGCCGAAGCCTTTGTACTTGCCGGTGAAGGCGTCGCCGTCCTTGGAGCTGCTGAGATAATACACACCGCTCCAGTCGGTGTCGCCGCCGATGGCGTAGATGTACTCGTTGTAGTCGCCGGGCTCTACCGGTTCCGGAACGTCGGCCTCACCGGAGATGGTGACGGTCTCGGCTGCGGAATCGTAGGTTATGAAGATGACGCCGTCGCCGACCTTGATGTTCGGGCCGTCCTGGGTCACCTCGAACGGTTCGTCCATTGCGGTGAAGCTGCCGCCGCGATTGACGCCCCAATCCTCGTTCATGCGGACCTTGATTTCATCGGATGCGGTGATTTCAAGATTGTCGTAGGCGAATACGCCGTCTTCCTTCTCGTACATGATGAAGTCGGGAGCGCCCCAGTCGTTGATGGTGCCGACAACGCCCCAGTAGTTGACCTCGGTGCCTGCTTCGGCCACGATGATGACCTCGTCGCGCTCGAAGAAGTAGACGTCGATGGCGCCGTCGATTCCGGGCTTGATGTTGCTTCCGCCCTTCACGGCCTTCACGGAATGTCCGACGTTGGTGGCAGCGCCGTAGTCGCCCTGGCCCCAGTCGTTGTTGTAGCGGATCTTGATTTCATCGGATGCGCTGACTGCAACGTTCTTTGCAACGAGGCAGCTCTTGCCATCGACAGCCTTCATCGGGATGTCGGGAGTGCCGCCCCAGCCGTTGATGGAACCCACCACGCCCCAGCCGGCCGTAGCAACGGTAATGGTCTGGTCGTTGGTGTCGTAGGTTATGATGAAGGTGCCATCTTCGGGAATCACGAAGTTCGGGCCGTTGTCGGAAACCGCTGAGAACGGGGTGCCGAGAGCCTCGAGCACGCCGCCCACGCTGAGGGACCAGTCGTGGTTGTGGCGGATCTTGACCTCGGTGCCCGCGGTGAATGCGGTTGCGGGGCTGGTCCAGACGCCATCTGCACCGGTCATGTCCACGTCGCCGCTCCAGCTGTTGAAGCTGCCGATGAGCGACCATACCTCAGCGTCGTCGCCGCTGTAGACGGTAATGGTGTTGGGCGTTGCGAGCAAGTCAAGCACCATCTTGTAGAAGCCGGGCTCCGCGATGATGATGTTGTTGCCGCCGGGGACAGCCTCGAAGGGCTCGCCGTAGGCGGTCATGTCGCCGCCGTAGTTCTCGGTCCAGGCGCCATCCTTGCGGATCTTGACTTCCGCATTGGCATCGGTGGTGGTGAAGTAGCCGGTGTAGACGCCGCTGCCGCTCATCATGATGTCGGTGTAGTTGCCGTCGGCGTCAGCGCCCCAGCCGTTGATGCTGCCCACGATACCGTAGCCTTCGGGTGCGACGGGCACGTTGGGATCTACGGGCTCGTCACCGCCGGTGTTGTACGGGTCGGTGATATCAGTTCCGAACTTGGAGGTGCTCCAGCTTGCGGTGCAGGCATCCCAGTCGTTGAGGTCGAGGTAGATACGGTAGTTGCCACCCTCTTCGATCTTGAGGTTGTCACCGCCGTTGGAGAGCTTGTTCACGTCTCCGCCGAGGTTGAAGTCCCAGCTGTTGTCGAAGCGGAACTTGAACTCGGAACCGGCAGTCACGTTCTCGAGGTCGACGTAGAATGTCTGACGGTAGGGATCCTGGGTCATTTCAAAGTCGGTGTCCCAGCCGGTGCCGGCGATGGAACCGATGACGCTGACGCTGTTGAAGCCCTTGTTCATGGTGAGAACCGGACCGTCGAAGTTGGAGACGTCGAGCTTGAAGCTGTAGTACTTGTAGGTGGTGTACTGGGTGATGTTGTCGTTGCTGCCGTTGAGCAGGTCGAGAGTGTGGCTCTCGGCTGCCGAGGAAGCGTCGGCCACACCCCAGTTGCCGGTTTCGTTGTCCCAGCCGGCGGCGCCGGTGAACTTGAACTGGTTGCCGGAGAGGTCGCTCTGGTCTTCAGTGATGAAGCAGGCTACGCCCACGAAGGTGGCGCCGTCGCCGCTGTAGTTGAACAGATGCTGGGCCTTGTCGTGGCTCCAGCCGTTCGCGGTTCCGGGAATCCATGCCCTCTGGTATGTGATTTCGGAATCGTATGCGGAAACCTGGGCGTTGACCACGTTCGACTTCTGGTTGGTGCCGGCGATGATGCTGTTTTCACCGTACATGTCGGCAGTCAGCCAGAAATAAACCGTGGTGGGAGTGTCGGGAGTGACACCGGCTGCGAGGAGCTGGTTGTTGAGGTCCTTGGCAGCTACTGCGATGGAGGTGTTCGACCTCATGGTTCCGAGCTTGAAGGCGTCGGACTGGTCGGCCGCGGTAGCACCGAAAAGGGTGTACATCACGGGAGTGGTGACACCGTAGCTGGCTGCAGAATAGGTGAAGGTTTCGAAAGCCTCGCCTTCCACCAGGGTATAGGGACCCGCGGTGAGTTCATTCAGCACGGGAGCCACCATGTCGGCGGGATCGTAGTAAACGAACTCTTCATGCTGGCAGGAAACGGCCGCGACGGCCATGGCGCCCGCCAGGAATATGCTAAGTATCTTTTTCATGTTCTTCATCTGTTATTTGTAGGCTTCGTGCTGCGTGAGATTGCCGTTGGCGTTGAGGTCGGAAGCCGGAATCGGGAAGATGGCCCTGTAATCAGCGACCGAAGTGCCCTTTTCATCGCCGCCCTTCCAGTCCCAGACATATTCGCTGCCTGTGAAGTAACCGAGACGGATGAGGTCGGACCTCCTCCAGCATTCCTGGTAGAGTTCGCGGCCGCGCTCGTCGCGGATGGTGACCTTGTCGTAGTCGGTGAGGGCGCTCACGCCGGCACGCTCGCGTACCTGGTTGAGATAGGAGAGGCCCTGCGCCTTGCTGATGCCGGAATCGGAATGGAGACCGAGCTCTGCGTACATGAGCAGCACGTCAGCATAGCGGAACACCGGGAAGTCGGTGTCGACGAAGCCGACTGCGCTGGCTGCGCCGCCGTCCGCCTTCACGTTGGTGAACTTGATTGCGGGATGGCCGCCCTTTGCCCAGTCGCCCACGTCGGTGATGGGACCGGAGTGCATGCCGTCGTCGGTGGAGTAGAAGAGCTTGCGGGCGTCCGCATCTTCGAACAGATTGTAGAAGGTATCGGTGCAGCGGAGACCTGCCCAGCCGGAGGAAATACCAACGGAGGAAGCCTCGATGCCGTCGCCGGTGGAAGCGAAGATGATGTAGTTGGTGGCGCCGTAGCTCTGGGTGTTGATGCCGTCTTCCTCGATGGCCCAGATGATTTCGTCGGTGCAGGTGTCATTGTCTGCGCAGAAGAGGGCCTTGTAGCTGGGATGCAGGCTGTAGCCGGCGGCGGCGATGCTGTTGAGCACGTTCGCGCACTTCGCCCACTGGGCGGTGCCGGTGTAGACCTCGGCGTTGAGGTAGAGCTTGGCGAGGATCATCATCGCGGCGCCCTTGTCAATGCGGCCGTAAGCCTTGGGGCTGCGGGCGGCGGGAAGCGCGCTGTTGTTGATGATGTCGGTGAGCTCGGTCTCGAGCCATGCATAAAGGTCGGTGCGGCTGATTTCTTCGGGGGATACGCCGATAATGGAATTCTCGTCGACGAAGGGGCCCTTGCCGAAGCAGTCGATGGCGTGCATGTAGCAGTAGGCGCGCAGGGTGCGGGCCTCGGCTATCATCTCGTCCTTGTCGGAAACCGCGACGCTGGTGGCGTTGATCTGGCGGATGAACTCGTTGCAGAGCGAGATCTGGAAGTAAATCCTGGAGTAGAACGCGTAGATGAAGGTATCGTCGGTAGTCCAGTTGAGGGCGTGGAAGTTCTTGATGGTCTGGTCGTTCCAGTTGCAGACCGATTCATCGGTGGTGAGTTCCATGTGATGGTACAGGCCGCGGATGTACTGGCTGGCGCCGCCGTCGAGACCGGAGATAGCGGGATCGTCGTTCGGGCCCTTGAAACCGGAGGTGCTGAAGCCGGTATAGATGCCGGCGAGGAAGTTGGTGAAGTCCTGCTCGGTGGTAAGGGCCTTGTCAACCGTGTTCAGGTTCGGGTCGAGAACCTCCTTGATGGTGAGGTCGCCTACGCAGGCGGTGAGGCCAAGACTGAGAACGACTGCACTGAGTATGTATTTTATTGCTTTCATTTCTTGTGTCCTCCCTGTTAGAAGTTAAGTTTGAGACCAAGGATGAAGGTGCGCGGACGAGGATAAATCGTACCGTCTATACCGCCGTAGACTTCGGGGTCGATGCCGTCGTAGTTGGTGAAGGTATAGATGTTCTGCACCGTACCGTAGATATTGAGGCCCAGAGCCCTTTCGCCGAAGCGGAGGAGTTCGGGGAAGGTGTAGCCGAGAGTGAAGTTGTCCAGCTTGAAGAAGGACGCGTCACGCACGTAGTAGTCGGACAGGTAGCGGGCGTTCTGGAAGTTGCTGTTCAGGGCCGAGGTGAGTCGGTTGCTGATGAAGCTGTTGATCCAGAGGTCGTTCCACATTTCGGCGTCGGAAGCCACGTTGTAGTAGTTCCAGTTGCCGAGCATGCCGTGGCCGGAAAGGGCTGCCGTAAGGTTCTTCCAGCTGAACTGGATGTTGAGGCCGCCGGTGAAGTCGGGCGAAGGCTTGTGGTAGAAGTACTTGTCGTCCGCGGTAATCTGGCCGTCGCCGTTGCGGTCGACATAGGCGCCGTCGACGGGCTTGCCGTCCAGGCCGTAGATCTGCTGGTATACGTAGAAGGCGTTGGCGGGCTGGCCTACCATATGCATCTGCACGTTGTTGCCGGTACCACCGGCGATTCCGCCGGTCTCGACGCCGCTGACGTCATCCTTGGCTGCGTTCAGCCTGGTGATTTCGTTGTGGTTGTAAGCGCCGTTGATGCCGATCTGGAGGCTCATGTCCTTGGTTTCGACGGGGATGAAGTTGAGTTCAACCTCGACACCCTTGTTCACGAGGTCGCCGATGTTGGTGGTGAGATAGTTCGTGAGCGCGGAACCTGCGGCTACGGGGATGTAGTTGATAAGGTCGCTGGTGGGACGGTTGTAAACGTCGACCGAAGCCCTGACGCGGTCGCCGGCAAAGCCGAGGTCGATACCGGCGTTGTAGGTGGTGGTGGTCTCCCACTTGAGGGCCGCGTTGTAGCCCATCGGGCTGATCGGGTTCACGAGCTGGCTGCCGAAGTAATAGTAGCTGCCGAGCAGGTTGGTGAAGTAGGTGCCGATGGTGGGATAGTCACCCTTCTGCAGATCCTGCTGGCCGGTCTTACCCCAGCTCAGGCGGAGCTTGGCGGTGGAGATGGTCTCGTTGTCCTTGAGGAAGCCTTCCTTCTTGATGTTCCAGCCGAGTGCGACGGACGGGAAGAGGCCCCACTTGTTGTTCTGGAACCTGGAGGTACCGTCACGACGGATGGTCGCGGTGAGGAGGTACTTGTCTGCGAAGTTGTAGTTGGCCCTGCCGAAGAACGACACGAGGAAGTACTCGGTGGCGAAGGGGTTGTTCGCGAGCACGGAGCCGTCGGTGAGCTTCACGGTGTTGGAGTGGCTGTTGTTGGAGAAGTGCTGCCAGCTGTAACCTGCCATGAGGTCGACGTTGTGCTTCTCGGCGAAGGTGTGGGTGTAGTCGGCGTAGAACTCGAGGGTCTGGTCGTTGCGGGTGTAGTCATAGTCGGTATGGTAACCCGAACCTGACTGCTGGGTGTTGTGCGCGGACTGTGCGGAACCCTTCTCGGCTTCGGTAATGCCCTTGCTCTTCGCAAAGTCGATACCGAGGTTGAGGTTGAGCCTGAGGTCTTCGAAACCGTGGATCTTGTAGTCGAACTGGGCGTTGCCAATGAAGCGGTCGGCATTGGCGCTGTCCTTCTTCTGGTTGAGGAGGGCGACCGGGTTCATGGTGGCCATGGTGTTGAAGGTGCCGTCGGCGTTCATCCACTCGAAGTAGCTGCCGTCGCTGTTGTAGACGGGATGGCTGGGATCCATGTGGATGGCCGCGCCAATGGCGCTCTGGTTCGCGAAGAAGTTGTACTGATGGTTGTACTTGCCGTTCAGGTTGACGGTGAGATGCCTGTCAAGGAGAGTCGGGCTGAGGTTGACGGAAGCGGTTGCGCGCTTCATGTCCGAGGTCTTGAGGATACCCTGCTGGCCGTTGTAGCCGAGGGACACGCGGTAAGGCATGACGCCCGCGTTGCCGAGGCCGAAGTTGCCGCGCACGCTGGCGTTCACCTCGTCGCCGTTGGCGAACTGGTAGATTTCCTTCTGCCAGTCGGTATTGGCGGTGCCCATCGCGGCGAGGCCGGGAGCGGGATCGGAGATGTGGTCGGTGATGGCCTGCTTCACCTGCTCGGCGTCAAGCACGTCCACGTACTTGCTCACCATGCTCAGGGAATGCTGGTAGTTCACGTCGAAGTGCGGGGCGGAAGAGCCCTTGTTGCCCTTCTTGGTGGTGATTACGATAACGCCGTTGGATGCGCGCGAACCGTAGATGGCGGTGGCGGAGGCGTCCTTGAGGACGGTGAAGCTCTCGATGTCGTTCGGGTTGATGGAAGACAGGGGGTCGCCGGTGCCGCTCACGCCGTCATTGCTGACGGGAAGGCCGTCCACGATGATGAGGGGGTTGTTGGTCGCGGAGAGCGAGGAGCCGCCGCGCACGCGGATGGTGGGAGCGGAACCCGGCATACCGTCGCCAGCAGTGACGACGACACCCGCCGACTTGCCCCTGATGAGGTCTGCCGGGCTGGTGATGGCGCCCTTGTTGATTTCGTCGGCCTTGACGGTAGCTACCGAACCGGTGAGGTCTTCCTTCTTGACGGTACCGTAACCGATTACGACTACGTCTTCAAGGAATTCGGTGTCTTCGAGGAGGGTGATGGTTGCAGGCATCTGCGAGGCCGTGAAGGTCTGCGTGGCATAGCTCATGCAACTTACCTCGATGATTGCACCGGGGCCGGAAACTGTGAGAACGAAATTGCCGTCGAGATCGGTCATGGTGCCGGTGGTTGTGCCCCGCTCCATGACGGCAGCCCCGATTACGGGGCCCATCGCGTCGACAACCGTTCCCTTAACCTGATATCCGCTCTGCGCGGACATCGAAGCCGGGATGAACATGCAAAGCATGAGTCCCAGGAGTGCGGTTAAAATCCTTTTCATTGAATTTGGTGGTTAATAATATGGTTAATGTTGTTTTTGTACTTTGATGAACCTGACGCAGATGGCGCCCAGCACCAGGAAACCGCCCGCGATTGCGAGCATGGCGGCCTGGCTTCCGGCAAGCTTCAGTACGAGACCTCCGGTGGCGGCGGCGATTATCTGCGGCAGGCAGATGGTGCAGTTGAACAGCCCGAGGTAGCTTCCCATGTAGGGATTGCCTTCGAGGGCGTTGGTGAGCAGCGTGAAGGGCAGGGCGAGCATCGCGGCCCAGGCGGCTCCGATGAGGAAGTAAGATGCGCAGGCGACGAACTTGTCGTGCACGAAGAGCAGGCTCGCGAACCCGACCGCCCCGATGAGGAGACTCACCACGTACGCGGTCTTGATGTTCTTGAACTTCGGGATTACGAGAGCCCACAGGATGGAGCCGCAGGCCTGGACGGCGAAGACCACGCCCACCCAGTTGCCGGCGTCCTGATAAGCCTTTGACGCGGTGTCGGTAACTCCGCCCCAGCAATTGTACGCGAGGGTGCCGTTAGAGTACGTCCACATGTAAAGGAAGGCGGCCCAGCAGAAGAACTGCACCAGACCTACAGTCCAGAAGGTCTTGGGGGCCTTGACAAGCAGTTTCATCAGGCCTTCCTTGGGCTGGGACTGCTGCTTTTCAAGGTCGATGCCGTGGAATTCGGCATACTCCTTCGGGGGCATCTCCTTCACCTTCACGAAGGTGTAGAGCACGCAGATGATGAGGATGGCGGCGCCCACGTAGAAGGAAGCCTTCACCGAATCGGGAACCACTCCCTCCGGGGCTTCGTTGGCGATTCCTATCCATGTGAAGAAGATGGGCAGGAGGTAGCCCACGAGGCTGCCGGCGTTGCACAGGAAGCTCTGGATGGAGTAGGCCTCGGTCTTCTGCCCTTCACTCACCATGTCGCCGACCATCATCTTGAACGGCTGCATGGCCACGTTGATACTGGTGTCGAGGAAGATGAGGCTGAACAGGCCGAACCACATGGCGGCGTTGAGCCCGAGGAAAAGATAAGCCGTGGAGAGGTTGAGGCTGCCGGCGTTAGGCAGGAAACACATCACCAGCACGGCCACGATGGCGCCCACGAGCAGATAGGGTTTGCGGCGCCCCAGGCGGTTCCAGGTGCGGTCGGACCATTTTCCGATGAGCGGCTGCACTATCATGCCCATGAGGGGCGGGAGTATCCAGAAGAAGGATAACTGGTGGGGATCCGCGCCCAGGGTGGCGAAAATCCTGCTGATGTTGGCGCTCTGGAGGGCATATGCAATCTGAACTCCGAAAAACCCGAAGCTCAGGTTGAACATCTCCCAGAAACTCAATTTGCGTTTAGTGTCCATAATTATTTCCTGTCGAGAGGCCTGGCGTAGTGGGTGGGTTCAGCCTTCTCGCGCTTTGGCGGCTCGGGCGGCGTCGCCCTCGAGGGAATCTTCCTGGAGTACGAATATGCCAGGATGGCGATTCCCGCCACAATGAACGGAATGCTGAGCCACTGGCCCATGTCGAGCGCCATGGCGTTTTCGAATTCCACCTGCGGTTCCTTGATGAACTCGATGAGGAAGCGGGCTCCGAAACAGCCGATGAGGAACCAGCCGAAATAGAAGCCGCGGTATGTCTTGTCGAGCTTTTTCCAGTAAAACCAGATGAGGATGAGGCCGAGTATCAGATACGACAGGGCCTCGTATATCTGCGTGGGGTGCTTGGGTTCGGTTTCGCCGCGGAGATCGAAGAAGAAGCCCCATGGCAGGGAGGTTACGTCGCCGTAGATTTCGGAGTTGAACAGGTTGCCCAGGCGGATGAAGCATCCGGCGAAGGCCACGGTGATGCACAGCCTGTCCATTATCCACAGGAAATCGAAGCCGTTCTTCTTGCCGTAATGGTGTGAGAACCACCACATTCCCAGCAAGAGGGCGATGGCGCCGCCGTGCGAGGCGAGGCCGCCCTTCCAGGGCATGAAGATTTCCCAGAATCCCTTCCACGAACCCAGGTAATAATCGGGCTGGTAGAACAGGCAGTGGCCCAGGCGCGCCCCGACTATGGTGCAGATCAGGAGCGTGTAGAGCAGCGGGTCAAGCAGGTTCAGCGTGATGCCTTCGCGCTTGAAGAACCACTTGAAGATGTACCAGCCGAGTATGAACCCCGAGATGAACAGCAGGGAATACCACCGCACGCCGACCGATCCGATGTGGAAGATGACCGGGTCGACGTGCCAGTGTACGAATAACATGGAGAACATGTTAACTGCGGATTGCGGCTACGCCGGGCAGGGTCTTGCCCTCTATGGCCTCGAGCATTGCGCCGCCGCCGGTAGAGACATAGCTGACCTTGTCGGAGAAGCCCATTTTGGTGACAGCCGCAACGGAGTCGCCGCCTCCCACGAGGGTGTAGGCGCCTGCCGCCGTAGCTTCTGCGAGATCCTTGGCAATCTCGAGGGTGCCTTGTGCGAAGTTGGGCATCTCGAACACGCCGACGGGACCGTTCCAGAGGATGGTCTTGGAGCTGAGGATGACCTTCTTCCAGGCCTCGAGCGAAGCGGGGGAAGCGTCCATGCCCTGCCATCCGTCGGGAATGTTGTGAATGTCGACGATCTGGGTCTTGGCGTCGTTGCTGAAGGAATCGGCAGCCTTGGTGGCGGAGGAGAGGATGATGCGGACACCCTTCTCTTTCGCTTCCTTCAGGATTTCGAGTGCGTCGGGGATGAGCTCGTCTTCGTGGATGGAGTCGCCGATCTTGCCGCCCTGGGCCTTGATGAAGGTGAAGCCCATGCCGCCGCCGATGATGAGGTTGTCGACCTTGTCGAGGAGGTTCTTGAGGACAGCGAGCTTGCTGGAAACCTTGCTGCCGCCGATGATGGCGGTGAAGGGCCTCTTGGCGTTCTTGAGGACATTGTCGATGGCTGCTGTCTCCTGCTCCATGAGGTAGCCGAACATCTTGTCGTTCGGGAAGTAGTCGGCTATGAGGGCGGTGGAGGCGTGTGCGCGGTGCGCGGTGCCGAAGGCGTCGTTGATGTAGCAGTCGGCGTAGGAGGCGAGCTTCTTGGTGAAGGCCTTCTGGCTTTCCTTCACGGCCTTCTTGGCTGCAGCCTTCTCTTCGTCGGTGGCGTCTTCTGCAAGGCCCCTGGGCTTTCCTTCCTCTTCGGCATAGAAGCGGAGGTTCTCGAGAAGGAGGGCCTCGCCGGGCTTGAGGGCCGCGGCCTGGGCGTCAGCCTTCTGGCAGTCATCGGCGAACTGCACGGGAACGCCGAGGCATTCGGAGACGTGCTTTACAATGTGGCCGAGGGAGAATTTGGGATCGACCTTCTTGGGCCGGCCGAGGTGGGACATGATGATGAGGGAACCGCCTCCTGCAAGCACTTTCTTGAGGGTTGGCATGGCCCTTACTATGCGGGTGTCGTCGGTGATGTTGAAGTTCTCGTCGAGGGGAACGTTGAAATCTACGCGGACAATGGCTTTTTTGCCCTTAAAATCGTAAGAATCAATAAACTGCTGCATGTTTCGATGTGTTTTGTTTTGTCTAGCCTGCAAATCTAATAAAATTCTCCGTATTTTTGTATCCGTATAAATTTTATATCATGGTAGAGTTCCCCAAATCCGAATGGAAAGATTACGCGCTCCTCGACAGCGGCAACGGTCTGAAACTCGAGCGCTTCGGCAAATACGCAATGATACGCCCCGAGCCCAAGGCCCTCTGGACGCCCTCGATGGGCGAGGCCGACTGGAACAGGATAGCTGCGGTGCGTTTCAAGCCCGGAGCCGGATTCGGCAAGGCCGGCAAGGAAGACAGCGGCACCTGGGAAAGGCTCAGGGAGATGCCCGACCAGTGGTTCGTCGAGTATCCTGGCGAGGGCTTCAGGCTGCGCATGAGGCTGGGGCTCACCGCTTTCAAGCACGTGGGAATCTTCCCCGAGCAGGCTCCGAACTGGGAATACATTCATTCCACGGTTGCAGGGAGGCTGCCGGTTCCGAAGGTGCTGAATCTTTTCGCCTACACCGGAGGGGCGTCGCTCGCCGCAAGGGCTGCAGGCGCAGACGTCACCCATCTCGACTCGGTGCGCCAGGTGGTGAACTGGGCCAGGGAGAACATGGACTCCACCGGCCTGCAGGACATCCGCTGGGTGGTGGAAGACGCCATGAAATTCGCGAAGCGCGAAGCCAAGCGCGGCCACGTCTACGACGGCATAATCCTCGATCCTCCCGCATATGGCCACGGCCCCGACGGGGAGAGATGGAAGCTCGACGAGCTTCTCTTCGACATGCTCCGCACCGTCCGCACCCTCCTGAACCCCGACCACGGCTGGATGGTGCTCAACCTTTACAGCAACGGCTACAGCGCCGCCCTCGGCGAGACCATAGTCGGCGAAGCCTTCGGCCTTCGCGACCGCTCCGCCCATATAAAAAGCGGAGAGCTCGCACTGAACGACAAGTTCGGCAAAGCCCTCCCGCTTAGTATTTACGTCAGGTTGGAACTGTAGGTTCCTATTTCATATTCTCGGACGCGGCCTTTATCAATTCTTGCAACCCGTTCATGGTGGCTTTGCCAAGATCCTCGTCGCCGCCGGACCTGAAGGCGTCCGCAAGGAAGGCGAGATAGTTGGCGCTGTCCTCGAATTCATTCTTTCCGTACGAGTAGAACTCCAGGAAGAACCTGGCGGAGTTCAGCAGCTGCAGGCTCATCTCCGTGCCGAGCTTGCGGGCCTTGTCCACCTCGCCGAGCTGGTAGTACAGATCCACCATCCTCACCACCATGTAGTCGTTCACCTGGAAGCCAAGCGGAATGACGCTGAGCGGGTAGCGTCGGGTGACCTCCTGGCACTTGTCCAGCATCTCTACGGCGCGCTCATTCTCACCTGCCTTCATGAAGGCGATGGCCGAAGTGGTGAACATGCCCCTGAGCGACATCACGCCCATGAAGGTGTAGTAGTTCTGGTAGTCGACGAAGTAGTCGTCCTTCATGAGGGCATCCCACTTGAAGGTCTCGGTCATGAGCCGGTACAGCACGTCGGTTTCCACGAAACCGGGTTCGGCCGAAGTCGGCTTGTTCCTGATGGGCACGAACTTGTACGAGAAGCCCTGGAATTCCAGATAGTCCTTGATGCCCATCTTGAGGTCGCCTCCGTAGCTGAGGAGGTTGATGGGCCTGTCCCATTCGTAGTTGCTGAGGAGGTCGAGCATGAACAGCTCGGGCTTGTCGATGTACTCTTTGTTGGCAGGGATTTCGAGGATGATGGAATCGGGAATCTGATCCGCGTACTTCGCGTCCACGATGCCGTATTTGAGGGCATTCTCCTTGTTGACAGGCACTGATATCCTGCGTGAGGGGATATAGTCCACCCTGCGGCCGCTGCCCACCTCCACCTTGATCTGCGGATGCTTGAAGATGGCCATGACGTCCTTGATGGGCATCACCTCGTTGCGGTTGTCGACAATGTAGACGTATTCATTGGTGCCGTACAGGTACTGTTCGGGACCCACCGTGAGCGGCAGGGGCTTGCTGTCGTTGCAGGCCCATTTCATCTGGTCGATGTGCCAGTCGGTGCCCAGCAGGGAGGTGTTAACCACGCGGACGTCGGGACGGACCTCCTCGACTTCCTGGTCGTACCAGAGGGGGAAGGTGTCGTTGTCGCCGTGGGTTACCAGTATGCCCTGCGGGCCGACGGAATTCAGGTAGTTGTACCCCAGTTCCGCGGCGGTCTTGCGATTCGAGCGGTCGTGGTCGTCCCAGTTCTGGGCGCCCATCAGGGCGGGAACGAGCAGGCAGGCAACGGTTACCGCGGCTGCCGCAGGCACTTCTCCCCTGCCCTTGAGCAGATCGGCAATCAGCTCGTAGAGAGCTGCAACCGCCAGGCCGCACCATACGCTGAAGAAATAGAAGGAGCCAGCGTAGGCGTAGTCCCTTTCACGCACCTGGTAAGGCGGCTGGTTGAGGTAAAGGACGATGGCTATGCCCGTCATGAAGAACATCAGGAATGTGAGCCACGAACCGCGCTTGTCCTTGCCGAACTGGAAGCAGAGCCCGAGCAGGCCGAGCAGCAGCGGCAGGAAGAAGTAGTGGTTTTTGCCGCCGTTGTCCTTGAGCACGTCGGGGGCGCCGGACTGGTCGCCGAGGCGCCATTCGTCGATGAACCTGACGCCGCTCTCCCAGTTGCCGTAGAAGATGTTGCCGGGATTGGGGCTGTGGACGTCGTTCTGACGGCCCACGAAGTTCCACATGAAGTAGCGCCAGTACATCCAGTTGAGCTGGTAGTCGAAGAAATATGCCAGATTTGCGCCCATGGTGGGCTTGGGGGCCCTGGCGCCGCTGATACGGCGGCCCTTGCCCTGGGTGTAGACCTCATAGAAGGCTTTCACCCTTTCATAGTCGCCGCCTCCGTCGCTCCACATGCGCGGGAACAGCATCTTGTTCTGGGAATCGTACTTGGCCACGACGGGACCGTCCACATGCTTGTACTTTCCGTTCACCGGGGCCCAGTACTTGGTCTGCTTGAGATCCCACTTGGCGCCGTAGTACTGGCCGTAGATCAGCGGGGTGCTGCCGTACTGCTCGCGCGAGAGGTAGCGCACCAGCGTGAATGCGTTGTCGGGCTGATACTCGTTGGTGGGGGTTTTCGCGCAGGAGCGGATGATGTCGATGCTGAAGATGGAGAATCCAATGATGATGGAAGTGAGGCACAGGAGCGCGGTGTTCCAGAACACCTTCTCTTTCCTGAGAGTGGCGATGACGCCCCAGAAGCACAGGGCGAGCACGGCCACCAGGAAGAAAGCGGCGCCGGTGTTGTACGGCAGGCCGAGGCTGTTCACGAAGAAGAGGTCGACATATGCCGCGAACTTGGGCAGCAGAGGGATGATAATGAAGAGGATAAGCGCCAGGATGGCGACTCCCACGAGGAAAATCTTGACAAGTTCCCCGAACTTGAACGGCTCGTTCTCGCGGCGGCGGTAGTAGAACATGAACACCAGGGCCGGGATAGCCAGAAGGTTGAGCAGGTGCACGCCTATGCTCAGGCCCATAAGGAAGGCGATGAGCACTATCCAGCGGTCGGCATGCGGGGTGTCGGCGGTGTCGTACCACTTTGTCATGGCCCAGAAGACCATGGCGGTGAAGAGGCTGGACATGGCATACACCTCGCCTTCCACCGCGCTGAACCAGAAGGTGTCGGAGAAGCAGTACACCAGGGCCCCGACAAGGCCGGAGCCTATGATGGCGACGGCCTGCCCGACTGAGTAGCCTTCATCCTTCCGGGGAGCGAGGAGCCGCTTCGCGAACCACACTATGGTAAGATACAGGAACAGGATGGTGAGAGCGCTGATGACGGCGTTCATGGCGTTCACCGCTACGGCCGCGCCCTCCCCCTTGCTGAACAGGGTGAAGATACGGGCGAAGAGCTGGAAAGTGGGGTTTCCGGGGGGGTGGCCCACCTCGAGCTTATATGAAGACGCGATGAACTCGCCGCAGTCCCAGAACGATGCGGAGGGTTCTATGGTCGACAGATAGGTGAACGCGGAAACCACGAAGGCGACCAGCCCGCCTATCAGATTGAAAAGTCTGAATTTCTTATTGTCCATAGTTTGCAAAGTTAACAAAAGAAAACCGTATCTTTGAAAAAAAATAGTTCAAATGCCTGACAACGACTGGAAGAAACGCCTCGGGGTGGTGTATTCCACCAACCCGGACTTCAAATACAATACCATAGAGCCACAGGAGGAGGAAACCCTCGAGCCTTCCAGGCAGCGCCTGGTGGTGACCATCGACCGCCGCAACCGCGGCGGCAAGCAGGTTACGCTCGTGAAGGGCTTCAGGGGCACTTCGGAAGACCTCTCCGCCCTTGGCAAGGCGCTCAAGGTGAAATGCGGCGTGGGCGGAACCGCCAAAGACGGAGAGATAACCGTCCAGGGCGACCTGCGCGACAAGGTAACCGCCCTCCTGCAGGAAATGGGCTATAACGCAAAAAGGGGCAACTGATGTTCTTCGGCCGCCTGCATCTGCCTGTCTCAGCCCCCGGAGTTCCCGCGGAACTCTGGGCGGATGTCACCGTGAACCGCATCCTGGTTATAGCGGCGACAGTGCTGGCGGTACTCACCTTGATGGATTACATGCGCCTGAGTCCCCTGCTGGCCGGCTGCCTGCTCAGGGAAAGGGGCAACATCGAAATCGAGCACAGCGTGAGCCAGGCGCGCAACCGCAACCGCTGCGCCATCGTAGGGCTCTTCATCATCTGCATCCTGGCCGACCGCTACAGCCTGTATCCGGCGGCTTTCATGGAAGAGATTCCGGCCCCGTACAGGGTGGCGGCCATACTGGGGGTGCTCCTGGCATTCCTCCTGCTTCGCACGTTCCTGCACTATTTGATTGATACCGTCGCACGGCTCAAACTCGACTCCGAAAGCCGGCTTGCCACGCACAAGGCCCCCTACAACTACTTTCTCGCCGTCCTGCCGCTGATTCTCGTTTCCGTTCTGATTCTGTGGCTGTTCAAGGTTCCGGACGGGGCCGCACGCATGGTAATCTGGGTGGAACTCGCTGTCATTTTGTTCATTACACTTCTGCGCGAAGGGCAGATTTTATTGTCCGGACACACAGGTTTCCAAACATTTTTGTATCTTTGCGCCCTTGAACTGTTACCGGTGGCGTCCGTCGTGGTTTCGGCCGCGCTCCTGTAACGCGGAACGAGCAGAAGAACATGAAAATACTGATTTCACAGAATGCTCCCTCAAAGCTGGGCGCATACGAATCCATACAGGCCCAATACGGCGCAGAGCTGGCTTTCCGGCCGTTTTTCCGAATCGAACCTCTCACTTCCCGCGAATTCAGGGAGCAGAGAATCAATCTTCCCGATTACACCGCAATAGTTTTCTCCTCGCGCTATGCGATAGACGCATACTTCGCCCTCTGCGAAGAACTCCGCTTCAAGGTTCCCGAAACCATGAAGTATTTCTGCACCACCGAACTGGTCGCCAACTACCTCCAGAAGCACATCGTTTACCGCAAGCGCAAGATTTTCTTCGGCGACGGCACGCCCGCGTCGGTAGTGGCGCTCATCGGCCCCAAGCACAGGGGCGAGAAGTTCCTCATCACCAAGAGCGAAGGCGCCAGTTCCGCGCCCTACCGCTCGCTGTTCGACGAGGCCGGGCTCGACTACTCCGTGGCCGTCATGGTCAAGAGTGTCACCCAGGACCTCCACGACCTCAACCTGGGCGATTTCGGCCTCATAGTGCTCTATAATCCCGCCGACGTCAAGTCCCTGTTCGAGAACTTCCCCGATTACAAGCAGGGCGACACCCGCTTCATCTCCTACGGCCGCAGCGTGGTCGCGGCCATGGAAGACGCCGGGCTCGACATAGCCGTCAAGGCTCCCGCTCCCGGCATCTCCTCTGCCGCCGGAGCGGTGGAACATTATCTCCAGGGTCTGAAATAATGCTCCCCGAAGCCGCCAGCACTCTCCCTAAAAAGGAACGGTTGAACGGCAAGAAGGACATTTCGGCCCTTCTTGCGGGAGGCAAGTGGGGCTCGGTCGGATGCCTGCGTTACTGCAGCAAACCCAACGCTCTGGAATACAGCCGCATAGTGGTTTCCGTTCCCAAGCGCCTGTTCAAGCGCGCGGTCAAGAGGAATCTTCTCAAGCGCCGCATGAGGGAGGCCTACCGCACCTCCAAGCAGCTGCTCGGAGCCTGCCCGCAAGACATTCTGTTCCAGTACATTTCTCCCGAAATAGCCGAGCTTCAGGAAATACGGCTCAGCGTCGAGACCATTCTCAAAAAGCTGGCGAAATGAAGGTGACGCTCCGGCAGATACTCATCGCCATTCCGCTGCTTCTGATCCGCTTTTACCAGAAGTTCATCTCGCCGTATCTGCCCAGCTCGTGCCGGTACACCCCCACATGCTCGCAGTATGCGGTGGAGGCCCTCCGGAAACACGGCCTGTTCAAGGGCGGATGGCTGGCGTTCAGGAGAATTCTGCGCTGCAATCCCTGGGGCGGCAGCGGCTACGACCCCGTTCCGTAACATATGCCCGACAAGGAAAAGATACAGGAAATGTTCGACAGCATCGCACCGGAGTACGACGCTTTCAACCATTTGACTTCGCTGGGCATCGACAGGACATGGCGGAAGAAGGCCCTGAAGTACGTACGGGGCCCGAAAGTGCTGGACATAGCCTGCGGCACCGGCGATTTCAGCATAACCATAGCACGGCATCTCTCCAGGCGGTACGGGAACAGTCCCGTCTCGGGCACTGAGGACGACTGGTCGGTGACCGGCGCCGACATCTCCGCCGGAATGCTGGAGCGGATGCGCGAAAAAGTGGCCGCTGCGGGCCTTGAGGGCAGGGTATCTGCCGAAACGGGCGACTGCTGCGACCTGCATTATTCTTCCGGACGCTTCGACAGCGTCACCGTGGCTTTCGGGGTGCGGAATTTCGAAGACCGCGCCCAGGCCCTGCAGGAAATCCTCCGGGTGCTGAAGCCCGGGGGCCGCTTCGTGATGCTGGAACTCGGAGTTCCGAAGGGCCGCGTCACTGGCGGCATCTTCAAATTCTATTTCACCCGCATCATGCCTCTGGTCGGGGGGAAGATGTCACGGAACAGGGAGGCCTACAGGTATCTGCCCGCATCGGTCCTGAATTTCCCGGAGCCGGGCGAATGGACGGCCTTCATGGAGAAGGCGGGATTCCGGAAAGTCATCCACCGCCCCCTCACCCTGGGCATCTGCCGGCTGTACGTCGGGGAGAAAAAGGGTTAATCCAGCTTCAGCACCGCCATGAAGGCGCTCTGGGGCACCTGTACCTTGCCTATCTGGCGCATGCGCTTCTTGCCTTCCTTCTGTTTTTCAAGCAGTTTGCGCTTGCGGGTGACGTCGCCGCCATAGCACTTTGCAGTGACGTCCTTACGCACCTGCTTCACGGTTTCGCGGGCTATTATCTTGGCCCCGATGGCCGCCTGCACGGGGATGTCGAACTGCTGCCTCGGGATGAGTTCCTTGAGCTTTTCGCACATCTTTCGGCCGAAGGGATAGGCGTTGTCTTCGTGGATGAGCGTGGACAGGGCGTCCGCCGGCTCCCCGTTGAGGAGGATGTCCAGCTTGACCAGCCGCGCCGGGCGGTAGCCGGTGATATGATAGTCGAACGAGGCGTAGCCCTTGCTGATGCTCTTGAGCTTGTCGTAAAAGTCGAAGACTATCTCGCTCAGGGGCATGTCGTAGTTGAGCTCGACACGGTCGGCGGTGATGTAGTTCTGCGAAACGAGAATGCCGCGCTTGTCGAGGCAGAGCTTCATGACGGGCCCGAAGAAATCGGCCTTGGAGATTATCTGGGCGCGGATGTAGGGCTCCTCGATATGGTCGATGAGGGTGGGTGCCGGAAGGCCGGAGGGATTGTGAACGTCGATGACCTCCCCCTGGGTGGTGTAGACCTTGTAGGACACGTTCGGCACGGTGGTTATCACGTCCATGTCGAATTCGCGGAAGAGCCTTTCCTGCACTATTTCGAGGTGCAGGAGCCCCAGGAAACCGCAGCGGAAACCGCTTCCCAGCGCCAGCGAACTCTCCGGTTCGTATACGAAGGAGGCATCGTTGAGCTGGAATTTCTCGAGCACGGTGCGGAGTTCCTCGAATTTGTCGGCCTGCACGGGATACATACCCGCGAAGACCATGGGCTTCACTTCCTCGA
>CAMHKQ010000009.1 GCA_946185745.1 uncultured Bacteroidales bacterium
CGAGGTAGTCGTCCTTGTTCAGATAGACGTCGGCGCGGAAGCCGCTGATTACCGGCAGGCCGTAGCTCGGGTCGCCGGAGTTGACGTCGATTACCATCTGCGCGAGCTCCTTGGCGGTTACCTCTATTACTACCGCATCGTTGGCGAAGGGATCGGTGCGGAGGACGTCGGCAAGGGTGACCAGGCCGGCGGCGTGCTCGTCGGTGCGGATGCCGCCCATGTTGGAGATGGCGAAATCGACTCCGGCGGCTGTCCTCCATGCGTCGGTGACCATGTTGCCCATTTCCACGACGGTGGTGATGGGCTCCTCAAGGGTGGTGAGGGGAGTCCTGAGCTCGGGATTGTCGCTGAAATAGTCCACCATGTGCTGGACGAAGGCGTCTTTGGCGGGGAAGGTTCTGACGTTGATGAGTTCGGCCTCTTTGCCCACTATCTTGCCGTCTTCGAGGTAATAGCGGATGAAGGAGGCGTAGCGGAGCTTGTTCTGGGTCTGGGTAATCATGACGCCGTTCTGCATGGTGCAGGGCACCATGGTGTGGCTGTGGCCGCCTATGATGCCGTCGAACTGCGGGAAGGCGTCGGCCATCTTGAGGTCTTCTTCATAGCCGATGTGCGAGAGCAGGATGCAGACGTCGCTCTTTTCGCGCACTTCGGGGAGATACTTGCGGATGGCGTCTTCCGGATTTATGAAGGTGATGCCCCTGGCCTTGTCGATGTGGCAGTCGGGGATGCCGCGTTCATTTACCTGCAGGACCCCCAGGACGCCCACGCGGACGCCGCACACGTCGAAAATCTCGTACGGACGGAGGTGGAGGGCCGTCTGCCCGTCCGGATCGACATTGGAGCAGAGATAGTGGAAGTGGCTGCGGTTGATGACGTTGGCAAGGGTAGCCTGCCCGCCGTCGAAGGCGTGGTTGCCGAGGGTGCTGGCATTGAAGCCCACCGCGTTCATGAGCGCGGTCATGGGGTAGCAGGGCTCGGGATACAGGTCGCTGATGGGGTTGCCGGTGCGGTTGTCGCCCGCCGAGAAGACGAGCAGCTGCGGGTAGACGGCCCTGAGGCTGTCTGCGATGGCCGCGAGCCTGGGGAAGTGCTCGATTGCGGCGTGCATGTCGTTGACGGAAAGGATGGCGACGGTCTGCCTGTTCTGGGCGGATGCTGAAATGCCCATGACGAGGGCCAGCAGCGAAATAAGTATCGATTTCTTCATATCTGTCAAAGATAACACCTTTCCGGAATATTTGCAAAATTCGTATATTCGCAGTCGATATGACCACGCATGTAGTAATAATGGCAGGAGGGCAGGGGACTCGCCTGTTTCCGCTGAGCACTCCCGAAAAGCCCAAGCAGTTCCTTGACCTGGCGGACAAGGGGCGCAGTCTCATCCAGCTCACTTATGACCGTTTCCTTCAGGTCGATCCGGCCGCCCGCTTCTGGGTGGTGACAGGTGCGGACTACGTTCCCATAGTGCGGGAGCAGCTTCCCGATATCCCGGAGGAGCAGATCCTCGCCGAACCGGTGCCGCGCAACACCGCGCCCTGCATCGCGCTGGCCTGTTGGAAGATAAAAAGCCGTTTTTCGGACGCTAACATAATTGTTACACCTTCTGACGCTTTTGTTTCACGCCCTGATTTATACGCAATTACATTGAAGGAAGCGCTTCGCTTCACCGCGCGCCGAAAAGCCATCGTTACGGTGGGCATAGAGCCCTCCGAACCCCATACCGGCTACGGCTACATCCACCGCGGAGGCCTGGAAAAGGGCGGAATCTACAAGGTTCAGGCCTTCCGGGAGAAGCCTTCCCGCGAGGTGGCGGAACAGTATCTTGCCGAGGGCGGATACTACTGGAACGCCGGCATCTTCGTGTGGAATGTGAAGACCATCGAGAGCGAATTGCGCGCATTCGCGCCGCAGACGGCCGCCGTGATGGACGCCATCGCCCCGTCGTTCTACACCCCGTCGGAAGGGGAGGCGCTGGCCAGACTCTTCCCGACATGCGAGAAGATTTCCATCGACTACGCCGTAATGGAGAAATCCGCCGACGTGTACGTGATCGGCGCGGACTGGCCCTGGTCGGACCTCGGTAGTTTCGCGGCCATAGAGGCCGTCACTGGCAAGACGATCCCCCAGGAAATTAAGGACGCCCAGGACGCCTACCAGGCGGCCAAGAAGAAGGGCGAGTAGGCTTTAATCGTTGGCCAGGCGGTAAATCTCCAGCATCCTGGCGCGGTCCAGCACCAGGAAGTTCCCGACGGTAAAGGTGCCTCCGCGCGAGCAGCGCTCCGCCATCGTAACCATCTCTTCCTCAGTGGCTTTCCTGCCTATGAGCTCCGGTATGTTCGTGGGCATGCCTATGCGTTTGTAGAAGGCGCGCATGGCCTCTATTCCCATCAGGCCGAGTTCCCTGTCGGGAAGCCGCTTGCCGCCGGCGTCCAGCGGGCAGATGTCCATCACCTTCTCTGCAAAGCTGGCAAAGCGCGCGGGATTAACGTCGAATACGTATTTCGCCCAGTGGCACCAGAGCGCCGCCAGACCGGCCCCGTGGGCCACATCGTACATGGTGCTCAGTTCGTGCTCGAGGCGGTGGGTGCCGAAGTCGAACCTGCCGCCGCATCCGGTGAGGCCGTTGTGGGCGAGGCTTCCGCTCCACATAATGGAGGCCCTAAGGTCGTAGTTATCAGGGTGTTGCAGCACCGCTTCGCCGTCGATGCGCACGGTGCGCATGAGGCCCTCGGCAACCGCGTCGGTGATGGACATGGGACTGTCGGGCGAAAAATAGCGCTCCATGGTGTGCATCATGATGTCGGTGACGCCGCAGGCCGTCTGGAAGGCGGGGAGGGTGAAGCTGCGCTCCGGGTTCATGATGGCGAATTTCGGCCTGCAGAAATCGCTGTTGCAGCCGCGCTTCTGGCCCCTTTCGGTGTTTGTGATGACGCTGCTGTCGGACATTTCGCTGCCCGAGGCGGGGATGGTGAGCACCACTCCGACCGGGAAGGATGCCTTCGGGGCGGCCTTGGCATCGTAGAAATCCCATACGTCGCCTTCGTAGGCCAGGCCGTAGGCTATGGCCTTGGAAGAGTCGATTACGGAGCCTCCGCCGACCGCCAGGATGAAGTCGACATGCTCTTTCCTGCAGAGCTCAATACCCTCGTAGACAAGGCTCAGGTGGGGATTGGGGACCACTCCGCCCAGTTTTACGAAGGGGATGCACGCTTCGGTAAGGGCAGACTCTATACTGGCGATGAGGCCGCTTCTGACTGCGCTTCCGCCGCCGTAGTGGATGAGCACCTTGTGGGCGCCGTACTTTTTGAGCAGGCCCGGCAGGGCTGCTTCCGATTCGCGGCCGAAGACCACTTCGGTCGGGGTGAAATATTTGAAATCTCTCATGGTCTGTGTATGGTTACTGCCGACGGATCTACGCCCGGGGCGGCCTCAAGCACCCTAAGGGAGGTTACGTGGCCGTCTTTCCAGGAAAATGCAAGGGTGAGACCGGCTCTGGTGCGGACGCCCTCGAGGGAGCCTTCATCCCAGCCGGAAGGGCAGGCAGGGAGGAGCCACACCTCGTCGGCGGAAGACTGGACCAGCATCTCCAGCACCCCGGCGCAGCCGCCGAAGTTGCCGTCTATCTGGAAGGGGCCGTGGGCGTCGAGCAGATTGGGGTAGGTGCCGCCGCCGTGCCGGGCTCCGGGGCCGTCGTAAGCGTCGGGGCTGACGTAGCGGAGCAGGCGGCGGAGAAGCCTGTGGGCACCTTCGGCATCGTGCAGGCGGGCGTAGAGGTTCACCCTCCAGCCGCAGCTCCATCCGGTAGTTTCATATCCTCTGATTTCTAATGTTTTATGGCATGCGTCCGCAAGTTCTCCTTCAGGCTGTATCTGGTGCCCCGGGTAGAGCCCGAAGAGCTGGGACTGGTGCCTGTGCTGCGGTTCGAAGTCCTCCCAGTCGTGATACCATTCGGCGAGCTTGCCCTGGTAGTCCACGCGGTAGGGCAGCAGCTTCGCGATGGCCTCGCGGGCTTCCCGCGCAAAGCCGGGATCCACCCCGAGCTCGGCCGCGGCCAGTGCAGCGTCGGCAAGGCATTCGCGTATCATGGCGATGTCCGCCGTGGCGCCGTAGAGGCTTGCCCCCACGAAACCCGAGGGGGTGCGGTACTTGTTTTCAGGCGAGGTGGAGGGGGAGGTGAGCAGGTAGCCGTCCTTTTCGACGAGCCAGTCCAGGCAGAATTCCGCTGCGCCTTTCAGGACGGGGTAGTATTCGGCCAGGAAGGCCATGTCCCTGCCGAAGAGGTAGTGCTCCCAGATATGGGTGGAAAGCCAGGCCCCGCTCATGTTCCAGTTCGCCCAGCAGGGATCGCCGGTTCCGAGGCCCACCGGAGTGGCCATCGCCCAGATGTCGCTGTTGTGTCCGGCCGCCCAGCCGCGGGTCGCCGCGTAAAAATCGCCGGCAACGGCCTTTCCGCGCTCGCTGAGCCCCTTGAGGAACGAAAACAAGACATTGTGCATCTCGGGCAGTGCGGCGCTCTCTGCGGCCCAGTAATTCTCTTCGAGGTTGATATTGACGGTATAGTTGCAGCTCCACGGCGGGTCGACGCTCTCGTTCCACAGGCCCTGCAGGTTCGCGGGCACCCCCGGAGTGCGGGACGAGCTGATTAGCAGATACCTGCCGTACTGGAAGTAGAGGACCTCCAGGCCGGGGTTGGGCGTGCCGGAATCGGTGTATTCCAGGAGCTGGACATCGGTGGGCCTGTCGTTCGGGTAGTCCCCGAGTGTCAGGCTCACACGGTCGAATAAACGTTTGTAATCGTTTACCGCACGGGTTTTCACCGCCTCGTAGGGCTGGCCCATGACTTCGGCCGACTGCCTCATGGCGGCGTTCCGGTATTCCTTCCGGGGAAGCTCCGAAAAGCCCGCGAAACTGGTGGCGTTGGTGATGTAAACAGTTGCCGCACAGGGGCTTTCATAGACCGTCCTGACTACTGTTCGGAAGTGGATGCCGCGCCCCGGGTCGTAGAGGAACTTCTCTTTGACCTCGTTGTAGTAGCCGGGAAGGGCGTGCCAGGCGGCGTAGCCGTCCACCATGAAGCCGTCGGCGAAACGGGTGATTTCGTGCGGCAGGGGGCAGTCGTAGTCGAGGGTGAAATGCACCCCGGCCGGATCTTCCACCCTTATGACTATAGCCGAGTCGGGGGAGGATGCGAAATAGCTCACCGTCCTTGAGCCGGATACAGCCGTGGCAACGGCGTCGGCAAGGTCGAGGCAGCGCCTGAAGCCTTCCCCGCCCGGACCGCCATAGTTTATGTACAAGGTGCCGAGCGGCTGGTAGCTCTCGCTGAAATGCCCCTGGAGGCCGCGCTGGGCCTTTTCGGCTGCGGGATAGTCCTCATTTTCAAGCAGTTCCCGTACCTTCTGCAAGGGGGCGGCGCCCTTTTCCCGGGAGAGCCGCTCCATGTCGGGATGGCTGTCTCCGGCGTCGGGCTCTCCGGTCCAGAGGGTTATGTCGTTGAGCGAGAGACGGTCAGCCTCCACGCCGGAATAAACGGCGGCGCCGAGGCGGCCGTTGCCTATCACCAGCGACTCCTCGAAAAATTCCGCCGGCTTGTCGTACCAGAGGGTGAGGGGCCCCTGTGGAGGTGCTGCGAGGGCTGCGGCAAGTGCCAGGATGGATAATGCGGTCATTTTCAGGCTATTGTCATTTCTTCTTTTGCGTGTTCTGTTGCGAGGCGAAGAAGGAAAGGCTCGCTCCCATTATCTTCTGCATCACGGCGGGATCCTCCACCGTCTCGAGCGGGAAGCCGAAGCATGCCGTGCAGTAGCCCTCGCCGGTGTAGAAGACTCCGGCGCCGAGGTTGCTGCTGCGGTATTTGAGCACCGTGCGGCCGTTCTTGTCGGCGGGCCTTATGCCGTCGGGATTCTCCACGGCGTAGACGTAGGGGTTCTTTTCGTTGCGGAAAGAGAAGCGCCCGACGGGGATGGATGAGCCTTTGGGGAGTACTACACCGTCGCGTGAGCCTCTGCTGCTTATCCACTTGAAACCCAGTGTGTTGAGTATAAAATACTTAGCTGCTTCTTGATATGAGGGGAAGTCGGGATCGGTGATTTGATAAACGTCGTCCCAGCAGTCGGTGGCCATGTCGGCTCCCGAGATGAGGACGTGCACTCCGGCAGCCGTGAGGGTGCTGATCGCCTTGCGGAAGTTCTCCGGGAAGACGCTGAACCTGCGGCCGTTCAGGCCGGTGCCGACGGCGGTGGACACCTGCTTGCCGCAGATGACGTCGAGGGCGAAATAGTCGCCGCCCAGCACGTCGGCCAGGCTGTGGAGGGAGGCGGAGCTGCAGGAGGCAAAGGAATAGCCCAGGTCGAGGAGAGCCTTGCCGTGGACATAGGGGTAGTCGAGGCTGTTGCCGGCGTAGCTGCGTCCGGCGCTGCCGTAGTCGCAGGCGCCGAAACCGGGGGAGTCGTTGGTAACGTACTCTTTCTGCCGGCGGTATTCGTACATATCGCCGATGAAGGATATCTCCTTCTTGTAGGGTACACCGCCGTCCATGGCATCGTCGAATCCGGCATAATCGGGAGTGTTGAAGGACGAGGGTGCGGCTACACGGGTGAAGTTATTGACTATAAGTACGTTGCGCGTGGAGCTCGGAGACCTTCCGACGCTCAGGATTTCGGAGGGGAAGCTGTATCCGCCCTCGTTGAAGGCGACCACCTTGTAGGAGTAGACGTGCCCGGGGGCGATGGGCAGCTCCACGTGGTTTTCGGTGACGGTCTTGCCGTCGTCCCAGCCCATTCCGTCCACCCTGGTGTAGACCACGTAGCCGGAGGGAGTGGCGGTGGGCTCCTTCGGATCCCTTACGCCCGCCCAGGAGAGCATCACCTTGTCGTCGGCGGTGAACAGCGCCGAGAAGTTCTTCACCGGCAGGGGCTGGACCTCGTAGGACGCGTCGTAATAGCTGCTGAGGAACTTGAGCATGCCTTTGTAGACGGCACGGCACACGTCGAAGCGGAACTGCGGGTCGAGGCCGTAGCGCATGTCGGCGAAGTTCTGGTGGCTGAGCAGCTCCAGTATGATGCCGGGGACGTCGGTGGTGCGGCACTCCGAGTAGGAGCGGTCCCAGAGCTGGCGGCGCCGCCAGAGGGTGTCGTAATCGGCCCTGAGGTCGTTTACCAGCTGGGTCTGGATGCAGTCTCCGAGGAACCTGCAGGCCATCCTGTCCTGACTGTTGGTGAACGTGCGGGAGTTTTCGGCGCTGAGCGTGTAGATGGCCAGGGTGCCCACGATGCTGTCGTTGGGGGTGACCCCGGCGTCGGTGTGGAAGGCGAGGGAGAGGTCCACGGGGATGCCTTTCTCTCCTTTCATCCACTGCACCCATGCGCCGCGGCCGGCGTAGTCGCGGGTGTAGTCGCCGTCCCATTTCTCCCAGAGCTTGGCGGGCGCTCCGGCCCACTGCATCCAGTAGAGGGCGCCTTCGGTGTAGGAGGGCATTCCGGACGATACCGGCTCGGAGCCGCAGGCGACCTTGCCTATGCCGCCGCCGAAACGGACGGCGTCGGCGGTGACTATCCTGCCGCCCTCGTACCCCTTCGGGGTGCTGTTGTCGAGGGTGACGCTGCCGGAGGAGCCGGCGTCGAATTCAAAGGTGCCGAGGTATATCCAGGTGCTGCCGCCCTTGGTCTGGTCTACCCTGAAATGGGTGTCGCCGCCGAGGTGGTGGACAGTGTAATGCGCTGCGCGGGTGCTGCCGGGCACGGTTTTGTAGGATACGTACACGGCGTATTCGCCGCGCTCCTTGAACACCGGCGTCCATCGGGCCACGGCGCTGCCGTTGCCGCAGGGAGTCTGCCTGGCGGTGCCTTCGGTGAAGGGGTTGTCTTCCTGCAGGTAGATCTGCTTGGTGTCGGCGAATCCCTCTCCTGCGCTGGTCCAGCTGCCTTTTTCGGAGTAATTGCCGTGGGTGCGTGCGGGAAGGGGCTCATCGAAGGCATCGGCCCAGATGCTCTTTTCATAGGAGCTCGCCCGGGTGTAGTGGGGGTCGTTGTCGCACACCACCTCGAGCGTCTGGGTGTCCCTCTCGCGAGGGCAGATTATATAGGCGCCGGCGTTCTCCAGCATGGGCATCAGGAAGGGCAGCACGAAACTCTGGGTGAACACGTCTTCGTAAGTGCGGAAGATGGGTGTGCGCTGCCAGCTCCAGAGGCCGGGACCGCGGTCGTAATACAGGCCGTGGCTATGCCAGAGGGCGATGTTGCGGCCGTTCATGCCTTTCTTGAACTTTTTGGCGTCGAGGTTCTCCACGAAGGGCTTCTGGGTCACATGCTCCCTGAAGGAGAACTGGTACTCGAGCGGCTGGCCGTTGCTTTTTCCTATTCCGGGGGTGATCAGGTCTTCGACGGGAACGTTCCTGCAGTAGATGCTTCCCGGCCTGTAGCTGTCGGCTTCGCGGGGCCAGAACTCGCGTATCCGCTGCATGAGCCAGTTGTAGTCGTCGCGGCGCCAGGGGAAGTCGGCGAAGTTGCGCTCGAAGTAGATGTCCACTTCGTTGTCGCGCTTCATGGCGCGCCATACGGTCATGTCGGACTTGACGTTGAAGCGTTCACGGGCCCTGGCGGTGAGGGAGTCCCCGAAATTCTTGAAGGCCCTGGTCATTTCGCCCTGGGCGAGGGCGGCGGGGGCTGCAAGCAGCAGGACGGCAAGTACTTGGAGGAGTCTTTTCATGGTGAGGTCAGTTCCTGTTCCTGGTGTGGCAGATGTCTATGATGAAAACCAGCAGCGTGCTGATGCCTATGGCCAGCAGGTCGACCTTGAAGTCGCCCAGGTCGCGGCTGCGGTAGGGCAGAAGTCCCTGGATGTATTCGGTGAGGAGCGCTACGGCGGCGCCGCAAAGGAAGTTCATGACGGCGAACAGCACGCATCTCCACGGCTTGTCGGTGACGTGGTCGTAGGCCAGGTAGGCCAGGATAGGGAAAGGCAGGAACATCAGGAAATGGGCCAGTTTGTCAGCCGGGATGCCGAAGATAACACGCTGGATGTCAGGCAGTTTATCTACCTTCATGAAACACAGGAAGGCTATTGCCGCAAGATAGAGGAAGAAAAGGATTCTTGAAAGTATGGTCTTTGTGCTTGTCATAGGACTTGCATTTCGTAAAGTTTCTTGTATTGTCCGCCGAGGGCGAGGAGCTCTTCATGCGAGCCCCTTTCCACTATGGCGCCGTCTTCGACCACGACTATTTCGTCGGCGTCCCTGACGGTGCTGAGCCGGTGGGCGATTACTATGGTGGTGCGCTGCGACATGATCCTGTCGAGCGCGTCCTGGACCAGCCGTTCGCTGCGGGTGTCGAGGGCCGCGGTGGCTTCGTCAAGAATGAGTATGGGCGGATTGCCCAGGATGGCCCTGGCTATGCCCAGGCGCTGCCTCTGGCCGCCCGAGAGCTTGACTCCGCGGTCGCCGATGTTGGTGTCGTAGCCCTGCTCCTTCTCCATTATGAACTCATGGGCGTTGGCGGTCTTGGCAGCGGCCACTACCTCCTCCATGGTGGCGCTTTCCTTGCCGAAGGCGATGTTGCCGAAGATGGTGTCGTTGAAGAGCACCGGCTCCTGGCCCACTATGCCCATCAGGGAGCGGAGCGACCGGACGCTGAGCTTGCGTATGTCGGTGCCGTCGATGAGGATGGAGCCCTTGCAGACGTCGTAGAAGCGGGGGAGAAGGTCCGCGATGGTGGACTTGCCGCCTCCGGAAGTACCAACTATGGCAATCTTGCGTCCCTTGCCTATGCGCAGGTTTATGTCGTGGAGAATCTCCCTGCCGTCTTCGTACGAGAAGGAGACGTTCCGGTATTCTATGGCATCGGTGAAGTCTTTGATATCCACGGCGTCGGGGGCCTCCTGAAGGGTGTTCTGCGCGTTCAGGATGCGGTCTATGCGCTCCATGCTGGCCATGCCCTTGGGGATGTTGTAGGCGGCCTTCGCGAGGTCTTTTATGGGCTGTATGACGCTGTAGAGGATGACCATGTAGAATATGAAGGTGGGGGCGTCTATGAAGGAACGTCCCGAAATGACAAGCGCCCCGCCGAAGCAGAGGACTATGCAGATCATTATGGTGCCGAGCAGCTCGCTCACGGGATGCGCTGAAGCCTGGCGGGTGAGCACCCTGGAGGTTTTTCGGCGCATGTCGCCGGTGACGCCCGCGAAGCGTGCGCTCATCTTCTTTTCGGCCAGGAAGGCCTTGATTACGCGCAGGCCGCCGAGGGTCTCGTCCACCTGGCTCATGGTGTCGCTCCAGAGGCTCTGCGCTTCGGATGACTGCCTTTTGAGGTTGCGGCCTATCGCCCCCATGAGCCACATCATGAGGGGCGCAAAGATCAGCACGAACAGCGTGAGCTGCCAAGAAATGAAGAAGAGCGTGCCCACATAGAAGACTATGAGCACCGGGTTTTTCACGAGCATGTCGATGCTGCCGGTGACGGAGTTCTCCACCTCCTGCACATCGCCGCTCATGCGGGCGATTATGTCGCCTTTGCGCTCGCTGGTGAAGAAACCCAGCGGGAGGCGCAGGATTTTGTCGTAGAGGTCCCTGCGGAGGTCCCTGGCCAGCCCGGTGCGTATGGGAACCATGACGGCCGAGGCGCCGAAATAGCAGGCTGTCTTGAGTATGGTCATGCCTATCATGAACAACGCCAGGAAGATGAGCACCGTCACCGCCCCGTGCTGCCCGATGAGGCCGCTTACGTACCAGTAGGCGTTGTTGACGGCCTTTTCGCGGAGGCTGACGGAGGCGGTATCCCAGGGGATGAAGCTGTAGACCTTGTCGCTGAGCCCGAAAAGGATGTTCAGGATGGGGATGATGAGGCTGAAGGAGAAAATGTTGAAGATGGCCGAGAGGATGTTCAGGGCCAGTGAACCCGCGATGTATCCGTTGTATGGGCGCACGTAGCGCCTGAGCAGGTTCATAAACTCCTTCATAATTTACAAATATAGTAAAATTCGCTCAAATGAAGAAGCGCTGAAGCGTCTAAAGCTCATAGAAAACGCTCGTCGTGGTGCGGGGGAGGGCCGCCAGGCGGACGCCGGTGCCTGCAAGCACCGCGCCCACCGCCTCAAGGGCGGCTTCGGGTGTGTTGTTCTGGGCTGAAAGGTGGCAGAGGAACACGTTCCGGAGGCCTTCGTGCATGAAGGCCTTCACGGCGGCGGCGCACTCGTCGTTGGACAGGTGCCCATGGCCTCCGCAGATGCGGTCCTGGAGGTCTTTCGGATAGGGGCCGTGGCGCAGCATGTAGAGGTCGTAATTGGCCTCTATTACCACTGTGTCGGCTTGGCGGGCATAGGCCATGGCCTCTTCGGTGACGGCGCCGGTGTCGGTCATTATTACGAAACGGTGGCCTTTGATTTCGATGTTGAAGCCCACTGTCTGGGTGGCGTCGTGGGGCACGACAAAGGGTGTGGCGGAAAGCAGGCCGGGAATGATTTCGGCCGGGCCTTCGTCGGGAAAGAGCCTCACCACCGGGGGCAGGTGTTCGCCGGTCATCCAGCCTACTGCCGGGGCTTTGCGGAGCTCCTGCGTCATCCAGACCGGTTTGCCCAGCTTCTTGCAGTAGGAGCCGAGGGAGCGGATATGGTCGAAATGGTCGTGGGTCACGAGCACGGCGGCGATGTCGTCGAAAGAGAGGCCCAGCCTCACCAGATTGGCCTTGAGTGTCCTGATTCCCACTCCGGCGTCTATGAGTATGCCGCCGCGGGGGGTGCCGAGGTAGTAGCAGTTGCCCGAACTGCCGCTACAGAACGACTGGAACCAAACTCCGCTATTGCTGGACATCTTCTTCGCAGTATTTGGAGATTACACTGTAGGCGTCGGCCACGCCCAGCTCGCCGGCACGGGAGAGGTCAATGCAGCCTTTCTCCTTGTCTTTCAGGTAGATGAGCACCAGGCCGCGGTTGTAGTAGGCGTCTCCCATATGCGGGTAGATGCGGATGGCGCTGTCGTAATTGTCGATGGCCTCGACCATCTGGCCGGACAGGCAGTTGAGGTTGCCGAGATTGAAGTACAGGTAGGGGATGTCCGGAAGGATGGCGATTGCGTCCTGCATGTCGGCGATGGCCTCGGAGTAGTCGTAACTGCGGTCCACGCGGTCGCTCACCCTTGCCCTGGTGGCGCCCTGGTCGTCCATGGTGAGCGTCTGGACGTTGCTCTCGATGCTGGCTATGAAGTCTATCATCTCGGCCCTGAGCACACCCCTGTTCATGAGGTAGAAGGCCTTGTAGAAGCGCTCGTAGCCGGCCCTGGAGGCCTCGTCGGACGCCTGGTTCACGGCGTCGTCGAACTTCTGCAGGGCGCTGCTGTACTGCTTGTTCTGCACGTCGTACACGCCCTTGAGGAAGGAGATTTCGGACGGGCTGAGGCCTGTCTTGCCCGCTCCGGAGGCGGTGTCGCCGGCCAGGATGCTGCCGAGGCTCCTGGTGGTGAGCATGAGGTTGCGGAGGGTGTCGGAATTGGAGATTACGACGGGCACCGGAACGGCCCTGCCGAAGCGGTCTATGAGCGGATTGTCGAACCTGCGGCTGAGGGCGGTACTGGCGTTCTCCTGCTCCTGGGCCAGGCGGAACTTGTAGAGGGGCTTCAGGCGGATGTCGACGTCGCGGTGCTGGAGGAGTTCGTTGTCGAAGTCTTTGCGGGCGAAATCGGCGTCGAGGGCCAGCAGGGCGGAGTATTTGCGGGTGGTGTCGGCGAAGGAGGCCTCGCCGCTGGCGTTCTTGATGCGGTATTCGGCCACCTTCTTGCGGGCGGTCTCGTAGTCGGCCTTGGAGGCGCGGGTGAGCCCCAGCATGTTCTCGACATAGGCCCTGTTCATGTAGGCCTTTGCGAAGTCGGGATAGAGCTCGATGGCCTTGTTGTAGTCGGCCAGGGCGTCCTGCCAGCGGTTCATCTCTATGAAATAGGAGGCGCGGTTGAAATAGGCCAGGACGTTGCCGGGGTTGATGTTGATGACTCGGTCCATGTCGTACAGCGCCGATTCGTAGTCCCCGACCTGGGCGCTGATAAGGCTCCTGTTGTAGAGGGTGAGGGCGTTGCCGGGCTCGTCCTTGAGAACCCGGTTGAGGTCGGCCATGGCGGCGTTGTAGTCTTTGGTGTCGTAGTAGAGGAGGGCGCGGTTGAAGAAGGCCAGGGTGTTGGTGCTGTCCAGCCCTATGGAGCGGTTCATGTCGGCGAGGGCGTCTTCGTATTTGCCCTGGGCGGCGTAGAGCCGGCTGCGGCGCATGTAGCCCTCGGGCTCGAAACGGTCGAGGGAAATGGCCTTGTTGTAGTCTTCCAGGGCCTTGGTGGTGTCGCCCAGGAACAGTTGAGAGGCGCCGCGGTTGAGGTAGGCGCCCGGGTCTTTCGGCTCCTTGCGTATGTAGTAGTCGAAGTCTTTCACCGCGCCGTCGAAGCGCCTGGCGAGGAAATAGGTGACTCCGCGGCTGTAGTACAGGCCGCTGAAGCCGGGACGGAGCTTTATTGCAGTCTCGAGGTCTTCCAGAGCCTCGTCGTACTGGCCCTGGCGGCTTTTTGTGATGGCCCTGTAGTGGTAGCCGTTGGTGAAGACGGGATTGATGCGCACCGACCTGTCGAAGTCCTGCTGGGAGCCGCGGATGTCGCCGAGGTTGTATTTGGCAATTCCGCGGAAGAAATAGTTCCAGTAGTCGGTGGTGTCGAGGCTGGCAAGGATGTTGAAATTCTCGATTGCGAGGGCGTACTTGCCGTCCTGCAGGGCGGTGCGTCCCCTGATGAAGAAGACGTCGCGGTCGTACTGGGCCCGTGCGGCGATGCACAGGCTCAGGAAAAATAGTATTGCCGCAAGTGTTTTTTTCACTAAATTTGCCTTCTGGACTTACAAAGATAGCATTAATTGTGCCCAAAATGACGGCGCGCTTCAAAATAATCTGCCTTTTTTTGTTTCTTGCCTGGCCCGCCGCGATGCATGCGTACATCCCGGTGATTGCCGAGGGGCAGGTGAAGGTGGACAAGGCCCTGCTCCGCAAGGACGTGGAGTTCCTTTCCGACAGCCTTTGCGGCGGGCGCGCTGCGGGTTCGCCGGCGGCGTTCGATGCGGCTTCATATATCTGCCGGAGGCTGCGTGACATGGGTTATGTATTTGATATCCAGTCGTTCAGCGCCGGTTCCGACAAGGTGGGGCACAACATAGTGGCAGTGACGGCCGAAGGGTTCCCGGCCGGGCCGCTTGGGATTTTGGGAGATGCGGCCCTTACCGGGAACCCTTCGGCCCGGAAACCGCTGATTCTGGTGATGGCGTACTACGACGGGCTTGGGGTGCTCGACGGCACTCTCTATCCGGGGGCGGACAGCAACGCTTCCGGGGTGGCGGCTCTGCTGGCTCTGGCGGAACGGCTGAAGGGCCGCAGCGACGTGGTGCTGGCATTCGTGGACGGGCATAATTCGGGCTTGTCCGGCTCCGCGGCGCTTCAGGAGTCCCTGCGCGGGCGCAAGCTCTCGCTGGTGGTGAATCTGGATATCCTCGGCGGTACCCTTGCTCCGGTAGACAAATACTGGCCGGATTACCTCATTGCGCTGGGGGCAGAGAGGTATTCGAAGGCTTTTGAAAAGTGCAACGAGGGCCTCATGCTGCACCTTTATTACGACTACTACCGCAGCCGTTCTTTCACCGACCTGTTTTACCGCAGGATAGGGGACCACAAGGGCTTCCTTTCCGGAGGTGTGCCGGTCATCCTCTTCACTTCCGGCATAACACTTAATACCAACCGGCCGGACGACACGGCTTCAACCCTCGACTACGAGGTGTTCTCGCGCCGGGTCGAGTTCATCGCCAGGTTCCTGGAGAGGCGTTAATTCCTGAATTCCCTGTTGTCGAGGAGCTCGCGCAGAAGCATGGGCTCGTTGGTGGTGATTGCGTCCACCCCGAGCCCGATGAAGAAGCGGAGGTCCTTGGCTCCGTTCACTGTCCAAACGTTGACGCTCATTCCGAGAGTGTGGGCGCGGGCCACGATGGTGGGATCCCTGTAGAAGACCGACTGCTCGTAATCGAGGCCGTTGATGCCGTCGGCGGCGAGCTGCTCGGGGCTAAGGTCGCCGTTCAGGTACTGGTTGGTGAAGCCGGGGCATTCCCTGGCTATCAGGTCGCAGATGTGCTTGCTGAACGAGATGAAGGCTATCCTTTCGGGCAGATAGAGGCCCTGTTTGCGCAGTTCACTAAGGGTGATCTCAACCAGCTTGTCTTCGCGGGCGGCGTTGTCCTGCGGCTTGAGTTCGATAACGAGGACGGTCTGTGCGCTTTCCTTCGTCTGGATGAGGTATTCTTCGAGCGTGGGCAGCGGTTCGCCGTTCTTGAGGCGGTACGGAGCGAAATCGTCAAGGGTGTTCTTGTGGATGCTGCGGCCGCGGATGGTGGCATCGTGGTGCACTACGACTATGTCGTCTGACGTGAGATGGACGTCGCATTCGCTGCCCCAGAATTTCTCTGCCTGGGCTTCGCGCAGGGATCCCAGGCTGTTCTGGGCGAATCCGGCGGCGGCGCAGTTCCAGTAGCCGCGGTGGGCCACTATGGCCGTCCTGCCTTCTTGTTTCAGTTCGGGGAAATCATGGGTGGGGGTGGCAGCAACCGGTGACTGTGCGGTTTTGGCGGTGCCGCAGGCGGCAAGCAGCAGGGAAGCGGCCAGAATGGAGAAAAGATGTCCGGGTCTCATTGTCAAAAGGCTTTATCTCTTTGCAAATATAGCCAATTGAGCAAAAATTGTGTACATTTGTGACTGCAAAGTAATAATCGCTATGGTAAAGATCAATCTGGGTGGCTGCAACCCCTTCGTGAAAGACGCAGACTACAAGGAATATTTGAAGAAAGCATTCGACGCTTTCGACACCCTTCAGGCCGAAAACGGCGCCGGAAATGATTTCCTCGGCTGGAAAGACCTCCCGACAACTACGCCTGAAAGCATGATAAAGGCCTGTGAGGACATCCGCGACGACTGGAAAGCCCGCGGGGTGAACCTCGTGGTGGTCCTTGGCATAGGCGGTTCCTATCTGGGCGCCCGCTGCGCCCTGGAGGCCCTTTCGCACCAGTTCCTTCCCAAGAAGGACGCTCCCAGGGTAGTCTTTGCCGGCAACAACATGAGCGAGGATTATCTCGCCGAGCTGATGGACCTCATGGCTCTGTGCAACACCGCCTGCATCGTCATAAGCAAGAGCGGCACCACTACCGAGACTGCCGTCGCCTTCCGCATCGTGAAGGAATACCTCGACAAGACATACACCGACTCGGCAAGCCGCATCGTGGCCGTAACCGACGCCAAGAGGGGTGCTCTCAAGACCCTCTCCGACCAGGAGGGTTACCGCACCTTCGTTATTCCCGACAACGTCGGGGGCCGTTTCAGCGTGCTCACTCCCGTCGGTCTCCTTCCCATCCTGGTGGCCGGCTACGACGTCCGCGCAATGCTTCGCGGCGCCGCTGACACCCGTGAACAGATGTTCGTAAAATCTGAGGATAATGCGGCTATACAGTATGCGGCAATGCGCAATCTGCTCTACTCCAAGCTCGGCAAGAAGGTCGAGGTGCTGGTGAGCTTCGACCCGCGCCTGCAGTACCTCGGCGAATGGTGGAAACAGCTTTACGGCGAGTCCGAGGGCAAGGAAGGGAAGGGTATCTTCCCTGCAAGCGTGGTGTTCACCACCGACCTCCATTCCATGGGGCAGTTCATCCAGGAGGGCGACCGCGTGATGTTCGAGACCACCGTGACGGTGGAGAATGCGAAGCGGAGCCTCACTATCGGCAGCGACGAGCAGAATCTGGACCAGCTCAACTTCCTGGCCGGCAAGCACGTGGAGTACTGCAACCGGATGGCCCAGCTCGGCACCAAGCTCGCCCATATCGACGGCGGCGTGCCCCAGCTGGAGCTCTGCATCGAAAAGGTGGACGAGTATAACCTCGGAGCCATCTTCTACTTCTTCGAGTTCGCCTGCGGCGTTTCGGCTTACCTGCTCGGCATCAATCCTTTCAACCAGCCCGGAGTGGAGGCGTACAAGAAGAACATGTTCGCCCTCCTCGACAAGCCCGGCTACGAGAAGCAGTCGGAAGAAATCCGCAAGAGGCTTTAGTTCAGCCGGAGCCTTGCATACCCGTTTCCTGTCATGCCCGGCTCCTCCAACTGCGTCATGCCCGGCTTTGACCGGGCATCTACGGCCACGGTGTGGGCCTCCAGCGTATCCGGCGGGCATTTCATAATGGCATACGTGTTGCTTATGATCAAGGTCATTAACAGTAATCTATAAGTTTATGATGAAAAAATTCTTTGCCGTTGTTACGCTAGCGTTAAGTCTTGCCACTGTCTCCTTTGCCCAGAACAGACCGTTTGATCATCTCTACATGTCTATGGGCTATAGTTTCGGAGGAGCCCCCCATGCCAATTTTACTACAAAGGATTTCGCGTACAGGTCTTTTGATTATTCCCTTGGATACCGGTTCAATGAGCATGTAGCTGTTTTCGTTCCCATTACAATGGATGTCAACATGATGAATATGACGACAACCAAGAATTTCAATGAGACTGGAACGCTGGGACTGGGTGCCAGTTATACCTTCAATCTTGGCAGGAAGTCATTTTTGGAACCGGTTTTATCGTGCAGCAGCACTATCTACAAGTCAGATTTGAGCTACCTGATTCCTAAGTTTGAAGTACGCTGGGGAGTAAAAATGAACAGGTTCGGGCCCTTTGTGGGCCTTGGCGTCCAGTATCTGCATCCATACGGCAACAGTACGGTTCCAAACATGACAATGATGTACGCCAAATTGGGTATAAGATTGTTCTGATGCAAGCGAAGCCATCCGGGAGGGTGGCTTTTTTTATGAGAGCAGTGCAAAAATGCACATAAATGTAATTGCCTGGCCGGAACCGGTGGACGAGTTCGTCCCGTGAGTATAAGTAATTGACTTGCTGTACTTTAACGAAAATGACCTCGGAGAATTTCCGAGGTCATTTTATCTAATTGCTTGATTATTAAATAGTTGCGTTCGCGCGGAAGCTGCACTCACGCGATGTGCTGGTCCCGGGAATCCTGGCTGGATACCGCTTCGTCCTACCCCAGGAACCCGAGGAGGATACCCGCGGCGACGGCGGAGCCGATGACGCCGGCGACGTTGGGGGCCATGGCGTGCATGAGCAGGTGGTTGCCGGGATCGGCCTCGAGGCCTACGGTTTCGGACACGCGGGCGCTGTCGGGAACGGCGGATACGCCGGCGTTGCCGATGAGCGGGTTGATCTTGTGGCCTTCCTTCAGGAAAAGGTTCATGAACTTGACGAAGAGCACGCCGCAGGTGGTGGCGATCACGAACGACAGCAGGCCGAGAAGGAAAATCTTCACAGAACGGGCGTTCAGGAACACGTCGGCCTGGGTGGAGGCACCCACGGTGAGACCGATGAGAGTGGTGGCGATGTCGATGATGGGACCGCGTGCATTCTCGGCCAGACGGCGGGTTACCGTGCTCTCCTTGAGGAGGTTGCCGAAGAAGAGCATACCCAGCAGCGGCAGGCCGCTCGGCACTATGAAAGCGGTGCAGAGGAAGCCCACGATGGGGAAAATGATCTTCTCGCGCTGGGAAACCTTGCGCGGGGCCGGCATGCGGATGATCCGCTCCTTCTTGGTGGTGAGCAGCAGCATGATGGGCTTCTGGATGACAGGCACCAGCGCC
Organism: uncultured Bacteroidales bacterium; assembly: GCA_946185745.1. Classification (GTDB taxonomy): domain Bacteria; phylum Bacteroidota; class Bacteroidia; order Bacteroidales; family UBA932; genus Cryptobacteroides. Next base: position 18,681 of record CAMHKQ010000009.1, read on the forward strand.
ATGTACGAGTAGGCCGACACGGCTATGGCTCCCATCAGATCCGGTGCCAGCTTGCCGCTGAGGAAGATGGCGGTGGGACCGTCGGCGCCGCCGATTATGCCGATTGCACCGGCCTCATTTGGCGTGAACCCGAGGGCGAGCGCGAGCAGGTAGGCTCCGAAGATGCCCATCTGCGCGGCTGCGCCTATCAGAATCAGGCGTGGCTGCGAAATGAGGGCGCTGAAGTCGGTCATTGCGCCTATGCCGAGGAAGATCAGCGGGGGATACCAGCCGTTCCGTACACCGTGATACAGGATGTTCAGAACCGAGCCTTCTTCATAAATGCTGACTTTCAGCCCCATGAGCACCGGAATGTTGCCGATGATCATGCCGAAGCCGATGGGCACGAGCAGCAGGGGCTCCCAGTGCTTGACGATGCCCAGGGTGATGAAAATCAACCCTATGACTATCATCGCAATGTGGCCCCAGGTGGCGTTCGCGAAGCCGGTGAAGGACCAGAACTGCTGCAGGCTTTCTACGATGCTGTCCATTTATGCTATGGTGGCTATGTCGGCTCCTTCGAGCACGGAGTCGCCCTTCTTTACGAAAATCTTTGTGACGGTGCCGTCGGATTCGGAGAGGATCTCGTTCTCCATCTTCATGGCCTCGAGGACGGCGAGCTTCTGGCCGCGCTTGACGGCCTCGCCTTCCTTGACGCATACGTCGATGACGACGCCCGGAAGCGGGGATGCTACCATCTTGCCGCCGGCAGGGGCTGCCGCAGCAGCGGGTGCGGCGGGAGCTGCGCTTGCAGCCGGAGCCGGGGCCGGAGCGGTGACCGCAGCGGGGGCGTTTTCGATTTCAACAGAATAGTTTACACCGTTTACAGTGACGTCCGCGGTGCCGTCGGCTATGCCGTTTACGGAAACCTCATAGGGCTTGCCGTTGATTTTGAACTTATAGTTTGTCATTTGTTCGGATTTTTCCTGAAGTTGAGGGCGGGATTCCTCCATGCGGAAGGAGCGCGGTTGATTGTGATTACGAAGGGTTCGCTGTCGTGCACGGATGTGCCGAGGTGCAGGGCGAGGGCCGTGGCGATCGCAACGGGGACATCTCCGCCGTTTTCGGCGTCGAGCGCCAGAGCGATGGCGACAGCCACTTCGGCGTCGGGAGCGCTCCCGACAGCCTTTTTAGGCTTCTTCGCCGGTTTGGCGGGTTTTGCGGGCGCGGCGTTCCGGGCATCCATCCTCATTGAAATCTTGCCGACTATGGTGAAGATGGCGAAGAGGATGACGAGGGCCGAGAACACGGTTGTGACGGCGATGAGCGTGAGCGTCCAGCCGTGCGGGTCGGTGGCCGCCATGCGCTTCGCGCCTTCGGTGAGCTCGGATGTCTGCAGAAGTATGAAAAGAGGGTTCATCACAGCGGCAGGTTATCGTGTTTCTTGGCGGGGACGTCCTGTCTCTTGCCTTCCAGAGTGCAGAGGGCGCGGATTACGCGGAAACGCGTGTTGCGCGGCTCGATGACGTCTTCGATATAGCCCTTCTGGGCTGCCTGGTAAGGATTGTTGAAGAGTTCTTCGTATTCCGCCTTCTTCTCGGCGCGGATCTGCTCCTGCTTTGCAGGGTCGGTCTCTGCGTTTACGGCCTTGCTGTACAGCACGTTGACTGCGCCGTCGGCACCCATGACCGCGATCTGGGCGGTGGGCCAGGCGTAGTTGACGTCGCCGCGCAGCTGCTTGCAGCTCATGACTATGTGCGCGCCGCCGTAGGCCTTGCGGAGGGTGACGGTGACCTTGGGAACCGTGGCCTCGCCGTAGGCGTAGAGCAGCTTGGCGCCGTTCTGGATAACCGCGCCGTACTCCTGCTGGGTGCCGGGGAGGAAGCCGGGAACGTCCACCAGGGTGACCAGGGGGATGTTGAAGGCGTCGCAGAAGCGCACGAAGCGGGCTGCCTTGCGGCTGGCGTTGATGTCGAGCACGCCGGCCAGCATCTTGGGCTGGTTGGCTACGATGCCGACACCGCGGCCGCCCATGTGGGCGAAGCCGACTATTATGTTGCGGGCGAAGTCCCTGTGGATTTCGAAGAAGTCGCGGTCGTCCACGATCTCGGCGATCACGTCGTACATGTCGTACGACTTGTTGGGATTGTCGGGGATGATGGAGTTGAGGACGTCGGAAACGCGGGAAACCGGATCGGAGGTCTCACGCTCCGGGGCGGTCTCCATGTTGTTCTGGGGCAGGTAGCTGAAGAGCTTCTTTATAGTCTCGATGCCTTCCTGCTCGTTTTCGGCCGCGAAATCGGCCACGCCGCTCTTGGTGGCGTGCACCGCGGCCCCGCCGAGCTCTTCACTCGTGACGTCTTCGCCGGTGACGCTCTTGACCACGGCGGGACCGGTAAGGAACATGTAGGAGGTGTTCTTTACCATGAGGGTGAAGTCGGTGAGGGCGGGGGAGTAGACCGCTCCGCCTGCGCAGGGGCCGAAGATGCCGGAAATCTGCGGGACGACGCCGCTCGCAAGGATGTTGCGCTCGAAGATCTCGCCGTAGCCGGCCAGGGCGTCGATGCCCTCCTGGATGCGGGCTCCGCCGGAGTCGTTGAGACCGATGACGGGAGCGCCGGCGCGCACGGCCATGTCCATGACCTTGCATATCTTTTCACTCATGGTCTTGCTGAGGGAGCCGCCGCTTACTGTGAAGTCCTGGGCGTATACGAACACCGGCCTGCCGCCGATGGTGCCGTGACCGGTCACGACGCCGTCGCCGTCGGGATGGGTGGCCTCCATGCCGAAATTGGTGCAGCGGTGCTGCACGAACATGTCGAATTCCTCGAAGGAATCCTTGTCGAGAAGCAGCTCGAGCCTTTCGCGGGCGGTGAGCTTGTTCTTGGCATGCTGTGCCTCAATCCGCTTGGGGCCGCCTCCGAGGCGCGCCGCCGCGCGGCGGTCCACAAGTTTCGCGATTTTATCTTCCTGTATACTCATATTTCTTGTTGATTACAGAGTGCAAATATAACTAAAAATACTTTGACTTCAACATTCAAATAGCTATCTTTGCATGATTGAGATTACATATGCCAGTACTCCGCAAAATAGTGGTCAAGGATTTCAGGAACATCGAGCTTCAGGAGCTCGAGTTTTCTGAAAAGCTGAACTGCATTTCCGGGGGCAACGGCGAGGGTAAGACCAACCTGCTCGATGCCATATGGTACCTTTCCATGACCAAGAGCGCGTTTACGGCAGACCGCTTCAACTTCCGCTACGGCACCGGCTCTTTCGCCATCTCGGGCTGCTATTCCATGCCCTCGGGGCCCGATACCCGCATCGCCATCCAGGTGGGGGAGGAAAAGAAATTGCGGAGGGACGACAAACCCTGTCCCCGCATCTCCTCCCACATCGGCCTCATTCCCATCGTAATGGTTTCTCCGGCCGACGTTTCCATGGTGAGCGACTCCGGGGACGAACGCCGCCGTTTCGTGAATTCGGTGCTTTCGCAGATGGACGCGGCCTATCTCGACGGCCTGCAGCAGTACAACCGCTGCCTTTCGCAGCGCAACAGCCTCCTCAAGGCCGAGCATCCCGATCTTTCGCTTCTGGATATCCTGGACGAAAAGATGGAGGCGCTGGCAAGGCCTCTCTGCGAGCGCAGGGAAGAGTTCGCCAAGGGCCTGAATCCCCTCGTAAAGCGTTATTATTCACAGATTTCCGGGGGCAGGGAGAACGTGTCGGTGAGCTACCGGTCCGAGCTCCTCAAGAGCCGCTTCACCGAGCTGGCGTCCGCCCGCCGCGAACGCGACATGGCGCTGGGATACACCGTTTCCGGCCTCCAGCGCGACGACTTCAGCTTCGAGCTCGACGGCCACGCAATCCGCAACTGCGGCAGCCAGGGCCAGCAGAAGTCCTTCCTGGTGGCGCTCAAGTTCGCGCAGTACGAAATCATGAAGGAAAGGGCCGGCTATCCGCCCATCCTGCTCCTTGACGACCTCTTTGACAAGCTGGATCTGGGCCGCGTGCAGAACCTGCTCGAGATGGTGGCGGGGGAGGCCTTCGGCCAGATTTTCCTGACAGACAGCAACAAACTGAGGCTCAACGGCATAGTGGATTCCATCACGGCCGACCGCAGCTATTATGAGGCGAAGGGAGGCGTCTTTACCAGGCTATGAGCCGCATCGCCCGCAAGCAGGCCATCACCGTTGCCGAGGCCCTGAAGGAGATGTTCCGGAGCGAGCGTCTCGGCGCCACGCTGAACACCCGCCGGGTTTTCCTCGCGTGGGAAGAGGCCAGCGGGGCGGGGGATTTCACGATCCGCAAGTTCTTCCGCGACGGGGTGCTGTACGTCACCCTGAACTCCTCGGTGCTTGCAACGCAGCTCGGGATGCAGAAGGCCTCGCTGCTTGAAAAGATAAACGCCATCCTCGCCGACGACCCTCTCATGATCCGCGAAGGAGAGCTTGAACAGACAGTTAAAGAATTAAGGATTAAATAGATATGAAGATTGTTGCAGATTCCTCCGTTCCGTTTCTGGAAGGTGTTTTCGAGCCTTACGCCACTGTGGTTTACAAGCCCGGGGCGGAAATCCGCCGCGAAGACCTTCTGGACGCCGACGCCCTCATTATCCGCACCCGTACCCGCTGCAACTCCTATCTGCTGGAAGGCACGCCGGTCAAGATAATCGCCACGGCGAACATCGGCACCGACCACATCGACCTTCCCTGGTGCAGGGCGCACAGCATCTTCGTCCAGAACGCTCCCGGCTGCAATTCCGGGGGAGTGATGGACTATGTGCTGTCCGCCCTCTACGGGGCCGCGTCCCGCAAGAGCATCCCCCTCACGGGCTCCACGCTCGGCATCATAGGAGTGGGCTCCGTAGGGTCCAGGGTGGAGCAGGCCGCGCGCCATCTCGGTTTCAAGGTGCTGCTGAACGACCCGCCCCGCGAAGCGGCTGAAGGACCCACACAGTTCTGCAGCCTCGACTACCTGCTCGAGAATTCGGACATCGTCACCTTGCACGTGCCCCTTACCGACGAGACCCGCCGCATGGCGAACGCCGCCTTCTTCGACAAGATGAAACTGGGCGCTTTCTTCATCAACACGTCCAGGGGAGAGGTGATGGTGGACGACGCCCTCATGAACGCAATCCCCAAACTGGGGCCGGTGATAATCGATACCTGGAATCACGAACCCGATATAAACCAGACACTTATGAGCATGGTGGACATAGCCACGCCCCACATCGCGGGCTATTCCTACCAGGGCAAGCAGAGGGGTACGGCCATGGCCGTCCGCGCCGTAGCCCGCTTCTTCGAAATCAGTCAGCTGTACGATTTCTTCCCGCCTACCGAAATGGACGAGCTGGCGGCCGTGAAACTGACCCTTACCGGAATGACGCAGGGGCAGATAGCCGCTCTCTTCCAGTATAATTATCCCATTTTCACCGACGACTTCATCTTCCGCGCAAATCCCGGAGAGTTCGAAAACCTGCGCATCCAGTATCGCTACAGAAAAGAGTTTTATATTTACTAGAATCATGACCATAGAAGAACAGATCAACTATTTCAAGCAGGGATTTCCCTGGCTCGAAGTGACCGCTCCCGCCCGCCCGGACAGGGGGATAGAGGTGATGGACGAAGCGGCCCGTGACGCTGCGGTGGCTTATTCCGAAAGCGCCAGCGTCGGGGGCAGGCTCAAGTTCGTGCCCGCTTCGGGCGCCGCATCCCGAATGTTCAAGGATATCTTCGCAGGGATGGAGCGTCCCAACGACGCCGTCCGCCGTCTCACCGCAGAGCTCGGCCGTTTCGCATTCTACGATCCCGCACTGTTTGGCACGCCTGGCGCCGGAAACGACGCGGAGTGCATGCGTACCGCCCGCCTTCTGCTCACCGGCGAGGGACTCGGTTACGGCAGCAAGCCGAAGGGGGTGCTGGAGTTCCACCGCTATCCCGGGGAGACCCGCACCGCGTTTGCGGAGCACCTCGTCGAAGGGCAGGAGTATATGCGCAATGCCGACGGCAGCGTAAACCTCTGTGTCACAATCTCTCCCGAGCATAAAGAGCTGTTCACGGCCGCCCTTGAAAAGGTGCGTGCCGAATATGAAAAGCGCTACGACGTCCGTTACAACGTGGAGTTCACCTTCCAGGATCCCGCCACGAACACCATCGCCGTCGACATGAATGACGAGCCTTTCCTCTGCGACGACGGTTCGCGCCTGTTCCGCCCCGCCGGCCACGGCGCCCTGATTTACAATCTGAACAAGGTCGAGGCGGAGCTGGTGAGCATCAAGAACATCGACAACGTGGCGGTGGAGCGTCTGCTTCCCGTCACCTCGCTCTACAAGAAGGTGCTGATGGGCAGGGCCCTGCAGCTGCGCGACACCATCTTCGGCTATCTGCGCCGCCTCGACGAGGAAATCACCCCCGCCCTTCTCGACGAAATCCAGAAATGGCTGGACGATACCCTCTGCATCCATTTCGATTCGCTTCCGTACGGGCTCGAGACCAGGGCTAAAATCCTGAGAGCCAAGCTGGACCGTCCCATCCGCGTGTGTGGCATGGTGCGCAACCAGGGCGAGCCGGGCGGCGGTCCGTTCATCGTCAAAGGCGCCGACGGCTCCACGTCGCTCCAGATTCTCGAGAGCGTCCAGATCAACAAGGACAATCCCGTGGCTGCAGCCGCGCTTGCCGGCGCCACGCATTTCAACCCGGTCGATCTGGTCTGCTGCCTGCGTGACTACAAGGGCAGGCGTTTCGACCTGCTCAAGCATGTGGACCGCAATACCGGCTTCATCTCCTACAAGAGCTATCAGGGCCGCGAGCTCAAGGCTCTGGAGCTTCCGGGCCTGTGGAACGGCAGTATGAGCGATTGGAACACCCTGTTCGTGGAGGTGCCGGTGGAGACTTTCAATCCGGTGAAGGTCGTGCTTGACCTGCTTCGCCCGGCGCATCAGAACTAACTGTTGCTTTTTTACATTTATTTATCTATTTTTGCAGGCTTTTTTGAATAAATAAAATACCTGGATATGGCTACTCAGCAAAAGACAAAGCAGGAAATCCGTCAGGAGAACACTGCAGAACAGCTTTCTCGTACCGAACAGTTCTACGAGAAGAACAAGAAATGGATTTGGGGCATCATCATCGGCATCCTCGTCATCTGGCTTGCCTCCCTCGCCTATAACCGCTTCATCTACATGCCCAAGTGTGCAGAGGCTCAGGAGCAGATGTTCCCTGCGGAGAACAACTTCCGCGCAGGCGAATATGAGCTCGCCCTCAATGGCGACGGCAACGTGCTCGGCTTCTCCCAGATTATCGACGACTACGGCAACAAGGCCGGCAAGGCCGTCTATCTGTACGCCGGCATCTGCCAGCTCCAGCTCGGCAACTTCCAGGATGCGATAGACTACCTCAGGAAATACAATGGCAAGGAGCCCATCCTTAAGGCCCGTGCGCTTGCCTGCCAGGGCGACGCCTACGTAGGCCTGGAGCAGTACGAGAACGCCATCGCTGCCTACAAGAAGGCAGTTGCCGTAAACGACAACGTGTTCAACGCCGGCTACCTGTTCAAGGAAGGCCTCGCATACAAGGCTCTCGGCGACAACGCTGCAGCCCTCAAGTGCTTCGAGAACATCAGGGACAATTATCCCCAGAGCGTCGAAGCCGCTGAAATCGCCCGTTACATCACCGAAGTGAGCGAGTAATATGGGACGCGCATTTGAATTCCGCAAGGAGCGCAAGATGAAGCGCTGGGGCCACATGGCCCGTACTTTCACCAAGCTGGGCAAGGAGATCACCGTCGCAGTCAAGCAGGGCGGTCCCGACGTAACCGGCAATCCCCGTCTGCGTGCACTCATGGCCGAGGCCCGTTCCGAGCAGATGCCCAAGGAGAACATCGAGCGCGCCATCAAGAAGGCCACCGAGAGCAAATCCGGCGACTTCAAGGAGGTTGTCTACGAAGGCTACGGCCCGTTCGGCATCGCCATCCTGGTAGAGACAGCAACCGACAACACTACCCGCACCGTCGCCAATGTCCGCAGCTATTTCAACAAGTGCGGCGGCACCCTCGGCACCAGCGGCAGCGTCGGCTTCATGTTTGACCACAAGTGCGTTTTCCGCATCAAGGAAACCGAAGGCATGGATCTGGAAGAGCTTGAGCTCGAACTGATCGACTTCGGCGCCGAAGAGCTCTTCGACGAAGAGGTGGAAGACAAGGACGGAAACGTCAGCAAGGAAGTTGTCATCTACGGTGACTATCCCTCCTACGGCTCCATCCAGAAGTACATAGAAGACAAGGGTTACGAACTCGTTTCCGGCGGCTTCGAGCGCATTCCGAATGCCGAGCTCAAGGATGTCACTCCCGAGCAGCGTTCCACCATCGACAAGCTTGTAGGCCTTCTGGAAGACGATGAAGACGTCACCAACGTCTACACCACCATGAAGCCCGGCGAAGACGCCTGAAGCTCGTTTATCCGCTAAAAACGGCACCTCATCGAGGCGCCGTTTTTTTTATTGCTCCAGCCAGGCGATGTTGAAGCGGTAGTGGAGTCGGCTGGAGAGGAGGTGGATGACGCCGTCGGGGGTCTGGGTGCAGGCGAGGTAGCCCTTGGGCTCGGCGTGGCCGGGGTCCATGGTGAAGGAGCCGGTCCAGGCTCCGCCGTCGTAGGTGCGGCCGCTGCCGTCGGTGAGCAGCTTGCGGACGGGCCAGGTTTCGCCTTCGTCGTAGGACAGGGCTGCGAACATGCCGTTCTCGCCGAATGAAATCAGCATGATGGGGCCTTCGTTCAGCCGCCTCAAAACCAGCCTCTGGCCGCTGTCTATGGGCGGGAAGGCGCTGGCTGAATACTCCCATGTATATCCTCCGTCAGTGGAGACGCTTTTCGGCATGCGGCCGTCTATGGGCATGCCGCGGCCAAAGGCGAGGAGGGTGCCGTCGGACAGTTCCACGACGCTCGCATGGATGCCGCGGATGGTGCCGCCGGTATCCTGCCAGCTGAGGCCGTCGTCGGTGCTGATGTGGACTGCCGTGCCGTCCTGGCCGCCCGCTCCGGCATCGCAGCATTGCAGGAGGGTACCGTCGCGGAGCACAAGGGTGCCCGCGATAACCTGATGCCTGACTTCGTGCCGGGGCTCCACCAGCTGCGGGAGGCTCCAGGTCTTGCCGTTGTCGCTGCTTCTGCGCATGCAGAGGGCCAGGTTCTGCCAGTCTCCGGAGTTGGCGACGCCGTTCATGTGCAGCAGGGTGCCGTCGGGGAGATGCGCCAGCGCGCTGCCGGTCACGTTCCTTGAGGGCACGGAGAAGAAAAGGCTGGCTGGAGCCCATCTGCCTTTGCGGAAACGGGAGCTCAGCACCACCATTTCGCGGCCGCTCTCCTGTTCGCAGGTGAACCAGATGGCCAGGAGGTCGCCGTTGTCGCACCAGGTGACGGCGGGCTGGTGGTTGTGGCTGTAGAAGGGGGTTTCAGGACTGTCGGGGGCGATGACGAAGGGTATCGGTTCGAGCCACAGGGCTGCCTTGGAAGGACGTTTCCAAATGCCTTTAGACTGCTTTACGCGAGGGGGCCTGCCTGTATGGAACCATGCCTTTTCCGCGGGTAGTGGAGAAGGGTCGCACTCGATTACCCTGAAACCTATCTGCGTATGCCTGTCCGTGGGGATTGCGGCCATCCTGGCCTCCCTGCGGACATATTCCATCGGGGTGTTGTGGCTGCCGCCCCTGGTCGCCGCGAATCCCTCCGCATAGAGGTCCGCGCACCATTCTTCCACATTTCCGAGCATGTCGTAGAGGCCGTAGGCGTTGGGGCTGCCCGTCGCTACGGTAAGTGGCATGGCGACCAGGTTGCGCTCGGTCTGCTGGTGCCTGTACAGGGCGGGGGAGAGGGTGTCGGGGCCGCAGGCGAATTCCCATTGCTCTTCGGTGGGGAGAGTGTAGTGCTTCCCCGTCTGCCGGGACAGCCAGTCGCAGTAGGCGAGGGCGTCATGCCAGCTTACGTTCACCACGGCCTCGTCGTCGGCGACGGAAAAGCCGCCGTCTCCGCGAAGGGCTCTGTGCGAAGGGTCGAATGCTTCGTACTGGGCGTTGGTGATTTCCGTGGCGCTCATGCGGAAGGGCGCGCCGGGGAAGGGAACCTCCACCATTGAAGGAAATAATGTGAGCAATAGGAAAAACAGCTTCGACATATCTGCAAATTTACGAAAAAAGACTATCTTTGCGAATAACCAAATCAATATCAAGATGAATCTGGAAGGAAGAAGAACCAGCAGCAACGTGGACGACCGCAGGTCTCTCGGCGGCGGCAAGGTTGCAGGAATGGGCATCGGCGGCATAGCCGTCATCGCCCTCATTACTTGGCTTCTCGGCGGCAATCCGCTCAGTGTCATTTCCCAGGCCGATCTGGGCGGCATGATTACCACCCAGACCGAGGGCAACCGCGAATTCACCCAGGAGGAGCAGGAACTCGCCCAGTTCGCCAGCCAGATCCTGGCCAGCACCGAGGACGTGTGGACCAAGGTCTTCAAGTCGATGAACCGGACTTACAATCCGCCCACCATGGTGCTCTTCACCGGTGCGGTGCAGTCGGGCTGCGGCAATGCCACTTCGCAGACCGGTCCTTTCTACTGTTCCGCGGACAAATGCCTGTATATCGACCTGAGTTTCTTCTCGCAGATGAAGAACCAGATGAAGGCCGGGGGAGATTTCGCGTACGCCTATGTGATCGCGCATGAAGTCGGCCACCATGTCCAGAACGAACTCGGTATCCTGCAGCAGGTCAACAATATACGCGCGCGTTCCAATGAAGTGACCGCCAACGAATACAGCGTCCGCCTGGAGCTCCAGGCGGATTTCCTGGCAGCCTCGAAAAGGGCGACCTCGAAGAGGCGGTGAACTGCGCCGGCAAAATCGGCGACGACTTCCTCCAGAAGCAGGCCTATGGCCGCTCCGCTCCCGACACCTTCACCCACGGCACCTCCGAGCAGCGTACCAGGTGGCTCTACAAGGGCCTCTCCACCGGCGACATGAACCAGATGGATACCTTCAGCATCGCTTACAACAGTCTGTAGTGTTTTTTCGTAAAGCGTTAATAATCAATCTTATACGTAAATCCTCCTATGTGAAAGTGCATAGGAGGATTTGTGTAATATGTTGCTAATCAGCAAGTTGCAGAAAACGTTTTTTTTCCGGATGCCGCGCGCGGCGGCGGAGTCTTCCAGACGGGCGGCCGGACCTCCGAGGGGGCTCTGCCCCCTTATCCGCTACTCTACCCCCGCCCCTCCCGGCCTACCGACATCGCTTGCGTCGCAAGCTCCGTCCCGGCCTCCGGGGGGCGCGTTGAGACGCGCCACCAATTTCCGCTCCGCTGTCCGCCGCTCCCGAACCGGCAGTCGCCTCAGGGTAGTGCAGCCCGCCAGCCTGTACTGCCGCGGAGGCGAGTTGCCGTGGCCGGCGGCAGGCTTTGCGTGATTATCAGCAAAAAAAGTTCAAAAAAATTTGGAGGTTTAAAAATTTGTTGTACCTTTGCAGTGCACTAATGAACTAACACACTATGATAAAAGTCAATAACCTTTGTTTCAGCTACGGTCAGACACCGTGCCTGGAGAATATCTCCCTCTCTCTGGAGGAGGGGAAGATCTACGGACTCCTGGGGGAGAACGGAGTGGGCAAAACCACTCTGCTGACCCTTCTCTGCGGCCTCAAGAAGCCCCTTAAGGGCTCTATCGAGGTCGACGGCGACGTTCCTTTCAACCGTCATCCTTCTTTCTTGCAGGACTTGTATTACCTTCCGGACGAAGTGTCCGCAGTGAATGAAGTGGCCGTCCGATGGGCTGCCAATACCGGCAAGTTCTGGCCGAATTATTCGCAGGACAGGTTCATGGAGGCCATGAACATCTTCGAAACGAATGCCGAAATGAAGATGAACCACATGAGCGCCGGCCAGATCAAGAAGACCTATATTTCATTCGCGCTCGCGTGCGGAGTGAAGTATCTCTTCCTCGATGAGCCCACGAATGGTCTGGATATCCCCTCCAAGGCGCAGTTCCGCAAGGTTATCATGTCGCTTACTCCGGAGGACAGCACCATAGTCATCTCCACCCATCAGGTGAAGGACCTCGAGAACATCATCGACCCCATTGTCATTCTGGACAAGTGCGATGTGCTCCTGAACGCTTCGGTGGCCGAAATCACCGACAAGCTGTATTTCGACTACGGCACCACCTTCAATACGGCTTCGCTCTACAGCGAACAGCTGCCCGGCGGTTTCATCCAGGTGTATCCGAATACCGAAGCCAGGGAAAGCAAGGTTAACGTGGAGGCTCTCTTCAATACCGTACACAAGCATAAGGATCTCATTAAAGGAATGTTCAGCCATGAATAATACATTTGATATCAAGAGGTTCTGGAAGTATTTCGTCTACGACCTCACCAATGCGAAGAACAACTGCGGGCTCACCCTGCTCATCCTCGGCGGCATGCCCGTGTTTATGTTCTTCTTCTATGAACTCTTTTCCTTCATAGGCGCCGGCTCTTTCTCTCCTGTGCACTTGGGAGCTAAGATTCCTTCCATAATCACTGCTTTTGCAGTGGCCGCGCTTTACTTCCCGGCCAAGCATTATGGCCTCATTACCGACAAGAAGGCAGGCTCGTCGTGGATACTTCTGCCCGCATCCAAGCTCGAGAAGTGGTTTTCCATGCTCCTTGTGACATGCGTGGTGGTGCCTGCTTTCATGCTGGCCGAGACTGCTGCCTGCGAAGGTTTGCTTGGTCTCATCTTCCCGAATACATACGGTGAAATGACTATCGCCGGCATGGCCGGAGGCCTGAACACTGCCTGGAACGAGCTGTCGATCGACGGCGGTATCACTCTGCTCATGAGCTGGCCGTACACCCTGTATCTGGCCTGGTGTTTTACCATCCTCGTCTTCACCCTCGGCTCCATCTGCTTCAAGAAGAGCAAGATAGGAAAGACTTTCCTGGCCCTCTTCCTGCTCAGCCTCGCGCTTTCGATAATCGTGGCTGCGGGTGTCAGGATTTTCGCCGGTGCGGGCTTCGAGATGCATATTGATGTGGATGAAATCAGCGATGAAGGATTCTTACGCATATTAAAGACTGTGCAGTATGCCATGTATGTGATCGAATTCGCTCTCGTGGATTTCCTCCTCTATCACAGAATCAAGACTATAAAGCAGTAAGCCATGGAATTCGACAACAACAGGCCAATCTATCTCCAGATTGCAGACGCCTTCTGCGACAGGGTCCTCTCGGGAGAGATAAAGGCGGAGGACCGTATCCCTTCGGTGCGCGAATACGGCGCATCCATAGGGGTGAATCCCAATACCGTGGCGCGCTCCTATGAGAGGCTCACGTCGCTTGGTGTAATCTACCAGCAGCGTGGAATCGGCTTTTTCGTATCGATCGATGCCAAGGACATAATCCTCAAGGATGCGCGCGAGCGCTTCTTCAGCGAGGAACTCCCGAAGTTTGCCGAAAGGGCGAAGCTCCTGGGAATCACGCCGAAAGAATTGTGTGAAAAGATTAGTTAAACTTTATACCTGGTGAATGGGGCGGTGCGCTGAACGGCGCGCCGCCTTTTCGTTCAGGAGCACCTGAGGCAGATCGGCGCTTTCAACCGCGCATTCGAGGAAACGCTGCCAGATGATGTCCTCGGCCAGCCTGGAGGGATGCACGAGGTCGTCGGCGTAGTAGCGGTAGTCGCGCAACTCGTCGAGCAGGATCTCATAGGCCGGGAAATAATCGGCCTGGACCTTGGCCAGCGAAAGCTGGAGGGTGGCTTTGCTGAGCGTGTTGGCATGAGCCCCGTCGCCCAGGTGGCGGATGGGGGAGACGGTGAAGATGAACTGCTTACCGGGATGGCTGCTTACCAGCAGTTGCAGGAGGGCGAAGATGTGGGTGACCCCCAGCATTTCATGGGAGAATTCCGATGCCGGGCGCTTCAGGCAGTTGGACACCACATCGCCGTTTTTTCCCCTTTTCCAGACCATTGCGGTGCCCAGGGTGACGATGACCTTGCTGCAGCTTTTCCAGAATGCGGAAGCCTCTGAAAGCGAGGCGTTTGCGTTCGCGAGGAACTCTTCCTGCGTGGCCCTTGCAAAGGAAGTGTGGTGGGAGAAGGAGCAGATGAGCCCCGCTCCGGCGCCCATCTCCACGCAGTCCGCGTCCCTGAAGGGCTGTCCGTTTTCGAGCCTGGCGACGGCGTTGCAGATGGAAACGGGGTTGTACAGCGTGCCGAAGGGGTTGACGCACACGTCGAAACCGCCGTCCGTGAGCCTCGAGCCCATGCTGTCTGCAAAACAGCTTCCAAGAACCATTATCTTGTCTTCCAGGCTGATGCGCGCGTCCATCGGGCCGGCGGATACGGGGGTGCTGAGTTTTATCATAATGCAAATTTAATTATCTTTGTAAAATAAACTCCCGTTAAATGAGAAAACTCCTGTTCGCCGCGGCCGTACTGCTTTTCCTGCCACTGCATTTGCAGGGCCAGTCCGCGTCGTTCAGGTACGGCACCGACTTCGACTATTTCTTCGAGAACAGGGAGTTCGACGCTATCCGAAACACATATTATGGCCAGGATGGGCTGCTTCCGGTCGAATCCTGTACTTTCAACTCGCTGGTGCTTACTCCGAGCATCGGGCTCAGCATGCCCCAGAGCCCCACGGTCCGGCACAGGTTGACGCTGGGAATCGACATCCGGCGGGACATGGGTTCCGGGGCGGTCAGCCGGAAGACTCTCGACGAACTTGTAGTGTATTACGACGCCCGCGCGAAACTCGGCGACGGGAGCTCTTTCAAGGCCGTGCTGGGAACGTTCCCTGCCCGTTTCCGGGAAGGGGAGTACGGGACCGCCTTTTTCTCCCGCAACACCCTGTTTAACGACAGGAACATGGACGGGCTCCTGCTCAAATACAGGACACCTCGTTTCTATGGCGAACTGGGCGCCGACTGGATAGGCATGAAGACCCAGACCGGCCGCGAACGTTTCATGATAGTGAGCGCCGGAAACTGGAAGCCCCTGGACTGGCTGGACGCCGGCTGGTCGGGCACCTTCTACCATTATGCAAGCAGCGAAACCGTGCACGGGGTGGTGGACAACAATCTGGTCGGCCTTTACGTGAGGGCCAATTTCGCGCAGAGGACCGGCCTGCAGGAGCTTTCTCTCAAGCTGAGCGGCCTCTTCACCTACCAGTGGGACAGGAAGTTCGAGCCTTCGCAGAGTTTCCCCATGGGTTTCGAGTCCATGGCTGTAGTGCGCAAATGGAACGTGTACCTGTCAAACTGCAGCTATGTCGGCGACAATCTCCAGTATCTCTACAGCCACACCGACGCCGGAGGCTTCCAGTACGGAAGCGCCCTTTACTTCGGCGATCCGTTCTACCAGTGCCCCTTCTGGGACAAGGTGGAGCTCGGCTGGGAGCCCCGTATCAGCGACCTCATCTCGCTCAAGATAGATTTCCAGTTCCATTTCAGCGACGGGGGCTTCCTTGGCTGGATGCAGCATCTCGGCTTCAGCTTCAATCTCGACAAAAAACGCTTATGAAAATCAGATATATACTGTCTCTGCTGCTGCTTGCCGCAGCCTGTTCTCCGAAATCCGGCAGACTTACCGTGCTTACCACCGACGACGTCCACGGGGTCTGGTTCGATTCCACATACGTGAGCAACCGCACCCGTCCCAGCCTCATGGCCATCAACTGGTACGTGGACAGCGTCCGTAAGGCCGACGGCGCGAAAAACGTGCTTCTCCTCGATGCCGGCGACTGCCTCCAGGGCGACAACGCCGCATATTACTACAATTATGTCGACACCGTGAGCGAGCACCTTTTCAGCCGTCTGATGGCATACATGAAGTATGACGCGGTGACCGTCGGGAACCACGACGTCGAAGCGGGACACGCGGTTTATGACAGGGTGGGCTCTGAGCTCAAACGCCACGGGATTCCTTTCCTGGGCGGAAACGCGATCCGCAACGACAACGGCAAGCCGTATTTCCCCCTCTACAAGGTTTTCCGGCGGGGCGGACTGAAGGTGCTGGTTCTGGGTTATACCAATCCCAACATGGCCGCGTGGCTCGACGAGAGCCTGTGGAGCGGCATGACGTTCAAGGACCTCATCCCCCTTGTGCAGGAGGACGTGGACCGGGTGAAGGCCAGGGTGAAACCCGACGTGACCATAATCAGCATCCATTCGGGCACCGGCGACGGCGACGGATCCATACTCGAAAGCCAGGCTCTCGACCTTTACAAGACCCTCAGGGGAGTGGATTTCGTGGTGTGCGCGCACGATCACAGGCAGGTTGCCTTCCACAACGACACCATAGGCCTCATAAACACCGGTAGCCGGGCTTCTTATCTTGGAGTGGGCAAAATCAGCGTTTCCCCCGACGGAAGCAAAATTATCGAAACCGGGCTCGTCAAAATCGACAAGGCCAGGACGGATACTGTCATGAGGGCCGCTTTCCGGAAGGAATATGATGCCGTGAAGGCATTCACCACCCGGAAGGTCGGGATGCTCACGGTAGACATGTTCACACGCGACGCTTATACCGGAATGTGTCCGTACATCAACCTGGTGCACCTGGTGCAGCTGGAAGCCAGCAAGGCCGATGTGTCCTTTGCTGCTCCGCTTACATATAACGGCTCCGTTCGGGCGGGAGTGCTGGTCTTCAATGACATGTTTACCATCTATCCCTATGAGAATCAGCTCTATAAGCTCGAGCTCAGCGGCCGTGAAATCAAAGATTACATGGAGTATGCCTACAATCTGTGGCTTGCCGAACCCGGCGGGGAGCATATTCTCCGTATCTCACCCTCGCCCAATCCGCGCACCGGCTCGCTGCGCTGGTCTTTCGACAGAAGGTCTTATAATTTCGACTCCGCCGCAGGCCTTATTTATAGCGTGGACGTCACGAAACCTTACGGAGAGAGGGTCAGGATAGAGTCTTTGGCCGGAGGCGGGGCTTTCGATCCGGACGCAAGGTATACGGTGGCAATGACTTCGTACCGTGCCAACGGAGGAGGGGACATCCTCATAGAAGGTGCGGGAATCCCTAAGACCGAAATTGCCGGGCGTGTAGTGGCGAGGTACCCCGAAATACGCGAACTGGTTTACCGCTTCATCCTGAAGAATGCCATTCTCGACGAACAGAACCTGAACGACAGGTCCGTCCTGGGCGGATGGAAATTCGTCCCCGAAGGCGAGTCGGCCGACCGCCTCGATGAAGACATGGCGCTTCTGTTCGGGAATAACTAGCCGCGGAAGTTCTTCAGGCGCTCGCGCAGGGAGCCGTCCACGGCCATCTTCATCATTTTGCGCGAGTTTTCGAACTGCTTGAGCAGTTTGTTCACTTCGGGCACCGAGGTGCCTGAGCCGTCGGCTATGCGCTTGCGGCGGCTGCCGTTGATGGCTTCGGGGTGCTCGCGCTCATAGGGAGTCATGGAATGGTAGATGGCCTCGGTGGTCTTGAATGCCGAGTCGTTGTCGATGTCGAGGTCTTTTATCTGTTTGCCCACTCCCGGGAGCATCCCGGCCAGGTCCTTGATGTCGCCCATCTTGCGGACCTGCTGGATCTGGTTGTAGAAGTCGTTGAGCGTGAACTGGTTCCTGGCGAGTTTCTTGCGGGTTTCGCGCGCCTCCTTCTCGTCGATGGCCTCCTGGGCCTTTTCAACGAGCGAGACCACATCTCCCATGCCCAGGATCCTGTCGGCCGCACGCGCGGGATAGAAGATGTCCAGGGCTTCCATCTTTTCGCCGGTGGAGACGAACTTGATGGGCTTGCCGGTGACGGCCTTGATGCTGAGCGCGGCGCCGCCGCGGGTGTCGCCGTCGAGCTTGGTGAGCACCACGCCGTCGTAATCGATGGCGTCGTTGAAAGCAAGGGCCGAGGCGACGGCGTCCTGGCCGGTCATGGCATCGACCACGAACAGGCTCTCTGTGGGCTTTACGGCCGCGTGCATGGCGCGGATTTCGTCCATGAGCTCCTGGTCTACCGCAAGGCGGCCGGCGGTGTCGACTATTATCGCGGAATAGCCTTCCTGGCCCCCTTTGAGGATGGCGGCCTTTGCTACCTTTATCGGGTCTTTTTCGCCGTCGATGCTGAAGACGGGAACATCTATGCCTTCGGCAAGGGTCTTGAGCTGTTCGATGGCCGCTGGACGGAAGGTGTCGCAGGCGGCAAGCATCACTTTAATGCCCTTTTTCTTGAGGCGGAGCGCAAGCTTTCCGCTGAAGGTGGTCTTACCCGAACCGTTGAGGCCCGCCACCAGGATGACGGCGGGGTTGCCCTTGAGGTTGATGTCGGAATTCTCGCTCCCCATGAAGTCGGCAAGCTCGTCGTGGACGATCTTGACCATCATCTGCTGCGGTTTTACAGCGGTGAGCACCCCAGTGCCTATGGCTTTGGTCTTGACGCGGTCGCAGAACTCCTTGGCCACCTTGTAGCTCACGTCTGCGTCGAGCAGGGCCCTGCGGATTTCCTTTACGGTTTCCGCGACGTTTATTTCGGTGATCCTGCCTTCTCCCTTGAGGATCTTGAAGGATTTCTCCAGTCTTTCGGTTAATGCTTCGAACATAGCGGTTGCAAAAATACTAAAAATTACCTATTAATTTGGAATGAAGCATTTATTTGTAAAACTTGCCGTACGACTTCGTCAGCGGGTCTCCTTCGGCAGGGGAGCAGGCCGCTGGCTAAACGAAGATGTGGTCGCCAGTATGGACAAGTGGTTCAAGGACAAGGGCTATTGCCAGTCCGACCAGAGCATGGGCGACGTAGCCGAGAAATTCGGCATTTCCAAGGACGAGCTGTCCTGGTACTGTCATTCAACCTACGGATGCGGATTCCTGTCGATCAGGAAGGAGCTGCGCATCTACGAGGCTAAACGTATCATAGAAGAGAACCCGTTCCTTCCGCTCAACACCATAGGGGAGATGGTGGGCATCTCCGACAAGACCAATTTCCGCCGCCAGTTCTTCGAGGTGACGGGAGAAACCCCGCAGGAATACCGCGACCGGATAAAGGCCGGCAGAGGAAGAAGGAGGCGTATCATGCAATAATTTGCTATCTTTGCAGATTGTATGGGTACGACTGTCTTTCTGCTTGTTCTTGACCTTATTCTAACGGTGGGCATCTCCTTCCTCTGTTCAATTCTGGAGGCGGTGCTCATGTCCACTCCAATCTCCTTCATTACCCTGAAGGAGCAGGAAGGCTACAGGCCTGCCGCGAGGTTCAAGAAATACAAGACGGATATCGACCGCCCGATAGCGGCCATTCTGTCCATGAACACCATTGCCAACACTTTCGGCGCCGCAATGGTGGGGGTCCTCACTGCGAAGATCTGGTCCGGAGGAGTGGGGTGGATGTCCGCGATTGTCACCATCCTCATCCTCATTTGCTCGGAAATCATTCCCAAGACCATAGGCACCGCCAGATACAAGTCTCTCATGGGCTTCACCACTTCGTGGATAAGCATCCTGCTGGTGCTTATGTGGCCTTTCGTCGAGCTCATCCAGTTCATCCAGAAGTCTTTCAAGCATCACGATCCCTCCGTGAGCCGGGAGGAAGTTAGCGCCATGGCCAACGCCGGTGTCGAGGAAGGTGTGATAGACCGCGACGAGAACAAGGTCATCCAGAACATCATCAGGCTCGACAACATCAAGGCCTACGACGCCATGACCCCTCGCGTGGTGTGTTCAGTAGCCCCCGAGAGCATGACCCTGCGGGAATACTTCGAGAACGACGACTTCGAGCACCATTCCAGGATTCCGGTGTACGCCGAAACTCCCGAATACATAACGGGTTACATTCTCAGGGACGACGCCCTGGAAGACCTCGCGGAAGACAAGTTCAACAAGACTCTCCGCGACATCAAGAGGGACATCTCGTATTTCAACGAAGAGACCGACCTCGACAAGATCTGGGACAGCATGCTCAAGACCAAGGAGCAGATTGCACTGATCATAGACGATTACGGCTCTTTCCAGGGGGTCCTGACCCTGGAAGACATAATCGAGACCGTCTTCGGGCTCGAAATCATGGACGAGATGGACGAGGTAAGCGACATGCAGCAGTATGCAAAGGAACGCTGGCAGAAGAGGATGAAGCGCTACAAGAAGGTGAATATCCCGAGGCCGGAATAGTTTTCTTTGCGTTTTTGCAAACATTTACATATATTTGTAGTTGGATTAATACGGCCCCATGCTTGAGATAGAACAGAAAATCACCAAGCTGATAGAGCTTTACGAAGGGGAAAGGCAGCGTGCCGATTCGCTCTCCCTCGAGCTTTCGCAGAGCCGACAAACCGTGTTGGACCAGCAAAAGCAGATTGCTGAACTGAAAACCAAGATAGATTCCGTGCAGTTGCAGAGTGCGTTCGGCGCAGGGGGTGGCCCCGAAGCGAAAGCCCGTCTGACTGCACTGATCAGGGAAATAGACAAGTGCATAGCCCTGTTGGAGGAAGACTGATGGATGGTCAGAGCATAACGTTGAAAATCGCCGGGAGGGAATACCCTCTCAAGGCAAAAACCCCTGAGGCAGAGCAGGTTATGCGCCTTGCCGCAGAGGACGTCAACGCCATGTTCTCGCATTATACATCGCTCTATCCCGACAAGTCCGAGATGGACAAGCTGGCTTTCGTCACCCTGAGCCAGGCAGTAGGGAAAATTACCGCACAGCGGGCGGCCGCGAAGCTCGCTTCGGAACAGGAAGCCCTCGACGACAAACTCGGAGCCTATCTTGCAGGAGTAGATAAAAACCGTTAGTCCGTCCCAGCGAAACAAACAAGTTCCTCGGAACCGGGCGTACTCGAGTGACTACGGCAGGCCCTTTAGTGGGAAACCGGAAGCACCACGGAACCCAAAACGTACAGAAATTATTTTCTGCTCAGGGACTAACGGTCATTTACGGGCAGCGTCTGATTTGCAGGCGCTGCCTTTGTTTTGACATACTAAAACTATATATATTTGATTATGTGGTATTTATATTTATTGGCATTTTTGTGCGGAGCAATAGCCGCCCTTGCCGTTTACATAATTGTACGCCGCCTCGTACTCAAGGGCCGCAAGGAGGCCATAATTGAAAAGGCGGAACTCGAAGGAGAAAAAATCAAGCAGCAGAAGATCCTGCAGGCCAAGGAGAAGTTCATCCAGCTCAAGAGCGACCACGAATCCTACATCGCCGAGAAGAACTCCAAGCTTCAGGAGACGGAGCACCGCCTTCACCAGAGGGAAAGCCAGCTCGGGCAGCAGGCTTCCGAACTGGGCAGGCGTCAGCACGAGCTGGACACCGCCAAGGCGCAGCTGAACGCCCGTGCCGAGGCTCTCGAACACAAGGAAGAGGAATGCGCCGCGCTTACCGCGCAGGTGAACAGGCAGCTTGAGGCCGTGGCAGGAATGTCCGCCCAGGATGCCAGGAACATGCTTGTGGACAACATGAAGGCAGAGGCCCGCAGCGAGGCCCAGGCCTATATCAACGATACCATCGACGAGGCCCGCCTGAATGCGGCCAAGGAGGCCAAGCGCATAGTCATAAACACCATCCAGCGCACCGCCACCGAAACCGCCATCGAAAATGCGGTTACCACCTTCCCCATCGAGAACGACGAGATCAAGGGCCGCATCATCGGCCGCGAGGGCCGCAACATCCGTGCGCTCGAAGCCGCAACCGGCGTTGAAATCGTGGTGGACGACACCCCCGACGCCATCCTCATCAGCGGTTTCGACCCTGTCCGCCGCGAAGTGGCCCGCCTGGCCCTGCATCAGCTCGTGATCGACGGCCGCATCCATCCCGCCCGCATCGAGGAGGTCGTGGCCAAGGTGAGCGCCCAGCTCGAAGACGAAATGCTCGAGACCGGAAAGCGCACCTGCATCGATCTCGGCGTGCATGGTTTGAGCATCGAGCTGGTCAAGCTCATCGGCCGCATGAAGTACCGTTCTTCATATGGCCAGAATCTGCTTCAGCACAGCCGCGAAGTGGCCAATATCGCCGCCACGATGGCTTCTGAGCTCGGTCTCAATGCCAAGCTGGCAAAGCGTGCCGGCCTGCTGCACGACATAGGCAAGGTGTCCGACGCCGATCCCGAGCTTCCGCACGCCCTTCTGGGCGCCAAGCTGGCCGAGCAGTACAAGGAAAAGCCCGAAATCGTGAATGCGATCGGCTCGCACCACGAAGAGATGGAGATGAACTCCATCATCTCTCCCATAGTGCTGGTGGCCGATGCCATCTCCGGCGCCCGTCCCGGTGCCCGCAGGGAGGTTATCGAAAGCTATATCAAGCGTCTGAAGGGCATGGAAGACCTCGCCGCCGCATATCCTGGCGTCACCAAGAGTTACGCCATCCAGGCCGGCCGCGAACTCCGTGTCATCGTGGGTGCCGAGCAGGTTACCGACGAGCAGGCATCCAGGCTCTCAGGCGATATCGCCCAGAAGATCCAGGACGAAATGACCTACCCGGGCCAGGTCAAGATCACGGTAATCCGTGAGACCCGCTCGGTGGCATACGCCAAGTAAGCTTTTTTAATCTTTTAGAGAGATTCAATCAGGCGCGAAAACAGCCGTTCCATCTTGTGGGCGGCTGCATCGGCCTGGCGTACTATCTCGTTTTCATCCGTTACATAGCCGTCAGTGGCTTCGTGTGCGATGTCGGTCACTACCGACATGCCGAGCACGCGGATGCCGCTGTGACGGGCCGCGATGACTTCGGGGGTGACGCTCATGCCCACGGTGTCGCCGCCTATCTTGCGGAAGAACTTGTATTCGGCGGGGGTTTCGTAGCACGGCCCCGAGGTGGAGACGTATACGCCTCGCCTGATGGGAATGCCTTCCTTTTCGGAAATCTTTACCATACGCTCCTGAAGCTCAAGGTCGTAGGGAGCCGTCATGTCGGGGAACCGGGGGCCGTATTCTTCGATATTCGGGCCTATCAGCGAGTTGGGGAGCATGTTGATATGGTCTTTGATGAGCACGAGGTCGCCGATGTGATACGACGTGTTCATGCTTCCCACTGCGTTTGAAACGAAGAGGTATTCCACTCCGAGTGATGCCATTACCCGTATGGGCCTGATAACCACGTCCATGCCGTAACCCTCGTAGAAGTGGTATCGCCCCTGCATGGCGAGCACCTGCTTTCCGCCCAGCTTTCCGGAGATGAAGTTGCCCTTGTGCCCCAGTGCGGTGGCGGCCGGGAAGCCCGGGATGCTGACGTAGGGGATGACTATCTGGTCTTCGATGGAGTTCACCAGATTGCCCAGGCCGCTGCCGAGTATGATGCCCGCAACGGGCTGTCTCCCATGAAGTTTACCCTTCATGAATTCGACCGCGAGATTGATGTCGGGATCCATGGCCTAGAGGGTGTCTATGAGTTTTGCAAAGAGTTCTGACATGAGCATGGCGGCCTTGTTCGCCTGCTCCACAACGTCTTCGCCGTCGTTGAGGTCGCGTGCGGTGTTGCGGGTGTTGGCGACGTTGGTGACGCAGGACATGCCGAATACCCTCATGCCGCAGTGACGGGCCACGATCACCTCGGGGATGGTGCTCATGCCGAGGAGGTCGGCGCCGATTTCGCGGTAGTAGCGCACTTCGGCCGGAGTCTCATAAGTGGGACCGGTGCTGCCGAGGTACACGCCCTTCTTGAGCTCTATGCCCATTTCGGAAGCGATTTCGAGGGCCTTTTTCTGGAGTTCGAGGTCGTAGGCGCAGGTCATGTCGGGGAAACGGGGACCGAATTCGTCCATGTTCGGGCCTATGAGCGGGTTGGGGAAGAGGCTGATATGGTCGCGGATGATGATGAGGTCTCCGACTTTATAGTCCTGGTTGGCGGCGCCTGCGGCGTTGGAGACGAAAAGGAATTCGATGCCCAGCACCTTGAACACCCTTACTCCGATCGTGACCGTTTCCATGTGATACCCTTCGTAGTAATGGAAGCGTCCCTGCATTGCAATGACATCCTTGCCGCCCAGCTTGCCGCAGATGAAATTGCCCTTGTGGCCTATTGCGGTGGATACCGGGAATCCGGGGATCTCTTTGTAGGGGATGACGATCTTGTCTTCGAGCATATCCCCTATGGGACCGAGCCCGCTGCCGAGGATTATGGCTGCCTTGGGCTGGCGGCCTTCGAGCCTGCCGCGCACGTAATCGGCTGCGATGTGAATGCGTTCAATTCTTTCGTCCATATCAAAATGTCAGTATGATTTAATCTTGGCAAGGGCCTGCCTGGCTTCGTGCAGGATCTCCCTTTCACCGGGAATCTCGCGGTTCCGCATGACGAACCTGCCGTTGGCTATAACGGAATCGATGCAGTCGGAATGGGCGGAATAAACGAGATTGGCCAGGAACGGGCCGGGGGAGAGGAAGTATGAGGAGTCGGTCTCCACTATGGATATGTCTGCCAGGCAGCCTTCCTCGAGCCTGCCGGAGTCGAGCCTGAGGGCTTTGGCGCCGTTTACGGTGGCCATGTCCAGGAGCTCGTTGAGCGGGAGCGCCTTCGGGTCGTTCCTCCATGCCTTCTGGAACAGGGCGGAGGTCTTCATGGCTTCCAGGATGTCCAGGTTGTTGGAGGATGCGCAGCCGTCGGTGCCGATGCAGATGTTCACACCGGCGTCGCGCAGCTCGTTGTAGAGGAACTTGTAGCCCGATGAAAGCTTGGTGTTGGAGTTGATGTTATGGATGCAGTGCACCCCGTATTTGGCGAGGAGCTCGACGTCGTGCGGACTGAGCCACAGGCAGTGGGCGGCGAGCAGGTTGGGACCCAGCACCCCTATGGTTTCGAGGTATTCCACCGGGGTGAGCCCGCCGTGCTCCGCCTTGCAGTCCTCCACCTCCTTGAGCGTTTCACAGAGGTGGATGTGGAGCGGGATGTCGTGCTTGCGCGCGAAATCGGCGGCCCACATCATCATGGGCTCGCTGACGGAATAAATGGCGTGGAAAGCCAGTTCGTAGATGGCGCCCTCCTTGTTCCAGAGGTCCTGCACTTCGTCGTATTTCTTCTGACACTGGTCCATCTGGCGTTTGGCCTCTTCGGGGTCGCCATGGTCTATTATGTCGTAGCCCACGGCGGGGCGTATGCCCATTTCGGACGCCGCCTTCTGGCAGGCCTGGAAGAACCAGTACTGGTCGTTGAAGGTGGTGGTGCCGGTGCGGATCATCTCGATGCAGGCGACCTTGGCGGCCCAGTAGACGTAGTCGTGGTCGAAACCGCTTTCTATCTTCCAGATTTTCTGCAGCCAGTCCTGGAAAATCATGTCTTCCCCTATGCCGCGCATGAGGGCCATGCCGGCATGGGTATGCATGTTGATGAAACCAGGAATGGCGACCTTGTCGGTGCAGTCCATCACTTCGCAGTTGCCGGCGATGTCCCAGTCGACGCATGAACCGGCGGGGCGGATAAGGATTATCCTGCCTTTGTCTATGAAGATGTCTTTGCGATCATCCGCAACGGTGATGTTCTTGAGCAGTATGGACGCCATAGGGAAGGAGGCTACAGGTCTTCGAACTCGCCGCCCGAGAACTTCCTGCCGCCTTCTTCTTCAAACTCTTCTTCGGGCCTGGTGGGGATTTCGCCGCCGAAGCATTGCACGCGGATGTATTCGATTACCTCGTCGAGCCCTTCCTTGAACTTTTCGAAGTCTTCTTTGTAAAGGAAAATCTTGTGTTTGTCGAACGTGAAGGAGCCGTCCTGGTTGTTGCGGCGCTTGCTCTCGGTGATGGTGAGGTAGAAGTCGTTGTTGCCCCTGGTGGACTTGACGTCGAAAAAATATGTACGCTTTCCGGCCCGCACAGGTTTGGAATAGACGTCCTCAGAATTCCGGTCCGAATAATTGACCTGTTCTCTGTCTTCTCTGTTGTACATAAATCAAAAATTAAAAGTTTATTTAGGCAAATTTAGCTTTTTTTTCCGACTAAGTGCTATATTTGCGTAAATATTGTCCCAAAAAAGATGCTCAACCGTAGAATTCTGCGAATCAAGGCGTTCAAGGTCATTTATTCCCGTACGGAAAACCCGTCCATGACCGTCGGTGAAGGCGAAGCCCAGCTGGAGCTTTCCTGCGAGGCCACCAGAACGCTCTGGCTCTTTCTCCTTGCCGTCGTTTCGGCCCTTACCGAAGAGGCCGGAAGGCGTATCGAGGCCGCCAGAAGCAAGTTCAACCCCAGCGACGAGGAACGTAATCCCAACATGAAGTTCGTCTCGAACCGCATCGCTCCGCTGCTTGCCGGCGATCCCGATTTCTGCAAGGCGGTTTCGCGCCGCAAACTGTCGTGGGAGCAGTTCGACGTGTTCCTGAGGCATCTGTACGAGAATCTCCGCACCCGCGACTACTACCTCCGCTACATGGAATCCGGCGAGAGCAGCCTCAAGGAAGACGCCGCCCTGTGGGCGTCCATATTCGAGAACGAGTTCGAAGACAACGCGGAGCTGGAGGAAATCCTCGAGGACCTCGGCATGTGGTGGAACGACGACCTTTCCTATGCCCTCATCTGGTGCTGCCGCACCATGGATGAGTTCGGCAAGGGCAAGCCCTGGAACCTGCTTCCGCTATACATGAGCGATCTTTCCGACAAAGGCGAGAGCGACAAGGCCTTCGTGGTCAAGGTGGTACGCGCCGCCTTCGTCCATTACGACGAATTCGTGTCGCGCATCTCGGAAATCACCCCCAAGTGGGACCACAGCCGCATCTGCTCGACCGACCTCGCCCTGATTATCTCGGGCCTGGCCGAAAAGACCGCGTTCCCCGAACTCGCATCGGGCATCATAATCAACGAATACGTGGAAATCTCCAAGTATTACTCCACGCCCGAAAGCCGCTCCTTCGTGAACGGAATACTCGATAAATTAATCAATTCCAAATAGTTATGAATTTGCTTTACATCATTCTCCAAGCCCAGGGCGGCGCCGCTTCCGCTGCAGGCCAGCCCGCAGGCGGCGGACTCGGTTTCTGGGTCATGATAATCCTCATGTTTGTAGTAATGTGGCTCTTCATGATCCGTCCGCAGCGCAAACAGCAGAAGGAACTCGAGAATTTCCGCAACTCCCTCAAGAAGGGAGACAAAGTCGTCACCGCCGGAGGCATCTACGGAACCATCCAGGAAATCCAGGACAGGACCGTCCTCATCAAGGTGGACGGCGAGGTGAAGCTTCGCGTAGACAAGAACTCCATCCAGCGCGACTACTCCGAGTCTTCCATCCAGAACGGCCAGCAGAACGGCCAGGGCAACGACAATACCCCTAAAAAACAGGAAAAGTATTAGTCCCGGGCAGCCATGAAGAAGTGGACCGCCTTTCTTCTGTGCCTCCTGCTTTCCGTGGCCGTCTGGCTCACCTATAACCTCTCACAGTCCCATACCGACATAGTGAGCATGGAGGTCGTGGCGGAGAGCAATATAGAAGGCAGGGCCGCGCGCTCCAGCGACGCGGTCATCATGGCTGCGCGCTGCACGGCGTCCGGATTCAGGCTCATGGGCATCTCCCTGAGGAGGGGGGTGCGCGTGGTGCGTTTCTCCGAAGAGGACATGGTTCACAGGGAGGGGGATTACTACAGCATTTCGGCATCCCAGCTCCTGCGCTATGGGCCGGATATTTACGGCGACGGCGTGAAGGTGGAGGCCTTCCTGTTTGACAGGGCCTCCTTCCGTTTCATCTCCGAGACCAACAAGCGGGTTCCGGTAAGGCCGGTGAACCTGCTCGGGTTCCACTCCCAATACATGCAGCGCTCGCCGCTTGCGGTTTCTCCCGATTCCGTGACGGTGTACGGTCCCGCCGAAATCCTGGCCAGGGTGAACGAAATCTACACTTCCACCATTTCCCTCAGCGATATCCGCAGCAACATGCACGGGGAGGCCAGGCTTGACGTCCCGTCGGGCGTGAGGCTTTCGGTCGACAAGGTGGAGTATTCCCTCGAGGTCACGAGGTACGTGGAGATGAAGACGACGCTTCCGATAACAGTCCGCAATCTGCCCGCGGGGGTGACTCTGGGTGTTTTCCCGTCGGTGGCGAACGTGTCGTACCGCTGTGTCTTCCCGCTCGTCAGCGATCCCACCGGAGTGGTCGGCTGCTATGTCGACTACGAGGAATTCACCGGCAGCATCAACGGACGCTGCGTGGTGCGCCACGACGTCCTTCCGAACGGGGTTATCAGCTGCACGGTGAGTCCGAAGGTGGTAGACTGCGTTGAAAGGATGTAAGACATGGACAAGCCCGTACTCATAACCGGGGCCATAGGCAGCGGCAAGACCGAAGTCAGCAAATACCTCCGGTCGAAGGGCTTCCCCGTGTATGACAGCGACTCCCGCGCCAAGGCGCTCTACACTGAGGTGCCGGGCCTTGCCGAAAGCGTGGAAAAGGCGCTGGGCGTGCCCCTGTCGGGGCTGTCGGTCATCTTTTCCGACCACGCAAAGCGCGAAAGGCTCGAGGCTCTGGTGTATCCGCATCTGCTTGCCGACATGAACGGATGGGTGGCCGCCCAGGATGCGCCCCAAGTGTTCATAGAGTCGGCCATAGCCCTTGAGAAACCGGCTTTCGACAACGTGTACGGCAAGGTATGGCTGGTCGAGGCGCCGCTTCAGGTTCGCATGGAGAGGAATCCCAAGGTCGCCGAACGCGCCGCTTCACAGGCGCCGGCCGACCGCTCCCGCGCCGATGTAGTGATAGAGAACGATTCCACAATTGAAGAACTTCACAGGAAAATAGACAAAATATTGAACTATACCATGAAAACAGATCTCAGCAAAATCATTTCCGTGGCGGGTCAGCACGGCCTCTTCCGTTTCCTGGCCCTGTCCCGCAACAATTCAGTAATCGCAGAGGCACTTGCGGACGGTCATCGCACCGTTTTCGATTCCCGCAGCCGCGTAACCACCCTCTCCGACATAGCCATCTACACTTCCGAAGGCGAACTCAAGCTGAAGGAGGTGTTCCTCGCCCTCGACAAGGCCCTGGCCGGCAAGGAAGCCCCTGCAAGCAAGGGTGACGACGCCGCGGTCAAGGCCCTCTTCGAAAAGGCCGTTCCCAACTACGACGCCGACCGCTTCTATGTCTCCCACATGCGCAAGATCCTCGACTGGTTCAAGGAAATCGTGAAGCATGCCTCCCTCGACTTCGTGGAAGAGGAGGAGAATGCCGGGGAAGAAGCGCCCAAGGCCGAATAGGATGAAGAGCGTACAGGTCCTCACCCTCGGCTGTTCCAAGAATACCGTAGACACCGAGCATCTGCTTGCGCAGCTGCCCGGGGACAGCTATGAGGTGCTGCCCGAAGACTGGGACGGGCCTGTGGATTACGTGCTCGTAAACACCTGCGGTTTCATCGGCGACGCCAAGGAAGAGAGCGTGAACGTGCTGCTGGAACAGGCCGGAAGGCGCCGTTCCGGCGAGGCGGGGCATCTCTTCGCATTCGGCTGCCTGTCGCAGCGCTACTCGTCGGAACTGCCCGGGCTGGTGCCCGAAGTGGACGGATGGTTCGGGGCCCGCGACCTCGACCCGGTCGTGAAGGCTCTCGGCGCGGTGCCTTCCGAGTCGCTCCGTACCGCCAGGTATTTCCCGTCCGACGGCAGGGCGTGCGCGTATCTGAAGATATCCGAAGGCTGCGACCGCCGTTGTTCGTACTGCGCCATTCCGCATATCCGCGGTGCGCACCGTTCGGTCCCGATCGAAAAGATTACAGAAGAGGCCCGCGCCCTGGCCGCGAAGGGAGTGAAGGAGCTGCTTGTCATCGCCCAGGATACCACTTATTACGGGCTCGACCTCTATGGCCGCAGAAGGCTGGCCGACGTGCTCCGCGCCCTTTCCGAAATCCCTGAAATAGAGTGGATCCGCATCCACTATTCCTATCCGGAAGGCTTTCCCGACGATGTTCTCCGCGAGATGGCGGACAATCCAAAGGTATGCCGTTACATGGATATTCCGCTTCAGCACATTTCCGACAGGGTGCTTTCCTGTATGCACCGGGGCGTGGACGGTGCTAGGACGCGCAATCTCATAAAAAGGCTGCGCAGCGAGGTACCTGGAGTGGTGCTGCGTACCACGCTGATTGTGGGGCATCCCGGGGAGGGGGAGCGCGAATTCCAGGAGCTTCTCGATTTCGTGAAGGAAGCCCGTTTCGAACGCCTCGGGGCTTTCAAATACTCCGAAGAGGAAGGCACCTGGGGCGCCTCGCACCTGAAAGACGAGGTGAGCGATGAGGAGAAGCAGCGCCGCTACGATGCTCTCATGACGCTCCAGCAGGGCATCTCGGCCGATTTCAACGCCTCCCGGGTGGGAAGCGTCTGCCGCGTGCTGGTCGATTCCGTAATGGACGGAAAACTGATAGCCCGCAGCGAGTTCGAAAGCCCCGAGGTGGACGGCGAAATAATCGTGTCCTGTCCGGAGGGAACCGACCTCGACTCCATGGTGGGGCGCTTCGTGGACGTCCGCATCACCGAAGCCCTTGACTACGACCTGCTGGGGGTGCTGATATAAATAATTGGCTACGCAAGGCCGCCGCGGCGGACAGCGGAGCGGAAAATGGTTTTTCGGAAAGCCTTCCGAAAAATATTTTCCGGCCGCCCGTCTGGAAGACTCCGCGAGGCGGCCTGAAAATTTTAAAGTGAGCCAATTAATTTTTATCTTTGTGACATGGAAGAAAGGTATCCGGAACTTGCGATTGATATAGATAAGATAATCGCCAACAAGTTTCCAGGCAAGAAAATCCCTAAGTGGTTCGTGTCCTGGCTCAAGCGTTTCATCCATCAGGACTTCATCAACGAGTATCTTACCCGGGGTTATGAGGGCGTGGAATTCTGCACCAAGGGCTTGGAGTACATCGATGTGAAGGTGGAGGTGGAAGGCCTCGAAAGGGTTAAGGTCCCCGAGGGAGCAAGGCTCACTTTCGCATCCAACCACCCGCTGGGAGGCATCGACGGCATCAGCCTGGCCGGCGTGGTGGGCACTGAATTCGGTCCAGGCCTGCGTATTCTGGTGAACGATTTCCTCATGGCGCTCAAGGGGCTCGCCCCCTTCTGCAGGGGAGTCAGCAAAACCGGCGCGCAGTCGCGCAATCTTCCTGCCGCGGTACAGGAAATCTACGAATCCGACAACAACATAGTTATCTTCCCGGCCGGCCTCTGCTCCCGTAAAATCAATGGTAAAATCCAGGATCTTCCCTGGACCAAGAACTTCATAAAGATGAGCAGCCGTACCGGCCGCTACGTGGTGCCTGTGCACTTCATCGGGCAGAACAGCAAGCGTTTCTACAGAATCGCCAATCTCTGCAAGTTCCTGAAACTCAAATTCAATTTCGCCATGCTGCTGCTGCCGGACGAGATGTACCGGGCCCGGCACGGCAAGTTCAAGGTTATTTTCGGAGATCCTATCCCGCCGGAGACATTCGATTCGTCCAAGACGCATCTGGAATGGGCCCAGTGGGTGAGGGAAAAGGTATATAAGCTTTAGTCCATGGAAAAGATTATCGACCCGGTGAGCGTGGAACTGCTCGAAGCCGAGCTCACGCCAGACAAGAAACTGCGCAATACCAACAAGGGAGGCAACGTCATCTATGTGACCGATGCCCACAAGTCCCCGAACGTGATGCGGGAGATTGGCCGTATCCGCGAGCTCGCCTTCCGCGAAGCCGGCGGCAGCAGCGGCCTCAGCGCCGACATCGACGAGTTCGACACCATGGCCGTGCCGTACAGGCAGCTCGTCGTGTGGGATCCCGACGCCCGCGCCATACTCGGCGGCTACCGTTACATCCTGGGCCCCGACGTGGTCATCAAGGAGGACGGGCAGCCCCATCTCGCCACCGCCCATATGTTCCGCTTCAGCGAGGTTTTCATAAAGGAATACCTGCCGCACGTGATGGAGCTGGGGCGCAGTTTCGTGGCGCCCGAATACCAGAGCTCCAAGGCCGGGGCGAAGGCTCTTTTCGCGCTCGACAACCTCTGGGACGGTATCGCATCGGTCATTGCAGAGCATCCGCAGATAATCTATTTCTTCGGCAAGATGACCATGTACCCCAGCTACGACCGCACGGCGAAGGACCTCATCCTCCACTTCCTGTGGAAGCATTTCCCGGATCCCGAGGAACTGGTGCGCCCGTACAAGCCCTATCCCATCCTGTCGAATCCGCGCCTGATGGACCTTATCCTGAGGGACGAGAGCTACAAGGACGACTACAAGAACCTCAAGGAAGCGGTGCGCAAGCTCGGCACCAACATCCCGCCTCTCGTGAATTCCTACATGGGCGTTTCACCGTCCATGAAGATGCTGGGCACTGCCATAAACGACGAGTTCTCGGACGTCGACGAAACCGCCATCCTGATATGCTACGACGAGATGTACCCCGAAAAACGCGACCGTCATGCCTTCTCCGGCGTGCTCGAGTGGATGGAAAAGGTGCGCGCCCGTTTCCCGCATCTCCGCTCCGAGGACGTGGAGGAGCTCGGTGCACGGCGTCAGAAACGTCGCATGCGCATTCTCGAGAAGTTCAGAAACAGGAAGAAAAAGCAGAAAAAATAAAAGGTGAAGCCGTAAGCCGGTTTCTGTTTTTAAATCTGTCATTTATCTTCGCGACCTACCCCCCGGAAAAGAGCGGGCAACTCTTTGAAACAACCACAGGGGCGTTTCTTTCCGGTATATTTGGTTTTGCAGGCCCCGGTGCCGTACCCCAAGGACATCGCTGCCGATGGTCGTGGGCTCTTACCCCGCGTTTTCACCCTTGCCAAATAATGTTATCTGGCGGTTATTCTCTGTTACGGCCTCCAAAAGATTGCTCCCTTCTGCGCTTTCCGCAGCGGGGTGCCCTGTCCTGTCCGGACTTTCCTCACAGTTTTGGCTGCGCGACAGATCGCTTCACCTTTTATTCGCCGCAAAGGTAGCAATTTTCCGGAAAATGAGTAATTTTGCGCACATTATGAAACTGAGACTGACAGCCGTTCTGGGCCTTCTGGCCTGCATCGTGTCCTGTGCGGCAGGTGTGAAGGACTATAAAGTGTCCGTGGTGGCCTCCTATCCCCACGACACCGGAGCGTATACCCAGGGGCTGTTCTTCCACGGAGACACCCTCTATGAAAGCACCGGGCAGTACGGCGAGTCCTGCTTCCGCATGGTCGATTATCAGACGGGAGCCGTGCTCAGGAACATCGCCTTCTCCGACAAATATTTCGGCGAGGGCTCCTGCATGCTGGACGGCAAGCTTTACATCCTTACCTGGACCAACAAGGTGGCCTTCGTCTACGACGCCGCAACGCTCAAGTACGAACGTACCTGGAGCTATCCCCGCGAAGGCTGGGGCCTCACCACCGACGGAAAGCGGCTCTATGCTTCGGACGGCACCAACCGGATATACGTGCTCACTCCCGATTTCAAGCTCGAGCGCACCATCTTCGTAAAGCTGGACGGGGCGCCACTGCGCTATCTCAACGAGCTCGAGTGGGTCGACGGCAAAATCTGGGCTAACGTCTATACTACCGACATGATAGTGGTGATAGACCCGAAGGACGGCAAGGTGGAATCCCGCATCGACTGCAGCGGGTTGTGGCCGCACAAGCTCCGCACGCCCGATGCTGACGTGCTCAACGGAATCGCCGTCAATTCCAGGGGTGAAATCTTCCTTACCGGGAAAAACTGGCCCAGGATGTACCAGGTAAGGCTCGAGAAAATCTAGGCTTTGCGCTTTACCGGGTCGCAGGTAAGGCCCACTCCCAGCTTGTTGAACACCTTCATGTCCA
Source organism: uncultured Bacteroidales bacterium (assembly GCA_946185745.1). Classification (GTDB taxonomy): domain Bacteria; phylum Bacteroidota; class Bacteroidia; order Bacteroidales; family UBA932; genus Cryptobacteroides. The sequence continues at coordinate 52,341 of CAMHKQ010000009.1, forward strand.
CTTCGCTCAGCATCGAGGTGGAATGAACCTGGCATCCTTTGAAGTCGGGCAGCATCTGGAGGGCCTTCATGCAGTTTTCGTCGCTTATGCTCAGCATCGACAGGGCAACCAGTACTTCGTCGGTGTGCAGGCGCGGATTATGGCCGTGCAGCAGGGTAACCTTGGTCTTCTGGATGGGCTCTATCATCTCCTGCGGGATGAGTTTCACCGGGTGCGGAATGCCGGCCATGTGCTTTGAAGCGTTTAGGATGAGAGCAGCGCTCTGGCCCAGCAGCTCGCTGGTTTCGGAGGTAATGATGGTGCCGTCGTGCAGCTCTATTGCGGCGCAGTCCTGCCCGGATATCTCCTTCCTGGACTTTGCGGCGACAGTCACCCTGCGGTAGTCGGTGGACAGGCCGGCCTGCTTCATCAGGAGCCGGATCTTGCCCACTTCCGCCTCGCTGCCCTTGTCGGTGGCGAGGTCGCAGAGGGCCTTGTAGTAGCGGCGGATGATTTCTTCGCGCGAGGCGCTGCAGCACACGTCGTCGTCGCTTATGCAGAAGCCCACCATGTTGACGCCCATGTCGGTGGGGGATTTGTAGGGGTTGGTGCCGTAAATCCCCTCGAAGAGCGCATTCAGAACCGGGAAAATCTCTATGTCCCTGTTGTAGTTGACCGCCGTCTCGCCGTAGGCCTCGAGATGGAAGGGGTCTATCATGTTGACGTCGTTCAGGTCGGCCGTGGCGGCCTCGTAAGCCATGTTGACGGGGTGTTTGAGGGGCAGGTTCCAGATGGGGAAAGTCTCGAACTTGGCGTATCCCGCCTTGACCCCGCGCTGGAATTCCTGGTAGATCTGGCTCAGGCAGACGGCCATCTTGCCGCTTCCCGGACCGGGTGCCGTGACGACCACCAGGGGCTTGGTGGTGACCACGTAATCGTTTTTGCCGAATCCCTGCTCGGAATCTATCAGGGCCACGTTTTCGGGATAGCCCTCTATGGTGTGGTGATAATATACTTTGATGCCCTTCTTCTCGAGTTTCTCCTTGTACAGGTCGGCGCTGGACTGGCCGTTCACATGGGTGATGACAACGGAATTCACGTCAAGGCCCCTTTTGATGAACTCGTCCCTGAGGCGCAGCACGTCGGTGTCGTAGGTGATGCCGAGGTCGCTGCGTACCTTGTTCTTTTCGATGTCGAGGGCGCTTATGACGATGATGATCTCGGCGTCGTCCTTCATCTGCATGAGCATGCGGAGCTTGCTGTCCGGCTGGAAACCGGGGAGGACGCGGCTCGCGTGGAAATCGTCGAAAAGTTTGCCGCCGAATTCCATGTAGAGCTTGTCCCCGAACTTGGCTATGCGCTCCTTGATGTGCTCGGACTGGATTTTAAGGTATTTTTCGTTGTCGAACCCGTATTTCATGATAGAGAGAAGTGTTTCAATACGGGTTGCAAATTTAAGAACATCCTGTTGAATTTGCAAAAATATGTAGTATCTTTGCGTACGTATTTGCGGGGGTGCCGGAGTGCCGGCTGAGATCAAACCCTTTGAACCTGATGAGGCCTGTACCTCCGGAGGGAAGCAAAAAAGACCCCGCATGACTGTAATACTATGCGAGGTTTTGTTTTTTCTGCAGTTGCAGTGATTCTCTTCCTTTCGGGCGTTTCCGCCGCAAACGCCCAGGACTCCACCAGGGTGGAGGAACTCTCGGAATCGGTAGTGCTGGGCGTTCGCGCCCGCAAGAACGCCCCCTATGCGGTGGCGAACGTCAGCAAAGGGGAGCTGGAGGATTTTACCTCCACCGGCAGGGAACTGCCCATGCTCTTTTCCAGGACTCCCGGCGTGCTCGGATGGGGTGAAAACGGTCTCGGTACCGGTACCGCGCATCTGCGTATCCGCGGAGCGGGGGATTCCAGGATAAACGTCACCCTCGACGGCGTGCCGCTCAATTCTCCGGAAGACCAGTGCGTGTTCTGGGCGAACATGAACAGCTACGGGGCGCTTCTTGGCAGCGCCCAGATCCAGAGGGGAGTGGGCACTTCCACCAACGGCGACGGGGCCTTCGGCGGCACAGTCTCCCTTGCCTCCAAGGCTCCTTCGTACGTTCCGAAAGGCGAGGTGCGCATGGGATACGGCAGCTACAACACCATGAACGTGGGCGGCTTCCTGACCACCGGCCTGCTGTGGAATCATCTCGTCACCGACATGTCCTATTACCAGACCACCACGGACGGTTTCATGCACGGCACGGCCGGCCGTTCCGGCAATTTCTACGGTGGAGTGAGCTGGATAGGGAACGACTACATGATACGCTACTACAACATCCTCAACTTCGAGCATACAGGGCAGGCGTGGAACGGCGTTACCGCAGGGAATGACGACGCTTCCCTGATGGGCGGCGATATCCGCAGCTACAAGGACCTGTACGAGCGTGGGCTGGGGCAGTACAACTCGCTGTACGAGAGGCTGCTGTTCGATTACGACAACTGGGAGTTCCCGAAAGACGCGCAGGGGAATTTCATGACTGAGCGCTACCGGATGCGCGACGGCACCCTGTGGGACAGGACGGTGGACCATTTCACCCAGGACCATCACATCCTGTCGTTCAGCGGGCGTCTCGGAAACCGCCTGAAGGGCAGCGCGGCCCTGCATTACACTGCCGGAAACGGCTATTACGAGGAGTTCCGTCCGGACAACAAGCTCAAGAAGTTCGGCCTCGTGTCCCCGGACATCTCGCGCACCGACTTCGTCCGCAAGAAAGGGCTCGACCAGCAGACTTACGGCCTGGTGGCGAGTCTGGATTACAGGGGCGAGGCGCTCGAACTGACCGGGGGGCTGTCCCTGCAGAACTTCAAGGGCGGGCACTACGGCTATCTGACCTATATCGCCGACGAGGCGCTCGACATGCAGGTGCGTGGCGGCAAGGACTACCAGTATTACGATTCCGACGCCTTCAAGGGCGATTACAGTGCTTTCGTGAAGGCCGTATGGCACCTTGGGGCGCACTGGGACGCCTTCGGAGACCTGCAGTACAGGCACGTGGACTACCGCACCGACGGCATCAACGACAAGTTCTACAAGAATGCCGACGGCAGCTACCGGAATCAGGTGCTGGATGTCGACGAGCATTACGATTTCTTCAACCCCAAGGGGGGCGTGAGCTATGTTTCAGGCTCCCACAAGGCATATGCCAGCGTGGCGGTGAGCCACAGGGAGCCCGAACGCAACAACTTCACCGACAACGGCGGTTATCCGGCCCCGAAACCGGAGAGCCTTGTGGACTGGGAAGCCGGCTATCAGTATGCGGGAGACGCGCTGAGGTTCGGGGCGAACTTCTACTACATGGACTACACCGACCAGTTTGTGCAGACCGGGGCGCTGAGCGACATCGGGGAGGCGCTTACCGCCAACATCAAGGATTCGTACCGTCTGGGCGTGGAGCTTTCCGCAGGGGTGGATATCTGCCGCTGGCTTTCGCTGGAGGCGAATGCGGCCCTCAGCCGCAACCGTATCCTCGACTTCGACGAATGGGTGGAGGACTGGGAAGACGATGCCGGAAGGACAGTCCATTACGACAACTCGACTCTGGCGTTTTCGCCTTCGGCGATCCTCAACGGCTTTATCGACGTGCATGCCGGGGCTTTCAAGGCGGTATGGCATACCGGTTACGTGAGCCGCCAGTTCCTGGACAATACTGCGAATGAGGAGCGTTCCCTGCCGGGATATTCGGTGTCGGACCTGAACCTCTCCTACAGCCTGAAGTTCCCGAGAATACTCAACGAGGTGGTCTTCGGAATCAACCTGGGCAATGTGTTCAACGCGCATTACGCCGCCGGCGGATGGGTGTATTCGGCCGTTTCCGAAAGCTATGGCTACACCCTCGACAATCGTTATTACCAGATAGGATTCATGCCCATGGCGGGCTTTACCGCAACCGGCAGCCTGACGGTAAGGTTCTGACACGGCATCTGAAAACAATAAACGATCGATGCCCGCATCACTGCGGGCATCGTCGGTTAGTTAGTAGTGTATTGCCTATATAGAAGGTTAATTGTTGCGGTTAGAAGAGCTTGTTTTATTTAACTGACTGCAAATATACTCCAAGTTTTTCAACTTCCAAATAAAAAATCAAAAATTTGCCATTAATTTTTTTTGTTTTTAAAAAATCTTAAAAACTTCACTATTTCTCAAGCATTCCGGGACGGAGCAACCTGGTGCGCTCCAGCGCCTTTTCGTCCTGCCATTCTTTGATGAGCCTGGGGTTGCCGCTGAGCAGCACATCGGGCACTTTCCAGCCGTTGAATTCCGCGGGGCGGGTATAGACGGGAGGGGAGAGCAGCCCGTCCTGGAAGGAGTCGCTGAGTGCGCTGGTCTCGTCGGTAAGAGCCCCGGGAATGAGCCTGACTATGCTGTCCGCCACGATTGCCGCGGGAATCTCCCCTCCGCTCACCACATAATCGCCGACGGAGATCTCGCGCGTTACAAGATGTTCCCTGATGCGCTGGTCGACGCCTTTGTAGTGGCCGCAGAGGATGATAATGTTCTGCATGAGGGAGAGCTCGTTGGAAATAGACTGATTGAGGATTTCGCCGTCGGGGGCCATGTAGATGACCTCGTCGTAGTCGCGCTCTTTCTTAAGGTCCGAAATGAGGTTGAAGACGGGCTCGACCATCATCACCATGCCGGCGTCTCCGCCGTATGAATAATCGTCCACGTTCCTTCTGGGACCAAGGCCGTATTCGCGTAGATTCCTGACGTGAATCTCCACCAGACCCTTTTTGATTGCCCGTCCTACAATAGAATGGCTGAGCGGGCTGTCAAGGAGTTCGGGGACAACGGTGATTATATCTATTCTCATGCTGATTGGTTTTCGCAAATTTAATCAAAAAATACTTATATTTGTAAGCTTAATCAAAATGTACTCACTATGAGCGAAGAAATCAAATTATCTGAACAGCAGACAGTGGAGCAGCAGCCGGTCGAGCAGCCTGCACCCGCGGTAGAAGCTGCTGCGGCAGAATCTCTCGATCAGGAAGTTGAAAAGGAAGAACCCGTAAAGGCCGATGCCGCATCCCTTGTCGGCAAGACCATAGCCGAGCTCAGCGCAATCTTCAAAGACCTTATGGACAGCGAAGACCGCATGACCCGCAGCAAGGAAGCCGAAAACATCAAATCGGCCTTCTACCGCACCCTCGGCGAGGTCCGCAGCAAGACCGGAAGCGTAGTCGACGACACCCTCGATGCCGTCGAAGAGAACTTCAAGGCCCTTTATGCAGACTACAAGCGCCAGCGCGCCGAATACAACAGGGTTCAGGATGCCCAGAAGGGAGAGAATCTGGAAAAGAAGAAAGCCATAGTGGAGGAACTCAAGGCACTCGTGGACAGCCAGGAGGACGTAAGCGCCCTGTTCCCGGCGTTCCGCGCCCTTCAGGACCGCTGGAGAAGCGTCGGCCCCGTTCCGGCCAGCGATTTCCGCGATCTCAACAACAACTACCAGTTCAACGTGGAGCGCTTCTACGACAAGGTGAAGATCTCCCACGAGCTGCGCGACCTCGACTTCCAGAAGAACCTCGAGGCCAAGGTCAAGTTCTGCGAGGCTGCCGAAAAGCTGTCGGAGAACGAGAACGTGGTCGCCGCTTTCAACGACCTGCAGAAACTCCACGAGCAGTGGAAGGAGTTCGGCCCCGTGGCAAAGGAATTCCGCGAGAGCATCTGGGAGCGCTTCCAGGCCGCCACTGCCGTCATCAACAAGAAATACCAGGCCCATTTCGAGGAGCTGAAGGGCCAGCAGAAGGAAAACCTCGAGGCCAAGACCAAACTCTGCGAACAGATAGAGGAAATAGTCGCCCGTGAGTTCAAGAGCGGTGCCGAATGGTCCGCCGCCAGCAAGGAAATCCTGGATCTCCAGGCGCAGTGGCGCAAGATAGGTTTCGCCACCCGCAAGGACAACCAGAAGATATACGAGCGCTTCCGCGCGGGATGCGACGCCTTCTTCGCCAAGAAGAGGGAGTTCTACAGCGCCTTCAAGGGCGAGATGGACGAGAATCTGGGCAAGAAGGAAGAGCTCATCCAGAAGGCCGAGGCCCTCAAGACCAGCACAGACTGGAAGAAGACCACCGAGGCGTTCATCGAGCTCCAGAAGGAGTGGAAGTCCATCGGCGCGGTGTCACGCAAGAAGAGCGAGGCCCTCTGGACCCGCTTCCGTGCCGCATGCGACGAGTTCTTCGACGCGCGCGACAAGAATGCCGGCGCCGGCGGCAACAACTTCTACGCGAACCTCAAGGCCAAGAAGCAGATAATCGACGACATCAAGGACTATACTCCCTCCGAGAATCCCGAAGAGAACGCGAAGGCCGCCGCAAGGTTCGCTTCCGACTGGGCCGCTGCCGGCTTCGTGCCCTTCAAGGAGAAGGATGCCGTCAACGCCGCTTACGTCGAGGCCATGAAGGACAAGTTCCCCGACTGGCACGAACAGCGCGGAGGCAGGGGAGCCGCCCGTGGCGGCGAGAAGCCCGTCAGCGCCAAGGACCAGCTCATCCGTAAGTACAACACCCTCCAGCAGGAAATCGAAACCTACGAGAACAACATCGGTTTCTTCTCCGCATCCAGCAAGTCCGAAGACATCATCAAGCAGATGCGCAAGAAGATAGAAAAGCTGAAGGAAGAACTTGCCGCCCTCAAGGAGCAGATCCGCGGGAGCGAGGAAGGTAACGAATAAGATATCCACATGGACAAGAATACAGTAACAGGGTTCATCCTTATTGCTTTAATTCTCTTCGGCTTCACGTTCTACCAGAGCCGTCAGGCGCGCAAACAGGCCGAATGGCAGGCTCAGCAGGATTCCATCGCGTTTGTCCAGAGGCAGATAGCCGATTCCATCGCCGCAGCCAATGCTCCCGCCGTCGCGGATGCCCCGGCAGCCGTTCCTGCCGCATCGGCTCCCGAGACGATATATAAAGACAGCACCCTCAACCTCCTTCATGGCGGAGAGGGCAGCATCGTGACCCTCGAAAACGACAAGATCGTGCTCGAGCTCACCACCAGGGGGGCGCAGCCGTACAGCGTGAAAGTCAAGGACTACTACAATCACGATTCAACCGACCTCTACATCCTCAAGCCGGGCGGGAGCGACTATTCGATATCCGTATATACCGGCGAATATATCCGCACCCGGGACTTCAACTTCCAGGTGGCCGAGAAGACCGACACCAGCGTGGCCTTCCGTCTTCCCTTCACGGGGGGCGGCTACATAGAGCAGCGCTACTCCCTGGCGGAAGGTGAATATATGGTCGATAACGTGCTGAGTTTCAAAGGTATGGACCAGGTGATCCCGCGAAATGTGTATTCCGTGGACCTCGACTGGGACGTGATCATCCCGCGCATGGAGAAGAACTACAAGAACGAGAGCCAGTACTCCAAGCTCGACTTCTACCAGCCCGGGGACAAGAAGCCGGTCGAAATCGGCCGTGGCCGCAGCGGCGCCAAGAACGTCGCCAGCAGCGTGAGCTGGTTCGCTTTCCAGCAGCAGTTCTTCAGTGCCATCATGCGCAGCAAGAACGGCTTCCAGAGCGGAAACTTCGCAGTCACTTTCATCGACCAGGACGATCCCGAACGCAATCTGATGGCCTGCAAGGCCCAGATGAGGCAAGAGTTCACCCCTGGCGCTGACATCGAAATCCCCAACGAGTTCTATTTCGGCCCCAGCCACTTCAGCACCCTCAAGAGCTACGACCAAAAGTACGAGAAGATAATCCCGCTCGGCGGCTGGCTTGTGGGCTGGTTCACCCGTTTCGTGATCATCCCGCTCTTCAACTGGCTTCACAGGTTCATCTCGAATTACGGCCTTATCATCCTCATTATGACCTTCATCATCAAGATCGTGGTGCTGCCGTTCACTTACAAGAGCTTCGCTTCTTCCGCCAAGATGCAGGCCCTCCAGCCCGAAATAGCGAAGATCAACGAGCGCTATCCCAAGGAGGAGGATGCCATGAAGAAGCAGCAGGCCACCATGAACCTGTACAAGAGGGCCGGGGTGAGTCCGATGGGAGGATGCCTTCCCACGCTGCTCACCTTCCCGATCCTGTGGGCGATGTTCCGCTTCTTCCCGGCGTCCATCGAGCTGCGACAGCAGCCCTTCCTGTGGGCCACCGACCTCTCGGCTCCCGACAGCATCATCGATTTCGGCACCAGGGTTCCGCTGCTCGGCGACCACCTGTCGCTGTTCGCGCTCCTGATGGCCGTGACCATGTGGGCGTACAGCAAGCTCACCGTGAGCAACACCACCGCTTCCAACGATCCCAGCGCCAAGAGCATGCAGTTCATGAGCGTGTGGATGATGCCCATCATGATGTTCTTCATCTGTAACAACCTGTCTTCCGCACTCTCATATTACTACCTCATTTCCCAGCTTATCAGCATGGTGGAGATCTTCATAATCCGGAAGTTCTTCGTGCATCCAGAGGAAGTGCTTGCGAAGGTCAAGGCCAGCGAAGGCAAGCCGCTCCCCAAGAGCAAATGGCAGCAGAGGCTGGAAGAGGCGCAGAAGATGCAGCAACAGCAGATGAAGAATCAGCGCCGCAGATAATGATCGCACAGAATTTAGAGAGTTTACTGAATGAACTGCCACAGGGTGTAAAACTTGTGGCAGTTTCAAAATTCCACCCGCTCGAGGCTCTTCTGGAGGCCTATGCCATGGGGCAGAGGTGCTTCGGGGAGAACCGTCCGCAGGAGTTCGCGGCGAAGGCCGTGCAGATGCCGCAGGACGTGGAATGGCATTTCATCGGGCATCTGCAGACAAACAAGCTCAAGCTGGTGCTGCCGTATGCCGCCATTGTGGAGAGCATTGATACCGTTCATCTACTTGAGGCGGTGAACAACTGGGGCGAACTGCATGACAAGGTCATAAACGTGCTGCTGGAGGTGCATATCGGCGCCGAAGAGACCAAGCAGGGCTTTACGCCCGATGAAGTGCTGGATTTACTGAACAGCATTTGCAGCAGCCGGCAGCTCCCCCCGTCAGAAGCGATTGCTGCGCAATCGTCCCTCCCAAACCAGGGGTTTGGGCCCCTCCCTCTAATCCGCCGAGGGTGGCAGCCTTCTGAGGGAGGACATGCCGGCTGCTACCCGTTCATCAATTTCTGCGGGCTGATGGGCATGGCGAGCCATGTGGACGACGAGGAGGCGATAGCCGCTGATTTTGAGCGGATTAAGAATCTGTTCGATGAATGCCGGGAGTGTTTCCCGCAGCTGAGGGACTTTTCTCAGCTATCCATAGGGATGTCGGGGGACTGGAGGATTGCCGTACGGCACGGTTCCACCGAAGTGCGCATCGGAACTGCCATATTCGGCGCCAGGCAGTATTAAGCCTCAGGTTTCAGGGCATCGACCATGGCGCGGGCTATTGCCTGCGAGGCGCCGCTCCCTCCGAGTCTGGCGCGGATTTCAGAATAATCGGACAGCATCTGCCGCCTGTATGGGTGGTCTTCCATGAGGCGGAGGATTTCACTCGTGGCCGCCTCGGGGGTGAAGTCGTTCTGGATAAGCTCCCTGAAGGCGCATCTGTCGAGTATCAGGTTGCCCAGGGAAATGTATTTGATATGGGCGAAAGGCCGGCCGATCGCGTTCATCAGGAATGCCGTAAGCGGAGTGGTGCTCCAGCATACGACCTGGGGGGTGCCGATCAGGGCCGCTTCCAGCGAGGCGGTGCCGGAATTGACAAGCGCGGCGTCGGCATATTTCAGGATGTCGTAGGTGCGGCCGAAGAGCAGCTTGACATATGGCCTTTCCGCCATGTAGGCCTCATAATCGGCCTGTGTGCGGCCCGGGGCGCCCGCTATGAGGAACTGGCAGCCGGCGTGGCGGGGGAGCAAGTGAATGGCGTCAGCCATCTCCATGGCCGCCGGCATGGTATGGGAGATCTCGCTTTTGCGGGAGCCGGGCAGTATTGCAATGCAGGGCCCTTCAGCCGGTCTGGAGTAGCTGTGCGAATCCACCTCGTCCACCAGGGGGTTGCCCCTGTAGACCGCAGCTATCCCGCGGCTTTCGAAATACGGTTCTTCGAAGGGAAAGATTATGAACAGCCTGTCTACCAAGGCTTTGAGCTTGCGGTTGCGGCCGTCGCGGGACGCCCAGGTCTTGGGGGCGATGTAATAGAATACTTTTATGCCCCGTTCATGGCAGAACCGGGCTACCTTCAGGTTGAAACCGGGATAGTCGATAGGAATGACCACGTCGGGTTTCCAGCGGAGGATATCGGACTTGCATTCCTTCAGTCTCCGGATAATCTTGCCGAGGCTTCCAAGTACGTCGCCGATTCCCATCACGGCTGTGTCCCTGTAATCGCCGGCCTTGCTGCCTCCAGCGGCCTCCATGGATGCGCCGCCCCAGAAACGGAATTCCGCCCCTGGGTCGGCGGCAAGCAGCCCCTTCATGAGGTTGCCGCCGTGAAGGTCGCCGGACGCTTCGCCGGCTATCAGGTAGTATTTCATGCTAGAAGTCGGTCTCGAAACCCAGCATCCTGAGCCTTTCCTTCTCGGCCGGGTCGGTGTCGTCGAGGTTTTCGGGGGTTATCGTAATGTATCCCTGCTTGAGCAGGATCTGGTCGGAGTCGGCGGGGGTGTCATGGTCGTTGATCATGTCGCCCACCATTGCGAACACTTCCTCTCCCGGTTCGGGTTGGGGAAGCCAGGTGACGCCCAGGTCTTCGAGGGGACGTACGCCGGTCTTGTCATAGAATGCGGGGTCGAAGGGCATGAATTCCCGTTCCCAGTGCATCCTGCCGAGATGGCAGACCCTGACGCCCTTTATCTCGTCTGCGGGAAGGTCGGGGAAATTGATGTTGTAGAATAATCCGAAACGCGTTTCCATATTGTCGAGCAGCGGTTCGAGAATGGACGGAAGAAGCTTTTCCACGGCGCTGAAGTCGGCGTCTTTCCTGAAGGAGTCAAGGGATACCGCAATGGAAGGAATCCTGCCCAGGGCGGCTTCCTTCGCCGCTCCCATGGTTCCGGAGTACGGCGAGCACATCGCGGCGTTCAGACCGTGGTTTATTCCGCTGAAGACGATGTCGGGCTTGTCGGGATAAAAGATGTTGTCTATGCCGTATTTCACGCATGAGGACGGGGTGGCGTCCATGTAGTACCAGCGCTCTCCGGGCTCTTCGCTCAGTTTTTTGACCGCCATGGGCTTATAACCGAGGTTGACCGCCATGGACATGCCGCTTTGATGATACTTCGGTCCTACGACGGTGATGTCGCCGTAGGGCTTCAGGATATTCACCAGCGTTCTGATACCGGTCGAGTTGTATCCGTCGTCGTTGGTAACGAGTATTTTCATGTCTTTTATTAATTTTACAAATATATTGAATTTCAGCCGAATTTTTATTATTTTTGCGACCCTGAAAAGTTAATTCATCCATTAAAATTCTAGAATAATGATCAGAATCGCAATTAACGGCTTTGGCCGTATCGGTCGTCTCGCATTCCGTCAGATGTTCGAGGCAGATGGTTACGAAGTGGTGGCCATCAATGACCTTACCAGTCCCAAAATGCTTGCCCATCTTCTCAAGTACGACACCGCCCAGGGCGGCTTCGCCGGAAAGTTCGGAGAAGGCAAGCACACCGTGTCCTACAAGGATGCAGTCCTTGGCGAAGACGGAAAGACCGTTGTAACCCCCGGTTCCATCACCGTTGACGGAAAGGAGATTACAATCTACGCAAAGCCCAACGCCGCAGAACTTCCCTGGAAGGAACTCAAGGTAGACGTCGTTCTCGAGTGCACCGGTTTCTACACCTCCAAGGCAAAGTCCGAGGCCCACATCCAGGCCGGCGCCAGGAAGGTCGTCATCTCCGCTCCCGCAGGCAATGACCTTCCCACCATCGTGTTCAACACCAACCACAAGATCCTCACCCCGGCAGACAACATCATTTCCGCCGCTTCCTGCACCACCAACTGCCTCGCCCCCATGGCCGATGCTCTCAACAAGTACGCTCCCATCTGCAGCGGTATCATGAGCACCATCCACGCCTACACCGGCGACCAGATGATTCTCGACGGCCCGCAGCGCAAGGGTGACCTCCGCCGCAGCCGTGCCGGCGCCTGCAACATCGTTCCCAACTCCACCGGTGCCGCCAAGGCCATCGGCCTCGTGATCCCGGAACTCAACGGCAAGCTCATCGGCAGCGCCCAGCGCGTTCCCACTCCCACCGGCTCCACCACCATCCTGATTGCCGTCGTAAAGGGCAAGGACGTCAGCGTAGAGGGCATCAACGCCGCCATGAAGGCCGCTTCCAACGAGTCCTTCGGCTACACCGAAGACCAGATCGTCAGCTCCGACATCATCGGCATGAAGTTCGGTTCGCTCTTCGACGCCACCCAGACCATGGTTTCCAAGATCGACGACGACACCTGGCAGGTTCAGGTTGTTTCCTGGTACGACAACGAGAACTCCTATACTTCCCAGATGGTCCGCACCATCAAGTACATGGCAGAGCTCAAGTAAGTCGTTTCAGCCTTTAAATAAAGAGGATGGCCGAAGGCGGCCATCCTCTTTTTCCGTATTGCCCGGCATTCCGGACTGTCCTACATTTCCGAGAGCTTCTTCGTGATTACTGCAAGCCTTTCCAGATAGATGGTGCGGAGTTTCTCGACGGCATTGGAATAAGTCATGTTTTCGTCGCCGTTGATAATTTGCCAGCCGTTCATGTTGGCGTCCTCCGCCGGGTTCCACATCTTGAAATTGAGGTCTGCAGAGGCCTTCAGGGTTTCTTTCTGCTCACTGATGAAAGCGTCGACGGTGCGAAGCGAAGGCAGCACCTGCTCCCAGCGCGCCTTGACTTTTGCACGGAAAGCCGGGTCGTCGAAGAGCCTGTCATACCAGATGGCGTGGCGGTCTATAAGCCCTGTCCTGGCACCGGGGGAGGTGTTGTAGGAAAGCACGCCCCAGTCGAAATCCCACAGGGGACCGGCGGTAAGCAGCCCGTCTTTGTCGCGATGCATGTACACGCTGCCGGGGTTCTGAAGCTCGTGGTTGCCCATCACTTCGAAGGCGATCCAGTAATCCACATAGGAATCCACGTCCAGATAGGCGGGATATTTCTCCTCGAATCCGTCGGAATAGAGCGCTTCCGCCACCTCGTAGATATAATTCCTGATAGTCTCCACGGTGGGTTCGGTGATCTCGTCGGTATCCGGGTGTTTGATGGAGAAGGGGATTCCGTCGCTCCAGTTGTTGCAGCGGCCGTGATGGTCGATCCACTGTATTTCGTTGTCGTAGTGGAAGTCGCATTCCAGCAGGAATCCGTTGTTTTCGTCGATGTTCACCCTGTTCTTGTCGACCCTCACCTGCTCTATGAGCAGATAGGTACCCTTATGATAGCCGTTCATCACCAGTTCGACGGGGCGGCATTTGGGAGTCCAGGCGAGGTTGTCGAGCATGGAGCCCACTTTCATCGACACCAGGTTGCGCATGAGGGTGCGGTCCATGAAATTTGCCAGCAGCACCCAGCGCTTGTGGGCGGGCATGCCGAGGACCTCCTTTTTCTTGTCAAGCTTTATGGTATAGGGCTTCTTGGGCCAGGACCAGGTAGTGTTTCCGCGGCCCTTTACCTGGCAGTCGATCTCGTCCAGTCCCGCCAGATCCCCGGTTCCGTCGATGTGTATCCTGCCGTTTACCCACGTCTCCTTGGAGGTTACGTTGGCAGAGGTGTTGAGATATACGACAGGAAGGCCTGTCATGGTGTATTTGGGAATCTCCACCGGGTCCTCGCGGACGACGGTGAAAGAATTCGACGAGAGGTAAACTCCGTTTTTGCCGTACTGGATGAACGCACTCAGTGCATAGGAGCTTCCTGCCCCGTTGTCCCGCAGGACGGCTTCGTATTCGCCGTTACCGGTGCGGACGACATCTTCCAGGTAGAATCTGCCGGTGCTGCCCCCGAGCGAAATGCAGCAGCCGCTGGCGCCTACGTGATAGTTGAACTGAAAGTCGGGCGGAGATACGGTGAAAGGTACCTTCGCGCTGCCGCCTTTGTCGATGCTCACGCTGTCGGCGAGCACCGTTACGGAATCGGGGGAGACCGGAGTTATCGGCTCCGGCTCCCCGTTTCCGCAGGATGCGAGAAGGAATGATCCCGCTATAAGAATCAACAGTCTATTTTTGGAAAACACGTACATAGTCTATCTTCATCGTGGTCGGGAGGGCGCTTTCGTCTATTCCCTTGTAACCGCCCCAGTCGCCGCCCCATGCAAGATTGAGCGTGATGTAGAAAGTCTTGTTGAAAGGCCAGGTACTCACGTTGTTCTTGCCATCGTTGGCGAAATATAGCAATTCTTTTCCATCCACGAAAGTCTTGATGTAACTGTCGGTCCACTCCAGGGCGTATACATGGAATTCGCCTTCGGCGTTGGACGTGTAGGTCTCCTTTGTTTTCTGTGTGTTCTTGACATGGTTGTAGGCCTCGCAGTGGATGGACGAGGAGGTATAGTTGGCATTTGCGCCAACCTCTTCCATGATGTCTATCTCGCCGCATTTGGGCCAGCCGTCGCTCTGGTCGTTGGGCATCATCCAGTATGCCGGCCAGGTGCCCTTGCCCTTGGGAAGCCAGATCCTGGCCTCGGTGTAGCAGTAGAGCCACGATTTGAGGGTGTTCATGCGGGCCGAAATGACCTCGCCGTTGTATTTCATTGCGGTGATGTTCAGCACTCCGCCATCGACCGAGGCCGTCTTATGCCCGTCGAGTTCACCCCCGGCCACATAGCGCTGGAGTTCGTGGTTCACCCTTCCGGGAGCCCAGTTCTCGAACTTCCAGTTTGCAGTCAGGCTGCTCTCGTCGTCGAATTCATCATGCCAAACCAGCTTGTAGCCATCCAGAGGAGGGGTGATGCCGGCTTCGGAAGAAGCCGAAGGCTGGGTGATTTTCACGCTGTGCCGGACGCTTCCGCATTTGATCACCACCGCACCTTCGCGGTCAGAAGCGGTAAGGTTTTCCTGCACGCTGAAGCTGACGGTTCCTTTTGGATTACTGCTCCATGAAGGCGATACGTTTGTAATCCAGGAATCGTTGCTGTAGGCCTGCCAGGAATCGGGAGCCGACACTTCAAACGAGTAGTCAGCCTTGCCCGCGGAGACTGTGAGCTCCGCGGGGTCGGTGACCACCTTGTCTTCAGTTATGATTTCCTGTCCACCCCCTTTCTCCGTGCATGAGCATGCACAGAGAATGAGGGAAGCGAAGACAGGCGATAAAAGTGCGAATCTCATTTTAATGCTTGATGAGAGAGAATCCGGTCACGGTTATGGGCGTTCCGGCGGGGATGCGTCCGAAGTCGAAGACTATCATGATGTTCTGGTCTGCGTCGTCGGCGACGTCCATGGACACGCCGTACTGGCCGTAACCGGTTTCTTCGTAGGCTTCGAGACTGACGCCGTTGTCGTAGAAGAATTCCCGTCCTCCCGGGTCGGAATTGTCGGTCATCTTTACGGTACAGAGTCCTGAGGCCTCGGAGTTGATGATGCATTCGAAATCGTAGGTTGCGGAGGGGTCTGTGGGGATTGCAGTATGAAGTTTGACCTGGCCCTGCCATTCGGAGCCGCCTATGCCCTCGGGAGTGGTGAGGGTAAGGGTGCTGCCGTCGAAGGAGGCCTGCGGGTCGAGTCCGCCGCTCCAGTCGCCGGCGCTGAACCAGGTTTCAAACGTACCACCCGTCCAGTCCCAGACCTGGGTGCCTGCGGAACCGCCGTTTCCGGAACCGATCTCGCAGAAGACTATTTCGCTCACGGTGATCTCCGCTCCCGCGGGGATGCGGCCGAAGTCGAAGACGAGCATGACGGTGGGATTGGCATCCGCCGGGTCGATCTCCATGGAAACGGGTTCCTTGGAGTATGCGAGGTCTTCGTATGCCTCCAGGACGACGCCGTTGTCGTAGAAGAACTCGCGTCCGCCCGGATCGTCGTTGGAGGTGCCCTTGATGGTGATGGTGCCGCCGATGCTGGAATTCACCTTGCAGGAGAAGGCATATTCCTTGGCGGGATCGATTGCGATGCCGGAATGGAGCTTGACCTGTCCCATCCATTCGCTGCCTCCTATGCCCTCGGGAGTGATGAGGGTGAGCACGCCGCCGGTATAGCTGGCCTGCGGGTCGAGTCCGCCTGCCCAGCTGGCGGGGCTGAACCAGGTCTCGAGCTCGGCGCTGCCGTCCCAGAGGTTGTCGCCGTGGGTGGAACCGCCGCCGCCCTCACCGGTGATTTCACGGAAGACTATATCGGTAACGGTGATTTCGGTGCCTGCGGGAATGCGGCCGAAGTCGAAGACAAACATGACGGTGGGATTGGCATCCGCCGGGTCGATCTCCATCGTGACGGGTTCGTTGACATAGGAGAGTTCCTCGTAAGCTTCGAGGTTCACGCCGTTGTCATAGAAGAACTCGCGTCCGCCCGGATCGTCGTTGGAGGTGCCCTTGATGGTGATGGCTCCGGAGGCGCCGGCAGTCACCTTGCAAGAGAAGCTGTAGCGCTTGGCGGGGTCGATGACGATGCCGGAGTGGAGCTTGACCTGTCCCTGCCATTCGCTGCCGCCGATGCCCTCGGGAGTGGTGAGGGTGAGCACGCCGCCGTTGTAGGATGCCTGCGGATCGAGTCCGCCGCTCCAGTCGGCAGGGCTGAACCAGGTCTCGAGCTCGGCGCTGCCGTCCCAGAGGTTGGGACCGTAGGTATAGGTGCCGGGAGTGTCGGGATTGTCCGGGCCTTCCGGGTTGGGCAGCACGGTGCCGTCGTCAACGGCGTGGTCCTTGAGCACTATGTTGCTGATGGTTACCTCGGTGTCGTCGGGGTTGCCGCCGAAGTCAAACACCATCTTTACGGCCGCGGCATCGATGCCGGGTACGTCGCTGAGCCAGAATACAGTCTCCTCGAACGCCTTGACGTCCATGCGCTCGGTGAAGAGGAAGTTGCCGTCGTCGGTGGCGTCGGTGAGCTTGAAGGTCACGTTCTTGACGTCCTTCGAGAGGTTCATCTTCACGGAGAAGTCGTAGTTGAGCGCAGAGCTGAGGGAGATGTCGTTCACCGGGATGATGAA
>CAMHKQ010000010.1 GCA_946185745.1 uncultured Bacteroidales bacterium
GGCCGAAGAAATCCTTGCTGTAGTCGGGAAGCCCCTTCTTGTCTTTGGGGACGTTGTCGAGCGGAAGCGTGGTGACCTGGAACATGTTGCCTGCGCCTTCCGCGTCGGCGGCAGTGATGAGCGGAGTGTTGAGGTATACGAAACCCTTCGAATGGAAGAATTCGTGGATTGCGAACGCCATCTGGCTGCGGAGCCTGAGCACCGCACCGAAAGTGTTCGTGCGCGGACGCAGGTGCGCGACCGTGCGCAGGTATTCAAACGAGGTGTCCTTCTTCTGGAGAGGGTAGCGGACGGGATCGCACTCGCCGTAAAGCTCGATGGACGAGGCGTGGATTTCGACCGCCTGGCCGCTGCCGGGCGACTCGACCAGCATGCCGGTGACGGCGATGCACGCGCCGGTGGTGATCTTTGCGAGAAGGTCTGCGTCGATGGCGGTCTTGTCCACCACGACCTGTATGTTTTGGATAGTCGAGCCGTCGTTGAGGGCGATGAACGCTATCTCTTTATTTCCTCTTTTAGTGCGGACCCAGCCTTTCGCCAGGACCTCCCGGCCGGGCTCCATGCCCAGCAGGGTTTTGACTTTGCTTCTGATCATTGAACTGCCGTTTTTTAAAAAGCAGCCCTCATTAAGGGGGCTGCTCTATAGGGTAAGCCGGACGTTTAGTCGGCTTTTCTTGCGGAATACATTATCTTGAGTGCGGAACAGCGCCGCAGCTCCTGCTTGATGTCGGTGACAATACCCATGCGGGTGTTCTCATCAGCTCTGATGCAGACTGTCATGAAAGCCCTGTCGGCCTCGCTCATGCTCTCGCGCTCGGCGGCCACGAAGTCACGGATGTCCTTGGTGGTCTTGAAGGAGTCGTTGAGCTGGATACGGGTTTCGTTACCGTACTGAGCCTGGAGGCTGGTGATGGGCGTTCCCACGTTGATGTACGAGGAAAGGTCTTTACGCTCGAGCTTGACGCTCTCGGAAGCGGTAGGAAGCTTCACGACGACCTTGTTCTCGGTTTCACGCATCTGGGTGGTTACCATGAAGAAGAACAGGAGCATGAAAACTATATCGGAGCTTGTTCCGATGTTGGGCGTACTCTTTTTACCGCCTTTCTTGAACATTGACATAATTCTGTCTCCTATCTCTTTTTACCGGTATCCTTGGGCTCAGCCTCGGAAATCTGTTGTGGAACGACGTCTTTTATGATGCGCTGCTGATCTTCCGACAGAGCCATGAAGCTCTTGCCGAATTCCGCCATCGCGGCCTCGTCACGGAGTTCGTTCACGGCCTTTACCAGTTCGTTCTGGACTGCTATGTAGGCCTGGTAGCTGGTACCGCGGTCGTTCTGGAGGGAGATGACTCCCTTCGAAACCATGCGGGTGCCCAGCCCTTCGATCTCGGTGGCTGTCTTCTCGGGAAGATTGGGATCGTTGGTGGGATTGGTAAGGAAGATCTTGATCTTGTCTTTGAGCTGACTTACATCCATGGGTTCGTTGCCGGCGAGCAGACGGTCCTGTGCGTTGATTCTCACAACGATGATGTTGCGACGATTGACTTTCTGGTCCTGAGCCTTCTGATTCTCATCTGGAATAGGAGGGAGTCGACGGCTCAGACCTGTCTGTGACCCCATGGTTGTAGTCATGAGGAAGTAGCACAGAAGCAGGAATGCTATGTCGGCCGACGAGTCGTAAGTCTGCAGCCTTGGTCTTCTTGCCATGGGATATTAGCCTTTTTTGTTGGTTAAGGACATACGGATTTCTCCTACGATGATGGCAACGACTGCCACTGCAACGAGGATGTAAGCCATATAGAGTATAGTGTCTGTGAGCTTGAGCATGCCCTTTGACGGCTGCTCAACCGATACGAGGCCGATTGCCTCCTTGCCCGGAGCAATGAGATACACTATGAATACGAATGCGGCGATGGCGAGAATGCCGATACCGAGCCTGATGAAGCTCTTGGCATCTCCCCTGGCGCCCACGATGAACCCGATGATGATTGCAAGTAAAGCAAGGGCCACCGTGATGTATGCATAGTTGAGCAGCACGCTCGATGCAAGGCCGTCGTTGGATGCGAAGCCTGTAAGGAAGCCCCACACCACGATGCCTGCGCCGATGACGAGCAGCAGAATCATTAACCAGGTGAATACTTTATTGTTTTTCATTGTAGGACCTTTTTTAAAGGTTTACTTTCCCTGCTTTTTGTTGTACTTGTAAAGGATGTCGAGCATCGAGATGGAACTGTTCTCCATGTCGATGGTAAGGGAGTCAATCCTGGAAAGAACGTAGTTGTAGAACACCTGAAGGATGGAGGCCACGATAAGACCGGCGATGGTGGTGATAAGAGCGACCTTCATACCGCCTGCTACGACGTTCGGGGAGATGTCACCAGCCTTCTGGATATCGTCGAAGGCCTTGACCATACCGATAACGGTTCCGAGGAATCCCAGGGACGGGGCCAGGGAGATGAACAGGGCGATCCAGCTGAGGTTGTTTTCCATGAGGCTAGACTGAACGGAGCCGGAGGAAACGATGGTCCTTTCGACGGTGTCGAGGCCCTGGTCGTAATGCATGAGACCCTGGTAGAAGATGCTGGCAACGGGGCCGCGGGTGTTGCGGCAGACGTCCTTGGCAGCTTCGATTCCGCCGTTCTCAAGAGCGTTCTCGACTTTCTCGAGGAGAGCCTTGGTGTTGGTCTTGGAGAAGGAGAGATAAAGGATTCTCTCGATGGAGAAAGCAAGACCGAAGATAAGGCAGAGGATGATGAGGGACATGAAGCCGGCACCACCTTCGATGAACTTCGACTTTATTGCCTGGGTGATGGGAACTTCCTCGGGGGCATCCTGGGCGATAGCCACGTCGGTAGCGGGAGCTTCCGCCACTTGTTCTGTTGCTTCCTCAGCAGGAGCAGCTTCCTGAGCGGATGCAATGCTGGCAGTAAAGGCCATGGTGGCGATTGCTGCGAGAATCATGAAAAACTTTTTCATAACTGTTTTTTTGGTGAATTGATTAGTTAAATTATTGTTAGTTCAATTTTGTTGCGTGGGCAAGTGTCCTAAAATCGTTGCAATTTAGCAAAAAAATTTCATTCGGCAAGCATTATTTTGATATTTCGCCCTTGAGGTTGCGCTCAAGGAGAGACTTAACTTTCTCATTGTCTGAGTATTCGCCCAGCAGAAAAAACAATTTGCCGAGGGCTGCTTCGGTGGTCATGTCGTATCCTGATATCACTCCGGCGTCTTTCAGCGCCTTTCCGGTGGCGTAGATGTCCATGTTTACCTCGCCGGCGAGACACTGCGTTACGTTGAGCAGTATCTTCCCCGAATCGGCCGCCTCTTTCACTATGTCGGTGAACCAAGGCTTGCTGATGGCGTTGCCGGAGCCGTAGGTCTCGATGATGACCGCCCTGATGCCTTCGCCCAGCAGTACGTCCCTTGCCACCTGGGCCGTGATTCCCGGATGAATCTTGAGGATGGCCACCCGGGTGTCCAGTTTCGTGTGGATCTGGAACGACCTTTCCAGATGCGAGGGATGGTGGATTACCATGTCGCGGTAGTGGATGCTGATGCCGGCGTCCGCGAGCGTCGGGAAGTTGGGGGAGCGGAAGGCGTCGAACGCGCTGGAGTTCACTTTGGTGGAACGGTTGCCCCTGAGCAGCTGCGAGTTGAAGAAAATGCTCACTTCGGGCACCATGGCGTTGCCGCGCATGTCCTTGGCGGCGGCTATCTCCACCGCAGACACCAGGTTCTCCTTGCCGTCGGTGCGGGGAGAGCCTATGGGCAGCTGGCTCCCGGTGAAAATGACCGGCTTGTGCAGGTGGTCCAGCATGAAACTGAGCACCGATGCGCTGTAGGCCATGGTATCGGTGCCGTGGAGCACTATGAACCCGTCGTATTCGGAATATTTGGACTTGATGAGCTCTGCCAGTTCCACCCACATGGCGGGCTCGACGTCCGAGGAGTCAATCAGCGGGTCGAAGGTGTAGGAGTCTATCCTGGTGGAGAATTTCCGTAGTTCCGGAACCTCCTGCAGGATCTGGCTGAAGTCGAAGGGGCAGAGGGCCTGCGTCTTCGGGTCCATCTTCATGCCTATCGTTCCTCCGGTGTAGATCAGGAGGATTTTTGACTTGTCGAACGGGTTTCGCATAGGTTGAACAGTTTTATTGCGTTTTCTGTGGTTGTCTCTTCCACTTTTTCAAGCGGCACTCCCTTTATTTCGGCGATCTTCGCGGCGATTATGGGAATGTTGGCGGATTCGTTGCGGGTGCCCCTGAGGGGCGTTGGGGCCATGTAGGGGGCGTCGGTCTCGAGCAGGATGCGGTCGAGCGGAACGGCCTTCACCGTTTCGGGCAGATGCGCGTTCTTGAAGGTGACCACTCCGCCCACCCCGATGCTCCAGTCGCCGTAGCGGCAGAGTTCGCGGAAGGTCTCGGCGCTGCCGGAATAGGCGTGCAGGTTGCCCCTGAGGTGCAGGTGGGCGCAGTCTTTCACTATCCTGACGAAGTCTTCGGTGGCGTCGCGCAGATGGATGTTCACGGGCAGGCCCCACTTGTCGGCAAGCTCGAACTGTATCCTCAGCACCTCCTTCTGCTGTTCCTTGAAAGTGACGTCCCAGTGGTAGTCGAGGCCTATTTCGCCTACGGCGACGGGGTGCTGCGGCAGCCACTGTTCAAGGGCGTCTATTTCGTCGCGCCAGTCTTCGCGGACCTCTTCGCCGTGCAGCCCTATCATGGGGTAGAGCACCCCGGGATGCCGCGCGCAGAGCTCATACATGGCGGCCCTTTCCGCCCGGCAGATGTCCGCCTGCAGCATTATACCCACTCCTGCGGCCTGCGCCCTCGCAATGACCGCCTCTTCCTCCCCGCGGAATGCCTCGTCGGAGATGTGGGTATGTGTGTCCACGAACATCAGAATACAAAGTTAGTCAAATTTGGCATTAATGGTGCAGCGCTGCATCAGGTCGGTGCAGATGATTCCGTCGCCTTCGAGCACTCCGGCCAGCCCGGCGACCTCCGAGTATGGCATTTTCAGCAGGCCGCAGAGTTCGTCCAGCGACGCTCCGCGGTTTTTCCTGACGGCCATGGCCAGCCTCAGGAGGGCGGAACTTTCCTCTGCCGGAAGCGCAGCGTAACGCCTTCTGACGCTTTCGGCCAGGTCGCTTCCCTTGCGCAGGTAGTAGCGCCCGAGCCCGAGCTGCGCCCCGAGCCCGGCAAGATTCACTATCGCTTCGGCGGTCTTCTCGGCAATGAGGGCGTTGCAGCCGGCGGAGCGGAAGTCGTCGATCCGCCCCGGAAGGGCATACACCTCCCGGCCGTAACCGCTTGCAAGTCCGCAGGTTATGAGTCCTCCGCCATGGGCTTTGCTCTCTATGAGGATGGTCGCCCGGGACAGCGCCGCGATGATGCGGTTGCGCCGCAGGAAGGTGAATGCCACCGGGCCTGTGCCGGGGGGATAGTCGGTCACGAGGGCGCATCCGGGAGTGAGGGCAATGTTGGCTGCTATGGCCTGGTGCGCCCGTGGATAGACTTCGTCGATTCCGCCTGGCAGCACCGCTATGGTGGGAAGGCCGTTTTCGAGCGCCGCCCGGTGCGCCGTGATGTCTATCCCGAAAGCCAGACCGCTCACTATCACGGGCCTGAGAGGGGCCTGCGCCAGGGCCTTCACCGTTCTCTCGCACCATTCCCTGCCGTACGGGGAGGCGTCCCTTGTGCCGACGATGGCGACGTACGCCCCGGCGCCGAAAATCTCCGCCGGGGAGGAGGCGCTTTTGTAGTAGAGCCCCGCCGGCGGGTCTTCGCATTCTTTCAGCAGCTGCGGGAAATCGGGATGGGTGTAAGGCAGGAAGCGGCATCCCAGCCCCTCCAGCCATCCGAGCTCCCTCTCTTCCTTTTCCAGGGCGGCGGCATTTACCATCCCCGTGTATTTGCTGTACGGGCCGAGGAGTCCGTCTATCTCTCCCGCCGGCCTTTCGAAGACCGCGGCGGCCGATCCGTACCTGTTTAGCAGCGCGAGAGCCGCCCTTGGTTCATATCCGAAGATTCTGTTCAGCGCGCATGCGCAAACTGTTTCACGCTCAATCATGGCCCCAATATAAGGCCGGTCGGAGCAAAAAAATGCAGGGGTAAAAAATACTCCTGCATCTTTTTCTGTTTTTTAAAAACCGAAAATTTTAATTGTCTATACAATCAGCAGAGCGTCGCCGTAGGGGCCGAAGCGATAGTCCTGTTCGAGCGCTGTGTGATAGGCCTTCATCACGTTCTGATAGCCGCCGAACGCCGCCTCGCACATGAGCATGGTGCTCCCGGGCATGTGGAAATTGCTCACGAAGGCATCGGCGATACTGAACTGATAGGGCGGGAATATGAACTTGTTGGTCCACATGTCGCTGGGCTTCACCTCGTTGGTAGTGGTGGTGTAGGTCTCCAGGGCGCGGATCACGGTGACGCCGACGGCCAGCACCTTGCGATGCGCGTGCTTGGCCCGGTTGATGCGCTCGGCCGCCTCGGGAGTGATTATCATGCGCTCGCCGTCCATGCGGTGCTTCGACAGATCCTCGACATCTACCTGGCGGAAATGGCCTATGCCCATGTGCACGGTTATGAAAGTCTTGTCTATGTCTTTCAGAATCATGCGGTTGAAGAGCTCGCGGCTGAAATGCAGACCCGCCGCGGGAGCGCTTACGGCGCCCTCCTTGTCAGCGAAGATGGTCTGGAAATTCCCGGCGTCCTCGGGGGTGGGCTTGGCTTTAACCCATTCCGGAACCGGAGTTTCGCCGAGGGCGAAGAGGGCCTGCTTGAACTCGTCGTACGGACCGTCGTAGAGGAAACGCAGGGTCCTGCCGCGGGAGGTGGTGTTGTCGATGACCTCGGCCACCATGCTCTCGTCCTCACCGAAATAAAGCTTGTTGCCGATGCGGATCTTGCGGGCCGGTTCCACTATGACGTCCCAGAGCTTCTGCTCCCTGTTGAGCTCGCGGAGCAGGAAGACCATGATTTCGGCCCCGGTCTTTTCTTTCTTGCCGAAGAGCCTGGCGGGAAAGACCTTGGTGTCGTTGAGCACGAACAGGTCGTCCTTGCCGAAATAATCTATGATGTCCTTGAACTGGCGGTGTTCGATTTCGCCGCTTGCCTTGTGGAGAACCATGAGCTTGCACTCGTCCCTCCACCTGGTGGGCTCCTGAGCTATCCTGTCCTTGGGAAGGTCGAAGCTGAATTGAGAAAGTTTCATGTTTGCGATGTGGGTAGTAACTTTAATTGTACGGCAAACATGACCCAAAAGTTTCAGACCCTGGCCTCGCGGAACACTTCCTGGATTGATGGAAAGCTTTCACGGAGGTACGGGGGGAGGGAAGATTTGGCCACCCAGGCGGCCTTGTTGATGTCTTCCTCGCGCTGCGGAGTGAGGTTGACCGGGTCGGTGTAGAGCATTTCATACCACCAGGTGTGCTTGAGATGCCACACCCCGTCGCGCAGATAGCAGTGGTCGGTGACGCAGATGAGCGGCCCGAGCTCGAGCTTGTCCACCCCGGTCTCTTCCTGCACTTCGCGGATGGCGGTGGTGCGGATGTCCTCGCCGCTTTCCTGATGCCCCTTCGGCAGGTCCCACATCTCGCCCCTGTGGATGAGCAGATAGTCCCCGCGGCGGTTGCACACCAGCCCGCCCGCGGCGTTCACCTCGCGGAACTCGGCGCAGAGGCGGCGGTACATCTTGTCGGGACCCGAGGTGGGGATATAGATGCGGGAGAGTTCCTGCGAAGCCTCGAACATCAGGACGAGGGTGTGGATGTCGATATGCTCGCCCACATGGAACTCCACTGCATTGGGATCTGCAAGCGCCTGATCGTCAGGCTCGCAGATTATGATGCAGCGCTTTTCGAAATATATTCTGTGCATAATTATTGCTATCTTTGCAAAATTATGAATTTTTCGCGAGATGAACACTCAATATAACAGCAAACACGGCATCGTTTCCCGGCCGCAGACCGACATCTACATGATTTTCACGGATCTGCGCAACTTCCTGAACTTCCTTCCGGAAGACAGGAAAGCGGGCGTCACCGCCGATTTCGACACCCTGTCGGCAGAGTTTCAGGGCATGCGTATAGGCGTGAGGGTGACCCGCCGCGAGCCCTATTCCTATATTGAACTTCACGACAACGGAGCGCCCGTGGAATTCACCGCCGGCCTCCATTTCGACACCGTCCCCGGCGAGCCCGGCAAAACCGATTTCTACATCACCGCCGAAGCCAACCTCAACTTCATGGTGAAGATGATGCTCGGCAACAAGGTCAAGGATGCCCTGGACAGGGTTGTGGACGGCCTTGTGGACGTATCCAACGGCAAAGTTCCCGAGGGCGTGCCGCAGGAGTATGCGGACATGATGAAAAACATGTAGCATGACGGCTCCTTCGACAGCGATACGCCTGAATCCCTTCAAGGGTATGGCCGGGCCGGAAGGCACTCCCGTCCCCTGGAGCCGCTATGGCCGCATCCTGTCCGAGCGTCCCAATTTCACCCTCGACCCTCTCTTCCACGCCGGCTGCTATTATGTGCAGGACAGCTCCGCGATGTACGTGGGCCACGTCTTCGGCAAGCATGCGGAAGGCGAGAACCTCAGGGTGCTGGACCTTTGCGCGGCGCCGGGAGGGAAGACCACCGACCTGGCTGCCATCCTGCGCGGACGCTGCGGCGACGGCTTTACCCTTGTGGCCAACGAGGTCATCAAGTCGAGGGCCTCGGTGCTCCGCGACAACGTGGGCATCTGGGGCGACCCGAACGTGGTGGTTACCAGCGTCGACCCCGCCGTCATCGGGCGTGAGCTGAAGGGCTGGTTCGACGTAATCGTGGCCGACGTACCCTGCAGCGGCGAGGGCATGTTCCGCAAGGACCCGAGAGCAGAGAAGGAATGGAGCCCCGCCGTGGTGGAACTCTGCGCCGCCAGGCAGAAGCGCATCCTGGCGGATGTCTGGCCCGCCCTCAGGCAGGGCGGACTGCTGGTCTACTCCACCTGCACCTACGAAGAAAAGGAGAACGACGGCAACCTGGAGTGGGCTGCCTCCGAACTGGGAGGGGAAATAATCTCCCCGTCGGGGGAATTCGAAGAGCACGGCGTGAGGCTTACGCGGTGGGGGAATCTGCTCCGTGCCGGCGAAGTACCCGGCGAAGGGCAGTGGGTTGGCGCGCTCAGGAAGAGCTCCCCGGCTCCGTCTTCCCGCAAACCCGTCATCCCCGGGGTGCTCCCCGCCGAAGAAACCGACAGGGCCCTGGCCATCGGATACAGGCCTGAGTGCCCCGTGGTGGAGTTGTCCCTCTCCGATGCCAGGAAATACCTGCATCGCGACACCCTTTGCCTTCCCGACGAACCGAAGGGCCTGCTTATAGCATCGTATCTTTCCCACCCGCTGGGATTCATGAAAAATCTCGGTTCCCGCTGCAACAATCTGCTGCCCAAGAACCGCCGAATACTGATGGACGTATGAAAAGATATTTAACCGTCATGGCGGCGCTGCTGTCCGCCGTATGTGCCCTGGCTCAGACTCCCCAGGAATTCAAGGCCTCCTACGACAGGCAGGTGGCCGCGGTAGGCACTTCCGGCCTGGGAGTGAAAGGCATCCTGGAAGCCTGGAATGCGGCCTTCCCGGACGACACCACCATGCTGGAGAGCTGCTTTACCTATTTCCTCACGAAGGGCCGCGAGGTAGTGATAGAACCCCGTGTCGGCAAGAAGTATCTAGGCAAGGCACCCGCGTTCACCTTCAAGGACACTACGGGCACGGATGTTTTCTTCTATGAAATTCCCGTTTACGACGACGCCCTTTTCACCCGCAGCCAGGAGTGCATCAGCAAGGCAATCAAGCTGGCCCCGAACAACCTGGGCTATCGTTTCGACGAAGTGGCGGCCCTGCTGGACTATGAGCGGGAGAGCCCCGACATGGCCGCGGCCGCGCTGCTCGAGACCATCGAGTACAATTATACCGCAAAACCTGTGTGGAATGCCTCCGGAGGGGTCCTCACCCAGGAAGACTTCCGCCAGGGAATAATGGAATACTGCTACATGTTCTTCCAGCTGGGCACCCCGTCGGGCTACGAGAATTTCAAGCGCATTTCCGAAACCATGCTCAGGTACGAGCCGAAAGACACTGGTTTCATCGACAACATCGGCGCCTACTGGCAGATATACAAGAAAGACTACAAGAAGGCCACCAAGTTCTACAAGAAGGCCCTCAAGATAAACCCCGAGGATTATCCCGCACTGACAAACCTCAGAATTATTAATAAAATCAAAAAGAAATGAAAAAGGTATTTTTTCTGATGATTCCTATTTTGACGCTGGCGGCATGCCAGCCCAAGGCAGAGAAGATTCCTGCCCTGGATCTCAGCAATCTTGACACCACCGTGGCTCCCGGAGCCGACTTCTACAAGTACGCCACTCACGGCTGGCAGGTGAACAACCCGCTCAAGCCGGAGTTCTCCCGTTTCGGCAGCTTCGACCAGCTCAACGAAAACAACGTCATCCGCCTGAACGACCTCTTCGCGTCGATGACCACCATGAAGACCACTCCCGGCAGCGTGGAGCAGAAAATCGTGGACATCTACAAGCAGGGCCTCGATTCCGTACGCCTGAACAAGGAAGGCGCTGAGCCCCTCAAGCCCTATGTGGCCATGGTTGAGGCGGTTTCTTCCAAGGAAGAGCTGGTGAACCTGCTCGCCGAACTGCACAACAGCAGCGTCGGTCCCTTCTTCGGGGGCTACGTGGAGGCAGACCTTACCGACAGCGATAACCAGATTTTCTATATGGGCCAGGGCGGCCTCGGAATCGGCGACCGCGACTACTATCTCCTCGAGTCGAACACCGCCATCAAGGAGGGCTACCGCACTTATCTTACCAAAATTCTCACCCTCGCCGGCGTGGAGGATCCCAAGGACGTGGCTGACAATGCCGTGTTCGTGGAAGAAATCCTTGCCAGGAACTCCTGG
Organism: uncultured Bacteroidales bacterium; assembly: GCA_946185745.1. Classification (GTDB taxonomy): domain Bacteria; phylum Bacteroidota; class Bacteroidia; order Bacteroidales; family UBA932; genus Cryptobacteroides. The sequence continues at coordinate 10,967 of CAMHKQ010000010.1, forward strand.
ACCCGCGAGCAGGAAAGGGATATCCTTTCACTCTACAACCCCTACAGCACCGCCGATCTCGAAAAGGCTTTCCCGGGCTTCCCCTTCGCCGCTTATCTTTCTGCGCGCGGAATTCCCGAGCAGGATAAGCTGATCGTGGCCGAGCCGTCCTTCTTCCAGGCTTTCGCCGCCTACTTCGCCACCGCCGACCTCAAGGTGCTCAAGGATTATGTCCTCGCCCAGGTGGTCAGCAACGGCACCAACGCCCTCAGCGATGATTTCTACGCCGCTTCGTTCGACTTCTACAGCAGGCAGATGGCCGGCGTCAAGGAGCAGAAGCCCCGCTGGAAGCGCGCAATGGCGGTTCCCAACGGCATCCTCCGCGAGGCTGTGGGCAAGATGTACGTCGAAAAGTACTTCCCCGAGAGCAGCAAGAAGCAGATGCTCGAGCTTGTGAAGAACCTTCAGGTTGCCCTCGGCGAGCATATCGCCGAACTCGACTGGATGAGCGACGCCACCAAGGCAAAGGCTCAGGAGAAGCTCGCCAACTTCACCGTGAAGATCGGCTATCCCGACAAGTGGAAAGACTACAGCACCCTCGAGGTCGATCCCGAAAAGAGCTATTTCGAGAACCTGCTCGCAGCCAGCAAGTGGTATGTCGCAGACAACCTGAGCAAGCTCGGCAAGCCGACGGACAAGACCGAATGGGGCATGCCTCCCCAGATGGTGAACGCTTACTACAACCCCACCACCAACGAGATCTGCTTCCCCGCTGCAATCCTCCAGCCTCCCTTCTTCAATCCCGATGCTGACGACGCAGTGAACTACGGCGCCATCGGCGTGGTCATCGGACACGAGATGACCCACGGATTCGACGACCAGGGCCGGCTCTTCGACAAGGACGGCAACATGAACGACTGGTGGACCGAGGAAGACGCAGCCACCTTCAAGGCCAAGTCCGAGAAGCTCGTGAAGCAGTACTCCGAAGTGGAAATCCTTCCCGGAGTACATGCCAACGGCGCCAATACCCTCGGTGAGAACATCGCCGACCACGGCGGCCTGAGCATCGCCTACACCGCCCTGCACAACGCCATCGCCGGCAAGGACGTGAAGCCCATCGACGGATTCACCCCCGACCAGCGCTTCTACCTCGGCTATGCCACCGTCTGGGCACAGAACATCACCGACGAAGAGAAGGCCCGCCTGAACAATCTCGACGTGCATTCGCTGGGCAGCAACCGCGTGAACGTTGCCGTCCGCAACTTCCAGACCTTCTTCGACGCCTTCGGAATCAAGGAAGGCGACGCCATGTACAGGCCCGAGGAAGAGCGCGTCCATATCTGGTAAACTCTTGAAAGCGTCCCGTTTCATATCGGAACGCCTCGATTTCCGGGGAAGGATAACGGTCGTAGCCACGGCCGTATCCTTCCTCGTTATCATTATCGCCGTAGCCGTTGTGGACGGGTTCCGCATGGAAATCCGTAACGGCGTCAGCGAAATCATGGGGGACGTCCAGCTCACTGCAGCCGGCGCAAGCTACTTCGGAGAAGGGGAGCCGGTGAGCGAAAGCGGCTTCTCCATCGAAGACCTGCGGGAACTGAACGGCGTGAAGGACGTGGTGCCCGCAATCTACCGCACCGGCATAGTCAGGAACGGCACTGACATCCAGGGCGTGCTTTTCAAGGGCGTGCCCTCCGCCGACAGCGTCGCCCTGGGGGTGTCCATCCCCGCCACCCTGGCGGACAGGCTCGACCTGAAGGAGGGCGATCCGCTGCTCACCTATTTCGTGGGAGAAAGCGTCAAGGTGCGCAAGTTCACGGTGCGGGCGGTGTACAGCGACCTGCTGCGCACCGACGACAATATGGTGGTCTATGCCTCCATTCCCGATCTCCAGCGGGTCAACGGCTGGTCGGAGGGGGAATATTCCGCCCTGGAAATGCGCCTTGAAGACCGCTGGCGCTCGTACGACGGCGAAAACCGGAAAGCTGCCGAGGCGGCCGTCCTGAGCGGGCTCGCCGCACAGACCGCCTATGGTCGCTTCAGCCGTCTTTTCGACTGGCTCAACCTGTTGGATTTCAATGTGCTGGCCATCCTGCTCCTGATGATTCTGGTAGCCGGTTTCAACATGGTTTCGGGGCTGCTCATTATGCTGTTCCGCCACACCGGCACCATCGGCACGCTGAAGGCCGTGGGTATGGACAACAGGGGGATAGCCGGAGTGTTCCTGCGCGTCGCTTCGCGGGTGGTGCTACTGGGCATGGCCATAGGAAACGCGCTGGCCCTGCTGTTCTGCCTTGTCCAGGGCACGACGCACCTTCTCCGGCTCAATCCCGAGAACTATTTCGTAAGCTATGTGCCCGTTTGGGTGAACGTCCCGAAGATTCTGCTCGCGGACGCCGTGGCCTATCTGGCCATCATGCTGCTCATGCTCCTGCCGTCCCTGTTCATAGCCAGGGTCGATCCGGCCGACACGGTCAGGGTGAAGTAGCGGATCAGGGCGCGATTGCCCTGTATTTCTCGTAGCGGGCCATCACCGCATCCACGAAGTTTATGGTTTCCTCTCCGTGGAACTTTCCGAGCTTCACGGTGTCTACCGTGAGGATGGAATCGGTGCGCATTTCGGGAATCAGGCCCGCGAGGTTGTCCCAGTAGCCGGGATCAATTCCCTTGTGCCTTGCAAAGTTGATGAGGTCGCGCACCCGCCCGGCCCCCGCGTTGTAGGCGGCCAGGGTGAGCTTCTGCCTTTCGGTTTCGTTGGCGGCTACGGAGCCGTAATTCCTCGAGAGGCTCTGCAGGTACCTGGTGCCGGCCATTACGCTCTGTGAGGCGTCCAGCAGGCTGTCGGCCCCGAAGGCCTTTGCGGTGGAGGGCATCATCTGCATGAGGCCGGCAGCGCCCCTTCTGCTGAGCGCGTCGTGCCTGAAATTGGATTCGTGGAAGATGATGGCCGAAACGAAGCGCCAGTCGAGTGAGGCGGAATCGGACCACGACTTGATGAGCGAGTCGTAGGGGCTGATTCTGTAGTCTGCTGTCTTATACCTGTTTTCCAGGGGGATATAGACTTCCACTTCTTCCACGACGGGCTCTTCCGCCCTGTAATTCCGGCAGAACACTGCGCCGGCTACGAGCACTACGAGTGCACCGAGCGCGGCGAGGCATGACGCTGCGCTATCTTTCATTCCTGCTGGTAGATATGCCGCTCCTCGAAGAACTGCCCTGGCGGGATGCGGGAGAGGACAATGAACTGTCGGAAGTGGAAGACGAGGACGCGGAACCCGATCCGGAGCTCCTCTGCGAGGCCCTCGTATCCTTTGCCGGATATACGTAGAACGGCCAGAAAATGCCTACCTTGAAGGCTCTCTGCGTGCCGATGAAGCCATGCGTGGAGAAATAGTCTGCCTTCTTGAACGGCCAGCCCATGTTGGCGTTTTCAAGCTTGAGGAAGATGCAGGCCTGTTTCCACTGCATGTTTATGAACGCATCCACTACGGGACCGCTGTTGTAAAGCTCCTTCGTCTGGTTCTGGAATACGCCCAGGTTGGGGTTCCACGCCGGTGCGTTCCATGCGGTGTTGTACCATCCGTTGAGGCCTACCTGCATTACCAGTACGTTGGAGTGGTGTTCCTCGCTGCGCTGCGCCACGAACTCGATGTACCATTTGAGATTGACGGCAAGTTTCGGCAGCGGCATCACTTCGGGTTTGGAGCTCAGCTGGAAGAGCACCCGGTTGTCTAGATGCAGGAAATCCGCTATGCAGAAGTCCTTCCGCGCCGAGGCGGAGAACACGCTCATGGCCGGGGAATTCTGCCTTATGACGCCGAGGGTGTCATAATAGAGGTTGCCTGCGAGCAGGGCGTAACCGACCTCTGCGGAAGCTCTCAGATAGGGTGCGTCCACCCTGCCCTGCACCTTGGTGGTGGACGTCTTGCCAAAGTCGTTGTCCCAGATGTAATGGTTGGTGTAGATGTGCTTCTGGTACCACTGCGGCTCCTGCAGGGAGGTTTCGAAGCCTGCGGAAACCGTGAGCGGGCTGCGGCGGGCCTTCCTGAACGGATAGAACCTCATTGCGGCGTTCGCCTCGATGTCGAAGTCGCCGATTTCGGCTCCGGCGAAGGTGAATCTTCCCTTCGCGTTCCAGTTGAAGAAGTCGTGTATGTTGCCCTCCACTCCGGCATAGGCGTAGAGGGAGTTCTCCCTGTGGATCTTGTCGGTCTTGGTGGTGTCCTGCCAGGCTTCCTGGTAGGTGCGCAGCTTGTCGCCTATGCCCACGTTGAGCTTGGATATGAAGGCGTCGTCGCTCCACGGCTGCAGCCGCACGAACACCTTGTTGTCGAGGTTCATGACCTTGAAGGTGTCGAGGCTGGCCATCCCGTAGTTGAACACGTCGTCGTACAGCGAAACGGCTGCGGTGGAGCCGGAGGATAAGTTGTCGGAATAGTCGCGCGCATACCGGCTCCATTCGCTGCTGTGGCCTATGAAGAAGGAGGTGACGTTTCGGTCGAGAGAGTCGGGCTTCCGGGCGATGGCGGTCGAATCGGGCGCTGCCAGACTGTCCTTCACGGCGGTAGTGTCGCCTGCGGCAAGGGTGTCGGCCAGGACCTTCTTCCCGCTGAAGAGGTCCTGTACGAAGGACATCGGGATACGGACCTGCTGGTCCAGGAAGACGGTGCGACGCTTGATGTGCGAGGCGGCTCCGGTCAGGTTGACCGCAATTTCGCGGGAGTCCACCGTGGTGTCCCTGATCCACGAGTTGTCCACTATGCCTCCGTTCTCCTTGCGGGTGACGGAGTTGGAGATGAAGCCGGCGGTGGCCATGTACTTCTTGCCCAGGTAGTTGGCAGATGTGGAGAAGGTCTTGTTGGCCGTTTCTTCCTCCAGCAGCATGCCGCCTCCGCCCCAGCGGTCATAGAGAATCTGGAAGTTGAGTTCGGGGGTGATGTTCTGGGTGGTGAGTATGTGGATGTTGTCGCTCTCCTTGGCGGTCTTGGCGAGGATGGTGCCCCAGTATGCCAGCTCCGTGTACGGGGTTTTGGTGTTGTAGTTGGGAAGGGTCCCGTGGCTGAAGGTCCAGGCTTCGGTGGGAGTGTAGAAATCGAGCCCGCTGTCGCTCTTGCGGCGGAAATAGTTGAAGCTCTGTACCGGCGAGCCCGCTACGCCCAGCCAGCTCGCGCCCACGTCCTGACGCTTGAAGGCGTAGTCCTCGAAGTAGTAGTTGAAACTGGTGTCGGGAACGTAGGCGTCCACCTTCTGGAAGTCCGGGTCGGTCTGCCATGCGATGATGCGCTTGTACTGCATCGTGTCGGGGATGGCGAAGGCCTGGAGCACGCGGGGCGTGGCTCTCCTGATGCTGTCGCGGACGGCGTCCTCCTCTTCCTTGATTTCCTTCAGGGAGTCGGCGATATGGCGCTGCTTCTTGATGAGCTGTTCCTGGTCGTATTTCTTCCTTGCTTCGGGAGTAAGGCCGTTGTACCATTTTTCAAAGGCTGCCTTAGCCAGTTCGTCCTGGACCACTATGTACAGCGAGTCGAGTTTCACCAGGTCGGAGGAATCCTGCCTTGCCGCGAGCGTATCCTTCGCCTCCCAGTGGAGTTTTTCGGACTGGCGGAGGGAGTCGGACACCTCCACGTGGGTGAGGGAGTCCATCAGGGCCACGTAGTATTTGTAGCGGAACGGGTCGATGAGGCGCAGGGAGTCGGGGGCGTGAAGGGTGTCGCGGGCCGTGAGGAGAGTGTCTCCGGATGCCCCGTAGTTGCCTTTCATGGCGGCCAGGATGCTGTCGCTGAGGGCCACCTCGCCCAGGTCGCCCTTGCGGTTGAGCTTGTAGGCGTCTTTCTGGTATATGACGGTGTCCTGCACCGGAGCCGCCAGGTCGAAGGTCTTGTGAACCGGCCTCGACGTGGAGAGGCTGGCTGCAAGGGCCGCGCCCATTACCGCTGCAGGGAACAATATGTTTTTCAAAACACTCACAATCTGCAAAAATACCTATTTTTTTTGATTATCTTTGCGATATATGGAACGCTTGGTCAAACTTTACAGGGATCGCTTCGGCCGGGAGCCGGAAGAAGTGGCCCTCCTTCCCCTCAGCGGCAGCGCCCGCAAATATTACAGAATGAGCGGAGCCGGCGAGCCCGTAATAGGCTGCCTGGGCACCAATCTCAAGGAAAACCGCGCCTTTCTGGCCATAGACACGGCCATGAGGGCGGCGGGGGTGAACGCTCCCGAGGTGTATTCGGTGAGCGACGACGGTTTCGCCTATCTTCAGGAAGACCTCGGGGGAGGGCAGCTGTTCGAGCTGCTCAAGCCTTCCATTGCCGCAGGCAGTTTCTCTCCCGAAGAAAAAGGTTGGCTCAAGTCCGTCATGGCGGCCCTTCCGCTGGTGCAGTTCGGCACCGGTCGCGGCGTAGACTGGGGGGTGTGCTTCCCCGACCGCGAGTTCAACGCGCGGATGGTCAACTTCGACATCAACTATTTCAAATACTGCTACCTCAAGGAAAGCGGCGTCGATTTCGACGAAATCGCCCTCCAGGACGACATCGACACCCTCTGCGCGGACGCTCTGGCTCCTTTCGGACAAACCTTCATGTACCGCGACTTCCAGGCCCGAAACATCATGATGCGCGACGGGCAGCCCTGGTTCATCGACTTCCAGGGTGGCCGCAGGGGTCCCGTCCAGTACGACCTGGCATCCTTCCTCTTCAATGCCGGAACCCATTTTTCGAAAGAACTCCGCGCCGAGCTTGAAGACGTCTACATCGACGCACTGAAGGAATTCATGCCCGTATCACGCGAGCAGTTCATGGAGCAGTACCGCCTTATCACGCTAGTGAGGCTCCTGCAGGAGTTCGGGGCCTACGGTTTCCGCGGCCTCATAGAGCGCAAACAGCTCTTCATCGATTGCATCCCTCCCGCGCAAAAGGTTCTGGGAGAGCTGGTTGCGGAGCCGTTCCCGCGCTATCCCCACCTTACGGACGTGCTCCGCAGGGTAGCTACAGACGAAGGCGGAATTTGCAGGAATATTCTGTAACTTTGTCGGCGTTATGGCAAAATCTTTCTTCGACAATCTCTGGGACAGGAGCAAGGACGGCAGCAAGGGCGACAGGCGCGGTTTTCTGCGTTTCGTCATAATCGCCACCGCCATCTTCGTGATTATCCTCCTGGTCAAGAAAGACTCCATTATCAACTGGGCCCGGAGCGGTGTGGAGCTCGGGCGCCAGAAAAGGGAGATGGAGTATTACCGCCGCGAAATCAAGAAGCTGGACCTCCAGATAGAAGGCCTTTCCACCAATCGCGATTCGATGGAAACATACGCCCGGGAGCAGTTCCATTTCGCCAAACCCGGGGACGACGTCTACATCCTCGAAAAATAATCAGGCGGCCGGGAACAGCGGTTCCACCGGGTCGCAGTTGCCCTGGGGCGACTGCGGCTTGATTTTCTTGAATGCCAGTATCACAATGACAAGCACCGCCAGCGCCAGCACGAACCAGCCCCAGTAGCCGTTCCCGAGGATGTCTTTCCAGTTGTCGGCCTCGGCGAATTCGGGTATCTGCCCTATGACGAGTGCCACGGTGTTGTTCGCGAAATGCATCAGCATGGTTAGCTTGAGCGAGCCGGTCTTGTAATAGACGTATCCAAAAAGGCAGCCCAGGATGAAGGCCGGAATGGCCTGCCAGGGGTTCAGGTGGATTAGCGCGAAGAACGCCGCCGAAATCACTATCGCCCAGACGGGTTTAGTCTTGCGGGAATTCAGCAGGCCGCGGAGTATCATGCCCCTGCACAGCCATTCCTCGAAGAACGGGGCCATTATGCTCACGCACAGGAAGTCTACCCACAGTTCGCCTCCGGTGAGGCTCTGCATCACGCTCTCGAGCCATTCCGGCATCGGGGGCAGCAGGGCGCCGATTGCATCTGAAGAGAAGCTGGCGGCAATGGTTCCGACCACCACAAGAAGGGCGCACAGAAGGGCTCCGAGGGGGGCGAAGTTGTTGCTGTCGAGCTTGAACCCCTGTTTTTCGTATGAGTTGCCGCGGCTCTTGTAAGCGGCGTACATCATTGCCGGGATGAACTGGAGGGGATAGGCTATAAGCATGGCATATTCGGTTCCCGCTTCCTTGCCCATGGCGAGGGTGAAGACAGAGGTGACGAGGGTGCCGACCAGGGTGCCGGCAATGAGCCACGCTATGAGGATGAATATATCAGCCACGCCCGGCACATACCAGGTGTGGTTTTCGAGAACCCTGAAGTTCCCGCGCTTGAACGGATTTGCCATATCAATAGAGCGGGGAGGGGTAGACTCCTTTCTTTACGAGTTCGGCGAATTTCGCCACCACGCCGGGACGGTCTTCCTTGTAGGTGACCCCGAACCAGCGGGACGGGGTGGAAAGGACCTCGCAGACGGCTTTGCCTTCCTTGACGATGCAGTCTACGGCGTAAGGGATGTAGTACTCGCTCTTGAGCTCCTGGCCGTGCTCCCGGAGGAAGGTCTTGAAGGAAGCCTCGCTCTTTTGGAAGTAGTCCGGGGTGAAGCCCCACATGTTCATGGAGCAGAGGGCCTTGGCGGCCAGTTTCACGTGTTCTTCGCCGGAGACGGAGTTGTTGCCGTAGACATTGCCGTCTTCTTCCTTGGCGATGCTCAGGTGCTCGGCAATGCCGGTGAGGATGTTCTTGTCGTCGTAGAAGCAGATGCCACGGGACACGCTGCCGTTTTCGGAAAGGGTGTTCTCCAGCTCGAAGCCGACGATGCAGAAAGCGCCTTCCTTGCCGTCGTGGGCGCGACACCAGTCTCCCAGGATCTTGAAGGAGTCTTTGCCGTAAAAGTCGTCTCCGTTGATGACGGCGAAGGGTTCATGGATGACATCTTTGGCCATCAGGACGGCGTGGGCGGTGCCCCAGGGTTTCTGGCGCTCCGGATTCACGGCGTAGCCCGCAGGAATCTTGCTCAGTTCCTGGGTGACGAATACGAACTCAAGGGGCTCTCCGTCGATGGCCTTGACGTTGCCGTACTGCTTGCGGACGTGCTTCTCCATGTCTTCCTTGAAATGCTCACGGACGATGTAGACAACCTTGCCGAAACCGGCCTCTACGGCGTCATGAATGGAATAGTCGATGATGGTTTCGCCGTTGGGGCCGAGGCCGTCCATCTGCTTGAGCCCGCCGTAACGGCTGCCCATGCCTGCTGCAAGTACCAGAAGTGTTGGTTTCATATGGTTACGTTTTAATTGTCCGGATTACAAATATACTATTTTCCCGCGGAAAAAACTTATTTTTGCGTAAGTATGAAAGCTCTAATCTTCGCCGCGGGCCTCGGAACCAGGCTCAAACCCCTCACCGACAGCATTCCAAAGGCGCTGGTACCGGTCGGGGGAGTGCCCATGCTGGAAAGGGTCATCCTCAAGTTCAAGGCGGCCGGTTTCACCGAAATGGTCGTGAACACCTGCTACTTCGCCGACAAGGTGGAGAACTTCCTTGCGGAAAAAGACAATTTCGGCATGGACATCCGCATCTCGCGCGAGCCGGGGCCGGAGCCGTTCGAGACCGGCGGGGGAATCAAATTCGCCCGCACCCTCCTCGAAGACGGGGAACCTTTCCTGGCCTACAACGTGGACATCCTTTCAGACGTCGACCTGTGCGCTTTTATAGCGCAGGCAGATCCGGGAGCCCTCGCCAACCTTCTGGTCACCGCTCCGCGCGATACCGACGACCGCTTCTTCCTCTTCGACGACGGAATGCGCCTTTCCGGCTGGACCAACATCCGCACCGGGGCGGTGCGGGGGAATCCCGGTCCCGGCTGCCGCCGCATGTCCTTCTGCGGTATCCACCTGGTATCTCCGGAAATCTTCCCGCTTCTCGAGTCGTGGCCCGAGCGCTTTTCAATTACCGATTTCTACATCGAATCCTCCGCTGCGCATACAATCCGGGGCGTTGAGGCCAAGGACCTCAAACTTATAGACATAGGCAGCCCCGAAGCCCTCGGCAGGGCGGAGCTGCTGTTCCGCTAAAATCCAAGCTGGGCAAGGAAATGCTGGAAAATGTCGGGGCGGAAAACCAGCGGGAAGAGCAAGCCGTAAACGGCGCCCCAGAAGTGGGCGGTATGGCCGATGTTGTCCATGTTGCGCTTTGCCATATACCAGCAGTACAGCAGATATAACGGCGCAAAGATGTACCCCGGCACCGGAATGGGTATCAGGTAGATGTAGATTCCCATCTTCGGCTCGAAGAGTATCGATGCGAAAAGGATGGCGGAAACGGCCCCGGACGCACCCACGGCGCTGTAATTCCAGTCGTCCCTGTGTTTGACAAGATCCCAGACCGTGGACACGGCGATGGCGCTAACGTACAGGATCAGGTACAGAATGATGCCAAGGATGTCTCCGAACGCCACTGCAAAATACTGCTCCACCACTCTGCCGAAAAAGAAGAGCGTGAGCATGTTGAAGAACAGATGCCCCCAGCCGCCGTGGACCAACCCGTAGGTCAGCATCCTGTACCACTCCTTCCTGTGCCATACCGAGTATGCATGGAAAAGCAGCTTGTCGGTATTGAGCGTCCCGGTGAAGCAAAGGATGCTCACCAGGCAGGTAATTGCTATGAGGATGACGGTTGCCATGTTTCAGCTCAGTCGCTGTAATTGTGGTCGATGACAATGCTTACCGGAATACCCGGAACGGCCGCTTTCAGCTGCTCCAGCAGCAGGCATACAAATGCCGCATCATCCGTGACGCTGCGGTCGGGAACGACATCGACTGATATGCTGCCGGCGGATTCGTCGTAGTAGAATCCGTGAACCTGGATGATGTGCTCCTGCCGGGCCAGGGTCTGAACGACATCTTTCTGCAACCGGGCGTTCTTGTCATCACCGGTGGCATTGGCATAGACGCCTACAGTCATGATTATGCCGTGATTGGCCATCATCATTTCCGTGATCCTGCGGGTGAGGCTATGAATCTGGCGGGCGGTCATAGTGTCCTGTACGGCGACATGAAGCGATCCGATGGACAGGTTGGGGCCATAGCCGTGCAGAATGATGTCAAACACCCCCTGTACGCCTTCCACCGCGGAGACCTCCGTCTTGATTGCGTGGATCAGTTCCGGGGAGACCTTGGCTCCCAACAGCTGATTTATCGGCGAAGCCAGCATCTCGATACCGGCCTTGATGATGAGCAGTGAAATAAGCGCGCCCAGATACCCGTCCAGCGACACGTTCCAGATGAGCATGATCCCTGCGGAAATAAGCGTGGCCAGGGTGATTACGGCATCGAAAAGCGCATCGGAGCCGGAGGCCACGAGCGCGTCGCTGTCCAGCTTCTTCCCCTGCCGGCGGACATACCATCCCAGCACCAGTTTGGTCACAATGGCGGCGATTATTACAATCAGCGTTACAGTGGTGTAGTCGGGTTCCGTGGGGTTGATAATCTTCTTGATGGATTCAACCAGCGATGTGACACCCGTGGTGAGCACTATGACGGCGATAATGATAGCCGTGAAATACTCCACCCGGCCGTAGCCGAAAGGATGTTTGTTGTCTGCCGGCCGGACAGACAGTTTGGTGCCGATGATGGTGATTACGCTGGACAGGGCGTCGCTGAGGTTGTTTACGGCGTCCAGAATCACGGCGACGGAATGGGCCAGCAGGCCTACCAAGGCCTTGAATCCTGCCAGCAGGACATTGGTCACAATTCCTACTACGCTGGTGCGGATGATCTGTTTGGAGCGATCCATGGAATTATTCCCGCTACAACATTGAGTTTATGTCCTGCTCGATATCTTTCGGCTCCGTGGTGGGCGCGTAGCGCTTGACAACCGAGCCGTCGCGGCAGATGAGGAACTTGGTGAAGTTCCAGAGGATGTCGCTGTCTTTCTCGACACTCTTGCTGAGACCCTTGAGCATTGTATGCGTTGCCTTGGCCTTCAGGCCTTTATACTCTTCGGTGGGCGCCTGTGCCTTAAGATACTCGAAGATGGGCTCGGCGTTTGCGCCGTTCACATCGACCTTGGCCATCAGCTGGAAGGTGACGCCATGGTTGATGCGGCAGAATTCGGCAATTTCCTCGTCGGTGCCGGGCTCCTGGTGGGCAAACTGGTCGCAGGGGAAGCCTACGATGACCAGTCCCTGGTCTTTATACTTCTGATAGAGGGCCTCAAGGCCGTCATACTGAGGGGTGAAACCGCACTTGGAGGCGGTGTTGACAATCATCAGGACCTTGCCTTCGTACTGTGCGAAGTCCATCTCCGCGCCCTTGTTGTTCAGGGCTTTGAAATCATAAATTTTTGCCATGTTTATCTTTTTATGTTGTACAGACTCATTCATTTTGCCTGCGTTCATGGTGCAATCCTGCAGGAACTTGCCATCCTGGTAGCAATACTGGCAGTAGTCGAAGTTGATGCTGCCGTCTGCGTCGTGACCGCAGTCTTCGTCTTTGGTGAGCGGCATGCCGCAGCTCTGGCAGAACTGGGGCAGCTGGCCGGGAGCCAGGTGCTTCTCCTTGGGTGGGAAACCGGCATCGTAGGCCGCAAAGGCTTCCGGCTGTGCATCGGCCGCAAAGTAGCCTGCGGGAGGGCAGTAAGTGCCTTCACGGTCTCCCCAATAGCCGGGAATCAGCTCCTGCGCCAGGAAGTAGGGGACCTCGGCATCCGCCGGCTCACCGTGATAATGGATGCGGAGCTTGCTGGCCAGGTCGAAACCGGCGTGCCTGTAGAACTCGATGTTGCCTTCCATCTGCAGCAGGCCGATGCCCATTTCTTTCGCTTTTTCCAGCGCGTACCGCAGGAGCTTGAGGCCATAGCCTTTGCGCTTGCAGTCCGGATGGATGCTGACGGGCCCGAAGGTCCAGGAAGGGAAGGAGGTCCCGTCGGCCAGCGTTATTTCGGCCTTGGAGAACATTATGTGGCCGATAATCCGGCCGTCTTCCTCCATCACGAAGTCCAGCTCCGGTATGAAAGCCGGATTGCTCCTGTACTGATTGAGCACAAAATGTTCCTGGCATCCGGGGCGATACACGTTCCAGAATGCTTCCCGCGTGAGGTTTTCCACCTCCCGCCAGTCTTGGGGTTGTTCCAGTCTGATACTCATAGTTCCAATCTTAATACGCGTATTGGGGTGTCCCTGCCCTGATCAAGGTCTACGACCGTCTCGCCGGTGGGGATGAAACCGGAGCGCTTCCGTGCAGATGCCCCGGTTCCAGTATGGCCTGCCCACCCAGTAACCGATGAGAGGCTCTCCTCCACGCTTTTGTGCGGCGGCCAGCCGGCACGGGGACCGACCTCCTGGTCGCTGGCGTATTTGTACAGCGCCGGGGCATCGCTCTCCAGCCAGGGGCGCAAAAAAATCGTGTCGCAAGCCATATTACTTGTTCTTTCTTATCCGGTTAGGAATTACATCCGGCAGCACGATGGACAGTTCCATGAAGCCCGCATACTCGCCGTCATCATACCACGGTGTTTGAAAGATAAGCTTCTTCAGCCCTTCTTTCTCCACGGTATATATGTTGGTACGCGGATTCTTGAGCATGTCGTCCAGTAAGGACCGTGCCGGCTCCGGATGACAGTCCAGGACATTGTGGCCAAGTATTTCGCCCTGCCCCGGCTTTATGAATGTTCTCCTGGACTTCTCATTCATATCCAGGATTGTACCGTCTTTTGCGCAGACGGTGACCGCAATGTCTGCACTTTCAAAGTAATCTCGTTCCATAGTTATGAATAATGGCTACAAACTGAAATCCTTTATTGCCATAAAGGTACAATTATTCCCTGATTATGTCAAATCGGAGGCGGAAATACTTATCTTTGCCATTGTTATGAGAAATCGACTGCCGATATTCCTGCTTTTTCTCTCATTTACCGCCCACGCCCAGCAGGTGGATACGCTGGACGCGTCCGTGGCTTCTTCCCGGGTGCAGGCAAATTATCTCTCGAAGGGAAAAGATTTACGTACTGAAATCATTTCTTCGGCAGGATTGATGAAAATGGCCTGCTGCAACCTGGCCGAGAGTTTCGAAAACTCCGCCAGTGTGACGGTCGGCTATTCCGATGCCACGACCGGAGCCCGTCAGATCCGTCTTCTGGGCTTGTCCGGTGTCTACACGCAAATGCTGGATGAAAACCGCCCCGTGATGCGCGGACTCTCATCCCCTTACGGCCTTTCTTACACTCCCGGTTCCTGGCTGGAGAGCATCCAGATTGCCAAAGGTTCACCGTCCGTTATCAACGGAGCGGAGTCCATCACAGGCCAGATCAACCTCGAACATCGCAAGCCCACGGACGAAAAACCTCTTTTCGTGAACGGCTCCGTGATGTCGGATACCAAGACCGACCTCAACATCCTTTCTTCCCTCCAATTGTCGGACAAGTTCTACACCATTCTGATGGGGCATGTCGACGGCAATTGGAAAACACACGACATGAACGGTGACGGCTTCGTGGACGAACCCGGCCTGCTGCAGTTCAACCTGGCGAACCGCTGGCTTTACTACACGCCGGACTGGCAGGTCCGCTGGGGGGTCCGGGCTATCAGGGACACCCGTAAGGGCGGCCAGATGGAAGGTCCCTGGAAATCCGACGTAATCAATTCCTCGCTGAACGGCTATGTCAAAGTCGCCAGGTCCCTGCGGGAAGACGGCTCCGCCAGCATTGCCATGGTGGGAGATTACACGCTCCAGAAGATGGATGCGGGCTTTGGCGTCAATGCCTATAATGCCTTGCAGCACAGTGCTTTCCTGAACTTGATTTACCGAAACCGCTTCGACGGGCATCACGATTTGACCGCCGGCATCAACGCTACGATTGATAGGTGGACCGAAGACGTCGTTGCCGGCGGGCAGCAATTGAGCGGTATCCTGACGGACTGTTCCCAATGGTCTCCCTATGTAGAATACACTTTCAAGGCGGAAGAGAAATTTTCCTTCATTGCCGGCATGGCCGGATATTTCGGCGGAGCTTTTTTCCCCGTACCGCGCCTGACTATCAAATATCAGCCTTTTGAGGCACTCGTCCTCCGCGCCAACGGCGGCCGCGGTATCCGGCGAGCCAACCCTGTCGTAGACAATATCGGCATCCTGTCTACGGGAAAGGCCATTTCCGGGGACTTGACTTCCCGGCCTTTGGAAGACTCGTGGACCTTTGGTGGCAACGCCACGCTCCATTTCACGGAAACTACATACCTGAGTCTGGACTTCTTCCGTACGCAGTTTTCGCAGCAGCTCCTTTTGGACCGCGAAAGCGCCACCGACATCCGGTTTTATTTGCTGGACGGTCACGAATCCCGGTCCGACACTTTCCAGGCGGACTTCTCGACGGAGCCTGTGGAACGCCTGAGTTTCACCCTTACCGGGCGATATACGGACGCCCGTGTCTGGCAGCCATCCGGGCAGGTACGGGAAGCCGCCCTGACAAGCCGGTTCAAGGGCGTTTTCAATGCCCAGTATAAAACGCGCCTGAGCAAATGGATTTTCGATTTCACGGCATCTGTAAACGGTCCTGCCCGCGTCTATGATTTTATGCGGACCCTTACGGATGAGAGCGGCGCCATTCTGTATCCGGATGGTCAGACCGCCGTTTATCCGCTGCTTTACGCCCAGATTACCCGGCGCTTCAAAGGCTTCGACATTTATGTCGGCGGGGAGAACCTGACGAACTACACCCAGCCCCTGCCCATCATCAGCGCGGCCGACCCATATAGCACGACTTTTGATGCAGCCTCAGTCTGGGGGCCTCTTATGGGCGCCAAGTTTTATGCCGGATTCCGCATAACCATCTGGAAATAAAATAATGTAAATACTTATGAAACAAATCTTTATCCTCATCCTTTCCGCTTTGCTACTGGCCGCCCCGATAGCCTTTGCCGGAAACACCGGCACGTTCTCCACGCTTCAAGACCAGAAGGTCAAGAAGGAAAAGAAAACGGTCACTTACAATGTGAGCATGCACTGCAAGAACTGCGTCGCGAAAATAACCGACAATGTCTCTTTCGTCAAAGGCGTAGAAGACCTTAAGGTCTCTCTTGACGAGAAAACCGTCACCATTACTTACAATCCCGCAAAGACCGATGAGGCCACCCTTCAAAAAGCCATTGAAAAAATCGGGTACACCGCTGAAAAGGTAAAAACCAACGCAAAGAAATGACTCTTTCGGAGCTTACTCTGGACCGGGAAGGGCTGGCTGCCGCCATTGCCTGCGAGGATGCCGCATTCGAGGCGGCGCTTCGCGAGGAAGCCTATAGTGTCAAGGTGGCGACCGTCGGCCCCGAGGTATATCTTCGCGGGCTCATCGAGATTTCCAACATCTGCGTCAAGGATTGCCTCTACTGCGGAATCCGCAGGGACATCCGCTGCCAGCGTTACGAACTCTCTGAGGAAGAAGTACTTGCGACGGCACGGATTGCCGCTCACAGGCGCTTCGGCTCGGTGGTCATCCAGGGCGGAGAGCGTACCGATGCGGCATTCATCCGAAAGATTACGCGTTTGTTGAAGGAGATTAAGTCCATTGATACGGAGGATGATCCGCCGCTCGGGATTACCCTTTCCCTGGGTGAGCAGTCCCGCGAGGTTTATGAGGAATGGTTCGATGCCGGCGCGCACCGCTATCTGCTGCGTATCGAGTCTTCCAATCCCGACCTCTACCGCAAGATTCACCCGGCCGACCATTCCTACGACCGCAGGCTGCAGGCTTTGTACGACCTGAAAGAGATTGGTTACCAGGCCGGTACGGGCGCGATGATCGGCATGCCCTTCCAGACGGCGGAAGACATGGCCGACGACCTCCTGTTCTACAAGGAGTTCGACGCGCCGATGGTGGGCATGGGCCCGTACAATCCCCATCCTGAGACTCCCCTCACGCTTTCCGGCGCGCCCTATCCCTCCGCCGAAAGGCGTTTCGCCCTCGGGCTCAAGATGATTGCGCTGCTTCGCCTGCTGATGCCGGACATCAACATCGCCGCCGCCACGGCCCTGGAGGTGCTGGACCCTCGCGGACGCGAGAAGGGCATACTGGCCGGGGCCAACGTCATCATGCCAAACATCACGCCCGAAGAGCAGATGGTCAAATACAATCTGTACGACCGCAAGACCCTGCTCCGTGACTGCCCTTCATCCGTTGATCCTTCGAAACGAGACACGCACATCTGCCGCAATTGCGTGTTCCCCTTCTGTTCGTTGGGGGATGGACTCTCCGGCCGGAAGATTGTCATCGGCTACGGCCGCTGGGGCGACTCCAAGCACTTCCGCAGGAAATGAAAAAAGCCATTCAGTGCAAACAGGCTCCAGTTATGATGCTCGGGCAAAGGTGTCAAGATACCTGTTAAACGCAGCCAATTCAGAAAGGTCTCGTTCCAGGAACGCCTTACAGTATAGTTCTCTGAAACGGCATAGTTCTTCCAGCATGGCAGAGCGGAGTAAGGGAGAGGCATCCGTGCGGCCATATTTGATGGTAAGGTCAACCAGTTCCTGAAAACGGACGAAAGCACTCTCGGCCCTGGACTCTTTCCCAGCCTCAAGAGCCCGATAGATGCGGGAACTCTCACTGCCGATGTTTGCCATCTGCTGCGGGAATGTCAACTGGGCCCAACGGCCATTTTCAAGCACTTGATGCTGCATTACTCTGTTATGAACTTGTCAACGATGTTCGCAATCTTATCTCTCACATCTTGGTTCATTACATCCCTGGAAGGATTGCCCTGCCAGGAACGTATGTTGATGAGTGAATCATATTCGATGAAATCATCAGTCTCATCGGGATATAAGTTAAAACCCCAGAGGGATGTTTGCAGTGAACCATTCTCCAACAGCAGTCGCTCAAGGTCTGCATGTAAATCCGCATCAATAGCCAGCAGTTCTTTATCCACATCTGCAACACACTTTATCATGTCTCCAAATATGTTGGCGGCATATTCTTTCAATTCAGCTCTTGATATCGGTTTCTCCAGAATAATCATAGCAAACCAGTTTTTGCAAAGATAACAAAAAAAGAGGACTCCTTTCCAGAAATCCTCTGTAGTAGACCAAACCCTCCGAATCTCGAACCTCGCGTTCATCGAAGGGCTGGTTCAAATACTGTTCTTTATCGATGATTTGACTTAACCAGTGTGGGATAGGTCTCAACGGCGTCGCGGAAGGTAGTAAGGCCGGCGTTTTCCCGCAGCCAGCTTTGAAACTCCACCTTGAAACGGAATCCCTTGCCCAGGTACTGCTCAAAGAAAGCCCGCAGGTCCTGTGAACATACGATGTTAGGGGCGATGGCATCGTCCAAAGACATGGGAACCTGGCGGTTGACCGCACTTCTTTTTGCCTTTGACTTGCCCGCCACCAGTGCCCTATAGATACGGGAAGTCTCGCTGTCGATGTTTGCCATCTGCTTCGGGAATGTCAACTGGGCCCATCGGCCGTTTTCAAGACCTTGATGCTGCATTACTCAGTAAATCAATCAACTTTAGGAACCGCTTGTCGTTCATTTGCTCATTGGTAATGTACGCACCATCGTGGAAGACAGCATAGGTGGTGATTGGCGTGGGCGCATTTTGCGCATCTTCCTTGCTTTGCAGATGGATGGCCTTGAAAGGAATGCCGTTGTCTTTGGCAACTGCCTCGATGACAGGAACATACTTTCCGTTGAACGGGCACTGGCTGGTGTAATACAACACATATCCCGGCTCGTCGGTATGCGGATGTCTGGCGCATTCCTTGAACTTGGGCGCTTCGGCATCTTTGGCAAAAGGCAAATACCACAGCTGGATGCCGTTATCGGCCTCGTCGCAGACGGAGAAGCCTTTGTGCTTCAGGAACTGAGGATCGGACAGGAATGGTTTCTTCTTTGCCGATGACAGGACGCACAGGCCTTTCTTTCCTTTGGCCTTGCTGTCCTGAATGCAGGCGTCCAGCAAATCACTGGAATACCCGTGTCCCTTGAAAGAACCGGACACCCAGAGGCAGTCGATGTACATATAACCATCGGCCAGGATGGGATTCCAGGCATTCTCGGCAGGGATGTACTCAATGAAGCACTTGCCTCGTTCCACGCTCTTCAGGAACACGAGGCCATCGTCAAATCGACCGGCAAGCCAGGCTTTCTTGGAAGCCACCTGAACATCGTTGTTATTGGAAATGGCGCAACAGATATGCTCTTTCTCCAGATTCTCTTTCGTTACCTTAATGTATTCCATGGTTTCGACAAATTCCGATTATTCGGTCTAAAGATAAGTGTTCTGGTAGACTAAACCAAATTGAGATGATACCCTGCGAGGTCCGAAGGGCCGAAGCGCCGTCAGGCGCGCAAGGCAGTAGAGCGAAGCGATGGCGGTCCTCAGACCGCCCGGCGGAGACCGGGACGGAGCGCGAAGCGCGATGTCGGTAGGTCGGGAGCCGCGGGGGTAGCGAACGCAGTGAGCGGACAAGGGGGCAGCGCCCCCTCAAGGCGGAGGAGCAAGAAAGCCAGTCGTTAACCGACTGGCTTTCAGCTTCGTAGCGGGGGGCGGACTTGAACCACCGACCTCCGGGTTATGAGCCCGACGAGCTACCAACTGCTCTACCCCGCGATGTTTGGGACTGCAAAGGTAGTGATATTTTTTAAAAAAACAAATCCGCCGCTCAATGTATGCGCAGAATGTCTGCGCCTCCGATTACGGCGAGACGTTCCGCCAGGGTCGGGTCGCCGCCGTTGAACTGCGGATCTTTGGTGAAGCGTTTGTCGGCCACGCCGGCAAGGACGGGCCTGCCGAAGCGTTTGAATGAGCTCAGGTTAGCCAGTAGTTCCCAGTTCTGCGCCACCGTCTTGGCAAAGCCGAAACCCGGGTCGAGAATCCAGTCTTCGATACCGTACCCTGCTGCTTTCCCGGCAAATTCCTCAAAAAAATCGATTACCGCGCAGGTCACTCCGCCCCTGTAGACGGTCAGGCTGTCCATGTTGCGGGGATTCCCCCTTTTGTGCATGGCGATGTACGGCAGATGCAACTCCGCGACGGTTTCCAGCATTTCCGGATCGTCCTCCCCGGCGGAAATGTCATTTACCGTGAACGGCCTGCCCAGCAGATTGAAAACCTTCCGCACTATGCCGCTCCTGAAGGTGTCCACCGAGATGCCGAACTCCGGAGCGTCTTCGCCCGCAAACAGCTGCAGTGCCGCCTGGAGGCGCCTCCATTCCTCTTCCGGAGTGACATCCTCCGCTCCGGGGCGGGTGCTGACCGCACCGAAATCGATGACGCTGCATCCCCTTGCAAGCAAATCGGAAATGCGCGAAGACAGCTCTCCGGTGCTGCCGACGCGACTGGGAGCGTAAAAAGAGTCCGGAGTGAGGTTGACGATGCCCATGAGAACGGGCTTATTTTCCATCTGACAGTCCATTGCTGACAAAAGTAGAGAAAAAATGAATATCTTTGTAATCTATGCTCATAGTTCTTGAAGGCCTGGATGGGGCCGGAAAATCGACTCAGGTCAGAATGCTGAGGGAGTATCTCGAGAAGAAATCCCCCCGGCTCACTTACATACACTTTCCCCGTTACGACGCGCCGGTGTACGGCCCCCTCATAGGGGAGTTCCTTCGCGGCGGTTTCGGGAAGATAGACGAGGTGCATCCCAAACTGGTGGCGCTGCTGTATGCGGAAGACCGCCACGGCGCCGTGCCCGAAATATTGGAAGGCCTCCGGGACGGCGGCACGGTGCTGCTGGACCGCTACGTCTACAGCAACCTGGCATACCAGTGCGCCAAGATGCCCGACACTGAATCGGCAGAGACGCTGAGGGAATGGATAATCAACACCGAATTCGGTGATTTCGCGGAGCCCAGGCCCGACATCAACATCTTCCTGGACGTGCCCATCAGCTTCGTGGAAGAGAGCCTGAACCGCAGCAGGAAGGGTTCCGACCGCGACTACCTCGAAGGCAAGGCGGACATCCACGAATCCAGCATCGATTTCCAGCGCAAAGTACGCGCAATGTATCTCCGGCAGGCTGCGGTGGACAAGACTCTCACCGTGGTGGAATGCGGCGATGAAAACGGCACCATGCTGCCTCCGGAAGCTATTTTTGAAAAGATAAAGGCCCTGGTCGATGAAAGGTTTTAAGCGTATCTGCGCGGTTCTTCTGGGTACCGTGTTCTTCATTTCCGGCGTGCTCAAGCTGATGGATCCGGTGGGCACCTCGCTCATCGTGGAAGAGTATTTCAAGTTCTTCCACGTGGGTTTCCTGCGTTTCGCCTCCAACTTCACCGGAACCGCCCTCTCCCTGGTTGAAAGTATTATGGGCGCAGCCCTCATCACCGGGGTGTTCCGCAAGTTCACGGCCATGTTCTGCCTTGTCGTAACGGGCTTTTTCACCATCCTCACGGCCATCCTCATGGTGTTCAATCCACCGATGGACTGCGGCTGTTTCGGCGAGGCAGTTCATCTCACGCACCTGCAGAGTTTCCTCAAGAACATAGCTCTCCTGATTTTCTGGGCGATAGCGTTCATGCCCTTCGGCAAACTTGAAGAACCGCAGAAAGTCAAATACGCCAGTTTCGGTATCGCAGTAGTCTCCATCGGCCTTTTCACCCTCTACTCGCAGCTTTCGCTCCCGCTTGTGGATTTCACGTCCCTGAAGCCCGGGACCGAGCTTTACGGTTCAGTCGAAAGCGCTTTTGAGGACGTTACAGCCTACGTATACGAAAAAGACGGGCGCGAGGGTGCCTTTACCAGGGACTGCCCGCCCGATTCCAGCTGGCATTTCGTGCGCACCGAAAGCTACTCCAACACCATTCTCGGCGACGACACCCCTCAGGAAATCCTTTCCTTCTATTCCGCAGCGGACGAATACGCCGACAGTCTTGCGCTCGGCAGGCACGTCCTGGCGGTGTCGGCATACGAGCCGCAGAAGCTTTCCGAAGACAGGCTGGCCGGGATTTCCCGCGTCCTTTCCGCAGCGGAGGAGAAAGGCTTCACTGTACTGTTCCTGTCTGCCGGCACGCCCGAAACCATATCTGAAATCACCTCCGACCCCACTCTCGTTTCAAACAGCTATTTCGCCGACTACAGGACTCTGCAGACCCTCAACCGTTCGAACGGAGGGGCCGTTTTCATCTCCGACGGCCAGATCACTTCCAAATGGTCGGTACGGGCGCTGCCGGATAACGAAGAACTCGACAAGATCCTTTCTTCCGATCCTGTCGAGTACTTCATGAAGAGCAGCGGGAAAGGCAAGGTCCGCCTGCAGGCCTTCCTGCTATATACTTTTGCGGTGATGACCTTAATTTAGAACCGTTATTTCATACGGCATGCGGGCGATTACCTGAGGCCGGCTCATCTTGAGCACCTGCGCCTTCACGAATTCGCCCTCGTCGGGTGTTCCGTTCAGCATTATCATCATCTGCTGGAAGGTGGTGAGGGGAGCGGGATACTCCGCTATCTGTACGTCTTCCATGTTGAATCCGGCTGCAACGACTGCATAGTCGAGTGCATCGGAAAGGGTGCCGATTTCGTCCACCAGGCCAAGGCCGATGGCGTCGGACCCCGTCCATACGCGCCCCTGTCCCATGTCGTCGACCTTCTCCTTGTCGATTTCGCGGCCTTCCGAAACAATCGTGATGAACTTGTCGTAAACGGCCTCTATGGACTTGAGCATGTAGTTGTATTCGCTGGCATCGAACGGACGCATGAGCCCGAACATGTCGCCGTGCCTGTTGCTGGAGATGCTCTGAACGTTCACGCCCGCCACCTTGCTTGCGGTCTTGCCGAAGTCAGGGACCATGGCGAACACGCCGATGGAGCCGGTGAGGGTAGTGGCGTCGGAGTATATCATACTGCAGTTGTTGCTGATCCAGTAGCCTCCCGAAGCCGCATAGTCCCCGAAGGACGCTACGACCGGCTTGTCTTCCGCGAGCAGGTCGAGCTCGTGCTTGATCTTTTCGCTGGCGAGCACGCTGCCTCCTCCGGAATTCACGCGGAGAACCACGGCCTTTACGTTGTCGTCTTTGCGGACCTTGTCGATGATGCCGGCGAAACGGTCTCCGGCGATGCCCTGGAAGCCGTTGCCGTCCACAATGTCACCGGCGGCGTAAATGACCGCTATCTTGTTTTTGGACTTGTAGTTGGGCATGACTTTTACCGCCGCGTAGTCGGCCAGGCGCATGAAGCCCACGTCTTCGAAGTCTTCCTTCACAGCCATGGCGCTGATCTTCTCCTTGAGTTCCTGGCGGGTGAGGATGTCATCTGCCATGCGGGTGGTGAGGAAATCTTCGGGGCTGCAGAGTTCCAGATTGTCGATGACGGCGTCCACCTCCTCTTCGGTGAGGCCGCGGGCTTCCGCAATGTCCTTGCGGATAACGCCCCAGAATGAATCCACCATGGTCTTGTACTGCAGGAGATTCTCCGGGCTGGCGGAGGTACGGGTGAACATTTCGCCGGCGCTCTTGAATTTGCCGTGGCGGATGAGCTGGACGTTCACTCCCAGCCTGTCCAGGAGGTCCTTGAGGAAAAGGGTCTGGATGCTGACCCCGTTCATGGTGATGGTAGAGCCTTGATATTCAGTCATATATACCTTGTCGGCAGCGCTGGCCAGCCAATAGCCGGTGGTGGAGGGATTCTCGATATATGCGATGACCGGCTTGCCGCTCCTGCGGAAATCGGAGATGGCCTTGCGGAACTCCTCGACGGCGGCTATGCTGGAAGTGTTGCCGTCGGTCTTCAGGAAGATGCCCTTGACTCCTGGGTCCTTAGCGGCGACGCCGATGGCCTGGACTGCCTGCAGGATACCTACCGCCGGAACGGTGGGAGCAGTGCTGAAGGCGAAGTTGGTCATGGCGGTCTGCTCGTCGAGCACGAAGGCGGACATGTCTACTGCCAGCACTCCGCTGCGCGGCAGCACGGCTTTCTTGTCACTTGAAGCGGTGGCGCCCATGGCCGAGAGCGCTCCGCCCGCTATGAAGATTGTTATGAAGAAAAACAGAAGCAGTCCGCAGATGACTGCAAGGAGCATTTTGAAAAAATCTTTCATTTCTTTGGTCTTGAAAGTACAAAGTTAGTAAATTTGCATGATTAAATATTTTGTCATGGCTCAGAAACCTTCCATACCCAAGGGCACCAGGGACTTCTCCCAGCATCAGATGGCCTGCCGCAACTATATTTTCGATACCGTCAGGGACGTGTTCCGCCGCTTCGGTTATGCGCAGATAGAAACCCCGGCGATGGAAAACCTTTCCACCCTGCTCGGAAAGTATGGCGACGAAGGCGACAAGCTCCTGTTCAGGGTGCTGAATTCCGGCGATCCGTTCGACTCCGTCGATTTCGGCGCGTTCCGTACGCCGGAGGGCGGCTACCGCAGTGCGGCGTTGAGCAAAGAGCTGTGCGAAAAGGGATTGCGCTACGATCT
The DNA here is from genome assembly GCA_946185745.1 of uncultured Bacteroidales bacterium. Classification (GTDB taxonomy): domain Bacteria; phylum Bacteroidota; class Bacteroidia; order Bacteroidales; family UBA932; genus Cryptobacteroides. The sequence continues at coordinate 35,267 of CAMHKQ010000010.1, forward strand.
CACCGTGCCTTTCGCCCGTTACGTGGTGCAGCACCAGGCCGAGCTCAGCTTCCCCTTCAGGCGCTATCAGATCCAGCCGGTATGGAGGGCTGACAGGCCTCAGAAGGGCCGCTACCGCGAGTTCTACCAGTGCGACGTGGACGTGATCGGCAGCAACTCCCAGCTGTGCGAACTGGAGCTTGTGCAGATGGTCGCCGAGGTGTTCAGGAAACTGGATGTCAGGGTAGTTCTCAAGATCAACAACCGCAAGGTCCTCACGGGGCTGGCCGAAGTGTGCGGTTTCCCCGACAAGGTGGTGGACATAACCGTGGCAATCGACAAACTGGACAAGATAGGTCTCGATGCGGTGAAGGCTGAAATGCTTTCCAAAGGCCTTACGGAACAGGCCGTGGACGTGCTGGAGCCGGTTCTCAGGCTCTCCGGCAGCACCGCCGACAAGCTGAAGGCGATGCGCGGAGTGCTCGAATCTTCCGAAACGGGCCTGAAGGGCCTCGACGAACTGGAGGAGCTCTTCGGCCTTGTAGCCGCCGCCGGCGTGGACTGTCCGGTGGAGATGGACCTGTCGCTCGCGCGCGGCCTCAATTACTACACCGGCGCCATCTTCGAGGTGAAGGCTCTGGACTGGGAGATCGGCAGTATCTGCGGAGGCGGCCGCTACGACAACCTTACCGGCATTTTCGGCCTTCCCGGAATGTCCGGAGTGGGAATCTCTTTCGGCGCCGACCGCATCTTCGACGTGCTCACGGGGCTCGACAAGTTCCCCGCATCCCTCGCATCCGCCACCCGACTGCTTTTCGCCAACATGGACGAAGAGTCGGTGAGATACGTGCTTCCAGTCGCTTCCCGCCTTCGCGGCCAGGGCATTTCGGTCGAGGTCTTCGCGGATTCCGGCAAGCTCAAGAAGCAGTTCGAATATGCCGACAGGAAGGGCATCCCCTTCATCAGCATCTGCGGCTCGTCGGAGGCCGAATCGGGCATGGTGAACATCAAGAATCTCGCTTCCGGGGAACAGAAGTCATTCGCTAAGGACGATACCGCCGGAATGGCGGCCTTCCTGGCGTAAAGTTATTTCCACTATTCTCGTGGTTTGCGGGGTCACCTTCAGGGAGTCCCCGATTCGGACGCACAGCAGCGCCCCCACGTGCCCGGGCGCGCCGTCGGGATGTTCGAGCACTATGGCCGCCTCTTTCCGGGGGAGGCTCCACTTCAGGTCCACGAAAAGGTCGGACAGCTTTTTCCTGCCGCCCATGCCGAGGGGCTTCATCCAGTCACCGGCATTCCAGCTCCGCAGGCGGAAGGGGAATTTTAATCTGTCGGCATCTGCAATGAGCTGTCCTTCAGCCCTTTGCAGCTGCAGGTCGGCAGGCCTTTCATAGCTTCTGACCGTAATTGACGCAGATCCGAGCTCATACTCTCCGTCGCCGGTGACGACCAGGCTCAGTGCTTCCGCTTTCACTTCTTTCGGGGAAATGATGATGCTGTCGGACGAGGTCACCGCCCTGTAGCCGGGGGCCTCGAAGGTCTTGCCGCTCACGGTTCCGTCGGAAAGGAGAAGGGCGCCGAGCGCGGACAGGGTGCCTTCGTCGAAGCCGTAAGGCTCCAGCAGCCTGAACAGGACGTACTCCCAGTGCTCCAGCGCCAGCAGGGAAGGGATTGAAATGGTGTCCGTGCTGCCGGGGACGTAAACCCCCATGGCCACGCTGCGGAAGTAGTCTTCCGCGATGTCGTCGACCTGCGCGAAGTGCATTATGTCGGAGCCCAGCGTCTTCAGGAAAGATGGGTTGATTTCCGCGAAGACGGGGAAGACCTCATTGCGTATTTTGTTGCGTTTGAAGCGGTTGCTGGCATTGGAGCTGTCTTCGCGATGGGGCACGCCGTGGGCTGTCATCCATGCTGCGATTTCTTCGCGGGTGACTCCCAGCAGCGGCCGCAGGATCCTTCCGCTCCCGATGCCGGAGATATCCCTGTCGCCCATGCCGCGGAGGCCCCTGGTGCCGGTGCCGCGCAGCAGGTTCAGGATGAGGGTCTCGGCGTTGTCATTGGCGTTGTGGGCTATGGCTACGGCCGAAAAACTGGCGGAGGAAAGCAGCTCTGCGAACCACCCGTACCGCAGGTCGCGGGCGGCCATCTCTATGCTGATCCCGTTTGCCTCGGCATATCCGAGGGTGTCGAAGCGCTTCACCAGTACCGGAATGGAATGGGTGGAGCACCAGTCGCGCACGAACATTTCGTCTCCGTCGGATTCTTCGCCGCGGAGGCCGAAATTACAGTGTGCGACCGTTACCGGAGCCCCTGGAAAGAGTTCTCCGGCGCGGGCTAGCATGTACATGGAATCCATCCCGCCGCTGACTGCAAGTAGGATCGTTCCGGGCATCTACTTGTTGTCTACCGTCCAGGTGAAACTGAAGGTGAGGAATTCCTTGAACTGGACCCTGGGGGCCGTGCTGCCGGCCTTGTCGGCAATCAGCACGTTCGGGTCGTAGATGAGCCAGGTGTTGAACCCTAGCTTGAAGTATTTGGCCAGCTGCCAGACTATCTTGTTGTCCCAGTTCACGCGGGGGATCCAGGGCTTGTTGAGGTAGTCCGAGAACAGCACCAGCTGGGTTTCGTAGCCGAGTTTGTCGTTGACGTTGAACTTGACGTTGGTCTTGATGAGGGCGCCGAGCTGGAACTTGGTGTACTTGAAGTGCTGGCCCGGAGTGTCCGCCGTCTTTCCGTCACCTGCATATTTCGGAAGGAGATCCATGCCGTAAGTGTAGCGGAGCTCCGGAATCCTGACTATGGTGAGGCCTCCGGTGAACGGAGAGAGGTTGATGTTGAACCAGGCGTTGGGCGCCCAGTCCATACCGAAACCGAGGTTGGTGTAGGCGGGGGAGAGGAAGCCCGACTTGAGCTTGGCGGCCTGCATCCAGGTCTGGCCGTCCGAAGGCTTGTTGTAGGTGTAGCCGTTGGCGAACTGGGAACGGAAGTCGAAGGCCACCGAGTAACTCCATTTGGAGTCCTTGCTGGTCCTGTACGAGAATTTACTCTCGAGGTAGATGCGGTCGGTGCTCCTCTGGATGAGGTCTTCCTTGTCTTCGCTCCACAGCATGCCGTACTGCAGCTGGAGACGGTTCCCCCACGAGGCCAGGTCCTTGGCGTAGTCTGCCTTGGCGTCGAGCCCGGCGTTGAAAGTGAGGTTGTTGAAACCGCCGGCCGCCCAGTTGGTGAGCTGGGTCTGGTTGAACCCGAGATCGAATACGAGCACGTCGGTCCAGTTGCTCGGCTTGGGGGGCTGCGCCACTTCCTGGGGCGCATCGGAGATGGCTTTGGCAGCCTCTGCGGCGGCGTCCTGCACGTTCTGCTGTGCAAAGGAGACGATTGCCGCCGAAAGGGCCAGCGCAAGGGATATTAATGTCTTTTTCATGTGCTAGTATGCAATGGCGAACACCACCCTCCTGTCGGATGGCTTGCCGGAGTAGATGTCCTTGCCTTTCTCTTCGCAGACGTAGCTGTCCACGGGGATGCAGCGGATGGTGGCCTTGGTGGCGTCCTTTATGGCCTGCTCGGTCTCGACAGTGCCGTCCCAGTGGCAGAGCAGGAACTTTCCGGTCTGGATCTTTTCCTGGAACTCTTCCCAGCTGTCGCATTTTTCGACGTGTGCTTCGCGGAAGTCGAGGGCCTTGCGGTAGATGTTTTTCTGGATGTCTTCGAGGAGGGCGGGGATATGGTCCGCTACCTTCTCGATGGGCATAGTCTCTTTTTCCAGGGTGTCCCTGCGGAAGACTTCCATGCTGTCGTTAGCGAGGTCGCGGGCTCCCATGGCGAGGCGCACCGGCACGCCCTTGACCTCCCATTCGGCGAACTTGAAGCCGGGGCGGAGGGTGTCGCGGTCGTCTATCTTGATGCTTATTCCCTTGGCTGTAAGGGCCTTGCCTATCTCTTCGAACTTTGCGAGGACTGCGTTCCTTTCATCGTCGGTCTTGTAGATGGGGACCATCACGACCTGGATCGGCGCGAGGGACGGGGGAAGGATGAGGCCGTCGTCGTCGGAGTGGGCCATTATGAGCGCTCCCATGAGACGGGTGCTGACGCCCCAGGATGTCGCCCAGGCGTACTGCAGGGAGCCGTCCTTGTCGGCGAACTGGACGTCGAAGCTCTTTCCGAAATTCTGGCCGAGGAAATGGCTGGTGCCGGCCTGCAGGGCCTTGCCGTCCTGCATCATGGCTTCGATGGTGAGGGTGTCGAGGGCGCCTGCGAAGCGCTCGTTGGGACTCTTGTGGCCGACTATGACGGGCAGGGACATGGTTTCGCGGGCGAACTTGGCATAAACCTGGACCATCTGACGGGTGCGGGCCTCGGCCTCTTCGGCGGTGGCGTGCGCGGTGTGGCCTTCCTGCCAGAGGAATTCGCTGGTGCGGAGGAACGGCCTGGTGCGCATTTCCCACCTGACCACGTTGCACCACTGGTTGCAGAGCACCGGAAGGTCTCTCCAGCTCTTGATCCAGTTCTTGTAGACGCTCCAGATTATGGTTTCGGAAGTGGGGCGCACTATGAGCTCTTCTTCAAGCCTGGCGTCGGGGTCCACCACCACGCCCTTGCCGTCGGGGGAGTTCATGAGACGGTGATGGGTGACCACCGCGCATTCCTTGGCGAATCCCGCCACGTGCTCGGCCTCGCGGCTGAAGAAACTCTTGGGGATGAAGAGGGGGAAGTAGGCGTTCTGGACGCCGGTCTCCTTGAACATCGCATCGAGAGTGTGCTGCATCTTTTCCCAGATGGCATAGCCGTAGGGCTTGATTACCATACATCCGCGGACGGCGGACTGCTCGGCCAGATCTGCCTTGACCACTATGTCGTTATACCATTTTGAATAATCTTCCGAACGGGGTGTTATTTCCTTCGCCATAATTTTTCTTGAATTTGTTGCGAATTTTTAGCAATTTTGCATCTAATAATAAAACGGATATGAAATCCCTGCCTGCGCACGCGCTGAAGCAGCGGCAAATATACATAAAAAACATGAAAACTATGATACGAAAACTTATCCCCCTGGCACTCGCAGCCATACTGGCAGTTTCATGCGGAACTTCCGCAGAGTATGCCGGTTACCCCCGTTTTCGTGACGGAATCTACTATAAGACCTCAGCATCGGTGGCAGCTCCCCTCAGCGACGCAGACTTCGTCGCCCGCGCCCGCAGGGAGATAGAACGCGAAGCCGCTCTCAAGCGCGACACCCTCGTAATTGTGGAAGACGGTTTCCGCACCAGGGTCGAAGACCTTGAAGGCAATACCTACCGATACGGCCTTTACGACTATTACGGATATCCTTTCAGTTACGGCTACCCGTTCTACGGGAGGTACGGATATCCTTTCGGCTACAGCTGGTATTATGGGAATCCGTGGCGCTGGCGCAGCGGATGGGGCATGTACGGCTGGTACGACCCCTGGTACTATGACAGCTGGTATGGCTACGGTTATTACGGCGGCTGGTACGATCCCTGGTTCTACGACAGCTGGTACGGCCCCGGGTACTATGGCTATTATGGCTACTACGGCCCCGGCTATTACGCCCATGGCAGGCGCGACAACAATTACCATTACAGGGGAGGACGCGAAGCCCTGAAGGGCGGCAATCCTGTCAGCGGCAGGGGCGCAGGCTCCATGTCCCGTTCCGGCGGATACTCCACCGGCCGCGGATACAGCGGCGGCACCGGCACCAGGTCCGGTTCCTATAACAGTTCGTCCTCCTCGTCTTCAGCAAGGAGCGGAGGCTACACCCGCGGCTCTTCCGAGAGCAGCTACAACCGCTCTTCGGGCAGCACCTCCACCCGTTCTTCCGGCAGCTATTCCGGCTCTTCCGGCAGCTCCTCGTCGAGCCGCAGCTATTCCGGAGGGGGCTCGTCCTCCCGCGGAGGCAGCTATTCCGGCGGCGGCAGCAGCCACAGCAGCGGCGGCGGTTCTTCCCGCAGCAGGTAGTTATCCATCCATTAAATCGTTACTGACATGAAAAAGATATTCATTTCCATACTTTTTGCCGGATTCTGCATCGCGGCCGGCGCACAGACAATGTACGACGCCATAAACCTCGGCAGCAACAATTATTACGGCACCGCCCGCACCATGGGCATGGGCAATGCGGTAACGGCAATCGGGGCCGACCTGGGCACCATCAGCATCAATCCCGCAGGTTCTGCGGTGGCCGGTTATTCGCAGTTCACCATTTCCCCGGGCGCTGTATTCTCCGCCACCGAGGCAAGCTGGGCCCCTTCTTACAACTTCCTGAACGAAAACCAGAAATTCTCCGGCAGCCTCACTGAAAAGCGCAACCGTTTCATCGTCCCCAACGTAGGGTTCACCCTCCAGATGGAAACCGGCCGCGAATACGGCCTCAAGAGCTGGACGCTGGGCTTCATTTCCAACATGACATCCAACTTCGCCGAGCAGATAGGCGCTAAGGGCGTGAACGGCGGCGAGGGGACGCTCACCAGCATGGGCGCAGCCATGGCCATGAGCGCCATGAGCGCCAACAACAAGGGCGGCATGATGGATCCGTATGTCCTCGATTTGGCCAATCCCTACGATGCCGACTATTATTGGAATCCCCTGGCGGCATACGGCTCCGGTTTCATCAACTTCAATCCCGACGTGGTCAACGCCGACGGCTCGGTGGGCAACTATTACGCCGCCAACGAATTCAAGCAAATTGACGGCGACCAGGTGTACTACTACGTTCCCGGAACCCTCTACCAGTCATCTTCAAGAGTCAGCCTGGGCAGCAAGAACGACATCACCACCAATGTCGGCTTCAACATCAACGACAACTTCTTCATCGGCGTAAACCTCTCGATACCCACCATCAACTACACCTATAAGGAAGAATTCACCGAGGCCGCGGTGGACTACCGCCAATTCCCGGTAACCCCCGAGTACATGAGCGACGGCAGGCATGTCGAGGGCGCGCCCACCTATTTCAAGTCGGCCAAGTACGGCTACGAGTACAACTCCTCCGCGGCCGGTATCAATGCCGCCCTGGGCTTCATCTGGCTGCCCACCCGCAATCTTAGGCTGGGTGCATCCATCAAGACGCCCACCGCCTACACGATCGACGAGAGATGGGGAATCAGGGTCGACACCTATTTCGAGGATTCTTCCCAGGACGGATACAGTTATTCCCCCACGGCTGAAAACACATATGAATACCGTTCGCCCTACACGGTGGACGCCGGCATAGCCTATACCTTCGGCACATTGGGGCTCCTGAGCGTGGACTATGAGCTCAACGACTACAGCGTGATGAAATTCAGCGAGCCGTCCGACAATCTCTTCAGCAGCGACACCTACTACTTCGTCAACCGCCTCAACAAGCTCTTCTGCGGCGTGACCCACAGCGTGCGCGTCGGCGCCGAGGTTAACGTGACCCCGTTCATAGCTCTCAGGGCCGGATACAATTTCACCACCAATCCCGAACGCACCTACTCCGACAGTGAAGGCTACTTCGTGGATGCCGCGTATTACGGCAGTAACTTCGACTTCTACGAAAACGGCGGGGCCTACCTCAAGAATCCCGTGTACCTGAAGGCTCCCATCCAGTCCTACTCCTGCGGTTTAGGATACTCCTCGGCCGGTTCGTTCTTTGCGGATTTCGCCCTGAGGCGCACCGTCTATCCGTCCCAGAACTTCTCTCCGTACGACACCTATCTCTACTCCGCCAACGACGAGCCCATCATCTCCCCCTGCGTGCAGAGCAGGCGCAAGGTGATCGACGCGATTCTCACATTCGGCTGGAGGTTCTAGCATATGGAATTGACAGCCGGGCAGATAGCGAAGGCCCTGGGCGGCACGGTCGAAGGCAATCCCGACGTGAAAGTCAGTTCGTTCGCAAGGATAGAACATGGCAGGCCCGGAGCGCTGAGTTTCTACGCGAATCCCAAATACGAGCATTATGTATATACCAGCAAGGCTTCGGTCTTGCTGGTTAATTCTGATTTTGTGCCTAAGAATAAGGTGGATGCCGTCCTGGTGCGTGTGGACGACGCCTATGCCGGAGTGGCCGCCCTGCTCAAGCTGGCAGCCGACGAAAAGAAGAAGTACCGCCGCCACCGTGCCTTCTCCACCGCCTGGACCTGCGGCATCTCGCTGTGCGCCAGGCTGGGCCGCAAGGTGTGGGTGGGCGATTATGTCAAAATCGGCCGCAAGGCGCGCATAGGTGACTGCAGCATCATCCACAGCCACGTCACTATAGGTGAAGGCGTCAGGATAGGGCACCATTGCATCCTGTATCCGGGAGTCGTCGTTTATCCTGGCTGCATAATCGGAGACAATGTCATCCTGCATGCGGGCGTGGTCATAGGCTCCGACGGCTTCGGCAACGCTCCCCTCGGCGACGGCACGTGGCAGAAGATAGAGCATCTGGGCAACGTGGTAGTGGGGAACGACGTCGAAATCGGCGCCAACAGTACCGTGGACCGCGCCGAGATGGAATCCACCGTCATCGGCAACGGCGTCAGGATAGACAATCTCTGCCAGATAGCCCATAACGTGCAGATAGGGGACAATACGGTGATAGCCGCGCAGTGCGGCATCGCGGGTTCCACAGTGATCGGCCGTAACTGCATCATCGCCGGTCAGGTCGGGATAGTCGGTCACCTCAAGATTGCGGACGGCACGGTCATTGCTGCCCAGTCCGGAGTAACCCGCTCCATCCGCAAGGAAGGTACCAGAATCATGGGCGCTCCTGCAATGGATCATGACGTATACCTTCGCAGTTACGCCAAATTCAAGATGGCGGGAGAAGAAAAGTAATGATACAGAAGACATTATCCGGGTCATACACATTTGAGGGAAAGGGGCTCCACACCGGGGCCTTCACCCGTCTTGTCATGAAACCGGCCCCGGAAGATACCGGAATCGTCTTCGTGAGGACGGACCTCGGGGTAAAGGTGCCCGCCATCTCGGACAATGTCTCCCTCACCTCCAGATGCACCCTTCTCTCGAAGGACGGGGCGTCGGTTTCCACCGTGGAACACCTGCTGTCCGCCCTTACGGGCCTGGGCGTGGACAATGCCTGCATAGAGCTCGACGGCGGAGAAGTGCCGATTCTGGACGGCAGTGCGCTGCCTTTCGCCGCAGCCATTGCTGCGGACGGCCTTGCAGAGCAGAAAGCCCCCCGCCGTTATATCTGCCCCTCCGCTCCCGTCGAGGTGAAACTGGATTCTTCCGGAAGCTGGATCCGCATCGAGCCGGCCGAACGTTTCTCCTGCGACCTTACGGTGGATTTCGGCACCCGCGTGCCGGGCATTCAGACGGTCCACTGGGAGGAAGGCGGCGATTATCCCGGCGAAGTGGCCCCGTGCCGCACCTTCGTCTTCTTCCATGAAGTGAAGGGCCTTGCCTCGCTGGGGCTGATAAAGGGCGGAGATGTGGACAATGCCATAGTCATAGTGGATCCTTCCACCCCGCAGGCGGAGGTGGATGCCCTTGCCTCTCTGATGGGTCAGCCTCGTCTGGGAGTGACTCCGGAGGGGTATCTGAGCAATGTCCGGCTCCGCTTCCCGGATGAGTGTGCGCGGCACAAGCTGCTCGACCTGATAGGGGACCTGCGCCTTTGCGGGGGCTTCCTCCGCGCACGTGTCACAGCCTTCAAGCCGGGGCATTCAATTAATTCCGCAGCAGTCAAAGCTGTTCTAAACTCTATAGGTTAAATGGTTGACATTCATCCTCTTGCGACAGTTAGTCCCAACGCTCAACTGGGCGAAAACGTAAAGGTTGGCCCGTATGTGTTCATCGATGACAACGTGGAAATCGGCGACGGTTCCGTCATCTATCCTCATACCACCATTTTCCCCTATGTGAAAATGGGTAAGGGGACCAGAATCTTTCCCGGAGCGGTGGTGGGGGCCATCCCGCAGGACCTTAAGTTCGATGGGGAAGTGACCTGGGTGGAGATAGGCGACAACGTTACCGTCCGCGAATGCGCCACCATCAACAGGGGCACCGCCGCCAGCGGAAAGGGAGTCACCCGAATAGGGGATGATACTCTGCTCATGAGCTATGTTCACGTGGCTCACGACTGCCGTGTCGGAAACCATTGCATATTGGTAAGTTACGTCGGCATAGCAGGCGAGACGGACGTAGACGACTGGGCCATACTCGGCGGCAGCACCGTGGTGCATCAGTTCTCCCGTATCGGTACCCACGCCATGGTGGGCGGCGGCAGCCGGGTCACAAAGGACATTCCGCCGTATTCGCTCTGCGGACGCGATCCCATCTGTTTCGCCGGTATCAATCTGGTGGGCCTCCGCCGCAGGGGCTTCGACAGCGATGTAATCCGCAACATCAAGGATATTTACGACACGCTCTATTACCAGGGATATAACATTTCGGATGGCTGTGCGAGGGTTGAGGCCGGTTTCCCGCAAAGCCCCGAAAGGGATGCGATCCTCGATTTCATCCGCGAATCCAGGCGCGGGATTGTCCGGGCCAATGAAACCCATTTTAAAGGCGATCTCGAGTAAAGTGCTTCTCTCCACCGCTTTCTGTCCTCCGATAGAGTATTTCGCACTGCTTGCGAAAAGCCCGGTCGTGCACCTCGAGGCCATGGAAAGCTACCAGAAGCAGTCATATCGCAACCGCTGCCGCATCATGAGCGCAAACGGTCCGCTGGACCTCAGTTTCCCGGTGGTCCACTCCCGGTCTAAACTGATCTCTTCGGTCGAAGTGGATTACAGCGTGCCGTGGGTTGCCAAGATGGAAAAGGCACTGGAAAGCGCTTACGAATCGTCCCCGTTTTTCGAATTCTACCGCGACACCCTCTTTGGAATCCTGGAGTCTGAGCCTGCCCGGCTGTGGGAGCTTAACCTTCAGATTATCAATTGGCTGTGTGAAAAGATAGGGCTGCAGGTGCAGCTTCTGGAAACGACCGGCTGGGAGAAGGACGCCGCGGAGGATTACCGCGAGGCCATCCATCCCAAACGCCCCGATTCCATCCTCGAGTCCATGGGCCTCCTGAAGCCCTACTGGCAGGTCTTCCGCGACCGCTACGGCTTCGTGCCAGGCCTTTCCGTGCTCGACCTGCTGTTCTGCGAGGGCCCCGATTCGATATTGTGGCTGAGATAATAAGCCATTTATATTTGGATTATCGGATATTTTTTCTACCTTTGCATCGGATTTTGTGGGATAGAGGCCTCGAGGCCCCTATCTTTTTTTTGAAAAATGGACGAAAAGAAACTGAAAGAAGTGGTGGAGGCTGCGGCTAAGGAACGCGGCTGCACCCTCGTCGGGTTCAATCTCGACGACGACAACAACATCGAGGTAACGGTCGACCGCGCCGGCAATCCGGTGGAGCTCGCCGACTGCGAATCCGTACACCGTGCGGTCCTGGCCGCCTTCGACCGCGACGTCGAAGATTACGCCCTCACCGTCTCTTCACTCGGCATATCCTCCGAGGAAGCAGACCGTATGCTGACAGAAATATACGACAAATAAATGGAAAAAGAAGAAAAAATCACCTTGATCGACGCCTTCAAGGACTTCAAGGAAGAGAAGAACATCGACCGTCCCGTGATGATGGGTGTGCTTAAGGACGTGTTCCTTACCCAGATTGCCAAGACCTTCGGTTCCTCCGACAATTTCGACGTGAACGTCAATGTCGACCGCGGAACCTGTGAAATCTGGCAGAATTTCGAAATCGTCGACGAAGTGGAAGACCCCAATTCGCAGATGACCCTCGAGCAGGTCAGGAAAGACAGCGGCGAGGACGACTACGAAGTAGGCGACGTCTACACCAAGTCCCTTCCCCTTTCCAGCTTCGGCCGCCGCGGAATCCTCAACATCCGCCAGAATCTTCAGGGCCGCATCCTGGACATCGAGAAGGCCAATGTCTACAAGAAGTACTCCGAGAAGGTCGGCGAGATTTTCTCCGGCGAGGTGTACCAGACCTGGAGCCGCGAGGTGCTGATTCTCGACGATGAGGGCAACGAGCTCCACATCCCCCGCGAGGAACAGATTCCCGGCGAGCGCTTCAAGAAGAACGACACTGTCCGAGCCCTCATCAAGAGCGTGGAGATGCGCAACAACACCACTCCTTACATCACGCTCAGCCGTACGTCCACCGACTTCCTGGAGAGGCTCTTCGAAATGGAGGTTCCCGAGATTTCCGACGGCCTCATCACCGTCAAGAAGGTGGTCCGCGTACCCGGCGAGCGCGCCAAGGTGGCGGTGGAGTCCTATGACGACCGCATCGATCCCATCGGCGCCTGCATCGGCGTCAAGGGCGGCCGCATCATCAGCATAGTCAGGGAGCTTCGCAACGAGAACATCGACGTGATTCAGTGGACTTCCAACAAGAAGCTCCTCATCCAGAGGGCTCTCACTCCGGCGCATGTGTCCCGCATCGACATGGGTGAGACTCCCGAAGACAAGGTGAAGGTGTACATGCAGCCCGACGAGGTCCAGAAGGGCATCGGCCGCGGCGGCGTGAACGTCCAGCTTGCCGGCATGCTCGTAGACCGCGAAATCGAGGTTTGGCGAGAGGCTCCCAAGGGAGAGGTGCCCGAATTCGAGGAAGACGTCGCCCTGGACGACTTCACCAATCCCGAGTACGGCGAGACCATCGACGCATGGGTTATCGAAAGGCTCAAGAGCATCGGTTGCGACACCGCCAAGAGCGTCCTTGCAATCGATCCAGAAGAACTTGCAAAGCGCGCCGACCTTGAAGACGAAACCGTCGCCGAGGTCCGCAGCATCCTTTCAGCGGAATTCAAAGAATAAGATAAAAAAGGGGTTAGCCAATGGCAGAAATCAGAATCAACAGGATATTGCGTCAGTTCAACATCGGACTCGACGACCTTGTGGAATTCCTCCACAAGCAGGGGGCCGATATAGAACACAGCCCGAACGCCAAGGTGTCGGAAGAATTCATGCCCGCCATCGAGAAGCAGTTCGGCGCAGACAAGAAGGCCGCACAGGAAGCGGAAGAAAGGGCCATCAAGATGTCGGATATCCTCGAACAGAGCGGACGCAGGTCCGATGACGCCGAGGACGAGGAGATGGAGAGCATGACCATAATCCGCACCAATACCTTCTCTCACAAGAAGGGGGAACCGAAACCCGCTCCTGCTCCCGAACCCGAACCGGTCAAGGTGCCTGAACCCGAGCCGGAGCCCGAGCCCGCTCCCGAACCGGAGCCTGCCCCGGAGCCCGAGCCGGAACCCGCACCTGCTCCTGAACCAGTTCAGGAGCCTGAACCTGAACCAGAGCCGGAACCCGTATCCGAGCCCGAGCCGGAACCTGTCGCCACGGAGGAACCCGAACCCGAGCCTGCACCCGCTCCAACCCCGGCGGAAAAAGCTGCAGAGAACGGTCCGGAACTCAAGGTGGTGGGCAAGATAGACCTCTCCCAGTTCGACAAGAAGCCCAAGAAGCGCGAACGCATCAGCAAGGGCACCCAGAAGGTGGACGTGGTGAAGGCCGGGCAGAACATAGCCCGCAGCCCGAAGCGCGACAACGCCCAGGCTCAGCAGCAGAACGCACCCGGCAAGGGACGCCGCAGCCGCGACCGCTTCAAACCTGCAATGAGCGAGGCAGAGATGGAGGAGATGCAGAAGGAGATCCAGAAGCAGGTAAAGGAGACTTACGCCAAGATGAACGAGGTTTCCGGCAAGAACAAGTTCGGTGCGAAATACCGTAAGGAGAAACGTGAACAAGCCGCTCAGCGTACACAGGAGGAACTCTCCGAGATCCAGGCCGGCCAGAACATCCTCAAGGTGACGGAGTTCGTGACCGTAAACGACCTCGCCACCCTGATGAACAACACTCCGGTCAACAAGGTGATCGCCGCCTGCATGAACCTCGGTCTCATGGTTTCCATAAACCAGAGGCTCGACGCCGAGGCGCTGGTCCTGGTGGCCGAAGAATTCGGATACAAGGTGGAATTCGTGGGAGCCGAGCTCACCAACGAAATCCAGGACAGCCAGGAAGCGGACAGGCCCGAAGACATGGAACCGAGGCCTCCCGTCATTACGGTCATGGGCCATGTCGACCACGGTAAGACTTCGCTGCTGGACTACATCCGCAAGACCAACGTCATCGCAGGTGAAGCCGGCGGTATTACCCAGCACATAGGTGCTTACAACGTCGAGCTCGAGAACGGCCGCCGCATCACCTTCCTCGACACCCCCGGTCACGAGGCGTTCACCGCCATGCGTGCCCGCGGCGCCCAGATGACCGACCTTGCGATCATCATCATCGCGGCCGACGACGCCGTCATGCCGCAGACCGTCGAGGCGATCAACCATGCGCAGGCAGCAGGCGTGCCTATGGTCTTCGCCATCAACAAGATAGACAAGCCCGGAGCGCAGCCCGAGAAGATCTATCAGCAGCTTTCCCAGATGAACATCCTCACGGAGGCGTGGGGCGGTAAATACCAGAGCCAGGAAATCTCCGCGAAGAAGGGCCTGAACGTGGAAAAACTTCTCGAGAAGGTCCTCCTCGAAGCCGACCTGCTGGAACTCAAGGCCAATCCCCACAAGGCCGCAAGCGGAGCAGTCATAGAGTCTTCGCTTGACAAGGGCCGCGGCTACCTCGCCACCATCCTGGTGCAGGACGGAACTCTCCGTCAGGGCGACATGCTCCTGAGCGGAAGCTATTACGGACGTATCAAGAATATGTTCAATGAGCGCGGACAGGTAGTCAAGGAGGCCGGTCCCTCCACTCCCGTATCCGTTCTCGGTCTCAACGGTGCTCCCGCCGCAGGCGAGAAATTCAACGTCATGGCCGACGAGAGGGAGGCCAAGAGCATCGCCAACAAGCGCGAGCAGCTCATCCGCATCCAGGGCATCAAGACCCAGAAGCACCTTACCCTCGAGGAAATCGGCCGCCGTATCAGCATCGGCAGCTTCAAGGAGCTCAACATCATCGTCAAGGGCGACGTGGACGGCTCGGTGGAGGCCCTTTCCGACTCCCTCATCAAGCTCGGCACCGAACAGGTGCGCGTGAACGTCATCCACAAGGCGGTGGGCGCCATCTCCGAGAGCGACATCCTGCTTGCCGAGGCATCCGACGCCATCATCATCGGCTTCCAGGTGCGTCCTTCCGTCGAAGCGCGCAGGGCTGCCGACAAGGAAGGCATCGAAATCCGTCTCTACAGCGTCATCTACGACGCCATCAACGAAGTCAAGGACGGTATCGAAGGCATGCTCGAGCCCGAGAAGAAGGAAGAAGTCATCGCCACCGCCGAGGTCAAGCAGACCTTCCACATCAGCAAGGTCGGCACCATCGCCGGCTGCATAATGCGCGACGGAAAGATGATTCCCAAGTGCCAGGTGCGCCTCATCCGCGACGGTATCGTAGTCTACACCGGAGACCTCGCCTCCCTCAAGATAGGCAAGGACGACGTAAAGGAAGTGCCCGCAGGCAAGGAATGCGGCATGAGCATAGCCGGTTTCAACGACATCAAGGAAGGCGACTTCATCGAAGCCTTCAAGATCGTGGAAATCAAGCGCACGCTCTAATGAAGAGGTTCGCCGTTGCGGTAGCCGCCGTTTTTCTGGGGGTTACCGCGCTCTTCGGGCAGGTCAGGATAGGTGGTAACAGCCGTATCATCCATGACGGCTCCGCCGACGGTGGCCGTGCCGCTGCCGTGCTGGAGCGCTATGTGTCGGAGGCCCTGGATTCTCGACTGAAAGTGCTTCCTGGTGGAAAATCCAGACAGGGAGATATAGTGATCAGGAGCGTCCCCGGTCTCGGGGAAGACGCTTTCCGCGTGCGTACGGAGGGCGGCGTGCTGCTCCTAGAAGGCGAGGGGAAGGCGCTGGTATACGCGGCCTGTGATTTTCTGGAACAGGAGCTCGGAATGGATTACTGGGGAGACGGGGAATACCTGCTCCCGAAGGCGGGAAAGGTTCTGGAAACCGGGCCGTTGGACAGGCTGGAAAAGCCTGCGTTCAACTTCCGGCAGACCCAGTCCTATATGCTGCATCGGGTGGGCGCCGCCACGTCCGGCGAGTCCCGGGCTTCGGTGACCGACGACCTTTACCGTTACTGGTACCGGCTTGAGGAGCCGTCCGATGTGTTTGTGGACAATCTCTGGGTGCATACCTTCAACCGTCTCCTGCCGGCCAGCCGGTACGGCGCCGCGCATCCCGAGTATTACGCCTTTTTCAAAGGAGAACGGCATCCCGGCAGCGCCGGGCAGTGGTGCCTTTCAAATCCGGACGTGCTGGAAATCGTATGTTCGCGGATTGACAGCCTCTTCCGTGCCAATCCCGGCCTGAATACCATTTCAGTGAGCCAGAACGACGGCTCGGACACCTATTGCCGCTGTCCCGACTGTCAGAGGATAATAGACGAGGAAGGCTCTCCTTCCGGTCCGATGATCCGTTTCGTGAACGCCGTGGCAGCCCGCTTTCCGGACAAGCAGATTTCCACTCTGGCCTATCTGTTCACCATGGTGCCCCCGCGGGTTACCAGACCGCTTCCCAACGTGAACGTCATGCTCTGCGACATCGACTGCCGCCGCCAGACTTCACTTCCCGAGAATCCTTCGGGACAGGAGTTCATGAAGTGTCTGGAAGGATGGAGCGCCGTCACCGACAATATCTTCCTGTGGGATTACGGCATCAATTTCGACAATTACCTGTCTCCCTTCCCCAACCTCCACACCCTGGCCGACAACATGCGGATCTTCCAGGACCACGGGGTGAAGATGCATTTTTCGCAGATAGGCAACACCCGCGGCGGGGACCTTGCTGAGCTTCGCCCTTACCTGGTGTCCAAACTGATGTGGAACCCGCGCGCTTCGGCCGATTCCCTCATCCGGCACTTCTGCGCCGGTTATTACGGAGATGCCGCGCCATTTATCGAGCGCTATATAAGCCTGTTGGAAGGCGCCTGCATCGGAGCCGACACCGACCTGTTCATCTATGACACCCCCGTTTCATATAAAAACGGCATGCTGAAGCCCGAACTGATGGCGCGCTACAACCGGCTTTTCGACGAGGCCGAGGCCGCCGTGGCGGGAGATTCCGTCCGGCTGATGCGGGTACGCCGCTCGCGCCTGCCCCTCAAATACTCCGCCCTGGAGATAGCCAGGACCCTTCCGGACCGTGACAATGCGGCGGTGGAGGCGGCGCTTGCCGATTTCGAGGCGGACGTGCGCCGTTTCGGCGTGAAGTCTCTCAACGAGCGCAACAATTCCCCTCTGGAATACTGCGGGCTGTACAGGGAGCGTTTTCTCGGCGACGCAAGGGACAACCTGGCCTATGGCTGCAGCGTCACTTATGTGAAGCCTCCGCACGAGCGTTACGCCGAAATGGCTGTCACGGCTCTTACCGACGGGCTTTACGGCGGGAACGGCTTCCGCGAGAACTGGGTAGGCTGGGAAGGAACCGACGGCGAGATGGTGGTCGACCTGGGCCGTGTCTGCACGGTACGGCAGATTTCGGCGGATTTTCTGCGCCAGGGCGGGGCGTGGGTGCTGGAGCCCGAGGCGGTTTCCTTCGCCGTTTCGGAAGACGGTTCTTCATTCGTGCCTTTCGGAACCGTCGGCCTGCCCGAGAACCGGGACCTGAAAATCGGCTTCAGGGATGTGTCTGTCACGGCTTCACCCGTGCAGGCGCGTTATGTGAAGATTGAGGTTACCGGAGTGAAACAATGCCCGGAATGGCATTTCGGAGTGGGCAATCCCTGCTGGTTTTTCGTGGACGAAGTGGTGGTCAGGTAAGCGGGGTGCCGGGAATCCGGCTTTGTTGAGGTACCAGGATTCGAACCTGGACTGACAGAACCAAAATCTGCTGTGCTACCATTACACAATACCTCATTCCACCCTTCAAGGCATGCAATGCCGGCAGGGCGGTGCAAAGATAACACTTTTTCTTGATTCAGCGTTTCCCCTTGAAATAGTCGCTGACGGTCTTTGAGCACTCCTCGGAATCCACTCCGCCGACGACTTCGGTTTTGGGATGGAGGAGGGAGGGGGAGAACAGGCTGTACCCCCGTTTTGGGTCGGATGCGCCGTAAACCAGCCTGCCGAGCTGTGCCCAGTTCATGGCTGCCGCACACATGGGGCAGGGCTCTACAGTAACGTACAATGAACAGTCGTTCAGATACTTGCCGCCCATTGCCTCGCAGGCTGCGGTGATGGCTATCATTTCGGCATGGGCGGTGGGGTCGTGGAGCCTTTCAGTCATGTTGTGACCTTTGGCTATGACCTTTCCGCGGCACACTACCACCGCGCCGATCGGCACCTCGTCTTCGCCTGCCGCGACATGCGCTTCCTTCAGCGCTTCCAGCATGTATTTAGCGTCAGTATCCATATTGCCTGTCATATCGGGATAACAGAAACAAATATAGGAAATCTTTCTTGGAGTTCCGGTTAAAAAGTTTCATATTTGCAACTGGTATGAAACTTTTCCTGCTGGACGGACACGCCCTCATCTTCAAGATGTACTACGCCTTCCTCGGAAGGCCCATGATAAACAGCAAAGGGGTGGACACTTCAATCCTCTTCGGATTCACGAAATACCTCCTGGAGCTGCTCGAGCGGGAAAAGCCTACCCATGTGGCGGTGTCTTTCGACCCTCCCGGAGGCACGTTCCGCAACCGGCTTTATCCCGCCTACAAGGGCACCCGCCCGCCGACTCCCCAGCTTGTGATAGACGCGCTGGATCCCCTGGCAGGTATCGTGAAGGCTCTCGGCATCCCGGTCCTGATGATTCCCGACTTCGAGGCCGACGATGTCATCGGTTCCATGGCGAAGCGCTCCGTATCGGAGGGTTTCGACGTGTTCATGGTAACCCCCGACAAGGATTACGGCCAGCTCGTAGAAGAGCATATCCTCCAGTACAAGCCGGGTAAGGGAGGGGAGAACGAGGTGCTGGGGCCTGCTCAAATATGTGAAAAATACGGCATCAGCCGCCCGGCCCAGGTGATAGACCTTCTGACCATCTGCGGCGATGCGGCCGACAATGTGCCCGGCGTAAAGGGAGTGGGCGAGAAGGGTGCAGGCAAGCTGCTGATGCAGTATGACAGCGTTGAGGGCATCTACGAGCACCTCGGCGAACTGACAGCCCGTCAGCAGCAGATGTTCCTGGATGCGAAAGACCATATTGAACTCAGCAAGACGCTGGTCACCATCAAGACGGACATTCCGCTCGAGACCACGGCGGACGACATGCGCTTCACTGCCTCATACGGGCCCGAAATCTTCGAGCTCTTCAACTATTACGAATTCAATTCGCTCAAACGGCACCTGAAGGCTTCTGCCGTCGGAGAGGTTGTTACCTCTGAAACCGCCTCGCTCCGCTCGGCCTCACCGTTCGCAAAGCTCACGGTCCCCCCTCTTATGATGCCGAGGGTGGCACAGGTTTCAGAAGCAACACCTCTCCGACAGGCAGGGGACAGCCTTCAGATTAAGGAAGTTGCAGATTATGCGATAGTGCTGGACGGCGATACGCTTTACCTTGCTGACAGAAAGGGTGTCAGGAAGGGGAGCCCCGAAGAATTCAGGAGCGTGCTGGAAGATGAGAAAAAGTCCAAGGCGGGTTTCGGCATGAAGGCGCAGCTGGGTGAGCTCTATAAACTTGGCATCAGCCTCAGGGGCCGTCTGTACGACTGCGAACTGATGCACTATCTGCTCAATCCGGAGCGGTCTCACAAGAAGGAGGCACTCATCAGCAGCTACGTCGGCATTGACATCGAGCAGTCCGCGGAAGGGACGGGCTCGCTGTTCGACGAGATTGAACGGCCCGACCGCAGCGAGGAGTGCAAGGCTTTGCTGCCGCTTGCCGACAGGCTTTATGCCGAGCTGGACGCATCCTCCATGAAGAAGCTCTACGATGAGATAGAGGAACCCCTCATGCCGGTGCTTTCCGGAATGGAACGGAACGGCGTAAAGATAGATCTCGCATCCCTTAAAGACTATGCGGAAAGTCTTCGCCGCAGCATGCTCGAGCGCGAGAAACAGGTCCGCGACCTTGCCGGGGAACCATCTCTCAACGTGTCTTCCCCTAAGCAGATAGGAGAATTGCTCTTCGAAAAGATGAAGCTCGACCCCGCCGCGAAAAAGCCGAAGAAAGGAAGCTGGCCTACCGACGAAGAGACCTTGAGCGCCCTCTCCGACAGGAGTCCCATCATAGACGCCATCCTCGACTACCGCGGCCTCAGAAAGCTCCTGGGCACCTACATAGAGCCTTTCGCCGGCTATGTGTCTCCCGTCGACGGGAGGGTGCATACCACTTTCAATCAGGCACTTACCAGTACGGGAAGGCTTTCTTCCAGCAATCCCAACCTGCAGAATATTCCCGTGCGGACCGAGCAGGGCCGGGAGTTCCGCAAGGCCTTCGTGCCGGACGACCCTGCCGCTTCCGTTATGATGAGCGCCGATTATTCGCAGATCGAGCTCCGCGTGATGGCGCATCTGTCGGGAGATGAACACCTCTGCGCGGCGTTCCGGGAAGGCCGGGACGTGCACTCCGCCACCGCTTCCAAGATTTTCGGAGTGCCGGTGGAAGATGTCACTCCGGACCAGAGGCGCATGGCCAAAACCGCCAACTTCGGCATCATGTATGGCATCTCGTCGTTCGGGCTGTCGCAGCGCCTCAAGACTTCCAGGAGCGAAGCCAAGAGCTTGATAGACGGCTACTTCGCGAGTTTTCCGGCAGTTCGCTCATTCATCGATGAAACCCTGAGGCACGCCCGGGAGTCGAAGTATACCGAGACTCTTTTCGGCCGCAGGCGCTATATCCCCGACATCGACTCGCACAACGCGAACGTGCGCGCTTTCGCGGAGCGAAATGCCGTGAACGCCCCCATCCAGGGCACAGCCGCCGATATAATCAAGATAGCGATGATACGCGTGGCCGCATGCCTCGAAGAAGAGGCGCTCAAGGCCCGCATGGTGCTGCAGATCCATGACGAACTGCTGCTGGAGGTGCCGAACGGTGAAATAGACCGCGTACGGGAGATACTCGTCCGCGAAATGGAAAACGTGGTGAAACTTGATGTTCCCCTAACTGTAGAATGCAATTATGGTAAAACATGGCTCGACGCCCACTGACGAACTTATCCGGCTCGCGATAATTGGCGACGGCACGGCGTTCACCCGCCTGTGGGACACCCATATAGAGTCGCTCCGCGCGTACATACGGAGCAAGATGAAGCATCTCGACGACTTCTATGTGGATGACATCTGCTCGAAGAGTTTCGAGAAGGCCTTCCGCCAGATAGGGACGTACGACCCGGACAGGAGCCAGTTCAGTACCTGGCTCATGACCATCGCGCGGAATACCGCCCTGGACACGGTGGAACACGAGAATCGTGCGCACAGGCAAGAGGTTTCGCTCGATGACGACAAGCGCACGACCATGATAGTCAGCAGCATGGAAGACGCCGGAGGCAGCGCGCTGGACAACATTATCCAGGGCGAGGAGGAAGACCGGACCGAAAAGTACATCGCCGGCCTCCCCGAACTCTACCGGGACATCGCCCGGATGCGCCTGGTGGACGGGCTGCAATACAAAGAGATAGCTGAAGAGATGGATATGGAGCTGAATACCGTCCGTACCCGCATCCGCAGGGCCAAGGCCCTCATAGACAAAATGAAACAGGACGACAACGAAGAATAAAACATTATAACCATGTCATTCTTAACACCTCCCCCCTTCAAGGCGGAGCAGACCGGCCCCGAGGCCGATGCCCGTTACAAACGTCTCCGCCTGCAAGTATTCCTCGGAATATTCATAGGCTATGCGGGTTTCTACATTGTTCGCAAGAATTTCTCCATGGCCATACCCATGCTGGCTCCTTTCGGCTTCGAGAAGGGCGAGCTTGGTATCGTGCTCTCAATGAATGCAATAGCCTACGGCATCTCCAAATTCGTGATGGCCAGTGTGTCGGACCGCAGCAATGCGAGGCGTTTCCTTCCGCTCGGCCTCATCCTGGCTGCGGTGTCCATGGCCTTCATGGTCGTGCCCATCAGGTGGATAGGGGCATCCCACAAGGTGCTGGCAATTGCCGTAATGGCTCTCATCAACGGCCTTGTCGGCTGGTTCAACGGAATGGGCTGGCCTCCATGCGGAAGAGTTATGACCAGGTGGTTCTCATATAAGGAAAGGGGTACCTGGATGAGCATCTGGAACTGTGCGCACAATGTGGGCGGCGCCCTTGTAGGGCCGATGGCCGCATACGGTGCGGTATGGTTCGGCAGCTGGCTTTACGGCACCCACGAAGAACTGTACTTCCTTGCCGGAACCTTCCTGTTCCCCGCCGCGGTGGCAATCCTGATAGCCATCATCGCTTACTGCCTGATCCGTGACACGCCGCAGAGCTGCGGACTTCCGTCCATCGAGAAATGGAGCGGCCACTATGCAGCGGGCTACGACGAGAAACACGAGCATACCATCTCTACCAAAGAGATTTTCAAGACAGTGCTCAGCAACAAGCTTCTCTGGTATATAGCGATTGCCAACGCTTTCATCTACATGGTCCGCTACGGCTGCCTCGACTGGGCACCCACCATCCTTACCGAGAACGGAGTCGACCTCAAAAGCGCGGGTTGGGCCTACTTTGCCTACGAATTCGCCGCAATCCCCGGAACCATTTTCTGCGGCTGGCTCAGCGACCGCGTGTTCAAAGGCCGCCGGGCCCTGCCCATCATGATTTTCATGGCGCTGATAGCAGTGGTAATCGTCATCTACTGGCAGAACATGACCAACCTGAAAGTGGTCATATGGTGCCTCATCGCCATCGGTTTCCTCATCTACGGACCGGTGATGCTCGTGGGCGTACAGGCCCTCGACCTGGCTCCGAAGAACGCTTCGGGCACGGCTGCCGGTCTCACCGGTTTCATGGGCTACGTGCTCGGTACCGCCATCCTGGCCAACGTCGTCATGGGTTATGCTTCCCAGAGCTGGGGGTGGAGTTCCACCTTTATCCTGCTGCTGGCGGCGTGCGTCATCTGCATCGCTCTCATGGCGCTGACTTACAAGGCCGAGCAGAAAAAACTGGCAAGCTAGGCGGATATGCAACCCTCTCCCGAGACTGACTACGCCAGGGCGGTGGAACTCTGGAAAGAGTGGAATGCGAAGATCAATGTGATCTCCCGCAAGGACACCGATTCCATCTATGCCCACCATATACTCCATTCTCTCGCGATTGCGGAGTATTTTTCGAGATTTCATGGCGGCACTGTTCCCGAAACCGTGCTGGATCTCGGTACCGGAGGAGGTTTCCCCGGAATCCCGCTTGCCATGGAATGGCCGGAAACGCGGTTCACGCTGTGCGATTCGGTTGGCAGGAAGGTTACGGTCGCACATGCGGTTTCGGAGGGCCTTGGCCTTGCGAACGTGGAGTGCGTCCAGGCCAGGGCCGAGGAGCTTCCGGGAGAGTGGGATTATGTGATAAGCCGCGCCGTAGCGCCGTTGGAGACGCTTTATTCATGGGTGAAAGGCAAATTCCGCCACGGCCTTGTATGCCTCAAGGGAGGCGACGTAAACGAGGAGGTTTCGCTTCTGCTCCGCCGCTTCGCGAAGGGTCCGAATGCCCTTGTGCCGGAGCAGATAAAGGTCTGGCCCGTATCTGATTGGCTGCATGAAGATTATTTTGCAGAAAAATTTGTAATTGAAGTCGGAAAAACTTACCTTTGCAGTCCCTTACGCGAAAATAATAAAAAGCAAGTATAATGAAACGCACATTTCAACCCTCCAACCGCAAGCGCGTGAACAAGCACGGCTTCCGTGAGCGTATGGCTTCCGCCAATGGCCGCCGCGTTCTCGCTGCCCGTCGCGCACGTGGCCGCAAGAGACTTACCGTGTCTTCAGAAGACAGGTGGTAATTTTGTTCCTTTATGGAATAAAAAAGGTGACCGATTGGCCACCTTTTTTATTTTGTCCCTCGAAGGGCCGGGGCAAGCGCCACCAGCAGCCCTATCAGCGCCACGCCGGCTGCGGTGAGCAGGACATCTCCCCATTGCAGCACCACCGGATAGGCGTCCACTATGAAGCTGCCTGGCATCTTGACCAGTCCCAGATGCTGCTGGAGAAGGGCGAGCACAACCCCCACGACAAGGCCGATGAGCATTCCCAGGAGAGACACCATCCATCCTTCGAGGATGAAAGTCCGCCTTATCAGGGAATCGTCGGCTCCGAGTGCGCGCAGCGTGGCGATATCGTCTTCCTTTTCTATAATGAGCATCGACAGCGAGCCGAAGATGTTGAGCGCCACGATGAGCACCACGAACAGCAGAATCAGCCAGATGGCCGCCTTTTCGTAGCGCATCATCCTGTAAAGGGTGGCGTGCTGCTGGTAGCGGTCCAGCACCTTGAAACCTTCGCCCGTCTTTTCCGACAGGGCTTTGGTAAAGTTTCTGGTGTCGCGTCTGGACAGCCCTGGAGTGAGCCTGAGCTCGAGACGGGACACTTCGCCGCCGCAGCCGAGAAGGGCGCTCATGGTCTCTATGGGGACGATCAGGAGCCCTGCATCCATTTCGGCGTTGACGCTCAGGATGCTTCCGACCAGCATCTTCTCTTTCCTGAGCGAGGCCGTCGGATTGGAAGGGGAGAACTGCGCGTCCGCGGAGGGGTAGTAAATGGTGACCGGAGTGCGGAAATTCGGATTGGCATTCAGTTTCGACGACAGTTCGGTGCCCAGCGCCGCGAGCGGAAGTTCCCCGTCGTGAAGGGTCCATTTCCCGAGCAGCAGATGATTGTGCATGCCCGACGACTGCACGTAAACCGAATCGACACCCCTGGCCGACGCGATTGCCTGGTTGCCCTCGTGCAGTATGAACACGTTTTCTTCCAGTACTTTGCCTACGGATGCCACTTCCTGCCGGTCCTGCAGCCATTCGAGAATTTCCCCGGAGGGTTCGAAGCGTTTGCCGGACGCGGTGCGCACGACGTAATCGGCGTCGACATCGCTCATATTGTCTTTGATGATCTTGTCGAAGCCGTTGTAAACGCTCAGGATAAGGACGAGCGCGGCCGTGCCTATCGCCATGCCTATGGCGCTTATCGCCGAAATCACATTGATGACATTGTGCGATTTGCGCGCGAAAAGGTATCTCCCGGCTATGAAAGGCGCAAGCCTCATTTCCTGAGGAGTTCTTCTATGTGCTCGGCGTAGTCGAGGGAAGTGTCGAGGAAGAAGTCGAGTTCCGGCACGATGCGGAGCTGCCTTCCTATCTTCTGGCCCAGTTCGCCTCGGATGCTCCGGTTCTGTTCCGACAGCAGATCCATCACCTTCGCCTGTTTTTCAGACGGGAAGATGCTGACGAACGCCTTGGCCACCGAAAGGTCGGGGCTGATGCGCACCTCGCTTACAGTGACCATGGCCCCGTCGAAGGCGGCCATGCCCTTGCTGCGGATAATCTCCGCGAGGTCACGCTGGATTTCCCTTGCAACCTTGAGTTGCCTTTTTGACGGAGCGCTTTCCATTCTACTTGACTATTACCAGATAATAATCCTTCTTGCCCTTCTGGCAGAGGATGTATTTGCCGTCCACCACGTCTTCGGGTGTGACGTTGCTTTCGGGTGATGTGAACTTGTCTTTGTTGAGGCTGAATCCGTTGCCCTGGATGGCCCTGCGGGCTTCGCCCTTGGAGGCGTAGATTCCGGTTTCCACTGCCAGGAAATCGAGTATGCCGCAGGGGAGGGAGCTCTTTGCGACTTCGAAGGTGGGCACTCCGTCGAACACGTCGAGCAGGGTGCGCTCGTCGAGCTTGCGAAGGTCTTCGCTGGTGCTCTTGCCGAAGAGAAGCTGCGAGGCGGCAATGGCCCTGTCGTATTCTTCCTGGCCATGGACCATAATTGTAACTTCCTTTGCCAGAAGCTTTTGCAGGACGCGACGGCCGGGGTCGGTGCGGTGCTCGGCGATAGCTCCCTCGATGGTTTCACGGTCGAGCAGGGTGAAGATCTTGATGTATTTTTCTGCGTCTTCGTCGCTGACGTTGAGCCAGAACTGATAGAACTGGTAGGGGCTGGTGCGCTGCGGGTCGAGCCAGATGTTGCCCTTTTCGGTCTTGCCGAATTTGCCGCCGTCCGCCTTGGTGATAAGCGGGCAGGTGAGTGCGAACGCCTGCCTGTCGAGGACCTTGCGTATCATCTCCACGCCGGTGGTGATGTTTCCCCACTGGTCGGCTCCTCCAAGCTGGAGGGTGACGTTGTTGTGCTCGAAGAGATACAGGAAGTCGTAACCCTGGAGGAGCTGGTAGCTGAATTCGGTGAAGGACATGCCTTCGGAAGAATCACGGCTGAGGCGCTTCTTTACGGAATCTTTGCTCATCATGTAATTGACGGTGATGAGCTTGCCGATATCGCGCGTGAAGTTGATGAAGGTGTAGTCCTTCATCCAGTCGTAATTGTTCACCAGTTCGGCCTTGTTGGGGGCGTCGGAACCGAAGTCGAGAAACTTAGCGAGCTGTGCTTTGAGCGCGCTCACGTTGTGGGCCAGGGTGGCCTCGTCAAGCAGGTTCCTTTCCTGACTCTTCATGGAAGGATCGCCTATCATGCCGGTGGCGCCGCCTACCAGGCAGTAGGGCTTGTGGCCGCAGGCCTGGAAATGCTTCAGTATCATTATGCTTACAAGGTGCCCGATATGAAGCGAGTCTCCGGTTGGGTCTATTCCCACATAGGCGGAGGCCGGGCCCTTCATGAGTTCTTCTTCAGTCCCGGGGGTGATGTCCTTGATCATCCCCCTCCATTTGAGTTCCTCTACAAAATTTTTCATCTCCTAATGATTTGACCTGCAAAGTTGGGCAATTATTGCTAAATTTGCAATCCGGAGAAACTTAAAACACATAAATATGCGTAAAAAAATCGTAGCTGGGAACTGGAAGATGAACACCACCGTTCCCGAAGGAATTGAACTCGCGAAGGCAGTCGCTGCAAAATCTGCCGAACTCCCCGAAAACGTAGGCCTTATCGTGGCTCCTCCCTTCACTCATCTGGCCGCCGTGGCCGAGGCCATCAAGGGCTCCAGGATAGAGCTTTCCGCCCAGAACTGCGCCGACCACGAAAAGGGCGCCTACACCGGAGAGGTTTCC
>CAMHKQ010000011.1 GCA_946185745.1 uncultured Bacteroidales bacterium
GCCGAGCTTGGTCTTGGTCTGGCCTTCGAAGTTGGGCTCCTGGATCTGGATGCTGATGGCGCCCACGACGCCCATGCGGCAGTCGCGCGGGTCGTAGTTTTTCTTGAAGAAGTCCTTGAATGTCTTGGCGATGGCCTCGCGGTAGGCTACGAGATGCGTGCCTCCGTCGCGGGTGTTCTGGCCGTTGACGAAAGAGGAGATGTTCTCGCCTATGTCGTTGTTGTGGGTGAGGACTATCTCGATGTCTTCGCCTTCCAGGTGAATGGGAGGATACAGGGGTTCCGCGGAGAGAAGGTTCTCGTTCACGAGGTCGAGCAGGCCGTTTTCGCTTACGTAGGGGGTGCCGTTGAGTACGAGCGTGAGCCCTTTCTTGAGGTAGGAGTAGTTCTTTATCATCTGCTCCACGTAGTCGGGGTTGTACTCGTATTTGCCGAACATCATTACGTCCGGAGTGAACCTGACGAGGGTCCCGTTCTTCTCTTTCGGGGACGCCTCCTTGCCGGACTCCCTGAGCTCGCCCCTTTCGAAGCTGGCCCAGGAGCATTCTCCCTCGCGGTAGGAGCATACGTAGAAGCTCTCGCTCAGGGCGTTTACCGCCTTGCTGCCCACGCCGTTGAGGCCCACGCTCTTCTTGAACACCTTGTCGTCGAACTTGCCGCCGGTGTTGAGGATGCTTACAGCCTTTACCACGGAGTCGAGCGGAATGCCGCGGCCGAAATCGCGGACGCTCACCGTGTTGTCCTGAATGTCCACCAGGATCTGCTTGCCGAACCCCATGGAGTATTCGTCCACGGAGTTGTCGATTATTTCCTTGAGGAGAACGTATATGCCGTCGCCCGGGTTGTTGCCGTTGCCGAGGCGCCCGATATACATTCCAGGGCGCATCCGCACGTGCTGGACGCCTTCGAGGGTACGTATGTTGTCGTCCGTATAATTCGTAACCGCCATATTATGCAAAGGTACGAATTATTTCTTTGTGACCACGCCCCTGAGATGCAGTATGACGGGTTTTTTTATGTCGGAAAGGTAAACCGTCACGCTTTTGTCGAAGGGGTAGGGGCCGTCCTCGTTCTTGTATACGACGCTGATGGTGCCCTGCTCTCCGGAAGCGAGGGTGTTGCGGGTCCATTCGACCCCGGTGCAGCCGCAGGAGGGGACCGCCGAAAGTATGGTGAGGGGCTTGTCCCCTACGTTGGTAACGGTGAAAACGCAGCTCTGGGCGCCGTCCCTCACCGAGATCGTTCCGAAATCGTGAACGGTCTTGTCGAACTGGGCACGCCCCCCTATGAGCGTCTGGATGGCGAGAAAAATAAATAACAACGATTTCATATTGCAAATTTATTGCAAAAACCTTACCTTTGCACCACATTTATCAAAAGTTCACATAATTATGGCTTACAAAATCAATCCGGACCTTTGTGTTGCATGCGGTACCTGCCAGGGCGAGTGCCCCACCGGCGCCATCCACGAAGGAGACTTCTACACCATCGACCCCGAAGTCTGCGTCGACTGCGGCACCTGCGCAGGTGTCTGCCCGATGGAGGCTATTGCTCCGGCCGAGTAAAAGTCAATGCTGGAAGACAAAAGGTTAAAAATTTTTGCGGCGGTGGTGGAATACGGAAGTTTCACCGCCGCTGCTTCTTCATTGGGCCTTACCCAGCCCGCCGTAAGCCAGAGCATAGCGGAACTGGAAAAGACGCTCGGGGTGCAGTTGCTCGACCGCTCCCGCGGAGAGGTGCGCCTCACTGAAAAAGGTGAACAATTCATGGGTTATGCCCGGCAGATAATTCACTGGTACAACGTGGCCAACGAGAACATCAACCCGTCTTCCGCGGACGGGCCGCTCTCTCCCGCCAGGGTGAGCATCGACCCCTCCACCGATGCCGAGATCTGGAGCTCGGGAGGCGACCTTCACATCGAAATAGTACACAAATGAAGAATACAGGCCCCTGGCAGCATAATCCCTGGTATTCGTTCCTGCGGCATTATGTAGACTACACGACGCGTTACAGCTATCGCCGCTGCAAGGTGGAGGGCAGGGAGAACATCCCCTCGAACGCTGCGGTGATCGTGGCTCCCAACCACTGCAATACGCTCATGGACGCCATGGTGGTGCTCCGGACGTTCCGCGGGCCCATCGTCTTCGGCGCCCGCGCCGACATCTTCGAGAACCGCACGGTGGCAAAGATCCTGCGCTTCCTCCGCATCCTTCCCATGGTCCGCCGCCGCGACGGCATCCGCAAGGTGCTGCGCAACTACGATACCATGGACCAGGTGGTGGACGTGCTTTCCAACGGCGTTCCCTTCTGCATGTTCGCGGAAGGCGCTCACCGGCCCATGCATTCCCTGATGCCTCTGAGCAAGGGCGTTTTCCGTATTGCCATCAGCGCCGATCAGGCCCTGGCCGGAAAGAAGGACGTTTACATCGTGCCAGCCGGCCTGGAATACGGAAGCTACTTCCATTACCGCTCCTGGAGCCGGGTGCGTTACGGCAGGCCGCTCAATGTGTCGCAGTTCGTCCGTGAGCATCCGGAGATGTCCGATCCTGAAAAATACAACGCCCTTCGTGAACTGCTGACTCCTGCCATCCGGAGCCAGTTCGTCTGGCTTCCCGACGACGAGGAATACGATGCCAGGTGGAATGCTTTCGAAGAGCGTTTCAAGGCCCTCCGCGGCTGCAGGCCGTCCGAATCCGGCCTTCCGAAATCGCGCATCGGCCGCATCCTGCTCGCGGTCTTGACCTCTCCGTTGTTCCTGGTATCCGCCGTAATCACCGCACCGATGTGGGGCATCGCCGAATACCTGTGTCATAAGAAGGTACGCGACCGCGCGTTCCGCAACACGGTGCGTTTCGGCGTGAAACTCATCGTCACCATTCTCCTCGGCATAATCTACGGCGTGCTGCTCTTCGTCTTCCTGCCATGGTGGATAGCCCTGCTCTGCCTGCTGTACTTCCTAATCAGTTACAGCATCTTCTACGACTGGCTCAATCTTATAAGGAAATAGCGGCTCACTTGTATAGTTTGTTGCCGCCGAGGCGGACAGCGGAGCGGAAAATGGTTTTTCGGAAAACTTGACGAAAAATATTTTCCGGCCGCCCGTCTGGAAGACTCCGCTGCGGCGGAGCCTGGCATACAAAAAAGAGGTCGACCATTAGTCGACCTCTTTTGTCAGAGCTTCGCTCAACCCCTACTCGGAGAGTTTCTTGTAGGTGTTGTAACGGATCTTTGCGAATTCCTCGGTCTTGGCAAGGAGTTCCTCGGCGCGCTCCGGGAAGAGTTTGTAGAGGGATGCGAAACGGACCTCGCTCTTGAGGAAGTCCTGGAATTTGGTCCAGTCGGGTTCCTTGCTGTCGAGCGTGAACGGATTCTTGCCGCTGCCTTCGAGAGCCGGATTGTAGCGGTACAGATGCCAGTAACCGCATTCCACCGCGAGCTTCTCTTCCTTCTGGCTCAGGCCCATTCCAGCCTTGAGGCCGTGGTTGATACACGGGGCGTAGGCGATGATGAGCGACGGGCCGTCGTAGGCTTCGGCTTCCTTGATGGCGTTCATGTACTGGACGGGGCTCGAGCCCATGGCCACCTGTGCCACATATACATATCCGTAGCTGATGGCCATCATGCCGAGGTCTTTCTTGCGTATCTTCTTGCCGGAAGCGGCGAACTTGGCGATGGCGCCCGCCGGAGTGCTCTTGGAGGACTGGCCGCCGGTGTTGGAGTAGACTTCGGTGTCGAGAACCAGCACGTTCACGTTCTCGCCGGAAGCGAGCACATGGTCGAGGCCGCCGTAACCGATGTCGTAAGCCCAGCCGTCGCCGCCGAATATCCACTGGCTGCGGGACGGGATGAAGTGCTTGAGGTCGAGCAGGGCCTTGCAGGTGTCGCAGCTGCACTTCTCCATGAGGGGAACGAGCTTGTCGGCGACTTCGCGGGTGACCTTTGCGTCGTCCTTGTTGTCGAGCCACTGCCTGTAGAGGGCCTTGATTTCATCGGAGCACTTGGGGCAGTCGAGACCCTTGGTCATGAGGTTGGCTACAGTCTCGCGCATGCGGTTGGAGCCGATCTTCATGCCCAGGCCGAACTCGGCGGCATCCTCGAAGAGGGAATTCTGCCATGCCGGACCGTGGCCCTGTGCGTTGGTGCAGTAGGGGCTTGCGGGGAAGGAAGCGCCGTAGATGGAAGAACATCCGGTGGCGTTGGCAATCATCATGTGGTCGCCGAACAGCTGGGTGATGTTCTTGATGTACGGGGTTTCGCCGCAGCCTGCGCATGCTCCCGAGTACTCGAAGAGCGGCTGGCTGAACTGGGCGGCCTTCATGTTGCTCTTGGGATCGAGCGGGGTCTTGTAGCCGACCTTGCTGCTGAGCCAGTCGAACTGGGCCTGCTCGTCGGCGTGATCCATGTAGGACTCGAGCTTGAGGGCCTTTTCGGGCTTTGCAAGGCAGACGTCGACGCAGTTGCCGCAACCGGTACAGTCGGCGACGCTGATGCTGAGCGCATACTTGTAGTCCTTGAGGTTGGCCTTGCCCTGGGCGACCTTGGTGCCTGCGGGAAGGGCGGCTGCCTCTTCGTCGGTGAGCAGGAACGGCCTGATGGCGGCGTGCGGGCAGACGAAGGCGCAGGTGTTGCACTGGATACACTTTTCGGGCTCCCAGACGGGAACGACCACCGCGACGCCGCGCTTCTCATAAGCGGAAGTGCCGGCGGGCATGGTGCCGTCCATGTAGGGGAGGAAGGCGCTCACCGGGAGGGAGTCGCCGTTCTGGGCGTTGACCACGTCTGCAATTTCCTTGACGAAGGGAGTTGCGAGGCGGTTCTTGCCGGGATTCTCGAACTTGGCGTTGATGTCGGCCCAGTTTGCGGGAACCTTCACCTCGGTGTATTCACCGCCGCGGTCGATGGCGGCGTAGTTCATGTTGACTACGTTCTCGCCCTTCTTGCCGTAGCTCTTGAGTGCGGCGTCCTTCATGTACTTGACAGCGTCGGCATAGGGAATGATGCCGGTAATCTTGAAGAATGCGCTCTGGAGTATGGTGTTGGTGCGGCCGCCGAGACCGATTTCGGAGGCTATCTTGGTGGCGTTGATGATATAGAGCCTGATGTGCTTTTTGCCGATGATGCTCTTGACGTTGTCGGGGATGCGCTCGAGGGTTTCCTTCTCGTCCCAGAGGGAGTTGAGCAGGAGGCTGCCGCCGTCCTTGATGCCCTTGAGGACGTCATATTTGAAGAGGTAGCTGGGCACGTGGCATGCGACGAAGTCGGGAGTGCTCACCAGATAAGGGGCGTGGATGGGCTGCTTTCCGAAACGCAGATGGCTGCAGGTGTAGCCGCCGCTCTTCTTGGAGTCGTAGTCGAAATAAGCCTGCGAGTAGAGGGAAGTATGGCTGCCGATGATCTTGATGGTGTTCTTGTTGGCACCCACGGTACCGTCGGAACCGAGGCCGTAGAACTTGCATTCGGTGGTGCCGGGCTTCACGATGGAGACCTCCTCCTTGACGGGAAGGCTCTTGAAGGTGACGTCGTCCACGATGCCGATGGTGAAGTCGGACTTGGGAGCCTTGCGCTCGAGGTTGTCGTAGACAGCGATGATCTGGGCGGGAGTGGTGTCCTTGCTGGAGAGACCGTAGCGTCCGCCGATGATGAGGGGCGCGTTGTCCTTGCCCTGATAGGCGGCCTTGACGTCGAGATAGAGGGGCTCGCCGAGGGAGCCGGGCTCCTTCGTGCGGTCGAGCACGGCGATTTTCCTGACGGTCTTCGGGATGGCCTTGAAGAGATATTCGGTGCTGAACGGCCTGTACAGATGTACGCTCACGAGGCCGTACTTGCGGTCTTTGGTGTTGAGGTAGTCGATGGTCTCCTTGATGGTTTCGGTGACGGAGCCCATGGCGATGATGATGTTTTCGGCGTCTTTTGCACCGTAGTAGGTGAAGGGACGGTACTTGCGGCCGGTGAGTTCGCTGATTTCACCCATGTAGCGGGCGACTATGTCGGGAACTGCGGTGTAGACGTTGTTCCGGCTTTCGACGGCCTGGAAGTAGACGTCTCCGTTCTGGGCGGTGCCGCGGGTGACGGGAGCGTCGGGATTGAGGGCCCTTTCGCGGAAGCTCTGGAGAGCCTTCTCGCTCACCATGCCCTTGAGGGCCTCTTCGTCGAGGGCCTCAATCTTCTGGATTTCATGGGAGGTGCGGAAACCGTCGAAGAAATGCAGGAAGGGAACGCTGCTCTTGATGGCGGACAGATGAGCCACGGCGGCGATGTCCTGGGCTTCCTGGACGCTGCCGGAAGCGATGAGGGCGAAGCCGGTCTGGCGGCAGGCCATCACGTCCTGGTGGTCTCCGAAGATGGAGAGGGCGTGGCTGGCAAGTGCCCTGGCGGAAACATGGAAGACACCGGGAAGGAGTTCGCCGGCAATCTTGTACATGTTTGGAATCATGAGCAGGAGGCCCTGCGATGCGGTGTAGGTTGTGGTTAAGGCACCGGCCTGGAGTGAGCCGTGCACGGCGCCGGAAGCGCCGGCTTCACTTTCCATTTCGGTAACATGCACTGTCTCGCCCCAGAGGTTCTTCTTTCCGTGGGCGGCCCATTCGTCTATGTTCTCCGCCATGGGAGACGAAGGCGTGATGGGATAGATACATGCGTTCTCGCTGAAGAGATACGCAATGTTTGCGACAGCGGTGTTACCGTCACAAGTGATGAATTTCTTTTCTTTGGCCATAGTTGATATGTGATGAATTTAACTGGTTTTCAAAGTCTACGAAGATAACAATTATTTTTCTAAGAACGGCCTGTTATTTCGACTTCTTTTCCTTCTTTGGAGCTGATGCGCTTCACCAGGCCCTGGAGCACCGTTCCGGGACCGAGTTCCAGGAAGGAATCGGCACCGTCGGCAAGCATGTTTTTCACCGAAGCCGTCCAGCGCACGGGGCTTGTAAGCTGCCTCAGGAGATTGTCCTTGATGCGTTCGGGATCGGTTTCCGGAAGTGCGGTGACATTTTGGTAGACGGGGCATGAGGGGGCTGCGAATGCCGTTTTCCGGATTGCCTGCGCAAGCTCTTCCCTTGCGGGCTCCATGAGGGGGGAGTGGAAGGCCCCGCCCACCATGAGCGGCAGCGCCCGTTTCGCGCCGGCGGCCTTCATGAGCTCGCAGGCCTGCAGCACCGCCTCCTTTTCACCGGAGATTACTATCTGCCCGTCGGAATTGAAGTTGGCCGGAACCACGACGCCGCCTTTCGCAGTGACCTCGCCGCAGATCTGCTCTACCGTTTCGTCGGCCATGCCGATGATGGCGGCCATGGTGCCGGGCACCTTTTCGCAGCATTTCTGCATGGCCCTTGCGCGTACCGCGACAAGCCTGAGGCCGTCTTCGAAACTCATGGCGCCTGCAGCCACCAGGGCCGAGAACTCGCCGAGGGAGTGGCCCCCCGCCATGTCGGGTCTGCCCACCCTTGCGCAGAGCGCGAGGGCGGTGGAGTGAATGAAGATGGCCGGCTGTGTGACGTCCGTTGCGCGGAGAGCCTCTTCGGTGCCGCCGAACATGATGTCCGTGATGCGGAAACCGAGTATGTCATTGGCCTGCTCCATGAGCCTGCGCGCCTTGATGCTGTTCCTGTAGATATCCTTGCCCATTCCAGGGAACTGGGCCCCCTGTCCGGGAAATACGAATGCCTTCATCGAATAGTTTCAGTTTTGATGTGGAGTGCAAATATAGTCAAAAAAAAGCGTATATTTGCGGTCCCGCTCCCTTAGTTTAACGGATAGAATAGCGGATTCCGGTTCCGCTGGTAAAGGTTCGATTCCTTTAGGGAGTACGCAAAGAGCGCTGTCAGATTGCAGCGCTCTTTGCGTACTCCTTGTTTCCATTTTTTTCGTCCCGGAGGAGGGGGATTCGTCCCGGGCAGATATACAATAATTCTTTTGCAGCCCGGCGTCCGTCCCGGAATGGACGGCAATAATCCCGGCAGTCTTAAAAGAAAAAACCGTCCGGACCCCCGGAAACATTTAAACTTCGGGGGTAAAACCTTTTGGAAGGAAGTACACGGATATTCGTCCTCAACTTTGCCCTCGCAATAATAAATGATTTGCGAGATGAAAAAAAGTATCAGTTTTGCGGTTCTTGCAGCAAGCGCTGCAATTGCGCTTTCCGCCTGTGAGCAGCTCACGGGCGTGGAAAAACAACCAGGCAATGAAGGATTCGGAACGCTCACGGTGAATGTTGCCGGCGACTTTGCCACGATAGGCACAAGGGCGTACACCGAAAGCTACGAGGGCGACAAGCTCGCCAAGAACATCCAGTTCTTCGTGTTCGACGGCAACGGAAATCTCATCGACTACAGCAACAACGCTACGAACACCGTTTACAAACGCTCCCTGAAGACAGGCGTCAAGTATACCGTGGCAGCGCTCGTGAACGGGCCCGACGAGAATGCAGTGTCCACGGTCACCGCCCTGCGGAATGAAACCCTCACCATGGAAAACGCCGACCTGTCGGGAAGCTCGCGGCAGATTTTCGCGATGTACGGCGAACAGACCATTCCGGAATTCAGCCAGGAAGGCGCCAGCATCAGCCTGGAGGTCAAGAGCCTCGCTTCCCGCATCAGGCTGGTGGAAATCTACAACCGCCTGCCGGCGAAAATGGGACAGCTCACGGTCAATTCGGTCTTCCTGTGCAACGCGAAGGGAAAGGTCCATGTGGACGGAAGCAGCGCCGGCATATGGTACAACGCCTACGGCAAGAACGCAGTGTCGTCGCATCAGGGCGCGCCCTACACTTATATAGAATATCAGGGCCTGAAGATAGCGTCCGGTTCCGGCAGCGGTTCTACTTCGACTAAATGTCTCTACACCTTCCCCAATCCCTGCGAGCTTCCGCACGAGACCGACCTCAGGAACGCCGAGGCCATTTCAGATTCCAATCCGCAGGCGGTATGGCTCACGGTCTACGGATCCGTGGTGATAGGCGGAGTGACCGAAAACTATTACTGGACCGTGGACGTGGGCGCCGACGACGGAGTGTCCACCACCGGCCTGGCGGCGAACTACACGTACGACGTAACCCTCAGCATTACCGCCCTGGGAACCACCGACCCGGCCATTCCGGTGACTAAGGCCGAGGCCGCTATTACGGTTGGTGTCAGAAACTGGGATTCCGGAGGAAATGTAAGTGAAGAACTGTAAGTCATTGGTTACCAGCCTGTTGCTTGCGGCTGTCCTGTGCTCCTGCAGCATCCGGGAAGACAGGGCTCCCTGCTATGGCGACCCCATGCTGAGCGTTGGTCCGACCGAGCTGGTCCTGGACATGGACGACGGTCCGGTGGCGCTGGAAATCTCCACGCTGTCGCCGTCGGCCATCGGGGCGTCCAGCTCCGATACGTCCCGGCTCGCCGTAAGCTTCGACGCCCGTTCCGGAAGGCTGTACCTGCTTCCGAAGGCCCCTGGCGGCCCGGTGGCGGTCACCCTTAGCCAGGAGGAGTCCGAAGAGGACGAGTGGTATCGCGCCACGAGCCTGGAGCTCAGTGTGGTTCTGGTGGATACGGTGAAGACCGCCCTCGTTCTGGAAAGGACCTTCGGGGTGCTTGACGAGGGCGGTCGGGGAGTCCTGAGCGTGAGCAGCAATTCCCCCGCGGCCATGTCATGGACCCTGTCCAACCCTTCCGTGCTCAGCATGGAAGACGACGGCACCGTTACGGCCCTGTCCTATGGGGAATGCCGGGTTACAGTGGTGCAGGAGGGGTATACCGACGGCGATTTCGTGACATGGCTTCCGGCGGAAAGTTCGGTGTTCGTGGGGGTGGTGGCCGTTCCGAAGATACTCGGAGGCCCGGTTCTGCGGCAGGGGGGCAGCGACACCCTGTGGGTGAGCGACCCTTCCCGCGTGGGATGGAGCATCGAATGCAGCGGATTCTCGCTCTCGACCAGATCTTCCTGCGGTGACGGCTTCGTGCTGCTTTCCGCCGGAGCGGACCTGCCGGCGGGGGAGTATGCCGTGACGCTGTACCGCAGCGACAGGGGGGAGAGCTGTGACATGGCTACCGTCACGCTCCTGGAGCGGGAGAAGGAGCCGCCACGTTTCCTGGCATCCCGGCTGGATATCTACAAGGAACCGTCCAGGGCGGGTGCGGCTTATGCCGGCATCTCCGACGCGGACGGGTTCGGATGGGAGCTCAGGGCGAATTCCGCCTTCACTCTTACGCCTGAAAGCGGCTGCGGCGGAACGGAAACGGTAAAGGTGGAGGTGCCCGCCGACCTTGCATACGGCACCTACTACCTGTATCTGGTCTCGCCCGGCGGCGGAACTGTGTATGGGGAACTGCTCGTCTGCGTGAAGACCTACGCTTATTTCGAAGACGCCTCGGACGTGGTGCTGGAAAGGGGTGAGAGCCTGATCCTGAACGTGCTGGACATATCCCATCACGGATGGGGCGTCAGCTGCTGGTCGGGACCCTGGAGCCGGACCGGAATCCCGGAAGCTGTTTCCATCTGGATGCGCTCCGAAGAAGAGCCTGAGTGGAAAAACGTCCAGGGAGTGCCCAGCAACCGTACTTTCGGCAGCGGACAGGTTCGGGTCGAAGCCGGCAGGGATGCCCCCTCCTGCAGTTTCCGTCTGCTTGTAACGGTCGACAGCGACGGGCGTACCTATCCGGAATGGTATCATATAATTATCAATGTAACAATACCTTAGATTTATGATTTGCTATAGAAAGACCCCTGCTGACCTACGCAGGGACATGCTTCACAACGCCCTGTCCGTCCTGCTTTTCGGAGCCCTGGTGTTCGGCATGATGCGGCTTTTCGCATCGTGCCGGGCGGAGGGGGTGGCGGAACTTGCCGGCGGGCTTATTACGGTAGAGAGTCCTCCCACCAGGTCGCTGGTCTCCGACGCCGACGCCATCCGCTCGGTTCAGGTCGCGGCATACCGCCTCGAGGACGGTCTGTTCTACAAATCGGCTTCCACCGCATTGTACAGCGCGGCCGGGTTGAAACTGGACCTGCTCAAGGGATACGACTACCGTATCCTCAGCCTGGTAAACTGCGGGGATTCGGCTGTGGACTGGCCTGCAAGGCTGTCGGATGCGGAAAAGATATCGCTTTCGGTAAGTGACGTCTCGATGCCGGGGGGTGTGCCCATGGCCGGAGATGCGACCATTTCGGTTTCGGGAGACTTCAGCCTCGCGCTGAAACCGGACAGGATGGTGTCGAAATGGAAGGTGGTGTTCGTGGACAGGGACGGCCTGGGATATGCCGTGAAGTTTGCCAGAATGCGCCGCTCCGCCCGCGATTTCACGCCGTGGACGCCGTCGAAGGCGACGGCGGTTTTCGATACCGGCGACAGGGCATCCGCGGTAGGAACCGAACTCTACGTGCTTGAAAACATGCGCGGAACGCTCCCTGGCCTTTCCGCTAATGAATCTGCCGGAGAAGAGGAACTCATGGCGGCGGATCCGGCAGACTTTGACAAATACACCTATCTCGAGCTAGGCCTGGACTTTCCGGAAGGGGGGAAGTACGAACGCGACCCCTCCAAACCGGCCGCCGAGGCGGACGTGATCTACCGGGTTTACCTGCGCGGAACCGCCATGAACGACTTCGACATCAGGCGCAACACTGCCTTTACGCTCACCATAACGGGAACGCAGGACGGCCTGGACAACGGCACGGTGGACTGGAAGATAGAAGACAACTCGGTGCCCGCCGGCAATGAGATAATCGGTACGCTGCGGCCTGCGGCGTGGAATGCCGTATGCCCGGCTTCCAGTCTCACTGCCGACCATTTCACTCCCACGTTCATAAACCGGGTGTGCCGGGCCGCGGGATATGGTGGCTGGAGGGAGACCTGCGACATTTCGGCCCTGACGGCTGACGAGTCCGCCATGACGGCAGTGTGCAGCAGCGCGGATGCGCTGCATCTGCTGCTGAAAGAAGGTGACTTGGATGCAGTACTGGCTCATTTTGAAACTGCTGCGTATTCGCTGGGGCTTGGAAGCAGCATAGGCGCTGCCCTGCGCTCGGCTCCGGCAGGCTTGTTCTCCATTACCGAGTACGGCCCGTCCGATGTTCTCACGGGATACTACGGCAAGGATTATTTTTCCGGCACAAGGTCCGTTTTCGTCTGCGAATCCCTCTACTATTCAGCCTACGGCGGGAGACAGCTTTCCATTATTTCCCCGCTTACGGGGGACACCTATTTCACCGGCAGCAGTAACGTGACGGGAACGCCGTATCCACTGAACCCATGGCTCGCCCTGTTCGGCGGCCTGAGGGTATATAGCATCTACAACAATATTGGAGTACTGGGAACATTGTATGAACCCTTATGATGTTATCGCACTATGAAGACAATAAAAAGTATTGCGCTGATACTCACATTTTTAGCGCTTTGTTCCTGCAGGAATGAGGAGAGTCCGGCCCCGCCCGGAGGAAGGAGCTTCACTTTTTCCGTGGAGGCTCCCGGCTACGGTCCCGGCACCAGGTCGGCGTTTTCCGGGAACGAATCCCGTGTGAACACCGCTCAGGTGCTGGTATACGATTCGTCGGAGCAGCTATATGCGAACGGCTACTTTCCGGACGTTTCCTCCGGGATGAAGATGACTCTGCGTCAGGACGGGACCTACCGTTTCCTGGTGCTGTGCAATTGTGCGGAAATCCCCGCGGAATCGCTGCCGGCAACACTGTCGCAGGCACGTTCCTTCGATGTGTCGGCGGCATCTGACATAAGCCGGTCAGGACTGTTCGAAAGAGGGCTTCCGATGGCGTGCGACACCGTTTTTTCCGTCACCACCGACCAGTCTGCGGTGTTTACGGTGCACCGGCTGGTGTCGAGGTGGGACATCCGTTATGAAAACATCGATGCCGGCAGGCTCGGTTTCACGCTTTCGGGCGTCACCATACGCAACTGCGCCACCGATTTCCAGCCGTGGTGCGACTGGCGGAACGGCGTTTACTCAAAGCCGGTCAATGCCTGTATCGACGGGGACTGGGCCGTGAATCAGGACCTCCTGAGCCTCAATTCGGATTATTCCGAGGGAGGCTCCTCCCGGGCGACTTTCTACGTGCTGGAAAACTGCCAGGGCACCCAGCCCGGGAGTCCGGACTACGAGTCCCGCAAACCCGAAAACGTGGCCGCCATAAAAGACAGGGCGACGTATGCACAGGTAGTGCTTTCATATCCCGAGGAGTCGGATTATTTCCGCTCTTCGGAAAGCGGCGCCGCCGACGGGGACGTAGTGTACAGGGTGTATCTGGGAAGGAATGCCTCGGACGATTTCAATATCGTGAGGAACACGTCCAACTCGCTCACAATCAGGGACAACAGGGAAAGCATAGAGTTCGACCTCTCCGACGGGAACGACTCGTGGCAGGCGGAATACAACCTGGTGAAGATAACAGAAAGGATATCGACCTGGATGTCTTTCAAGTATCCCTCATATTCGCTGAGCACCGTCGATCCGGCGGGGGCCGCAGTGGCCAACCCGGCATCGGCCTATCCGCTCCTGGGCAGAAAAATCAGCTACCGCTCCGAAGACGAAAGCGTCGCTACGGTGGACCGGGACGGAATAATAACCGCAACTGGGCGGGGTTCGGTGCGCATTCTGGCTTCGGTTCCGGCTGTGGCGCAGGGGAGCGTGCTTTACCGCAGTGCATGCGCGGTATGCAATGTGGACGTTTCCGACAGGCCGTGCGCCTCGCTGACTGTCGAACCTTCCGAGTGGACCGGCAGCTGGGGCAGTTCATTCGCCCTTTCCGTTACGGCGCGGCGGCCCGAAGGAGGCACGCTCACCTGGTCTTCCACCGATACTGGTGTCGCTTCGGTTTCCCCGGACGGCACCGTTTCCGCCCTGAGCCCCGGAAGATGCGTCATAACGGGCGTCCTTTCGGCGGGCGGCCATGCATCCGCCACGGCAGCCTGCGCCGTAACGGTGACCAGAAGACCGGCAAACCTGCTCTTTACGCCTGATGTGCTCAGGAAGCAGGCCTCGTCGGGCATGACCTGGAGGACCGTGCTGTCGTCGGATTCGCCGGGAACGCTCAGCACCGCGGCGTACAGGATGGGAGAAGGCGGCAGGGTGAACATAAACGGCTCCGCCTATCTTCCCGCGAACGCCCCCTGGCCGGCCATCGATGCCGGTCACCCGGTGTCCGACCTGTATTTCAGCAGCCCCAGTTTCCAGAGCGGAGTGACCTACTACTGCACCGTCGCCCAGGAAGAAACGGAACTGTATGATGCCGGTCAGGCCACATTCTTCTTCTCGGCCACGTCCGAAGGCGAAGGCGTGAGGGTGACTCCGGACGACGTGACTCTGACATTCGACGAAAGCGTCACGCTCACGGGCGAAATCATCGCCCAGAATACGGGAATCTCGTCCGGTACGCTGGAGTGGACCAGCAGCGACACGGGCATCGCCACCGTGAACCCCGTGTATTCAAACGGAAGGCCCGGAGAGATTACGAGCGTAACCGTCCGGGCCGGGAAAAAGGAAGGAACCGCGGTAATCACCGCAACTGACAGCTTCAACCACTCCGGTTCCTGTATCGTGCGGGTGAAGCGCGAATGACGCCTCCGGCTAGTAGCCGAAGATCTCCTCGAGACTGAGGACCTTTACGGTGCCGAGGGTCTTGAGGAAGTCCATGTCGAGGTCTTTCGCGTTGCCGCAGATGGCGTAGTCGTACTTGCGGTCCTTCACGTTCTTCTGCTGGAAAGCGAGCACGTCGTCGAGGGTCTTGTCCTGCAGCTCCGTGTAAACCTGCTTGTCCACGGGCTCGTTGAGTCCGAGAAGCCTTGCGGCCTCGTATGCCTGGAACACCCTCATTCCGGTGGTGCGCTGAGTGCGCATGCGGCTGAGGAGGCCCTCCTTGGCGATGTCGAAGTTGTTCTGCACCACTGGCATGTCGTTGATGATTTCGTCGAAGCCCTTGACGGCCTTGCGGAGCTTGTCGTTCTGGCTGCCGATGTAGGCGTAGAAGTAATAGGGCTCTGCGAGGCTGGACGGGCTGACGTAGCGGGCGCTGGAGCTGTAGGCGAGAGCCTTGCTCTCACGCATCTCCTGGAACACTATGCTGTTCATGCCGCCGCCGAAGTACTCGTTGTACATG
The DNA here is from genome assembly GCA_946185745.1 of uncultured Bacteroidales bacterium. Lineage (GTDB taxonomy): Bacteria > Bacteroidota > Bacteroidia > Bacteroidales > UBA932 > Cryptobacteroides. The sequence goes on from CAMHKQ010000011.1 coordinate 15,087, forward strand.
TTGATGTCGGCCATGAGGGAGGTGTCGAAGGTGGTGCCGTCGCTGGTGTACTGGAAGTAGCTGAACTGCTTGGAATCGTAGTTCGCCAGAAGCACGTCGCTGTCTCCTGAAGGCAGGGTGGGGGTGAAGCGCTCCTCGAGAGCTTCGGGGTCGTCAGACACCTTGTGGGCAGACTTGAGGCCGGAGACGGCCTTGTTCTTCTCGGCGGGGCCGTAATAGGCGACTATATGGCCCTTGCCGTAAAGGTCCTTGACGCACTGCAGCAGCTCTTCGCTTGTCAGGGCCGCGATTTCATCGTTGCCGAGAGTGGTCTTCTTCACGTATTCGGGGCCGTACAGCAGATAGGTGCGGAGCGCTCCGAAGCAGGCGTCGAAATCGGCCTTCCTGTCCTGGCGGTTCTTGAAGAGGTCGCCCTTGAGGTTCTCGAGGATGGCCTCGTCGGGAACGGCGTTGAGGATGAGGCTCTCCACGATGGAGGCGGCTTCAGGGACGTTTTCGCCGAGACCGCTGACGTTCACGGTGAAGTGATGGGCGTCGGAACGGAAGCTGAAGTTGCAGGCCAGTTCGTACATCTTCCTGGCAATGTCTTCGGCGCTCATGTCGGGAGTGCCGAGATAGCCCAGGTAATCCGTAGCGATGGCGAGGGCGGGAATGTCCTCGGCGCCGCGGTTGAAAATGTACTGCACGGTGGCGATGTCGTTGATTTCATTCTTCTTGTAGCGGAGCTCCACGTTCTTGGAGAACTCGCTGATGCTCAGGTCCTTGGAGAAGTCGGCAAAGACCGGCTCGATGGGAGCGGGCTTGCTGGAGGCTATCTCTTTGAGGAATTCGCTCTGCTTGTCGCGGTTGGTGGCGATGGGAGTGATGGCGGGGGCTTCTATCTTCTTCTCGCTGTCGTCGATGCCCTGGCGCTTGTAAATGATGGCGAAGTTGTTGTCGCCCAGATACTCGTTCGCGAACTTGACGACATCTTCCTTGGTAACGGAAGAATAGCGGTCGATGTCCCTTGCGGCGTCTTTCCAGTCGATGCCGTTGATAAACGCCTGAACGAAGAGGCGGGCGCGCATGCCGTTGCTCTCGAGCTGGCGCATCTTCTGGAGTTTGATGTTGTTGACGGTGGCCGCGATGAGGCTCTCGTCGAAGTCGCCGTTGCGAAGCTTAGCGAACTCGGCAAGGGCGAGGTCTTTCACCTCGTCGAGGCTCTGACCCTGCTTGGGCATGCCCATGGCCATCATCATGCCGTAGTCGGCCATCTGATATGCTCCGGCCTGGAGGAACATGCATTTCTGCTGCTGGTTGACGTCGAGGTCGATGAGACCGGCGCTGCCGTTGCTGAGGATGCTGCCGGCGATGTCGGCCACGGCGGCCGTCTGCACGTCTTTGGCGGCGGGAAGGCTCCAGCCCATGGCTACCATTTCGGCCTCCTGGCCCTTCACTTCGATGGCAACGGGCTCGGTTATGGGCTTTTCAGGCTCGTACTGGAGCTTGGGGATGTCGGTGCGGGGCTCCCAGGAACCGAAGTACTTCTTTATGATCTTGATGGCCTGGTCGGGGTCGAAGTCGCCGGAAAGGCAGATTGCCGCATTGTTCGGACGGTAGTACTTGTCGTACTGGGCCTTGATGTTCTTGAGGGAGGGGTTCTTCAGGTGCTCCTGAGTGCCTATCACCGTCTGCATTCCGTAGGGATGATGCGGGAACAGGGCGGCCATGAGCTTCTCGTACACCTTGTTCATGTCGGAGGTGAGGTTCATGTTGTACTCTTCATACACGGCCTCGAGCTCGGTGTGGAAGCCGCGCGGAACCAGGTTCATGAAGCGGTCGGACTGAATTTTCGCCCAGTTCTCGATCTGGTTGGAGGGGATGTCTTCGGTGTATACCGTCTCGTCCTCGCTGGTCCATGCGTTGGTGCCGCGGGCGCCTATCATGCTCATCATCTTGTCGTACTCGTTGGGGATGGCGATCTGGCTGGCGAGATAACTCACCGAGTCTATCCTGTGGTACTGTGCCCTGCGCTCGGCGGGATCGGTCATCTTGCCGTACTCTTCATAGAGGGCGTCTATCTGGTCGAGCAGGACCTTCTCGGCCTCGTAGTCCTGGGTGCCGTACTGCTGGGTTCCCTTGAACATGAGATGCTCCAGATAGTGGGCCAGGCCGGTGCTCTCGTGGGGGTCGGTCTTGCCGCCGGTGCGGACAGCGATGTAAGTCTGGATTCGGGGCTGCTCCTTGTTCACGGTCATGTACACCTTGAGCCCGTTGTCGAGGGTGTAGATCCTTGCTTTCATGGGGTCTCCGGAAACTTTTTCATACTTTCCGCAACCCGCTGCAATCAGCCCCAGAAGGGTGAAAACTGCAATTTTCAGAGTAATTTTCATGGATGTATGGATTTTATAAAATTGTCCAGCGCAAATGTATACAATTTTTTCTTTATGCGGAAAACGTAAAAATTTCACTTTTACTCCCCCGTGTTCTGAAACCGCCTTCGTAGATTCACGGAAAATCAAGATCTATGAAGGCGTTTTCCATTATTCCGATTGCGGTCGCGGCGCTGGTGGCGTGCGACCGCGTAGTGCAGGGTCCCGATGCCGAAAACGGGACCATGGTAATCAGTTTCATCGGTACCAGGGCCGAAATCCCCGACACCAACGAGTTCCTGCTGAGCGTCGTCGACGCCGGTGGAAAATCGTGTTACAGCGGGAAATACGGCGCTGCACCGGAAAAGCTCGACCTGGCGCCCGGGTCCTATACGGTGAGGGCGGTTTCCAGAGAATTCAGGGAGCCACTGTTCGACTCGCCGCAATACGGCGACGAGCAGGTGGTGGTCGTGGAGAGCGGAAAGGTGGTGGCGGTACATCTGGCCTGCGCCCAGATGAATGCCGGCCTCAAGCTCCGCCTCGGGGAGACCTTCCTGGTGAACTATCCCGGGGGTACGCTCTACGCAAAAAGCTCTACGGGGCTGCTCATGTACGATTACTCCGAAACCCGCACCGGCTACTTCCAGCCGGGCCTGGTGTGGCTGGAACTGTCGTATGGCGGGGAGACGACAACGCTGTTCTCCAGGGAGCTGGCGGCCCAGGAGATGCTCTGCATCAGCATCCATTCCGGCTATTCCGTGCTGGAAGAGGGCGAGGTGGCGCAAAGGTACGGCGAAGGCCTCACCATGGAACTGGACACTTCAAGGAACTGGGTCGCCGACGAGTTCGTAATAGGGGAGGGCGGCGGCGGAAGCGAGCTCTCGAGTGCCCTCAGCGTCGGACAGGCCCGCGGCATGGCCGCGGAGGAGACGGAGGACGTGTGGGTTTACGGCTACATCGTAGGCGGGGACTGCACTTCCACCGGCTGCTCTTTCACGCCGCCGTTCACATCTTCCACAAACCTGCTGATTGCCGCCAAAACCTCATGCGTCGACAAGGAATCGTGCCTTTCGGTGCAGCTCAAGAAGGGGGATATCCGCGATGCCCTGAACCTGGTGGACCATCCGGAGAACATCGGGCGCCAGGTGTACCTGAAGGGCAACCTGGTGGCCAAATACTATGGGATTCCGGGGATAGGCAGCCTCTCCGAGTATAAGCTCAACTAAACTTCGGTCTCCATCTCGATCAGCCACGAGGGGCGGCATACCCGTCCCTCTACGATTACGTGCGGCTTGTCCGGGAAACGGCGCCGCATGTAGTCTTCCACTGCGGCGAAATCGGAGATGTCGCGGAGGTAGACGATGAAGTACTTCGTGGCGTCCAGGGAAGAGCCTCCCTCTTCCAGTAGCGCCGAAATGTTTTCCAGCAGGCGGCCGGTCTGGGCCATCACGTCCCCTTCGTGCAATACGCATCCCTTTGAATCGATGCTGGCGGTGCCGCTGATGTAATAGCGGTCGCCCCCGGGGAGGGAAACCTTCACGCCCCGCTCGAACGCCACGCCGTAGTCGTGGGTGGGGCTCAGGTGGGACAGGGCCTTGAGATAGGTCTTGTCGCTCTCCCTGATGGCTGGATAGCTGAGAAAATCCATGCTCACCAGGACGGAGCGGCTTTCGCTTCCGCCTCCGATGCCGGTGCTGGCGATATAGTGGCTGGTGTGGCTGAGGCCCTCTTCGGCGAAGACGTCGTTGCGGGCGCGCACCACGCCGGCGTAATTGGCATCTATGTCGCGCACGTAAATCCAGGTGCGGACAAGGTGGGTGGCCATCTGCATGCCGGCCGCGACGCTGCGGTACCTGTCGAACAGGAGCCTGGTCTGGGCGTAGGAATCGAGCCCGGCGGCCTCTTCTTCGGACAGGCGGAAACTGTGGAAGACAAAGCCCGGATTCTGGGCGGCGCAGTGCACCAGGGCGCAGACCCGCGAGCCGTCGAGTGGCGGCTGTTCCACGAACGTGACGGCATTGCAGTCAATCTTCCGGATGGCATCGCGGAGCATTCCGGCCTGGTTCTGCGCATCGCTGCAGAACAGTTTTACGAACGACGGTTTTTGCGGAAGAAGATTTATTTGTTCCGTAACCTCAGAAAGGGCTTCGTCGAAGCTCCCGGTGCGGCCCGGTCTGATGATTCTGTATAAATCCATGCTGCAAATTTACGTAATTCTCCCAAAAAACCTCAAGCCCGTCCTGCCGCTTGTCTAAAATTTGGAGATTCGGTGAAAAATTGTTACTTTTACAATCAATCCGTTTTTAGACACATGTCTTTACAGATATGAAAAATAGACTGCTGACCTTGCTATTTGCCGTGGTGGCGCTGATGCTTGCGCCTCCTCCCTCCGCTGCGCAGAACAACCCGTACGATCTCGACGACGAGTGCTACGAGCTTTTCAAAAAGGCGGAGCTGGTGGTGGGCAAGGACGGCTTCCAGGAGGTGAACGATGCCTTGCTGCGCACTGCCATACAGAAAGGGGACACCAAGGCGCAGACCCTGTACTACGTGGAGCGGCTCAAGGACATCACCCGGCGGAGCACCGCCGCTTTCAAGGCCAGGAAAAGCAACGTGGTCAATCCCGAAGAAGACGCAGCTGTACTCAAGGCCCATGAAGAATTGAAAGGTGTGGCGCGTCAGCTGGGTTATCTGCAGTATTTCTATTATTCCTACGATCTGGTCCAGAACTATTATTACAACACGGACCGCTTCGTGCGCGTGATGGAACTGGCTCAGGAAATGGAGAGTACGGCCAGCGCAAACAACGAGGAGTACGGGGTATGGATGAGCTACCGTTACATGGTGAGTTTATACGTCGCCCAGAACGATTACATCTCTGCCAAAAAGTACATCCTGAAGGCGCTTGAAATCTACAACAATACGGCCGATCCCGTCGTTTTGCGACAGTCCGCAACGCGCTTGTATTGCGATCTCGCGGATACTTACCCCATCGGTAACGATTCGGTCCCGATCAATCTCGCCAAAGCCGAGATGGCGCGCAAGGAGCATCTGGATACGTTGCGATGCATGTATTACAGGGCCAAGCTTTCGGCCTACAACAAGGATCTCGCCGCCTATGAGGAGGCTCGTGATTATTGCAAGGCGGATACTTTCATCCCCCAGATAAGCAAGACGGCAACCCAGCTGTTCGACATCCTGGACAGTATCATTTACCGCAGGTCCGAGACTGTTCCCGAAGAGACCATCAGGAGAATAGAGAACAGCCGTATCCGGGAAATGAAATACATCGCCAACGTTGCGGAACGGTACGACTGCAAGGAGCTCGCTTTCAACGTGGAAAAAATGCTCGTGTACCACCACGAAAAGGCGCTGTCCTCCGCAAACCAGTCCAAACTGACTGAAATGGAAGCAAAGCTGGGCAACACCATGCTGTCCGCCAAAGTTGAGGAGCAGTCCAGGCAGATGACAAAGGTCTCCCGTATCATTCCCATCCTTATCGGAATCATACTGCTAGGCGGCCTGGTTTTCTCGGCGATTTATATCGGTCATCTGAAAAGGTCCAACGAAAAGGTCCGGCTCGCCAACGAAGCCAAGACGCGTTTCGTCCAGAACATGAGTCACGAGGTCCGCACGCCGCTCAACGCCATAGTCGGGTTCTCGCAGCTGCTCGCCCTGCCGGACGGCAGCTTCTCGGCGGAAGAGAAGGACGAGTTCTCCGGCCACATCATCAACAATACCAAGATGCTGACGATGCTCCTGGACGATATTCTCAATGCCTCCGCCATGGACAGCGGCAATTATCGCATCAGTTACGAAGACGGCGAGGTCCATGTCATGTGCCAGGCGGCCATATCCAGCGCCGAGCATCGTCTGCAGCCCGGCGTGCGCATGTACTACGCTCCCGAGTCGGAGGAACCTTTCGTGTTCAGGACGGATCCGCGGCGAGTCCAGCAGATACTCATCAACTATCTCACCAACGCGTGCAAACATACCACCAAGGGTGAAATCAAACTGTCGAGTTCGCTTACCGATAATCCCGGATTCGTCACGTTTGCCGTCACCGATACCGGGCCCGGCGTTCCCGTCGAAAACGCCGAAAAGATTTTCGACCGTTTCACCAAACTGAACGAATTCGTCCAGGGGACCGGCCTTGGTCTCAGCATCTGCCGCGACATCGCGGTCCGCATGGGCGCCAGGGTTTTCCTGGACACAAGCTATACCGCGGGCGGTGCGCGCTTCGTGTTCATGGTCCCGGTGAATCCGCCTGAAGAAGAAACAGTAACACAATAATAATCATTTGATTATGACTCCTTTATACGCACAAGACCACGACTATTCCCAGTTCAACGTACTGGCGGTGGACGATATCCCCATCAATCTGCTGCTGGTTCAGAAAATGCTGGGCAGGTTCAATTTCACGCTGCGCACGGCCAGCAACGGACAGCTGGCACTCGAAGCCGTGGCGCAGCAGAAGCCTGATCTGATCCTCCTGGATCTCCTGATGCCGGTCCTCGACGGTTTCGAGGTCATCAAGCGCCTGAGGGCGGATCCGGCTACTGCAGACATCCAGATTGTGATTCTGTCGGCCCTCAACTCCAACGAAGACATCGTAAAGGGGTTCAACGTGGGAGCCAACGACTTCATCATGAAACCTATCATCATGGAGAAGCTGCTCACCTGCGTGGTTACCCAGTTGCAGCTGGTGGAAGCCCGCAAAAAGGCCAAGTAGGCTCATGCGCAGGCGTCTCTACCGTGTCCTGGGGCTCGTCTCCGCTTTCCTGTTTGCGTGCTCCGCAGGCGCGCAGGCTCAGATTGTCAACCGCCTAAAGGTGGATGACGACACGTTCCAGCGCTATGCCTTCGGGCGCATGCAGGAGTTCAACGAGGCGAATCTGGTTCTGGCCGACTCCATCTATACCGTCGGCGCCGGGCGTGGAGATTTCAAGTACAAATGCCTGGGTCTGTCCCTTGAAATTCCCGTCCGTTTCGTACAGGGCGACTACGACAGGATGGACGAGGCCATGGCCGAAATCAAACAGCTCGTAGGGGACCGCCGGGAGTTCAGGTCATTCTATTTTTCAACCCTTCACGAATACTGCGAGTTTCTGGTGCATATAGGCCGGTCGTCGGACGCCATGCTCGAGGCCCGAGCCATGGAGCGCACGGCCAGCCAGGAGCATCAGCCCATAGGCAAGATGTACTCCTACCGCATCCTGGCGCTGATCCAGAGCTATCGCGACAACTCCTTCCTGGCCATCCGCAACTTCGAGAAGGCCGTGCATTACTGCAAGGAGGCCAGGGCGGAACAGGACCTGCCCAACATGTACATCCTGACGGCCCAGGAATTCATTAAAATGCGTGATTTCCCGTCTGCGGAAGAATACTGCGTCAAGGCTGAAGCCTATCAGGAATTCTTCCCGTCCATCCGTGTCAAAGCCCGGATGACCAGGGCATACCTGTACAATGCGGAGCAGGACTGGACGCGTTTCTGGGAATGTTACGACTCCCTGATTTCGGATCCGCTCTACAGGATGCAGGCCGACGGAGATGCCCGTTACGGGATGGACGTCTATTACCTCATTTCCAAAGAGCGTTTCCAGGACGCCCTCGCCAAGGCGGATTCCCTGTCCACCGCCCGGGAAAGATACGACAAGAAACATGGCATCTATGCCGCCCTGGGCAGTTACGACAATGCCTACGACCAGCTGGCTCACCTTATGAACGAAAAGGACTCCGTCTACATCAAGGTCCAGAATGAAGACCTTGCCATCCTGGATGCGGAGATGAACAACGCCCAGCTGCGGCAGGACGCCGAACGGCTCAAGCATCAGAACCAGAATACCATCCTCATCGGTTTCCTTGTAATGTTCGCTATCGCTTTCTTCGCCATCCTGCTGTCGCAGTGGCAGCTCCGCGAGAATCTGGAGGCCATGCGGCGCAAGAATTCCGAAACCCTGGCCGCAAGGCGCACGTTCCAGAAAGCCATGGACGCAAAAGAAGCAGAGAACGACTACAAAATCAAGATTCTGCAGAACCGCACCACTAACGTTCTTACCGATTATGAAGATTTCCTCAATATTTAAAAATCACTTGAATGAGTTGATAGCCCTTGCCATATTCCTGGCCGGTTCCGTGCTGGGAATGCTCGGTCTCATCAAGAAGGTGCCGCTGCTCCTGGGCATACTCGGCATCGTGATCCTTGCCTCGGGCCTGTTTTATTTCTGCATCCGGTATACCTCCGAGAAGGTTTACAAGGACTACTACAAGGACAGCTACGAAATCGAGCACGAAACCATTGAGGATGAAATCCGGAAATCGATGCGCTATCACCGTTACCAGGAAGCCGTCCTGGGCCGGTACGAGAGCGCCTGCCGCGACCTTGGTCTCGTAGCCGAACAGAAGGACTGGCTGCTCGACCTGCTCATGGCCGAGAAGGACAAGGTGGACGAACAGTTGGATTCCGAAGGCGGCGGCAATATCTGAATCCGTTTTGCAAACATCTTTGGAACTGCAAAAGTTTTTGTATATTTGCACTCCCTTGCAGGATTAGCACATCGGTAGTGCATTGGCTTCCCAAGCCAAGGAGGAGGGTTCGACTCCCTTATCCTGCTCTTTTTTTGCCCCGTCAAGTCCGGGGCATAATTTTGGCTGAGTAAAAGTCAAAGAACACATTCATTTATGCCGGCAAACAATTTCCTCAGAAAAATATTCGGCTCCAAGGCTGACCGCGACTATCGCGCGGTCAAGCCGCTGCTGGACAAGATACTAAAGAAATACGACGAGATTGACAAATTGTCAGACGACGCCCTGCGCGAGCGTTCAGCCGCCCTTCGCGAGCACATGCGCGAGGTGGAAAAGCCATTCGAGGACCGCATCGCGGAAATCAGGCTCGAGCTCGACAAGGACATCCCCGTAGACCAGAAGGAAGCTCTCGCCACCGAGAGCGACAAAGTCGTCAAGGACGAAGACGTAGCCATTGAAAAGGCCCTCGATGAAATCCTTCCCGAGGCATTCGCCATTGTAAAATCCACCGCCAGGCGCCTGTCGGCCGGCGACATCACCGTCACCGCCACCGACTTCGACCGCAACCTGAGCATCGGCCACGACTTCGTCACCATCGACGGCGACAAGGCCATATGGCACAACCACTGGGTTGCCGGAGGCAACGAGGTCACCTGGGACATGGTGCACTACGACGTGCAGCTCATCGGCGGCATCGCGCTCCACCAGGGCAAGATAGCCGAGATGGCCACCGGAGAAGGCAAGACCCTCGTGGCCACGCTTCCGGTATTCCTCAACGCTCTCTCCGGAAAGGGCGTCCACATGGTCACCGTCAACGACTACCTCTCCAAGCGAGACTCCGAATGGATGGGGCCGCTGTACATGTTCCACGGCCTTTCCGTAGACTGTATTGACAAGCACGAGCCCAACTCCAGGGCCCGCCGCAACGCATACCAGTGCGACATCACCTTCGGCACCAACAACGAGTTCGGTTTCGACTACCTCCGCGACAACATGGCCATCAGCAGCGAAGACCTCGTGCAGCGCAAGCACCACTTCGCCATCGTGGACGAGGTCGACTCCGTGCTCATCGACGACGCCCGTACCCCGCTCATCATCTCCGGACCCACCGCCCAGACCGAGGCGGACGCCCAGTTCATGGAGTACAGGCCATATGTCGAAAAGCTCTATCAGGCCCAGAGGGCCCTGGTGAACCAGGTACTCAACGAGGCCCGCAAGAAAATATCAGAAGGCGACGAGACCGAAGGCGGCAAGCTTCTCCTGCGCGCCCACAAGGGACTTCCCAAATACCAGCCCCTCATCAAGTTCCTGAGCGAGCCCGGAATGAAAGTCCTCCTCCAGAAGACGGAGAACTACTATATCCAGGACAACGAAAGGGAGATGCCGGTAATCACCGACCCGCTCTACTTCGTAATCAACGAAAAGCTCAATTCGGTGGACATGACCGACAAGGGCAACGAGGTCCTGGCCGGCAGCGTCGGCGACGAAAACTTTTTCATCATCCCCGACGTGGGCAGTCAGATCGCCAGCATCGAGCACAGCGCCATGTCGCTCGAGGAAAGGCAACGCGCCAAGGACGCCCTCATGGAGGAATTCTCCCTCAAGAGCGAGCGCATCCACACCGTGAACCAGCTGCTCAAGGCCTACACCCAGTTCGAGAAGGACGTCGACTACATCATTGTGGACGGCCAGATCAAGATCGTGGACGAGCAGACGGGCCGTGTCATGGAAGGACGCCGCTGGAGCGACGGCCTGCACCAGGCCATCGAGGCCAAGGAAAACGTGAAGGTCGAGGCCGCAACCCAGACCTTCGCCACCATCACCCTCCAGAATTACTTCCGCATGTACCACAAGCTCTCGGGCATGACCGGTACCGCAGAAACCGAAGCCGGTGAATTCTGGAGCATCTACAAGCTGGACGTGATGGTCATCCCCACCAACCGCCCCGTAATCCGCGACGACCAGGACGACATAATCTACAAGACCAAGAAGGCCAAGTATGCGGCGGTAATCGACCGTATCGTGCAGCTTCGCGACGCCGGCCGCCCCGTACTCGTGGGTACCACCGACGTCGAGACTTCCGAGCTCCTTTCCCGTATGCTCCGCATGCGCGGCATCAAGCACAACGTGCTCAACGCCAAGGAGCACGCCCGTGAAGCTGAAATCGTGGCCCAGGCAGGCCAGACCAGCACCGTCACTATAGCCACCAACATGGCGGGCCGCGGTACCGACATCAAGCTTTCGCCAGAGGTGAAGGCGGCCGGCGGTCTTGCCATCGTGGGCACCGAGAGGCACGACTCCCGCCGTGTGGACCGCCAGCTCCGCGGCCGTTCCGGCCGTCAGGGCGACCCCGGTTCCAGCGTGTTCTTCATCTCCCTCGAAGACAAGCTCATGCGCCTGTTCGGCAGCGACCGCATCGCCTCCATGGTCGACAAACTCGGAATGAAAGACGACGAGGCCCTCGAGTCCAGCATGCTCTCCAGCGCCATCGAGCGCGCGCAGAAGAAGGTCGAGGAGAACAACTTCGGCATCCGTAAGCGCCTGCTCGAATACGACGACGTCATGAATTACCAGCGCGAGGCAGTCTACTCCCGCAGGCGCAACGCCATCAGCGGCGACAAGGTGGAAATCGACCTCCGCAACATGATGCTCGACTCGGTCAACCTCCTGGTCGACCAGTGCGAGGGCATGGATTTCAACTCCTTCCAGGAAACCCTTATGGCCAAGCTTTCCATAGACTGCGGTTTCGATGAGGAGTTCTACAGCCACGCAAAGCGTGACGAACTGGTCAGGAGGCTCGTGGAGCATATCCAGGAGAGCTATCAGCGCCGCATGGACAACCTGGTCGAGAAACTCGCGCCCATCATCAAGACGGTTTACGAGAAGCAGGGCAGCATGTACCAGAACATCGCCATCCCGGTTTCCGACGGCCGCAAGACCATGACCCTCTCGGTAAACCTCGAAAAGGCCTATAACTCCGAGGGTCGCGAGGTCGGCAAGACGCTCAGCAAGAACATCATACTCTATCAGATCGACGAGCACTGGAAGGAGCACCTCCGCGAGATGGACGACCTCAAGCAGAGCGTCCAGAACGCCTCCTACGAGCAGAAAGATCCTATCGTGGTGTACAAGCTCGAAAGCTACAACCTCTTCGCAGGCATGCTGGAAAGCCTCAACCAGGACGTCCTGACCTTCCTGCTCAGGGCCTTCGTGCCGCTTCGCGATGCCTCCGAGGCACCTCCGCCCAACCGCTCCATGCGCCGTCAGGCGCCCCAGCTCAACGCCCGTCACGACGATCTGACCACCAACGGCGAGCAGAAATCCAATTCACCCGTAAAGGCCGAAAAGAAAATAGGCCGTAACGACCCCTGCCCCTGCGGCAGCGGCAAAAAATACAAGAACTGCCATGGCAAAGGACTGGTTTAACAGCAACAACAATCAAAACAATACAGAAATGAGTACCAGAATCGATGAACCCATCGTTGACGTCAACGACGTATCCCATATCTCTGCGGGTACAATTGTAAAAGGTGAAGTGTCATCTCTCAACGACATCCGCGTAGACGGCATCGTAGAAGGCAAGATCTACTCCAAGGGCAGAATAGTCGTAGGCGACAGGGCTTCCGTCGTCGGCGCCCTCCTCTGCTGCAACGTAGACCTCGAAGGCAAGGTGGAAGGCGACGTCTATGTCAAGGACACCATGTCCCTCAAGGGCAATGCATCCGTCAACGGCAACATCAACGTTCGCAAGTTCCAGGTGGAGATGGGCGCCCAGATAAACGGCACCTGCCACATGATCACCGAGGCCGACTTCGAAAAGTTCGTCTCCGACGTGGTCACCACCCCGCTTCCCGGAAGCGAGCCCGTGAAGCCCGCTCCCGTAAAGAAAGACAAGGACTAATCGTCGGAGTCTTTCCTGATCTTGAACAGCCTTGCATGTGAAAGGCTGTAGCTGATGTCGAAGCAGCGGAAGACGTCGTGTCCGTAGCGCACTCTGGTGTACCCGGTCACGAACGAAGGGCGGAAGCCCTGCTCTTCCAGGCGCATCAGTTCCGCAGAAAATCTTCCGGAAGAGATGAGCTCTTCCAGGATCCTGTAATTTTTGTTCAAAGCCGTCACTATCCGGTTCCGGAGCTGGCGGCTTTTCTGCTGTCTGGCATTGTGGTATGCGTTCTTGCAGACCTCGCTGCAGAACTTCTTGTCCGGCCTTCCGAAGGTGACTTTCCCGCACTGAAGGCATTCACAGCGCACGTTTTCTTTAATATAGAGTGTCATTTGCACAAATATGACACGCTTTTTCGCGACGTGCAAGAGGGTAAAAAAACAAAGTCGATTATTATCCGTTTTTACCTGCATGCAATCTTTTCTGAAGGCTTTCAGGAATATCTGTATGCCTGAGGAATCGTTTATGGAAGCGTTATAATTCTGAAAGGCTGTAAAATAAAATCTTTCTAAAGTCTTTAAAACGGAAAAATCTGCACTGTAAACGTTTGAAAACGCTTTTTTCTGAATTTGCTTCCTTTCCTTTGCAACGTGACGACCGGACCGCGCGGCCGGCTCGCACGGCAATTATTCAAGAAAGGATTATGGAACAGATGAACAGAGTTGAACTCCGGGGCCTGGTGGGCAGCACGAAGGTGCAGACCCACTCCGGAAGGAGGGTGTGCCGAATGTCGGTGGCGACCTCCAGGGCATACAAAGACGCAATGGGCGTAGCGAAGATAGACACCACCTGGCACACAGTGAGTGCGTGGGAAGGCCGTGGGATACCCAACCTTGACCTGATAGTTAAGGGCAGCAAGGTGGAGGTGAACGGTTCCATCAGGAACGTCAAGTTTACTACCGAGGACGGGGTGGATCATTACTCTTCCGAGATACAGGCCAAAAAGATACAGCTGCTGGATGGTGACGAGCCCCTGGCTTATGAAATGTAAAAACTGCAGACCATGAAACGCTTTGCGATAACCGCTCTGCTTGCCCTGTGTGCCTGCACCTCCGTGCGGAAGGCGGAGGCTGTACGCAGCGGCGCCCTGTCTCCCGCGATAAGCATGTCGCAGGACATCCATCCTTCCGAAATCAGGGTGGACAATCCCGTGCGCGACACGCTCGTGGTGCAGGACGCCCAGGGCAGGGAAATGCTCATAATGAAGGCCGTGAAGGACGAGAACGGCGAAATGGTGGCGAGTGATTACATCGACCCGGTCGTGGTTAGCGCCAAGTTCCGGAACGTGGCGGAGAGGCACGGAAAAGTGGACCTCCGTTTCGACGTTACGGTGCCCGCCGCCATGATGGAAAGCTCCTGGCAGCTGCGTTTGCAGCCCGTGCTGAGAGCTTTGGGCGACAGCTCCGCCCTGGAACCGGTCTTCATTACGGGCGAGCGGTATCGCGAGGCGCAATTGCGTGGCTATCAGCGATATGAGCGTTTCCTGCAGAGCATAGTGTCGGATACGACGATATTCATCCATTCCGGCCAGCTGGAGATTTTCCTGAAGCGCAACCTGCCGGAAATCTATGCCCTAAAGGCCGACAGCAGCTACGTTTCGGACGACACCTTCGCCTCGCTTTACGGCGTTACCGAACGGGAGGCGGTTGAACATTACACCGACCAGTTCCGGCTGAAGAGGAACCGCCGAAGATATGAGATGAAAGACAGGATGTACGCCCGTTACGTAAAATCTCCCATAGTGAGCGAAGGCCTCAGGCTGGACAGCGTGGTAACCGCTTCCGGCGGGGACGTGGTCTACCATTACGTGCAGACCATTTCCGCCGGGCCCATGCTGAAGAAGGCCGACATCACCCTGGGCGGGGAAGTGTTCGAGGAGGACAGGCAAGTGTGCGAAATACCGCGCTCCAAACCCATTACCTTCTATATCTCGTCCCTGAGCGGCCTTGCCGAAGACATCGACAGGTATCTGCTGGAAATCAGGGAACGCAGAGTGCTCGCCAACACCGCCTGCTACATCGAATTCACCACGGGGAGCGCCGTCATCGATACCGCTCTGGGCAACAATTCTGCCGAGATGGGCCGCATTGCCGCCAATCTCGAAGAACTGCTCGGGAGCGGGGAGTTCGACATGGACTCTATAGTGGTCGCCGCATCGTGTTCGCCCGAGGGCAGCTGGCGCTACAACGAGAGACTGTCCCAGAGGCGGAGCGAATCCGTATGCGATTATTATTCAGGCCTGCGGCATCGTTACGACGTGCATCTGGACTTTATCCCGAGGGCGGTACCGGAGGAATGGTCGCTGCTCACGGGACTCATCCGGGAAGATCCCGAAATCCCCGGCTTCAGGAAAGAGGAACTCGTGAGGATATGCGGGGAGGGCGAACCAGACGAGAGGGAGAGGGAACTCTCCTCCCAACCCGAATACCTGCATATCAGGGAGGTCCTGTACCCCCATCTGAGGGTGGTCAGGTTCAATTTCTACATGCATCGCCGGGGCATGGTGAAGGATACCGTGCACACTACCGTTCCCGACACCCTGTACCGCAGGGGAGTGCAGGCGATAAAGGACCGCGACTACAAGACCGCGGTCACGATCCTGCGGCCCTACAACGACTTGAACACGGCCGTGGCATATTGCGCCATGGATTACAACGCGTCTGCGATGGCGGTGCTCGAGAGCCTGCCGGAAGGCGCCAAGGTGGAATACATGAAGGCCATAGTCCACGCCCGGAAGGGAGATGACAGGGACGCCGTGGAATGTTACATGAAGGCCTGTGAACTGGACCCTTCTTTCGTCCACAGGGGCAATCTCGATCCGGAGATTTCCGGTCTTAAACGCAAATATGATATCACTGCAAAACTATGAGAAAAATATTGATATTCAGCACTTTGGCTCTTGCTTTGTGGGGCTGCTGCATAAAGGAGAACCGTTCCGGATGCCCCGCCAACGTACATCTTTCCCTCTCCGAGCGGGCCCTTTCAATAGCGGGGGACACGCCCGTGAAAGTCCGGCTTGGAGACGGTACCCGCACCGCCTCCGTGACGCTGAGCGCATATTCCCCCGACTGCTGGGAGAGCGTGGAACGCGGAGTGGTCTCGGTGGCCGGAATCCTCGACAACGGGGCCGGAACCATAGTCGCGCTGGGGGGGCAGAGCGACAGCCTGTGGGCTTTTTCCGGCGACCACGTCGTGGTGGGCGAAGAGGAAGAGATAGTTGTGGAGCTCCACAAGCGCTTCGCTACCATCTACATCACTTTCGACGAGGGCATAGACACCGGCCGGTACCGTATCATGGTCATGGGGGACATCGGCGGCACTGACCTGACCAGGATGACTCCCGTGGAGGGGGATTTCATATGCGAGCTCGCCGTGGAAGACCACTCCTCGTCGGTGAGGGTGCCTGCGCAGAGCCCCGGTTCCGGCCTGAGGCTGCAGTTCAGCGACCCTGCAACCGGGGAACTGTCGTGGGACTGGGACCTTGCCGCAGAACTGGCCGCGAAGGGGTATGACTGGAACGCGGATGACCTTGAGGACATCCGCGTTACCGTGAGGCTCCTTCCAATGGAGCTAAGTATTACTTTCGGAAGCTGGTCCGACGGAGGCAGCGTGGGTTAGGCCGCCTTTTTCTGCGCTTTCTGCGGGTCTTTGAACAGAATCATGAACAGGATTCCGACCACGAGGGCATAGCCGGCGAAAATGTACCAGGCTTTGGGCCAGTTGGCGGGCGTGTTGAACACGTCGCAGGCCTCCACGACCTTGCCGGCGGCCAGCGTGCCTATGGTGGCGCCCAGGCCGTTGGTCATCAGCATGAACAGGCCCTGGGCCGAAGAACGGATGTCCTCGCCGGTGTTTTCATTGACATAGAGCGCGCCCGAGATGTTGAAGAAATCGAAGGCCATGCCGTAGACTATGCAGCTCAGGATGAAGAGCAGCACGCCGGGCATGCCGGGATCGCCCAGCCCGAAGAAGGCGAAGCGGAGCACCCATGCGAACATGGAGATGAGCATCACTTTCTTGATGCCGAACTTCTTCATGAAGAACGGGATGAGCAGGATGCACAGGGTCTCGGACGCCTGCGAGATGGCTATCAGGGCGTTGGAATTCTTGACGGCGAAGGCATCGGCGTAGGCCGGGTTGGCCGCGAAGGAGCCAAGGAAGGTGTTGGCGTAGCCGTTGGTGATCTGGAGCGAAGCACCCAGCAGCATCGAGAAGATGAAGAAAATGGCGAACTGGCCCTGCTTGAACAGCGAGAAGGCCTTGAGCCCGAAGGCTTCGGCCAGCGAGCCGCCCTTACCCTTGTTGACGGGGCACTGGGGCATGGAGAGCGCGTATCCGCAGAGGACCAGCGAAAGGATGCCGGAAGAGAGCAGCTGGGTGTAGCTTTCCTGCATGGCGGTGCCGTTAATCTTCAGGAAGTTGGTGAGCAGCATGCTGCAGATGAAGCCGATCGTGCCGAAGACGCGGATCGGGGGGAAGTCTTTGACCGGATCTTTGCCCGCCTTTGACAAGGCGTTGAAAGCCACCGAGTTGGTGAGGGCGATAGTGGGCATGAAGAAGGCGATGCTCAGGGAATACAGCGTGAAGAGCGGGCCGAACTGGACGGCCGATCCGGCGCTGCTGGCGTACATTCCGGCACCGATCATAAAGAGCCCCGCCAGACCGTGGCAGAGCGACAGCACCTTCTGGGCCTGTATCCATTTGTCCGCCACTATTCCCATGAGGGTGGGCATGAAGATGGAGACGATGCCCTGCATGGCGAAGAACCATTTGATCTGCGGTCCGAGGCCGATATTGCCGAGATAGCGGCCGAGGGAAGTGAGGTATGCGCCCCAGACGGCGAACTCCAGGAAGTTCATGATGATCAGGCGCAGGCTGATGTTCTTGTCTTTCATATTATCTGCTTTACGTTATCTTCTATTCGTTATCATACAAAAATAAGAGATTTCGTGTAAAATTGTTAACTTTGAAGGTTATTTTTAAGATATGAAATTCGACCTTACTGCCGCCGATCCACATTCCTCCGCCCGACGCGGGGTTCTCCATACCGACCACGGGGACATCCAGACGCCGGTTTTCATGCCGGTAGGCACCGTCGGCAGCGTCAAGGGGGTTTACCATCGCGACCTCAAGGAAGACGTCAAGGCCGAAATCATCCTTGGAAACACCTATCACCTGTACCTCCGGCCCGGACTGGGCATACTGCGCGAGGCGGGCGGCCTGCACCGCTTCGAGAACTGGGACCGCCCCATCCTCACCGACAGCGGCGGCTATCAGATATTCTCGCTCGCCCCGATACGCAAGCTCACCCCCGCCGGCTGCGAATTCCGTTCGCACATCGACGGCTCCAAGCATATCTTCACGCCCGAGAACAACGTTGATACCCAGAGGGTTATCGGCGCCGATATAATGATGGCGCTGGACGAATGCTGTCCCGGCGACGCCGACCACGCCTACGCCAAGAAGTCGCTCGACCTCACCAAAGGCTGGCTCGAAAGGTTCGCCAGGCGTTTTAACGAAACGGAACCCCTCTACGGCTATTCCCAGTGCTTCTTCCCGATAGTCCAGGGCTGCGTGTATCCCGACCTCCGCAGCGAGGCGGCGGAGCATGCCGTCGGGCTCGGGGCGGACGGCTACGCCATCGGCGGGCTTGCCGTGGGCGAACCCACCGAAAAGATGTACGAAATGCTGGAGTTCACCTGTCCCCTGCTTCCGGCCGACAGGCCGCGCTACCTCATGGGAGTCGGCACCCCCGCCAACATCCTCGAGGGAATCGCCCGCGGGGTGGACATGTTCGACTGCGTGATGCCCACCCGCAACGGCCGCAACGGCATGATTTTCACCTGGAACGGCATCATGAACATGCGCAACGAAAAATGGAAGGACGATTTTTCGCCGCTCGACCCTTGTGGAACGTCTTTTGTTGACACTGCATATACCAAGGCCTACGTGAGACATCTCTTCATAGCCGGGGAGATGTTCGCAGGGATGGTGGCCAGCGAGCACAACCTGGCCTTCTATCTCGACCTCGTCAGGCAGGCCCGCTCACACATCGAGGCAGGGGACTTCGCAGCCTGGAAAGACTCGGTAGTCCCGGCCCTGAGCACCAGATTATGAAGAAGATAGACAAATACATAGCATTCAGGTTCCTCGGCACCTTCGCGGTGGCCCTGCTGCTCATCATATTCATTGTCATCGTCTTCGACATCTCTGAAAAGATCGACGACTTCGTGCAGTACAAGGCGCCGCTCAACGAAATCATCTTCGATTACTACGTGAACTTCGTGCCGTACTTCATAAACATGTTCAGTCCGCTGTTCGTGTTCATTACGGTCATATTCTTCACCTCGCGGATGGCTTCCAACTCGGAAATAATCGCCATCCTGTCCGGCGGCATCAGTTTCCACCGGATGATGGTTCCGTATATCTGCACCGCAACGCTCATAGCCCTGTTCTCGCTGGGGCTCAACCTGTACGTGGTGCCGGAAGCCAATTCCGGCAGGGTCTTCTTCGAGATGAAATACGTGAAGGAGGCCCGCAACAAGTTCAAGCGCAGGGACATCCATTACCAGATAGCCCCGGGCCAGTTCGTGTACGTACAGAGCTTCAGCTCGTGGAACAACACCTGCTACAAGTTCACTCTCGAAAGCGTCGAAAACAACCATCTGAAGAGCAAGATTTCTGCCGAAACCGCCCAGTGGGACAGCACCCTCGCTGGCTGGAAGCTGCGCAACTGGTTCATGCGCGACTATTCCGAAGGGCTCGGCGACCGCGTCACTTCCGGCGAAAAGAAAGATACCGTCATAGCACTTACCATAGACGACTTCTACAGCAACGAAAAAACGGTAGAGACCCTGTCCAAGAAAAAGCTGGACAATCTAATAGAAACCCAGAACATGAGGGGCGACGCCAACGTGATGTACGCCCAGATCGAGAAACACACCCGCTACGCCATGCCGTTCTCGGCAATTATCCTCACCATCATGGGAGTGTGCCTGTCGTTCCGGAAACGGCGCGGCGGGATAGGCTGGAACCTCGGTATCGGCATAGCGCTGGCCTTCTCGTACATCTTGTTCCAGCGCTTCTCGCAGATGTTCGTCTTCACCGGCTCCATGCCGGCCGGGATGGCGCTATGGCTGCCCAATATCCTGTATGCAATTATTACGGCCGTGCTCTACGACAGGGCCCGCAGATAAAAATGATTTCCACAGAAGAACTTTATTCCCTGTACGTTTCATGCGCTTACCGTGTGACTACAGACAGCCGCGCCGTGCGCGGGGGTGAAATCTTCTTTGCCCTCAAAGGAGAGAATTTCGACGGAAACGCCTATGCGGCGAAGGCCCTTGAAAGCGGCGCCGCATACGCCGTGGTGAACGAAGGCTCAGACTGCTTTGCAGTCACCGCCGGCATCCCGCCGCAAAAGCTCATCATGGTCGAAGACCCGTTCGCGGAGCTTCAGAAACTCGCTGTCTATCACCGCGAAAGGCTCGGTGTTCCGGTAATCGGCCTCACCGGCACCAACGGCAAGACCACCACCAAGGAACTCATTGCGGCCGTGCTTCGCGCCAAGTACCGCGTGACTGCCACCGAAGGCAATCTGAACAACGATATCGGAGTGCCCCTTAGCCTGCTCAAGATGACCCCTGAAACCCAGATCGCCGTAATCGAGATGGGCGCTTCGCATCCCGGCGACATAGCGAAGCTGGTAGTGGTCTCCCGTCCGGACTACGGCCTCATCACCAACGTGGGCAAGGCCCATCTCCTGGGCTTCGGCTCCTTCGAGGGCGTGAAGGCTACCAAGGGAGAGCTCTACAACTGGCTGGGCCGGCGCGAAGGGGCGGTGCTGTTCCTCAATCAGGACGATCCCGACCTGGTGGAGATGGCCGGTAAGGAATCCTGCCACGTATGGGGTTATGGCCTCAAGTATCAGGGAGTTTGCCTGCTGCCCTCCACCTCCGGCAACCCCTTCCTGGGGCTACGCCTTTCCGACGGAACGGAAATCCACACCAGTCTGGTCGGGGCATACAACGCCACCAACGTGCTGGCGGCCCTTGCCGTAGGGGAGTATTTCGGGGTTCAGCGCAGCGATGCCGTAGCCGCAATCGAGGGCTACGTGCCTTCGAACCAGCGCTCGCAGATGCAGCGCACCGAGTCCAACACTCTGGTCATAGACGCCTACAACGCCAACCCGTCCTCCATGGGAGTGGCGCTGGACAATCTGTTTGGAATGGACGCCCCGCGCAAGGTGGCGCTGCTAGGGGACATGCGCGAACTCGGGGAAGACTCCGTGGCCGAACACGTCGCCATTGTAAAGCGGCTTGCCTCTTCCGGCGTGAAGTTCTGCCTGGTGGGGGATGAATTCCGCAAGGCGGTGCTGCAGTGCATCGAGGACGGTACCCTCAAAGGGGTGGACACCACCGTCGCCCCGGCGCTTCCGGCAGGGCTCAACAACCCGATGAATGCAAGGGTGGAAGCGGGCGAGACGGTACCTCTGAACACAAGTATTCCGGAATCCAGCGCCTTCCTGGGCTGGTTCCCGGAATCGTCCGATCTTGCCCTCCACCTTGGAGTGCACCCGCTGAAAGACTGCGTGATCCTGGTTAAAGGATCACGCGGAATCAGGATGGAGAAAGTGCTGCCTGCGCTCTAGGCCAGGGAATCCATGAGGTTGCGGATATTCTCGCCTACCTGAGCGATGGTGCCCAGGGAGTCCACCTCGTGGTATTTCTGCCTGTCTTTGTAGTAGTCGATGAGCGGCTCGGTCTGACGGTGGTAGGTGAGGATGCGGTTGTTCACCACTTCGTCGCGGGCGTCGTCGGCGCGGCCCTCGAGCAGGGCGCGATGGGCGATGCGTTCCTTGACCACTTCGTCGGGTATCATGAGCGAAATGACTCCGCTCACCTCCTCGTCGCGGGCTTCGAGCATTTCGTCGAGGTCCATGGCCTGGGAGATGGTGCGCGGGAAGCCGTCCAGCAGGAAACCGTCCACGTCTTTGTACTTTCCGAACGCCTGGGCAATCATGCCTTCAACCACGTCGTCGGGGACGAGACTGCCTGAATCGATGAGGGCCTTGGCCTTTTTGCCGAGTTCGGTACCCTCGGCTATTTCGTTGCGGAGAAGCTCTCCGGTGGAGATGTGTTTAAGGTTGTAGCGCTCTGCGAGCGGAGCGGCCTGGGTGCCCTTGCCGGCTCCCGGAGGCCCGAAAATGATGTAGTATTTCATTTTAGAATTTCATTTGTCAAGTACGTAAATGTCTTTCAGGTTGCGGCCGAGGTCGTCGTAGTCGAGCCCGTAGCCCACGATGAAGTCGTTGGGAATCTCCATGCCCACATAGTCGAGCTTGAGGGGCTTCGAGTACACCTCGGGCTTCAGGAGCATAGTGCAGATCTTCACCTCTTTGGCGCCCTTTCCGAGGAGCATGTCCCTGAGGGCGACAATGGTAGCACCGGTGTCCACTATGTCTTCGCATACGATAACCCTGCGCCCTTCGACGCTGCCGGTGAGGCCCATTACTTCGAGCACCTGGCCGGAAGACTGGGTGCCTGTGTAGGAAGAAAGCTTGAGCGACATCACCTCGAGGGGGAAGCTGAGCCTCTTCATGAGGCCTGCGGTGAACATGATGGAGCCGGTGAGCACGCAGAGCAGCACGGGGATTTCCCCGGAGGCGGCATAATCGGCGTTGATCTTTTCGGCCACGCCGTCTATTACGCTCTCTATCTGCGCGTTGGGGATAAACGGCTTGAAGAACTTGTCGTGAATCTTGATCCTGTCCATTTTGCGTTTTGCTAACAAGCCCCAAATTTACAATTTTATTTGCTATAAAAAACAGAAAAAATCCACTTTTACTCCCCTGAATGCCGTTTTGAGTGCATATATTGGCGGCATGCTGCACTTTCTTGTCGATGTGGTGGGCGCCATCCTCGTGCTCACCGGTGCCTCCTCCCCGGAAGACCTGGGAGAAAGCGAAATGGAGCGTTTCCAGCAATACGCCGAACACCCGCTGAGAATCAACCAGGCGAGCCGGGGCCGTCTGCTCTCGAGCGGACTTTTCAGCGCCTACCAGGTGGCTTCGCTGGAAGACTACCGCTCGCGCTCGGGCGACATCCTCGGCGTCACGGAACTGGGCCTGGTGGACGGGTTCGGCGCCGAAACGGCGGAGGCCCTGAGCCTGTTCGTGTCGTTTGAAAGCTCCCTGCCACCGGGGGCAAGGGAAGACCGTCGGGTGCGGCAGAGCGCCATGGTGCGGGGCGGAGGCCGCATGAAAGGGGAGGAGAGCGCCGTTTTTTTCGGGGCGAAATACCATTTTGAACTGGGCGACAGGGTCGAATTCTACTGGTCTTCGCGCACCAGCTATTCCGTGCGCAAATTCTCGCCGGGCACTTTCAGCGCGGCCTTGTACGGCCGCAGGGGTGGAAAGCTGGTGCTTGGCGATTTCGCCGCCCGTTTCGGGCAGGGCCTCGCGCTCTGGAGCAGCTTCTCGATGAGCGGGTTCAGTTCCGTCTCCTCTTTCAGGCGCAGCGCCTCCGGTTTTGCCGCCACCGGATCGTTCACGCCGCGTTTCAGGGGGGTAGCTGCTGATTTCATGAGCGGCCCGTGGACCTTTTCCACCGCCACGGCGCTATCCGGCCTGCAAAAAGGCTCTCCACTGGAGATAGTACCCATGGCGGCTGTTTCCCGCCTGGGCCGGAGTGGACAGTTCGGACTGCAGGCATTCTATAAAGACGGCCTCGTCGCCTCGGCCGACGGCACCCTCGGGCTCGGGCATTTCACCCTGTTCGGCGAAGCGGCCCTGAGTTCGCGGAAAGAGCCGGAAGGGGAGTACATCGTGCAGCGCACAAGGCTCGCCGCGGTCGGCGGAGCGATCTGGTCGCCGGCTTACCAAACCAAATTCAGCGTCCTTGCAAGGTATTATCCCTCAGGATATTATGATGTGTTTTCAGGCGCAGTGCGCTCCGCCTCGAAGGTCTCCGGCGAGAGCGGAGTCTCTGCCGGAGCGAAATGGCGGTCGCTGGAATTCACGGCCGATGCCGCATTTTATCCGGAAAAGGGAACGCGGGCATACAAGGGGCTCCTTGTCTTTTCCCCGGTATTCAAGGCCGGCGCGGCCGAAATCAATCCATATCTGCGAATAGCCGAAAGATACCGCACCGCCGATGCGCCTCCCTGGAAGCACGAATGGCGGGCCGGCTTCAAGTCGGGGCTGCAGGGTTTCCAGCTGAACGGCCGTTTCGACGTGGTGCACATGAAGGCGACGGCCCTGGCAGGCTATGCCGAAGCAGGCTGGAAAACCCCTTCCGACACTGCAGGCCTGCGCATTTCCGCTTTCCTCCGGGCCACCTTCTTCCGGGTGGACAACTGGGACGACCGCATCTACTGCTATGAACGCGACCTGCCGGGCACCTTCAGCGTCCTTGCACTCTACGGCAGGGGGCATTCAGTTTCGGCGGTCATCGGCCTGAAAACCCGCCGCCATTCCCTGCATCTCAAGGCATCCGTTCTCCGTTACACTTCCGCCGGCAGGCCCTCTTCTTCCGAACTCAAACTCCAGTACCAGCTGAAACTGTGACGGCAACTCCGCAGGCATGCGAAAAATTAGTATCTTTGTAATCTATGCAGGAAAGCAATTTCATCGATTTTGTACGTGTGCACTGTGCGTCCGGGCACGGAGGGGCGGGAAGCGCGCATCTGTACCACGCCAAGTACCAGTACAAGGGCGGTCCCGACGGCGGCAACGGCGGCAGGGGCGGCAGCGTCATACTGCGCGCAAACCCCCAGTTCTGGACGCTCATCCACCTGAAATACCGCAAGAACATAATAGCCGAGAACGGCCAGCCCGGCGCAGGAGGCCTGCAGACGGGCAAGAGCGGCGCCGACGTCATCCTGGACGTGCCGCTGGGCACCGTGGTCAAGCGGCTCATCCCCGTGCAGGCGGAAAGGCCCCGTCCGGTGGCGCCCGCTCCGGAAGAGAAACAGTACGTGGAATTCTGGCGGGAGAAGAACACCCAGCTGGAAGAGGACGTCGAATATGAGGAAGACAAGCCCGAAGAGGATTTCTACGAAGGCAATCCGGTAGATTACGAAGAAGAGCAGATAGGCGAACTGGTAGAGGCCGGAGAGGAATTCGTGCTCTGCAAGGGCGGCCGCGGAGGCCTCGGCAACAACAACTTCAAGACCTCCACCAACCAGGCCCCCCGTTACGCCCAGCCCGGCGAAGCAGGCGAGGAAGGCTGGTTCATCCTCGAACTGAAGCTCCTGGCGGACGTCGGCCTCGTAGGCTTCCCGAACGCCGGCAAGTCCACCCTCCTGGCCACCGTCACCAGCGCAAAGCCCAGGATAGCCGACTACGCGTTCACCACCCTCGAGCCCAATCTGGGCATCGTGAAATACTACGACGGCAAGTCGTTCGTGATAGCCGACATCCCCGGAATCATCGAAGGCGCCCACGAGGGCAGGGGAATCGGCATCAGGTTCCTCCGCCACATCGAGCGCAACTCGGTGCTGCTCTTCATGGTGAGCGCCGAAGAAGACGACATCGCCGCAGGCTACGCCACCCTCCTGCACGAACTCGAGATGTACAATCCCGAGCTGCTGGTGAAGGACCGCGTGCTCGCCGTCACCAAATGCGACCTGCTCGACAAGGAGCTGGAGGCCGAAATCGAGCCCACCCTTCCGAAGGACATCCCGCATGTCTTCATTTCCTGCTTCTCCCGCGAAGGCCTGCAGGAGCTTACCGACCTGCTGTGGAAGACGCTCCAGGCATGAATCTCCTGAACCTCCTCGACAGTCTCGACAGGGAGGCCACCCTGGCCCTTAACTCCCTGCACGTCCCGTTTACGGATGCGCTGTGGATGCTGTTCTCCTACAAGAAAGTCTGGATTCCGCTCTATCTGGTGTTGCTGGTGCTGCTGTTCACCCGGATGAGCTGGAAAAAGGCCCTTGTGGTGCTCGGGTCCGTGCTTCTCGCAATACTGGCCTGCGACCAGGGGGCGAATCTGGTGAAGGCGGCGGTCTGCCGCCTTAGGCCCTGCTGGGACAGTAACATGCTGTCGGGCGGGCTCCGAGTGCTCGAGGGGAAGGGCAGTTTCTACGGTTTCTTTTCGGGGCATGCCTCCAATGCCTTCGGCGTCGCCGCTTGTCTCGGGGCGGGTTTCCGGAGCGGCGACAAGTCCCGGAGCTACAAGGGCTTTTCAGCCGGGATGTACGTCTGGGCCTCGCTGGTCGGGCTCAGCCGCGTGTTCGTCGGAAAGCATTTCCTCGGGGACGTGCTCACCGGCGCCGCCGTCGGTCTGCTCATCGGCTGGCTTTTCGGCCGGCTGGCACGGTGGGCAATTGAGAAATATTCGCTATATTTGTAAGTTATATGGGAAAAACGATAGCAATAGCCAACCAGAAGGGCGGAGTGGGGAAGACCACCACCGCCATCAACCTCGCCGCATCCCTCGCCGTGCTCGAGAAGAAGGTGCTGGTCATCGACGCCGATCCTCAGGCCAATACCACCAGCGGCCTCAATTTCTCGCCCGACAGCGATGAGAAGCGCACCATCTACGAGGTCATGATAGGGAAGATAGGCGTCGAAGACGCGCTCATCCAGACCGAAATCGCGAATCTCCACATGATTCCGTCTCACATCAACCTGGTCGGCGCGGAAATCGAGATGCTCGACGTCCCCGAGCGCGAATCCGTGCTCGCCAAGGCCCTTGCTCCCATCAAGGACGCCTACGACTATATAATCATCGACTGCTCGCCGTCGCTCGGGCTCATCACCGTCAACTGCCTCACCGCGGCCGACTCCGTGATAATCCCCGTACAGCCCGAATTCTTCGCGCTCGAAGGCCTCGGCAAGCTCCTGCAGACCATACGCCTGGTGCAGGGCGGGGTCAACCCCGGTCTCACCATAGAAGGCTTCCTCGTAACCATGTTCGACGGCCGCACCAAGGTGCATACCCAGGTGGTCGGCGAACTGCGCGGGCATTTCAACGACCTGGTGTTCCGCACCATCATCCAGCGCAATATCCGCCTCAGCGAGGCGCCGTCCCACGGCAAGCCCATAATCCTCTACGACATAATGAGTACGGGCGCCAACAATTATCTTAACTTAGCAAAGGAACTCCTCGAAAAGAACGGGGAACCGGTACAACAGTAATGGCAAAGCTACAACACGGTCTGGGCAAGGGCCTGGGAGCCCTTCTCGGAGAGGAAGCGGACGCCGTCCGCAAACCGGTAGGGTATGTTAACAAGGAGATCGCCGGCGCCCAGCCCAGGCGCAACACCAGCGACGTCCTCCGCATCCCCGCCGACATGGTGGAGGCCAATCCCTTCCAGCCCCGCACCTCCTTCGACCAGGAGGCGCTGGAAGAACTGGCGGCATCCATAAAGAGCCTCGGCCTCATCCAGCCCATCACCGTCCGCAAGGTAAGCGACGGCCACTACCAGATAATCAGCGGCGAACGCCGCTACAAGGCCTGCCGCATGGCCGGAATGGCCATGATTCCCGCGTACGTGCGCGAGGCAGACGACCAGGGCATGCTGGAGATGGCGCTGGTAGAGAACATCCAGCGCGAGAATCTCGACCCGATCGAAACCGCCCTCAGCTACCGCCGCCTCATCGAAGAGTGCCGGCTCACCCAGGAGACCATGGCGGACCGCATCGGCAAGAAGCGCACCTCCGTAACCAACACCCTGAGGCTCCTAAGGCTTCCGGTCAAGGTGCAGCACGACCTTAAAGTTGGGCTTATCAGCACCGGCCATGCAAAGGTGCTTCTGGGCACCGACAACCCCGAAATCCAGCAGCAGCTTTGCGATATGGTAGTGGAGAAGGGCCTGAGCGTGAGGGAGTTGGAAGACCAGTTCCGGAAGCTCACCCGCAAGCCTTCTGCCAGGAAGGCGGCGTCGGCCCAGGAGCTTCCGCGGGAATATACCCAGCTCCTCAGCCATATCGGCAAGTTCTTTGCAGACGACATTTCCCTCAAGAGGGCTTCCTCCGGAAAAGGTACCATGACCATCCGTTTCGGTTCCGACGAGGAAGTGCAGAAGTTCCTGAAAGCCCTGGAAGATGCCGGAATATAGATGAAGCGTTTTCTGTGCATAATGTTCCTTTCGCTGTGCGCGCTCGCGTTCAGCGCGGAGCTGCATGCTCAGTTCAAGTCCGAGGCGTTCAACCAGCAGTACAACGCCGACGATCCTTCGGCCAAAGACTCCGCCGACGTGCTCTTCTCGTTCAAGGAATACTTCGGTGGTCTCAGGCACAAGAACGAAATGAAAATCGGCACCATGGCCGCCGGATCTGCTATCTTCCTCGGAGGGTGCCAGATCTACAACCGGGATTACTGGAAACTCCCGCTGGTATATGCGGGCATAGGCGGCGGAATCGGCGCCGGCCTCTATTTCAACAAGCAGGGTAAGACGGATATCGCCAAATGGTGCTTCATCGGTGCCGGCGCAGCCTGGTGGGCTTCTCTGATGGACGGCGTAATCAGTTACGACACAGACCGTTATCCTCTCCCTGGCAAGGCCACCCTGTATGCCATACTGGTGCCAGGTCTCGGGCAGATATACAACGGCGAGGCCTGGAAGGTGCCGGTCTACTGGGGCGTCATCGCGGGCGGCGTCCATTTCTTCATGCTCAACCGCACGAACTACCTCCGATTCAGGAACATCTACCGCGAGGCCACCGACGAAGAAACGCCGTACACCGGTCCCATCTCCAAGGAAACCGCGCTGTATTACCGCAACGTCTACCGCGAATACCGCGACTACTCCATCCTGGCCATCGCCGCGGGCTATCTGCTGCAGATAATCGACGCCAACGTGTTCGCTTACATGCACGACTTCGACGTGTCGGACGACATCACCCTCAACATATCTCCAACAGTAATGTCTCCCGTATATGCCCAGAGGCCGGCCATGGGAGTACGTTTTGGCCTTTCCTTCTAGAATGAAAAGAATTCTCATAGCGCTGTCGATGTTCCTTCTGCTGGCCACGGTTCCCGGCGCCGCCCAGAAAAGGTTGAGCAAGAACGAACGCCTGCGGCTCCAGGAGCTGGAGATAGAACGCCTTCAGAGGGTGGCGGACTCGCTCAGGCTCGTGATAGACAGCCTCACTTTCGAGCCTACCACGTTCGAAGACTCCCTTGCCGTCATGGAGCCGGAAGAGGAAAGACGGGCCGAGGCGTTCGACGCCGCAGTCACCGACAGCCTCCTGGGCGAGTGGTACCGTCAGAGGGTAATGCGCGACTACGAAGAGGCGAGCCGCTACAACATGGATTCGGTGCGCTTCACCTCCAACGTGAGCGATGCCGAGCTGGAGCGCCGCCTCAAGGCGATGAACTCCTATATCACCCTGCCTTTCAACGAGACCGTCAAGAACTACATGGTGCTCTACTCCGAGAAGATGCCCCGTCACATGGGCACCCTGCTCGGCCGGAGCGTCTACTATTTCCCCATTTTTGAGGAAATTTTCGCGAAATACGACATTCCCCTGGAACTCAAGTACATGGCCGTCATCGAGTCGAACTTCAACCCGGTCGCCAGGTCGAGGGTGGGAGCCATGGGCATGTGG
The DNA here is from genome assembly GCA_946185745.1 of uncultured Bacteroidales bacterium. GTDB lineage: Bacteria > Bacteroidota > Bacteroidia > Bacteroidales > UBA932 > Cryptobacteroides. The sequence continues at coordinate 44,464 of CAMHKQ010000011.1, forward strand.
CAGTTCATGTACAACACCGCCAGGAGCTACGGACTCAAGATCAATTCGTTCGTGGACGAGCGCCTGGACGTGGAGAAATCGGCCGATGCCGCCGCGCGCTACCTGAAGGACGCCTACGACGTGTTCGGGGACTGGTGCCTGGCGATCAGCTCCTACAACTGCGGCTTCGGCAACGTGCAGAAGGCCATCCGCAGGGCCGGCAGCCGCAAGTTCTGGGACATTTACGATTATCTTCCCCATGAAACGAGGGGCTACATGCCCGCTTTCGTGGGCGCCATGTACGCCTTCGAGTACCGCAACGAATACGGCCTGTCGGCCGCCGACGTCGGCCTTCCGGTCGCATGCGACACCTTCGAAATCCGCAAAAACCTGCATTTCAAGCAGATAAACGAAACTGTAGGAGTGCCGCTCGAGATGCTGCGCCAGCTCAATCCGCAGTACACCCACGACATCATCCCCGGCGACGAGGGCACCTACGTGCTCCAGCTGCCCGTCTCGTGGACATCGGCGTTCCTCGACGTGCCCCGCGACACCCTTTACAACCACAAGTCGGGAGAACTGCTCAACCAGCAGGTGCTCAAGAACCTGAAAGAGAGCGGCGGCGAATCCCGCATCGCCTACAAGGTGCGCAGCGGCGACTATCTGGGCAAGATAGCCTCGCGCTATCACGTGACCGTCAAGCAGATAAAGCAGTGGAACCATCTCCGGAGCGACAACCTCCGGATAGGGCAGATACTCTATATCTACGGCAGGGGAGGAGCGCCTTCGGGAGGCTCAGGCACAGCTAAATCTTCGGAAGACAAGAAAGACCTTCCGGCCGCATCCGGCGGAATCAACACGGCTGCCGGATTCTCCGGCGAGTACACCATGTACACCGTGCAATCCGGAGACAACCTCTACGACATAGCCAAGAAGTATCCCGGAGTGAGCGCACGCAACATCATGGATTTCAACGGAATGTCCTCCAGCAAGCTGCGTGTCGGACAAAAGCTGAAAATCCCGAAACCGTAAGGCGCCGGAGCTATTCCGTTATGTTCTCCAGAATCTGAAGGGCCGCCTTTTCGAGGGCGGTCTTTTTTTCGATGTGGTCGCGGAGACTCCGGACGAACGCGTTGTTCTCGAAGGAAGAACCGCGCACGTTCTCGAAGTCGGCCTTGAGCGACTCCGCGTCGCCGTCCGCGCCGAAACTGGTCATCATGCTCAGCGAGAACTCCTTATGGGCATCCTCGATGAGGATTTCGTCGAGCTTGACCACGCTTTCGCGCCAGCGGCGCACCATGCCCATGAGATACTCCGGACTTGCCTCGGCGATTTCCACCCCGTACCAGTCCCGGAACTGCTCCACGGCCCAGGTCCACTCGTAGTCGTAATAGTTGTCGTACATCTCGCGGAAACGCGCGTTCACAGTTTCCACGTCCTTCACCGCGCCCGATTCCACGTCGTCCAGAAGGCGGCTCACCTCTGTCTTGGGAGCCAGCAGGCCCGAAATGTCGAGCCATTTGCCGAGGCCCTTGTCGGAAGTGGGTTTGAGAATGGCGTGGAGCTCCTCCAGATTCTTCGGCTCGAACTTCTGGAGCCTGCTGATCAGGGAGTTGCCCATGAACTTGTCGATGGCGAGACCGTAGAGGGCCAGGCCCTTTTCGAGGGAGCTCCGGCGGATCTTGCCGCTCTGGTAGGTGTAGGCGTCGGAATAGGGCCCTGAAATGGTTTTCAGTTCCTTGAGGATGCCGCAGCCCCTCATCATCTTGCGGATGGTGTAGGGACTGAGCAGATTGTAATTGATGCAGTCGAGCTTGTCCGGGTCTTTGCGGGCGTCGCGCCTCGGCCATTTCTGGGCATCGCGGATGGTGCCTACGGAATGCAGGTTTATGCCCGGCATTATGTAGGTGGTGTTCTGGTCTTCAATGAGATACGAGAACGGCAGATTGCTCGTGTCCTGATGGTTGGTGTGCCTTCCCATGACAAGCGAGAAGGCGCCTATCCTGGCCGGCCACAGGATGTAGGAATCGGAGGCGGTCTTGGCGCCCCGTTCCATAATTCCCTGGTGGATGGGCCCGAGCTTGTACATGTGGTTGCTCTGGTTGCTGCCGGAGCCCGCGTTCATGAAGGAGAACATGCCGGCTATGAGCAGCGTGCTCTTGTGGTGCGTGACGGTGAATGGACCCGCGAAGATGGCGCAGGCCTCGCCGTTCTCTCCCTGGCAGTTGCTGAAGAAGAGGGAATCGCTGGCGGAGTAGCCGTGACCGAGCTTGACGCACTGGCCTATGAAACAGCGCGAGAAGGTTACGCCGTCCTCGACGGACGTGCCGCTGCAGATCACGAAATCGTCTCCGATTACGCCGACTCCTATATGGACCGGCGCCGTCCTGTTGGAGTTGATGCTGCCGTTCTTCAGGCGCGAGCAGCCCTCTATCTTGGTGCAGGGACCTATCTTGACGTTCTTTATGTACCCGGCATCCGCGATGGTGACGTCATCGCCTATGGTGCCGACGTCCGAGGTGATGGAGCTGCAGTACTCCTGAATCATCTTCCGGATATTGGCGATGGCCTTGTCGCGGTGGCGGTAGAGGGCCATCACGTACGCCTGCTGGGCGGAAAGCCTGTCGTAGAACATAACCTCCCTTCCGCCTGTTTCATTCATTACGCTGGCCTCCACGCCGTTGCCGAAACTGGTGGGGCCGTCGGTGAGGATGATGTCCACGTTCTCGATGAAACAGCCGTTGCCGATGCGGTAGTTGGAAATGTAATTCTTGACATTCTCGATGCAGCAGTCGTCGCCTATCTCCACGTTGTGGAGCGTGGTATGGTAGAGGCCCGAGTGCTTGGTCATGCCGCCGGCCAGCCGGAAAGTCTTGTTGAAACCGCCCAGCCTCACCTCGCCGGAAAAGCGGGTGGACCGCACGAAACGGGCGTCAAACGCTTCCGTAACCAATATTTTGCTCCAGTCCTCGGCATAGCATGCCTGGGATTGGAGCAATTGGATTTCTTCGGAAGTAAGGTTCCTGTAGATCTTCATGCTATGCCATGATGGCGCCTACAAGGCCGAGGATGGCGTAGAATTCGGGAAGGGCGGCGTAGATGAGCGTGTTGGCGAACACGTTGTGTCCCTGGCTGATGCCCACTATGCCGTTGGCGCAGACCTGACCCTGGCGGACAGCCGACAGGAGGCAGACCACACCCACGAAGAGGCCGATGCCGAAGGTCTTGAGACCGAGGGCGGGATCGGCGTTGAACCTGCCGAGCATGATGAGGAAGGCCACGAATCCGTAGATGCCCTGCGTTGCGGGAACGGCCGAGAGCACCATGTAGTTACCGGATCCTTCCGGCCTTTTCTTGAGGGCGCCTTCGGCGGCGTTGCCAGCGATAGTTGTTCCATACGCGCTGCCTATGCCCGCGAGGGCGAGCACTGCGCCGAGTCCGAGATAACCGAGTGTTTGAATGAATTCTGGTGACATTTTTATAAGTTTTTAGTTTTGATTATTGTTCTTTTGAAAGGGGTTCGTAAGTGCGCCCCGTGCCCTCGTACCCCGCATTCTTGAAGAATTCGAGGAAGTTCAGGCGCAGCGGGTGCACGAAGGCGCTGAGGCCGGACATGGCTATGTTGAGCACATGGCCCACTACCAGCAGCAGCACGAAGAAAATCCAGCCTCCGACGCCGCCGTCGCCGCGGACCATCACGGCCAGGTCGTTGAAGGCCCCGCCGAGAAGGCTGCCCGCAAGCGCAAGCGCGTAGAGGCGAAGGTAGCTGAGCACGTCGGAAAGCAGGCCCGTAGCGGTGTTGTACGTTTCCCAGAGGCCGCTTCCGAAGTTGGCCAGGGGATTCTTGTGGAGATCCCTGAGGAAGAAGATGAACAGGCCCGAGAGGATTCCGACCGCGATGAGGGCGATCTTGGTGATTGACGAATCGAACACCTTGAGAATGGCCAGCACGCCTATTGTCACTCCGCCCACGATGAGCAGGGTCCAGCCCCATACTCCCAGGCTGTTGAGGAAGCCCTTGTTGCGGGTGGCGACTATGGCCTTGGTGACCTGGGCGAGGGAAATGTGGAGTACGCCGCAGGCCAGGGCCAGGATCATGTTCCAGTCGTAGCTTCCGAGCCCCTTCACGACGCACTGGCTGTCGGAGGGCATCATTATCTTGTGCAGCCCCAGGTTGCGGATGAAGCCCCACTTGCTGATGTCCATGCTGAAGAAACTGTGGAAGAAGAAGCCCACCACCACCGTGGCGGTGCCGAGCACCATCACGAGCGATGCGGTCTTGCCGAGTTTCTTGCGGAGCAGGAAGCCGAGCAGCAGGAGCACCAGGCCGTAACCGGCGTCTCCCATGCAGAAGGCGAAGAACAGGGTGAAGAAGATGCTGATGAACGGAGTGGGGTCGAAGCCGTCGTAGCCGGGCCTTCCGTACATGTCGGTAAGCACCTCGAACATGCTGGCGAACTTCTTGTTTTTGAGCCTGATGGGAGGATTGTCGGCCTCGGCGGCGGCTTCCTTGAGCCACACCAGGTCCATTTCGTCGAACTTCGACTCGAGGCCGGCGGCGTCTGCCGGAGCGAAGCCTTCGAACACCACCAGGGTGTTCTCTGCGGCGGTTTCTCCGGAAAGGGAGGCCATATAGCGGGAAAGCTCCTCTTTCTTGGCGGCGAGGGCCTGTTCCAGGGCGGGAAGTTCTGAACGGCGGTCGGTGAGGGTCTTCTGGTAAAGCGAAATCTGGCGCTGGAGGTCGTCTATGGCAGCAGCGGCCTCGCCGGCAGTCATGGCCGGGGGATTCAGCTCCTTGAACGGGAATCCCTCGGGATCGCCCACGAGCACCAGGTAAACGTAGTTCTTTTCTTCGGCGACCACCCGGATGGGGAACTGTTCCGCGAGTTCGGGCTGGAACTTTTTGCCGTCTATCTTGTAGAAGTGGTAGGCAAGGCCGAGCTCGGCGAGTTTCTCGCGGTCCCAGCTGCCCCAGACTTTAATGTCTTCGTAGTCGCGCAGCTGTGCCGCCAGAGACGCCTTGAGCTCGCGCAGATGCGCGTCGGTCCCTTCGCGTATGTCCTTGATTTCGACCTTGGCGTTCTCTATCTGCGAAAGCAGCCCGGCGGAACGGTCGTCCACCGGCCTGGAGGAACGGGTGATGTCCACGAGGCCCAGCTCCTGAAGCTCCTTCAGGAAGTCTTCGGTGCGCGAGGAGAGAAGCACGAAGGAGTATTTGGTCATCCGGTCTATCATAGGCTCTCCTCCTCTTCTTCCGCCGCGTGGCGGGTCTTGACTATCTTGGACGAAGCCTTGCTCAGGTTTTCCTCGTCTTCCATGTAGCGCTTGATCTTGAGGATGGCTTCCTGGTAGCCGGGAATCTGCACTTTCTCGTAGAGATTCACCTTCTGGGTGGTCTTCTTGCGCTGGTAGTCCAGGATCCTGCTGGTCTGCTCGCTGACCTCGGACTTGAGCCCGAGGAAAGTGAGTTCCTTGAGAATGCGGACGCCGTCGGCATACCAGGCCGGCTTCACGAAAGCGTTGAACGGCTTGAGCTTGTAATACACCTCGTTGAGGACGGGACATTTCACTCCCGCCGTCTTGACGGTGCCCAGATCGACGTCGGTAATCGACACCAGATCCGGCTCGAACTCGTTCCAGAGGGCTGCCAGATAGTCGTATTCCTTCATCTTCTGCTCAAGTTCCTGCTGCAGCCTTTCGGATTCCTTCCGGGCGGCAAGGGAGCTGTAGCGGAGCGCGCTCTCCTTGCTCTTGAGCGTGGGGAGGGCGTTCTTCCGGATCTTGAGCTGCTTGCCCAGGTTCGTGAGAGAAGTCTTGTTATATTGGAACTTGATTGGCATTATTCGGCTTTTTTGGGCCAGTATTTATCGATGAGGTTCTGACGTATGCCGGTTTCGGCGGGGGAGAAGTACTTGGCGAACAGCTCCCATGCCGTGTCGAGCATTTCGGTGATGGTGATGTTGACGTCGATGCTGAGCAGCCTCGTGGCGTATTCCACCGCGTAGTCGAGGCACCTTATGTCGTAGTCGGAGAGGTCGAAGCCGTTCTCCTGCTTGGTCTTGGCGTTCTGGGCGTCGGCGTAGAGGCGCACGCTGGCGTTCATGACCTGGGAGTGGTCTTCGCGCGTCTTTTTGTTCTGCACGTTCTGCTTGAGCCTGGAGAGGGAGCGGAACGGGTCCACGATTACCTTGCCGGAATCGGGGTCCGCCCTCAGGAAGAGCTGGCCCTCGGTGATGTAGCCGGTGTTGTCGGGGATGGCGTGGGTGATGTCGCCGTCGTTCAGCGTGGTGACCGCGATGATGGTGATGGAACCGCCGGTAGGCAGCTGCACGGCCTTCTCGTAGATCTTGGCCAGGTCGGAATAGAGCGAACCGGGCATGGCGTCTTTGGAAGGAATCTGGTCCATGCGGTTGGACACTATCGAGAGGGCGTCGGCATAAAGAGTCATGTCGGTGAGGAGCACCAGCACCTTCTCGTTCTTGTCGACCGCGAAATATTCGGCCGCGGCGAGCGCCATGTCGGGCACCAGAAGCCTCTCCACGGGGGGATCCTCGGTGGTGTTCACGAAGGATACTATCCTGTCGAGGGCGCCGGCGCCTTCGAAGGCATGCCTGAAGTAGAGGTAGTCGTCGTTGGAGAGGCCCATGCCGCCGAGGATTATCTTGTCGACGTCGGCCCTCATGGCGACGTCCGCCATGACCTGGTTGTAAGGCTGGTCCGGGTCGGCGAAGAAGGGAATCTTCTGGCCCGAGACCAGGGTGTTGTTGAGGTCGATGCCGGCGATGCCGGTGGGGATGAGCTCGGAGGGCTGGCGGCGCTTGTAGGGGTTGACGGAAGGCCCGCCCACCTCGCGTTCCATGCCTTCGATTTCGGGACCGCCGTCGATCGGGTTGCCGTATGCGTTGAAGAAGCGGCCGCTGAGCTGGTCGCTCACCTTGAGGGTGGGGGGAGCCCCGAAGAAGCTCACTTCGGCGTTGGTCGGGATACCTTCGGTACCCGCGAAGACCTGCAGGGTGACGAGGTCTCCCTTGGTTTTGACCACCTGGGCGAGACGCCCTTCCACCGTTGCCAGCTCGTCGTTGGACACGCCCTGGGCGTGCAGCGAAACCGTGGCCTTGGTAATGGCCTCGAGCTGCGTGTATATCTTTTTGAATGCTTTAGGACTTGCCATTTTCTTCGAGGAGTTTAGTCAGTTGACCGCGGTAATTATCGAACTGCGCGCTGTGGAACTCGGAATAGTTCATCTGCCGGAGTATGTTGATGAGGTTCTTGAAGTAGTCGCGGCAGACTTCGAAATTGTCGAAAGAGAACTTGCGTTCGCAGATATCGAGGATGAGGTCGAGCATGTATTTCTGGCGCTCCATGGGGCACACGGAGTCGACAGCGTCGAAAGCGTCCTGCTGCAGGAAGGCGAAATCGAGGACTTCGCTCTTCCAGAAAGCCTCGTGATAGCTCATGGGCACGCCGTCGTCGCCGAGGATGTTGATCTGGTCGGCCATTTCCTTGCCGCGGCGGATGAGCATCTTGCTCTTGATGATCTTCTGCACCCAGCCTTCCTCGATACGTTCGTCGAGATAGGCGATGATTTCGGGGTATTCAAGATACTTGGAGTAGGAGTCGATGGGGTTCACCGCCGGGTAGCGCTTCTGGTCGGCGCGCGCCTGCTCGAGGGAGTAGAAGCAGCGGGCCGCCTTCTTGGTGCTTTCGGTGACGGGCTCCTTGAGGTTGCCGCCGGCGGGGGAGACGGTGCCGATGACGGTGACCGCGCCCTTCTGGCCGTTGTTCAGGACGACCATGCCCGCACGTGCGTAGAAGTTGCTGATGATGGCGGAAAGGTCTACCGGGAAGGCGTCGGCTCCGGGGAGCTCCTCCATGCGGTTGGACATCTCGCGGAGCGCCTGGGCCCAGCGGGAGGTGGAGTCGGCCAGGAGCAGGCACCTCAGCCCCATGGCCCTGTAGTACTCGCAGATGGTCATGGCGGTGTAGACGGAAGCCTCACGCGCGGCCACCGGCATGTTGGAGGTGTTGCAGATGATGGAGGTGCGCTCCATGAGCTTGCGGCCGGTGTACGGGTCGATGAGCTCGGGGAACTCGGTGAAGATTTCCACCACCTCGTTGGCGCGCTCGCCGCAGGCCGCCATGACTATTATGTCGGCTTCGCCCTGCTTCGCGATGGCGTGCTGGAGCACCGTCTTGCCGCAGCCGAAAGGCCCGGGGATGAAGCCGGTGCCGCCTTCGGCGATGGGGTTGAAGGAGTCGATGATGCGGACTCCGGTTTCCATTATCTTCTGCGGACGGGGCTTGTCCTTATAGCCTTTTACAGCCACCTTGACGGGCCATTTCTGGACCATGGTCACCTCGACGTCCTCGCCGTCCGGGCCGGTGAGCACCGCGATGGTGTGGTCGACCTTGTACTGGCCTTCGGGAGCCACCGACTTTACGGTGTATTCGCCCTCGAACTTGAACGGGACCATGATCTTGTGGGGGAGCCAGCCTTCTTTAACCTCGCCCAGCCAGTCCGATGCGCGCACCTTGTCGCCGGGCGCCGCGAGGGGTTTGAAGTCCCACAAGCGGGTGCGGTCGATAGGGTCGGTGTATTCGCCTCGTTTGAGGAAGACGTCGGACATTGTGGTGAGGTCGTTCTGGAGGCCGTCGAACACGCCGCCCAGAAGCCCGGGGCCGAGCGAGACCTCGAGCATCCGGCCGAGAAATTCGACGCTGGCGCCTCCTCTCAGGCCGCGCGTGCTTTCGAACACCTGCACCGAGGCCTTGTTGCCGTTTACCTTGATGACCTCGGCGAGGAGGTTGGTGCCGTCGAGGTCGATGAAGCAGAGTTCATTCTCCGCCACCGGGCCTTCGGTCTGCACGGTCACAAGGTTGGAAACGATTCCTGTTACCTTTCCTTTAGTATTCATATTGATTATTTGATTTCCAGTGTGTAGTTGTCTTTCAGGTCGCTGACGAGCCGGCGGAACATTTCGCGGCCGGTTTCCGGGTCGAGCCTGGTCCAGCGGTCCACTATCTTGAGCTTTGCCGTGAACCCCAGGATGGTGTCCATGTCGAAGACGTGCATGACGGTGAGATCGTCGATCCGGGCCCAGAGCAGCTCGTCGAGACCGCGTTCGCGGCCCAGGATGTCTTTCATGGCCAGCACTTCGTCCACCTTCGGGCGGTCGTCGAAATCTTCGGGGCCGAAGTCGACGGCATCCTGCCCGGCGGGCCTGCCCAGCTCTTTGTTGAGGAAGGCGACCTTTGCGTTGCGGAGCTGGAGGTCGTAGGCGAAGTAGCCCCTGATGAACGCGTTGTAGTGGGCGGAAGCGCTGCGGTAGAAGGCCTCGTCGAGCCCTTCGCCCCAGCCGCCCAGGAGAAAGTCGAGCGAAGCCGAGTCTTTTTCGGAGAGCTGGGAGCGGATCTCTTCCAGGATGGCCCCGGTGTCGAGCTTTCCGCGGTAGTCGGGCTGCAGGACCGGCAGCCCCGCGATTATGTATTCGTAATTATTCACCGAAGAGGATTTTGCGCGTTACGGGCCTGAGATATTCGGCAATGAGGGCGTTGAAGGTGTCGTCGGTAAGGCTGACGAACCAGCCGCCGTCTTTGGGGCCAATGTTGAAGCCGCCCGCCACCTTTTTGGTGAAGGAGGCGCTTACGCCCTTGGAAAGGCTCTTTGCGAGCTCGCCTTTCACCCAGGGCTCCAGCTCCGCCTTGAGTTTTTCGGGGAGGATGAGCTCGAGGTCGCCGGCCTCGGTGGCGTCGAAGCGGGCCGCCACGGCGGAGATTATCTGCTTGAGGAAAGCGGGATCCTGCAGGGCGGCGGAGGTGTCTTTGGCCGAGATTTCCCCGACCAGCAGGTTCTCGATGTCTTTCTTAGTGGCCTGGAGGGCCTGGGCAGATGCCATCTTGAGGTCGGACGCCACTTTGACGCGCAGGTCTTCAGCGTCTTTCCGGGCCTTCTCGGTAATGGCGGCGGCTTCTTCGCGGGCCCTGGCGACTATCTCCCCGGCCTCTTTACGGGCGTTTGCCAGGATGGCTTCGCCCTGCTGCCGGCCCTTGGAAAGGCCCTCATTATAAAGCTGTTCGGTAAGTTGCTGTAATTTGTCTTGCATGTTATTGTAAAGTGATAAGTAATATCTGGTTATTTCGTATCGTCAAATTTAGCGATATTATAGGTATTTTCCAAAAAAATATAGCTACTTTTGCGAGCTTTGAAAACACTAGTTCATTCTTCCTCCAACTGGATTCTTGCGCTCATCCTTTCGCTCGCTTTCAGCGGTCTCTGCATGGGCCAGGGACAGGATCCGTCGTCCATGATATACCGCGGCAGGGTGGCCGTTCCGCCGCCCTACGCATACAACGGCACCCCGTACTGGGACACCACCGGCTTCAAGTCCGGAAGCGCCATGTTCAACGGCCGCCTCTACGAAGGCGTCCTGCTCAGGGTGGATGCCTCCACGGGCCTCGTGCACGTGCGTCCCAGCGCCACCTACGCCCCCAGCATTCCCGAGCGCGACCAGCTCTCCTGGATAGAGAGGGCCGGCGTCCGTTTCGTAAACCTGCGGTACCAAGGAGTCAAGGGCTCCGAACCGGGCTTCTATGAAGTCGTCTTCGACGGCTCGAGCACACTCCTGAGGCGGGTGAACCGCCGTTTCCGCACCGGTTCCGGAGACCACCGCATGCTCATCGGCTACGACGATCCCAAGTACAATCCGAACTGCCTCTCGTTCTACGACTATTCCGAGGCGTTCTACATGCTCACCGGCGACGGCAGCCTTGTAAAACTGGACAATAAGGGCAGCGTCGCCAGGCAGTTCCGCTCCAGGGCGTCCGACCTCCGGCGCCACATGCGCCTCACCGGCCTCAACGGCATGGGCGTCTCCAAGAGGGCCTATTTCCACGAGGCCTTCGCCTTTCTCGACGAAGGCGGGCCTACCGTGCTTGACCGGCTGGTGACTGACTGGCATCCCGTGGAGGGCAGCGGCACCGACATCCGCAAGCCCGCGGTGAACGCCCCGAGGCCCGAAAACCTCAAGGCGGTGCTCCCCGACGGCTACTTCGAAGAAAGGGAAGAGACCGACGCCCTGGCGGAGTCCGGAGCCGGCCTCGACGTCACCTTCCGCAACAAGGTATATACTATAGGGCAGAAGCGCGAGCATCCAGCCGCTACGGCAAGGGTGTACGGCACCGTGATGGACGGCCAGTTCGACGAACCGCTGCCCGGCGCGGTGGTGTCCGACTCCCTCTCCGGCGCCTACACCACCACCGACGCCCAGGGTCGCTGGGAGCTCATTCTGCCCACCGGCGAGAACGTCCTCAACTTCATGGAAACCAGCAAGGAAGACGTCCACCTGATGGTTATAATCAACGGCGACGGCGAGCTCAACCTCACCATGAACGTGAAGGTCACCGAGCTCGACGCGGCCATGATTTCCGACGAGACCCGCCTGAACCACCGCACCGCCCAGATGGGCCTCGAGCACGTGAGCGTCAAGACTCTCAACAAGATACCCACCGCCTTCGGCGAGGGCGACGTCATCAAGGCGGTGCTCACCCTCCCGGGAGTGAAGACGGTGGGCGAAGCCTCCGGCGGCTTCAACGTCCGCGGCGGCTCCTCCGACCAGAACCTGGTCCTCTTCAACGAGGGCACCATCTACAACACCTCGCACCTTTTCGGCATCTTCTCGTCCTTCAACCCCGACGTGGTGGCCGACGTGAACCTCTACAAGAGCAGCATCCCCGCCGAATACGGCGGCCGCATCTCCTCCGTGCTCACCGTGGACGGCAAGACCGGCGACATCGACAAGGTGAAGGGTTCGCTGGGAATCGGCCTCCTCACCAGCCGATTCCACCTCGAAGGCCCGCTGGCCGGCAAGGGCCGCACCACCTTCCTGATCGGCGGCCGCACCACCTATTCCGACTGGCTCCTCAAGCAGATCCCGGTCAGCAGCGACTACGCCGGCGGTACCGCGGGCTTTTACGACGCCAACATCACCCTGAGCCACGTCTTCGACGCCAACAACAGCCTGCAGGTGTTCGGCTACTACTCGCGCGACCGATTCGCGTTCAACGAAGACAATACCTTCCGCTACGCCAACCTCAACGCCGCGCTGCGCTACAACCACGTCTCTTCCGGGGGCACCCGCATGACCTTCGCGACCGGCGTGGACTACTTCGGCAACCAGCTCGACGACTATACCAACATGCAGGAGGCCTACACCCTGAATACCGCTGTGAACCAGGCCTTTGCACGCCTGAAGTTCGTCACCCCGACAGACTCCGGCCACACCTTCTCGTACGGCGGCGACGCTACGGTCTACGGCCTCGACGGCGGCATCCTGAACCCCCTCGGCGAATCGTCCATGGTGGTGGCCGACAACCTCGGCAGGGAGTACGCCGTGGAGCCCGCGGTCTATGTCTCCGACAACTGGCAGCCAAGTGACCGGCTCGCCCTCGAAGGGGGAGCGAGGCTGTCCGCCTTCATGAACCTGGCCGACAGGTCGTGGAACCTGTCTCCCGAATTCAGGGTTTCCGGCAAATGGTCCTTCACCCCGATGCTGTCGGTGAAGACGGGCTTCAACACGCTGCGCCAGAACATCCACCTGATCTCCAACACCGCGGCCATCTCGCCGCTCGACACCTGGAAGCTCACCGACGCCGACATCAAGCCCACCGACGGCTGGCAGGCCGCGACCGGCCTGTACTGGACCGTGTTCGGAGGCAAGCTCGACCTCTCGCTCGAAGGCTATTACAAGCGGATGAGCAACTACCTCGACTACAAGGGAGGCGCCACCCTGAGCATGAACCGCGAACTGGCTTCCGACCTCGTGCCCACCCGCGGCAAGGCGTACGGCGTGGAATTCATGGCCAAGAAGACAGTGGGCAAGCTCACCGGCTGGCTCACCTACACCTACTCCCGTACTCTCCTTCAGGAGATGGGCTGGAGGGGCATCGAGACCATAAACGGCGGGGAATGGTATGCCGCCTCCTTCGACAAGCCTCACGACATCAAGCTGGTGGCCAATTTCGCGGTCACCAGGCGCTACAGCTTCTCGGCCAACGTGGACTACTCGACCGGCCGTCCCGTCACCCTGCCCGTCGGCATCTTCAATTACGGCGGCGGCAACCGCCTGCTCTATTCCGAGCGCAACGGCTACCGCCTGCCCGACTACTTCCGCCTCGACCTGGCCGTCAATATCGACCCGGGCCACTACCTGAAGGCTCTCCTCCACTCTTCCGTCACCATCGGATGCTACAACGTCACCGGCCGCAAGAACGCCTATTCGGTCTATTACACCACCGGAGGCGGCGGCGTGGTCACGGGGCACATGGTGTCGGTATTCGCCGTTCCCGTTCCTTACATCAACCTTAACATCCTGTTCTAGAGCATGAAGAAGATCATTTACATACTTGCGGCGCTGTTCGCTGTTTCTTCCTGCATCTATCCCTTCTCCCCGGACGTGATGGGCACCGGAGAAGGCCTGGTCGTGGAAGGGGACGTGCTCATCGGCGACATCTCGGTGTTCACCCTGAGCAGCGTGAGGCCGCTCAACGGTGACGTCACTTCGCAGCCCAACGGAACCGTGTGGGTCGAGGACGAGCAGGGCAACAAGTACAAGAGCTACTCCGAAAAGGACCGCAAAATCTACGTAGACCTGACCAAGGCCCCTGCCGACCGGAAGTACAGAATCCACGTGCTGCTGTCGAATCCCGGCGAAAAATGGGATCCCGAATACGTGTCCGGCTGGCGTTATCCCCAGCCCGAACCCGTCATCAGCGGCGTTGACCTCGAGCCGTCCGAATCCGAGCTGTACCTCACGCTTTCGCTCCAGTCGCCCGAGGGCAGTTCCGGCTGCTACCGCTGGGACTACGAGCTTGACTGGGAGTACAACGCCGATTATCAGGCGTCTTTCCTGTACGATCCGGACAACAACGCGCTCATAGACCTCAGCAAGACCGGGCAGCCCAATCCGTATTATATCTGCTACTCGCACTCCTTCTCCACCGAAACGGGCCTGGCCATAGCCAAGACCCTTCAGGGGCAGGGGCTTTACGGGCATGAGTTCCACAGGATTTCCCGCTGGAGCCCCATCGCCTCGAGGCGTATGGCGGCGCTCGTGAAGGCGCGCATCATCTCCGAGGACTGCTACGAATACCTCAACACCCTCCGCGAAACTTCCGACTACACCGGCTCGCTGTTCACCACCATCCCCAGCGGGATGCAGGGCAACATCCGCTCGGTGAGCGACTCCACCCACCTTGCGGTCGGATTCATAGAAGTGTCGCACGTGGCTGAGAGGCGCCGCTTCTTCGACGTGGCTCCGTATTATTACAGGAAGGCGCCCGCAGAGAAACCGGAGGTTCCGGAATATGACCAGGCTCATCCCGACATGAGAAGTTGGTACAATGTCGGCTACAGGCCGGTCGACGACCTTGGCGAAGGGGGAGCCGTAAGATGGATCAAGTCGCGCTGCGTCGACTGCCGTGAACTTGGGGGAGTGACCACTCCTCCCGAATACTGGGAAAAATGAGAAAGACAATACTCGCATTGGCATTCGCACTCTGTTCGCCGGGCCTCTGGGCCGGCGGGCTCGAGCGCTGCTACCTTTCCCTCGACAGGAGGGTGTACGTAGCCGGCGACAATATCTGGTGTTCCGCATTCTGCCTCGACGCGGAAGGCAAGCTCTCCGCCGAAAGCGGCATCTGCTACGTGGAGATAGCCTCTTCGCACAGCACCGCCGTCACGGCCAAGATAGCCCTCGTGGACGGGCGCGGCGCTGGGGTGATCCCCATCCCCCTGAACGTTCCCACCGGGAACTACCGCATCTTCGCATACACCGCCATGGAGCGCTGTGAATCCGACTTTAAACCCTATGAGCATGCAGGGGAGATAGCCATCTACAACACCGGCAGCTCGGCCCGCGTGCCCGGGGGAGTGAAGGTTGTGCAGGGGCCCGTTTCCGCCTCAAGGGAAAGGGAGAGCTCGCGCCCCGGCCTGGTCACCCTCGCCTGCGACGGGGAAGCGCTCACCGTGCTTGCGGCCGATTCCGCCTCCGTTTCCGTGAGCATCTGGCACGACGACGGCATGCCCGCCCCGGCCCCCTTCAACGCCTGCAATTTCAAGGCGATGCTGCCCAGGGCCGCGGCATACTCCGCCGAGGCCGTTCCGGAGTTCGACGGCGAGGTGGTCACAGCATTCATCACCGGCCCCGAGGCCGCCAGGGTGAAGGAAGATCCCACCGCGGTGGCGATAGTGTCGTCGCCCGGCTCTGCAGGAGACACCTACCTGAGCGACATAGATGCCGACGGCAGGGTAGTGTTCAAGACCAACAACATCTACGGCCACCGCGACCTGGTGTGCGAAATAATGGGCAACCAGGGCGGCTACGACTGCACTTTCGTTCCGGAAGAAAAGTTCATGCGCATCAAGGTGGAGACGACTCCGCTGCTGCTTTCACCCGAATACGCCCAGCAGCTTATCGCGAGGTCGCAGGCCATGCGCACCGAGCGCAACGCCGACACCCTCTACGAATTCATGCCCAAGCGCGAGAACCTGATACTCAACCACGAGGACATGCTGGTGTACCATCTCGACGATTACACCCGTTTCCCCACGGTGCAGGACATTATAATAGAGATAATTCCCGAACTCCGGGTGCGTCGCGACGCCGCGGGTGAGCGCGAGCTGCGCATGGTGTTCAAGGACGCCCACACCTGGCATCCCGCGTTCTCGCACAACGTGATGGCTCTGCTCGACGGCGTTCCGGTGACCGACCTCGGCCACCTGCTGTCGTTCGACGCCATGCTGCTGAGCGACATCCAGCTCTATCCCTACACCTATTCCTTCGGGGGCAAGGTCTACGAGGGCGTGGCCAATTTCGTCACCACCAAGGGCGACATCTCCTCCCTGGCCTTCGACCGCGGCGTGCGCATAGTGGACTTCGACGGGGCCTCATACCCCGTGGCATACACCTGCGACGGCCTTGCCGGCGGCGATTCCGATCTTCGGCAGCTGCTCTACTGGCACCCGGTCGTGACGCTCAGGCGCGGGCAGGCCTCCAGAATCGTCTTCCGCGCCCCATCCTACAGTGGTAAGTTCCGCGCGGTAGTGGACGGCTTCACCGCTTCCGGCATCCCCGTCCATGAAGAGATATCCTTCAGCCTGTAAGTGAAGTGGCGTACCTCGGCGAACTGATTTCCATAGGAGTCGCCCTGTCCTGGACAGTGGCGTCGCTGTGGAGCGAAATCAGCAGCAAAAGGCTCGGCGCGCAGGTCATGAACACCTGGCGCATGGCCATTTCGGTGGTCGTGTACGCCGTGCTCTCGTGGGTGCTGCTGGGCGCCCCGTACCCCGTCCACGCCAGCGCAAAGACATGGATGTGGCTGTCTCTCAGCGGCTTCATCGGCTTTTTCCTGGGAGATATCTGCCTGCTCGGAAGCTACGTCATAATCGGAGCCAGGCTGGGGCAACTTTTCATGACGCTGGCTCCGGCTTTCGCCACCTTTTTTGGATGGCTCATCCTGGGCCAGTCCCTTTCCTGGAAGAGCCTGCTGGCCATGGTGATCACCATGTTCGGTATAGGGCTCACGGTGCTCGGGCACGGGCACGAGAAGGGCAAAAAGCTCTCGCTGCAGATTCCCCTGAAAGGGGCGCTGCTGGGCATCGGCGCCGCCATCGGACAGGGCCTGGGGCTCATCATCAGCGGGATAGGGATGAATCATTACCTGCAGGAAATCCCCGCCGATATCCTGCCGCGGGTGGAGATGTACGTCCCGTTCAGCGCCAATATGATTCGCTGCATCACCGGCTTCATCGCCTGCCTCATTCTGGTGCTTGTGGTCAAGCCCAAGCCGGGAATGTCGGCCTTCCTGCACGACGGCAAATCGATGCGTGCGATGGCCATAGTGGTGCTCACCGGACCGGTGCTCGGAGTGGGCTTTTCGCTTATGGCGCTGCGCTATACCGCAGCCGGAATCGCCAGCACGCTCCAGTCCACCACGCCTATCCTGCTGATGCTTCCCTCGCACTGGATGTTCGGCGAGAAGATAACTCCGCGCAGCATCGCGGGCGCCATAGTGTCGGTAATCGGCGCGTCGCTTTTCTTCCTGTTGTAAATCCTGCTGGAAAAAGATTCTTTTTTATGGGGCAAACGCTTGCAGGTTTAAAAAATATCTGTATATTTGCATCCACTTTTAACCGAGGTGCGGTAGTTCAGTTTGGTTAGAATGCCGGCCTGTCACGCCGGAGGTCGAGGG
>CAMHKQ010000012.1 GCA_946185745.1 uncultured Bacteroidales bacterium
GGAGACGGCCGTCAGGAGAGCGCTTTCCTGCAGTTTCCCGGCCGTGTCCGTTGTCAATCAAGATTTTCATAGGACAAGGTTTTAGGTTTGCAGGTCGGCAAAGCAAGATGCAAAGAATATGTTGAAAAGAGAAGATTTCAACATTTTAATTATATCTTTGCAACAAATCGCAGCGATGCGACGTCAAAAAATTTGTTCTGCCCGTGGGAGCCATTCCTGCGGGCATTTTCTATAAGTCAAGAAATGTGGGAACTTTGTGGGAACTTTTCAACATCAAAAATGCCCCTCACGGGCGTGAGAGGCATTGTCTGTGGTGCTGGGAAGAATCGAACTGCCGACACAAGGATTTTCAGTCCTTTGCTCTACCATCTGAGCTACAGCACCATTTGGTTTTGGGAGTGCAAAGATATGCTTTTTTTTGTAAATCGGCAAAATAATTCTTCGCTTTTTTTCATGTGCTGCGACGTGCTATCAAAAAAAGCTGGCTGAAAAGGCTTCAGCCAGCTTTTAAGATTTCGGACGAATGAACTACAGGGTGCCGTTCTGGGCCTTCTGGATCATGTTGCTGTTGGCCTCGATGTAGACCTCGACGCGGCGGTTGAGTGCGCGGCCGGCGGCGGTGTCGTTGGATGCGACGGGCATGTAGTAGGACTTGCCTTCGGTGCTCATGTGGCTGCCGGCGATGCCAAGCTGCTCAAGGAAGTACTTGACGGCGAGAGCCCTTTCAAACGAAAGCTTTTCGTTGATTGAGGCGGAGCCGGTGTTGTCGGTGTGGCCCCAGATCTTGATGTTGACGTCGGGCATGTCCTTCATCTTGCTTGCGAACTGATAGAGGGACATGCGGGCCGGGTCTTTGAGCTCGGATTTGCCGGTGTCGAAGAGAATGCCGCTGTCGAAGGTGACCTTTATGGACTCAAGACCGTTGGCGTCGGTTACGGTGGTAACCTGGGCGTTTTCGAGGGAAGCGAGTTCCTGGGCCTTGTTGTCCATCTTCTTGCCGATGAGGACACCGGCGACTCCACCGATGGCGGTGCCTACGGTTGCGCCGATGGCAGCTGCGCCAGCGCTCTTGCCGATGAGGCCGCCTACCGCTGCGCCAACTGCTGCGCCGGAACCAGCGCCTACAGCAGCGCCCTTCTGGGTTTTGTTCATGTTACCGCATGAGCTGATGGACACGACCATCAGGCCGCAGAGGAAAATTGAGATAAATTTTTTCATGTTCTTGTGAGTTTATGGATTTTTTTATTCTTTTGCCGTTGTAACTTAGTGTTAAAACACACAATTATAACGATTCCTTGAGATATTACCAACGTTTTTCGCGCAAAAAACCTAAAAATGTCGATATTTTTTCTGAAGATGACTGATGTTTTCGTGAATATGAGATTGTTTTTCTGCCGTCTGCTTGCCGTCCTGTGCGCAGTCGCGGCCGTTTCGTGCTGGTACGCTCCCGAGGGAGAGGCGGACGAGGGCGCGGAAGTCCCTTCCTGGTATGAACTTCCCGCGATGGACCCCTCGGCCGATCCCGACGGGTATCTGGTGAGTTCGTCCGATCCGTCGCAGTATTATGCGTGGCATACCTTTACCATGGCGGGGAAGGAGTATCGCAATTATACCGTGTGCTTCAGCGCGGAGCACCATGCCCCGGTGTGGGTTGCTGCGCCGCGGCACAGGATGTATTCCAGGCCCGGCGTGAGGCGTACTGAGGCCTACGGGAAGGATCCGCTCATCCCTGCGGACCTGCAGTACCGTTCCGGCAGGGGAGGAGGCAAGTGCAACAGGGGTCATCTGCTTACCAGCGGCGACAGGCTCTGCATCTCCGACGCCAACGTGCAGGTGTTCTATTATTCCAATATAGCTCCCCAGATAATGGAGGGCTTCAACAACGGCGAGCATGCGGGCTGGAACATCCTCGAGGATTTCATAGACACTCAGGTCTGCCAGGACACGCTGTATCAGGTGATAGGCGTTTATTATGAAGATTATACCGACGGCTACGGCAACCGCGTGAAGCCATACAGGCTGCCCTCTTACGGAGGCAGGTCCGACGTGGACAGACCCACCATGTTCTATTACGCCGTGCTGAGGACCAAGGCCGGCAATACCCGCAAGGCCCTTGTGGATTGCAGTTCCGATGAGCTGAAATGCGCGGCCTTCCTCCGGTGCAATACCGGAAGGCTTGAAGATCAAGCTGTTACGAAGGCCGAGATGATGAGTATAGCCGAGCTTGAAAAGCTCACGGGCCTGCGCTTCTTTGTAAATGTGCCGCAGGCTCCGAAATCCGTATGCCGTCCTTCGGACTGGGGACTATAACTCGAAATAATGTGAAAAAAGTTTGCATTTATAAATTTATTTACTAAATTTGCAAAGAAGATGAAAAATAATACATCATATTCCTCACTTCGATGGTGGCGTCTGGCATAATCTTCGGCCAGGCTATGAATATGATGTAAGTGGTAAAATGCCCCAGTAGGTGCAGTTGTACCGAAAAGGCGATTAAATAGATGCCTGTCCGAATGCGAGGACAGGCGTTTTTTGTTTATTCTTTAATACTTAACTATATGAAACAGAAAAAATTCATGCTCCCCGAGAGCGAAATTCCAACAGCATGGTACAATGTTCAGGCCGATATGCCAAACAAGCCCTATCTGCCGCTCAACCCGGCCACGGGCGAACCCCTCAAGGCCGAGGACATGTATGCCATCTTCCCGGAGGAATGTGCAAGGCAGGAACTCAACCGTACCGACCGTTTCATCCCCATTCCCGAGGCGGTGCGGGAGAAGTACTCTTCCTACCGCTGCACTCCGCTGGTACGTGCCTACGGTCTGGAAGAGGCCCTCGGCACGCCCGCGCACATCTATTTCAAGAACGAGAGCGTGAGCCCCGCCGGCTCCCACAAGCTCAACTCCGCCCTCGCACAGGCCTACTATGCCAAGCAGGAGGGAACTACCAACATCACCACCGAGACCGGCGCGGGACAGTGGGGAGGAGCCCTCTCCTATGCCGCAAAGGCTTTCGGGCTCGAGCTGGCGGTCTATATGGTTAAGATTTCCTATGAGCAGAAGCCCTATCGCCGCAGCATCATGCAGACCTTCGGAGCGAACGTAACTCCTTCTCCTTCAATGAGTACGCGCGCGGGCAAGGACATCATCACCTACGATCCGAACAACCAGGGCTCGCTCGGTACCGCCATCTCCGAGGCGCTCGAACTCGCGCGCACCACTCCGCACTGCAAGTATGTGCTCGGCTCGGTTCTCAACCATGTCTGCCTGCATCAGACCGTGATCGGCCTCGAGGCCGAAAAACAGATGGAGCTGGCCGGCGAGTATCCCGACATCGTCATCGGCTGCTTCGGCGGAGGCAGCAACTTCAGCGGCATCTCCCTGCCTTTCCTGAGGCACAACTTCTTCGACGGCAAGAAGACCCGTTTCATCGCCGCCGAGCCCTCTTCCTGCCCCAAGCTCACCAAGGGCGTGTATCTCTACGATTTCGGCGACGTGGCCGGTTATACGCCGAAGCTTGCCATGTATACCCTCGGCCACAACTTCAGGCCGGCCAATATCCATGCAGGCGGCCTGCGCTATCACGGTTCGGGCAGCATTGTGGCCCAGCTGCTCAAGGACGGCTTCATCGAGGCGGTCGACATCGATCAGCTCGACTCCTTCAAGGCCGGAACCCTGTTTGCCCGCACCGAGGGCATCATTCCCGCTCCCGAGAGCTGCCATGCCATCGCCGCCACCGTCAAGGAGGCCCTGGAATGCAAAAAGACCGGTGAGAAGAAGACCATTCTCTTCAATCTCTCCGGCCACGGACTCGTAGATATGAGTGCTTACGACCAGTATATCGCCGGTGACCTCGTAAACTATACCGTCACCGAAAAGGATGTCCTTGAGAACTTAGCAAAAAGCGACCTGGACCCCTCCAAGGCTCTCTAGGCTGCGCTCTCCGATAATTTTACGGAGCCCGTCCTCCAATGCCCCGGCCATGACCGCCTGGCCCTGTGCATTGGGATGGGCTCCGTCTTCGCAGAGAAGCTTCCCATAGCCGGGCCTCGAATAGAAGGGAGACGTGATGTCTATCACTGGCACGCCCTTGCAGGCTGCCATCTCGAGGACGCGGTAGTTGTACATTTCATGCCATTCCCTGATGAAATCGGGAGTGCCGCCGAGCCAGTCCAGCACCTTGCCGCGGCCTTCGTCGTCGAGGTCGCGGGTGACGTGGGCGAAGAACTTGCCGGAATCCACGGGGGGGAGCGTCAGCAGGATGGGGGATGAGCCGAGTTCGCGCACGCGGTCGAGGATCCTGCCGTACTTCATGCTGAATTCGGTGACAGGCGTGTTGGGAAGATGCCTGCGCCCGGGATCCGCCGCAATATCGCTCCAGCAGTAGTCGCAGTCGTTGCCGCCGAACTCCAGGAGGGTGTAGTCGTATGCGCGCAGGCCCGTCATGTGACGGATGAGCATGCGCTCGCCCATGTCGAGCGTGCTGCCGAACCGGGCGAAGTTGTCGATTCTGATATCCATCTCCCTGGCGCAGATGTCGGTGAAGCTCTGTTCGGGGAGAGTGTACTTCAAGGGCTTTAAAGATTCGAGCACAGTCCCCTTCAGGACCGAGTCTCCAAATGCACTTATTCTTATCGTATTCATTTCAGTATCGTTTTTCAGTGCAAAAGTAGTTTCGTTTTTTAATCTGGAGATTAAACTGTGACAGGGATGAATACTTTGTGACGAAAGTGCGGTTTTTGGGACTAAAAGCGCATTTTTGGGATAAAATCAAGATTATTAATATCTTTGTCCCAACAAATAAAGGGACTAAAATGCGCAATCTGCCTAAACTGTTTTTCTCCTGGCCGGCGTTTTTTGTATACGTGGGCGGGTGCTCCCTGTTCTTTCTCGCTTTCACTGTGGTCTATGACCCGTTCTCGATGCGCGACTTCCTGGACATGGGGCGGGGGCTGTATTCCCTGAATCTCTCCATCCTTTTCGCCATATTGCTGGTCCTGCTGGGCTGCCTCCGGCTGGCCCTCCGCCTTATGAAGGATTCCAAGAAGTTCACGTGGGCGGCTTACGTCACGTGGTGCATCGGGGAATGCCTTGTGCTCGCGCTCGCTGCATCACTGTACCTCACGCTCATGCTGAAAGGGGAGTACTCATATTTCACGGTCCTCTTCGGTTATTGCATAGGCAACACCTATCTCATCCTGATATATCCATATCTGGTGATTACCCTCGCTTTCGAAATCGCCGCGCTCAAGCAGGCGGAGCAGGCCAAGGCTTCCACGGACGAGTCCCTCATCCGCTTTTTTGACGAATACAAGAATCCCAAACTTCTGATTGCCGCAGGCGCAGTCCTGTACATCGAAGCGCAGGAGAATTACGTGGACATATGGTATCTCGACAGCGGCAGGCCGCGCAAGTTCAACCTCCGGGCCAGCATGCGCTCGCTCGAAGAGACTGCCGAGCGTCATGGCCTGGTGCGCTGCCAGCGTTCCTATTACGTCAATCCCTCGCACGTGACGGTGCTCCGTCGCGAAAACGGCTGGGTCTATGCCGACCTGGACCAGGAAGGCCTTCCCAGCATACCGGTATCCAAAACATATTACGATAAACTGGCCAAATTGCTATAAAAATGAATGTAGTTTTCATTTCACCCAATTTCCCGCAGACCTACTGGCATTTCTGCGCAGGGCTGCGCCGGCATGGCGTCACGGTGCTGGGCATCGGGGACGCCCCCTTCGATGCGCTCCTTCCCGAACTCAGGAGCTCCCTTACAGAGTATTACAAGGTCGACGACCTTTCCGATTACGACGCACTTTTCCGCGCGGTCGCCTTCTTCAGTTTCAAGTACGGAAAAATCGACTGGCTGGAAAGCAACAACGAGGCATGGCTCGAGAACGACGCCCGCCTGAGGACCGACTTCAACATCACTACCGGTGTGAATACCAAGCAGATAGCTCCTTTCAAGAGCAAGGCTGTCCAAAAGAAATACTATGCCCTTGCCGGTGTTCCTACCGCCCGTCAGCTCAAGGTGTCTGACATCAAGGCCGCACGGGCGTTCATCAAAGGCACCGGATATCCTGTGTTCGTGAAGCCCGAAGTGGGCGTGGGTGCCGCCGCGTCGTACAAGATCTCCAACGCCGCGGAGCTGGAGCGTTTCTTTGAAACCAAACCCGACGTGCCCTACGTGATGGAGGAATTCGTAACCGGCGACATAATGTCCTACGATGCCATAGTGGACTCCAGGTGCCGCCCGCTCTTCGAGTCCTGCACCCATTTCCCGCCCTCCATGGCCGATATCACCAACAACAACCTGGACTGCCTCTACTATGTGCTGCCCACCGTGCCCGAACAACTCAGGGAGCGGGGCAGGGCCACGGTCAAGGCTTTCAAGGTGCGCAGCCGTTTCGTCCATCTGGAGTTTTTCTGCCTGGACAGCGACCGTCCCGGGCTCGGGAAGAAAGGGGATTTCGTGGGGCTCGAGACCAATATGCGCCCGGCCGGCGGCTACACCCCCGACATGATGAATTACGCCCACGCGACCGACGTCTATCAGATCTGGGCGGACATGGTGGTGCTGGACAAACGCGTTCTGCCCGAGTATCCCGACGATGACCACTACTGCGTCTGGTATGGCAGGCGGGACAATCGTCCCTATGCCCACGACCACGATGCGGTTATGGCCGAGTACGGTTCGCGCATGGCCATGCACGGGCGTCTTCCCGATGTGCTGAGCAGTGATCTCGGCAGCGATTTCTACATGATTCACGCCCACGACATGGCGGAGCTGGAGAAATTCCGCAAATATCTGGGGGAAACGCTGTAGGCGGGATGCCTCAGGTGGGCGGCGTCAGACTATCTGGTTGCCGGTGTACAGCTCGTAGTACTTGCCTTTGAGGGCGAGCAGCTCGGCGTGCTTGCCGCGCTCGATTATGTGCCCCTTGTCCATCACCATGATATAGTCAGCGTTCTGCACGGTGGACAGCCTATGGGCTATGACAAAAGTGGTTCTTCCCTTCATGAGGGAGGCCATGCCTTCCTGGATGAGCTTCTCGGTGCGGGTGTCGATGGACGATGTGGCCTCGTCGAGGATGAGCACCGGCGGATCCGCCACCGCTGCGCGCGCGATGCAGAGCAGCTGCCTTTCGCCCTGCGAGAGGTTGCCTCCGTCCGCCGCCAGGACCGTGTCGTAACCGTTAGGCATGCGGCGGATGAAGGAATCGGCGCATGCGAGGCGGGCGGCGGCGCGGCATTCTTCGTCGGTGGCGTCGAGGCGGCCGTAGCGGATGTTCTCCATTATGGTACCGCTGAACAGTTTGCTTTCCTGCAGGACCGTGCCGAGCGACTTCCTGAGCGACGATAGGGCGAGGTCGGTGACGGGGATGCCGTCGCAGCAGATGGTGCCGTCCTGAATCTCGTAGAAGCGGTTGATGAGGTTGGTGATGGTGGTTTTGCCGGCCCCGGTGCCGCCCACGAAGGCGATCTTCTGCCCCGGATAGGCGGTGAGGCTGATGTCGAAGAGCACCTGCTTGTCGGCGACATAGCAGAAATCCACGTCCTGCAGCGAAACGAGGCCCTTCAGCGGGGTGAGCGTGCCGTCGGGGGACTTCCAGTTCCAGCCTTCGGCGGCGTTGCCTTCGAGGACCGTGCGGCCTTCGTCTTTCTGGGGCTGCTCGTCGAGCATGGCGTATACCCTGTCGGAACCGGCGGATGCCATGGCAAGGGAGTTTATCTCATTGGAAATCTGCGAGACCGGCCTGTTGAAGTTGCGCTGGAGGGTGAGGAAGGCCACGATGGTGCCGAGCGTGAGGGGAACGTTTCCGCCCAGGGCGAGCGCCGCGCCCGCTATGGCCAGCAGCACGTAGCCGAAGTGCCCCAGGTTGGCGTTGATGGGGCCGATGATGTTGGATATCCGGTTGGCGTTGTAGACGCTGCTGCGCATGTTCTCGTTGAGCGCCGCGAACTGCCGCATGGCGTCCTCCTCGTGGTTGTAGACCTTGACTACCTTCTGCCCCGTGACCATTTCCTGGATGAAACCGTTGATGAGGCCGAGGTTCTCCTGGCGTTTCGTGAAGTATTTCTTGCTTATTGTGCCAAGCCTTCGGGTGATATAGAACATGAGCGCCGCGAGAAGGAGCGAGATGACGCTCAGCAGGGGGCTCATCACCAGCATGGAAGTGAACGTGGCGATGATGGTCACGAGCGAGCGCAGGATACCCGGAACGCTCTGGGAAACCACCTGGCGCAGGGTGTCAACGTCGTTGGTGTAGACACTCATGATTTCGCCGTGCGTGCGGGAGTCGAACCAGCTGAGAGGCAGTTTCTGCATGTGCCTGAACAGCTCTTCGCGCAGTTTGCGGAGGGTGCCGTTGCCAATGAATACGGTGAGCAGGTTGTAGGTGAAAGAGGCGATTATGCCCACCAGGAGGATGGCGCCCAGCCTGAGCATCGCCGCGGCAAGCGGACTGAAGTCGGTGGAGCCCGTTTCGGTCATCGGCACTATGTAGTCGTCGATGAGGGTCTTGGTGAACAGGTTGGAGGTGAGGGTGGTGAGCGAGGTGACTATGATGCAGATAGCCACGAAGGGGATGCTCACCTTGTAGTTGCTGAACACGAACCTGAACAGCCTCCATACGGTTTTGGAGACTTTCCCGCCGCTGCCCGGAACCCTCTCGTGCGGCCCGCCGAAACGCATCATGCTAGGCATCGAAATCGGCCTCCCCGCCTGAAGTCTGAAGATTGTAGATTTCCCTGTAGATGTCGTTGGACGCCAGCAGCTGCTCGTGGGTGCCGACGGCGTTTATGCGGCCGTTGTCCATGACCACTATGCGGTCGGCGTCCTTGATGCTCAGGATGCGCTGGGCTACTATTACTGTGGTTATTCCGGGGGAACGCCGCCTGAGGCTTTCCCTGATGCGGGCGTCGGTCGCGGTGTCCACCGCCGACGTGGAATCGTCCAGGATGAGGATTCCGGGCTTCTTGAGAAGGGCCCTGGCTATACACAGCCTCTGCCTCTGGCCTCCGGACACGTTGAACCCGCCCTGCTCCATCACGGTGTCGTAGCCTTCGGGCATGGCCTCGATGAACTCGTGGGCGCAGGCGGTGCGGCAGGCTTCCACGCATTCTTCGAATGTGGCGTCGGGATTGCCCCAGCGCAGGTTTTCCAGAATGGTGCCGCTGAACAGGGTGCTTTTCTGGAGCACTATCGCGACGTGCCTGCGGAGGGCGTCCATGTCGTATTCGCGCACGTCCCGGCCGTCCACCTCCACGCTGCCTTCCGACACGTCGTACAGCCGGCAGATGAGGTAGGCGAGCGACGACTTGCCCGAACCGGTGCCGCCGATGATTCCTATGGTTTCGCCGGAATCTATATGCAGATTGATGTCTTCCAGGGCGTTGTCGCCGCCCTTCTTATACGAGAAAAAAACGTTCCTGAAGTCTATGGAACCGCCCTTGAGCGCCGTTACGGGGGCTTCGGGATTGGCCATGTCGGGCTCTTCTTCAATGACTTCCGCCACCCTGGACACGCTGGCTGCGCTCTGGGTGAGCTGCACGAAAATCATGCTGAGCATCATGAGGGAGTTCATGACCATCATGATGTAGGAGAACAGGGAAGTGAGCTGACCGGTGGTGAGGTTCCCTGCCACGATGTAGTGGGCCCCGAACCAGCTCACGGCCATGATGCATCCGTAGACCACCAGGTTCATGAGGGGATGGTTGAAGCTCATCAGGGTCTCGGCCCTGATGCTCATTGTGTACAGCTCCAGCGCCGCCTTGTCGAACTTGGAGATTTCGTGGTCTTCGCGCACGAAGGCCTTCACCACCCTGATGGCGTCGACGTTCTCCATCACCACGTCGTTCAGGGTGTCGTAGCGCAGCAGGATCTGCCTGAAAAGCTTTGCGGCGCGGCTGATCATCAGGTACAGCGCGACGGACAGGAAGACCATCGCCGCCAGGAAGATGAGCGAGAGCTGCCGGTTTATGAAGAGGCACATCGCAAACGAGAACACCAGGTTCAGGGGAGCCCTGAAGGAGGTTCGGAGCAGCATCTGGGTGGCGTTCTGGATGCTGCTCACGTCGGTGGTCATGCGGGTTACGAGGCCTGCGGTGCTGTATTTGTCGATGTCGCTGAACGAGAAGCGCTGGATGTTGGTGTACATGGCCTGGCGGAGATTGGCCGCGAGGCCGGTGGAGGAATAGGCTGCGTAGCGCCCCGCGAGTATGCCGAACACAAGGCTGAGCACGGCTAGCCCCAGCATCATGCCCCCGTACTTGTAAACCGCGGGGAGATTGCCTGCGTTGAGGCCTTTGTCTATGAGGCTGGCTGTAACATAG
Organism: uncultured Bacteroidales bacterium; assembly: GCA_946185745.1. Classification (GTDB taxonomy): domain Bacteria; phylum Bacteroidota; class Bacteroidia; order Bacteroidales; family UBA932; genus Cryptobacteroides. The sequence continues at coordinate 10,329 of CAMHKQ010000012.1, forward strand.
GGGATAAGCACGCCCATGACCACTTCCGCGCTGGTCCACACCGGGGTGAGGATCAGCGCCGTCTTGTACTGACGGACTTCGCGGAGGACGGTCTTGAACATGGGGAAGTGCCGTTATTTGTAGATGTCTTCAAGGCTGCCGAATTCGGCGAAGACCGGCATGGCAGGGTCGTCTATGAAAGCGTCGACAATGCGACGGGTGCCCTTCAGCACGTTCTCTTCGAGGAAACGCTGCTCTTCGGGCCAGGTGGCCACGTAGTTGGAGGCCATGTCGTGGTTGTGGTCCTTGAAGCGGTAGATGCAGTATTCGTACTGTTTGTCCTTGAAGATCTCGGCAAGGGCTGAGGAGCCGTACATGCCCCATTTGCCGAGGGAAATCTTGTCGTAGGTGACTATCTTGTCGGCCGTGCCGTGGATGAGCATGATGGGGCAGGGGGCCTTTTTGAAGGAGGGCTTGCCGCTGTTCGACATAATGGACCCGGCGAAGGACATGAGGCCCGCAAAGTTGAAGCCGGAGGGCAGGACCTTTGCCAGGGGATGCCCGTTGCAGATGTACCATTCGGCCTGAAGGGCCGTCATGGCGCCGGCGGAAGAGCCTGCTATCACTATGTTGGCAGGGTCGACGCCGAGTTCGTCGGCATTCTTAAGAATATAGGAAACGGAGGCGAAGACGTCTTCCACGGCGATGTCGACGGCGTCCTTGACCGTCTGGGCGGACTCTTTCAGTTTGGTTACCCTAAGGTCGAGATGCTTGCCTTTCAGGCCGAGCCGGTAGTCTACGGTGATTACGCGGTAACCGTTGTCGTTCAGGACTTTGAACCACGGGAGATGGTACGGGTGCGAACGCGCGCCGATGACGAATCCGCCGCCGAAAACGAAGAGAACGGTGGGCTTGGCCTTGCCGTCCAGCGTGGTCTCGCTGCCGGGGGCGGGGTCGTAGACGTCCATATAGAGGCTGCACGTGTCGCGGTCGGCGACTTTATAGGTGCAGGAGAGCTCCTGCGCTGAAACCGCCGTGCCCGTGAAGAGCAGAAGGAAGGCGGCGAGAAATAATGACTTGTGGGACTTCATGTCTACAAGATAAGCATTTTTCTTTCATATTGGCCAAAAAACGTGGTTTTCTTGCGTATACGGGCCTGTAATTCGTTTTTTCACTTGCTAAATTGAAAAATTAAATCTACATTTGTAGACGTAATAAAACGTAAAATGCCGCAGGAGCAGACATTCCCTCTCGACCCTTCCAAGGTCTACAACTCCATGGACGAGCTCACGCTCGAAACCGCGGAGGGGCCCCTCACGCTGAGGATGGGTGCGTGGATCAGCTACGATCCGGTCCGCATCCACAGGATGGTCGTGAAGGAAAAGGTGCTCCAGGTCGATGAATACGAGGTCCTCGGACCGCTCGAAAGCAAGCTTCGCCGGGCCGATCCCGAATACTACAAGCGTTTCGTCGGCCTTAAACTCGTGATCGACTATCCCGGCTACAGCTGCGGCATCATGGCCAAGATTCCGTTCGAGAACGACCCTGTGGGCTTCTACAAATGGTGGCGCAAGGGCAAGCACGAAGACAAAGTCTATCTCTCGCTCGGCAGGCAGATACAGCTTTTCCAGAAAGTATCCCTTATGGATCCCAAGATGATCCTTAAAAAAGACCGGGATCTTTTGTGCGTATAACTAAACTTATGGATAACCAATTAAAAACCACATGTCTGTACCAGGAGCACGTCTCCCTTGGTGCAAAGATGAGCCCGTTCGCGGGTTTCATGATGCCTATTCAGTACACTTCCATAACCGATGAACATAACGCAGTCAGGCATCACTGCGGCATGTTCGACGTGAGCCACATGGGCGAGATCTTCATCTCCGGGCCCGACGCTGAAAAGTTCGTCAACCATATCTTCACCGGCGATGTCCGCACCCTCGTCGAGGGTCAGTGCGTCTACGGCATGATGCTCTATCCCGACGCCGGAACCGTTGACGACCTGCTGGTTTACAAGGAGTTCAAGAAGGACGCCTTCCTGCTCGTGGTCAACGCCTCCAACATCGACAAGGACTACAAGTGGATGCTCGACAACTGCAAGGGCTTCGACGTCAGGATAGAGAATGAATCTCCCGTCTGGGGGCAGCTGGCTGTCCAGGGCCGCGAGGCCGAGGGCGTGCTCCTGAAGGTCACCGGCATCGACCTTTCCGGCGTGGAATTCTACCATTTCATCGACACCGAACTCTACGGCAAGCGCGCCATCATCAGCCGCACCGGCTATACCGGCGAAGACGGCTTCGAGGTATACACCACCACCGACGGCACCGTCAGGCTCTGGAAGGAGCTGCTCGCCGCCGGCGTCGCTCCCTGCGGCCTCGGCTGCCGCGACACCCTCCGCTTCGAGGCGGGCCTTCCCCTCTACGGAGACGAGCTCACCGCGGAGATATCTCCCGTCGTGGCCGGCTTCAGCATGTTCTGCAAGCTCGACAAGGAAGAATTCATAGGCAAGGACGCCCTGGCCGACCAGAAGGCCAACGGCACCCCGAAGAAGCTCGTGGGCATCGAACTGTCCGACAGGGCCATCCCGCGCGCCGGCTATCCGGTCCTGCTGGAAGACGGCAAGGAGGTCGGAGTGGTCACCACCGGCTATCACTCCATTTCGCTCGACAAGAGCATCTGCTTCGCGCTTGTGGACCGTGAGGTCGGCGCCCTCGGCAATACCCTCTACATCCAGATCCACCGCAAGGTGTTCCCCGGAATCGTAGTCAAGAAAAGATTCTATCAAACCAATTACAAAAAATAATCACACAAGTAATAATCACATGAGCAAAATCATCGAAGGACTCCTCTACAGCGAGTCACACGAATGGGTTAAGGTAGATGGCGACATCGCCATCATAGGCGTTACCGATTTCGCACAGAGCGAGATGGGCGACATCACTTACGTGGATCTTCCCGCCGAAGGCGACGAAGTGGAGAAGGATGCGGATTTCGGCGCCCTCGAGAGCGTCAAGGCATCCAGCGAACTCTATTCTCCCGTTTCCGGCACCGTGGCCGCCGTCAACGAGGCCCTGGAGGATGCCCCCGAACTCATCAACGAAGATCCTTACGCCAACTGGATCATTAAGGTCAACATCAGCGACACCGCCGAGCTGGATTCCCTTCTCAGCGCTGCCGATTACGAAAAAATCGCAAAGTAACATACAATGTCCACATTTGCATATTTTCCCCATACTGAGGAAGATATCCGGGCAATGCTTGAAAGGATAGGGGTCGGTTCTGTTGCCGACCTCTATTCCGATGTGCCGGATCAGTTCAGGTACAAGGGCGAGTACGACCTTCCTTCCGCCATGAGCGAGCAGGAAGTGCGCGACCATATCGAAGCCCTCGGCCGGAAGAACGTGCAGCTCAAGGTGTTCGTGGGCCAGGGCGCGTACGACCATTATGTCCCCTCGGTCATTCCCTACATCACTTCGCGTTCCGAGTTCCTCACTTCGTACACTCCTTATCAGAGTGAAATCTCCCAGGGTACGCTCCGCTACATTTTCGAGTGGCAGAGCATGGTGTGCCGCCTGACAGGCATGGACGTTTCCAACGCCTGCATGTACGACGGCCCCACCGCTGCTGCGGAAGCTCTCCGCATGTGCGTCGCATCCACCCGCAAGCGCAACAAGGTGGTGATGTCCACGAGGCTGCTGCCCCACGTGCAGCAGGTCGTGCGCACCTATATGAAATATCCCGGAATCGAATTGGTTGCGGTCGACGACGTGCTCGCCGAGCTCGGTCCCGACGTTGCCGGAGTGCTCGTGCCTTCCGTCGGAAAGCACGGCGGCATCCAGGACCTGACCGGTTTCGCCGACAGGATCCACGAAGCCGGCGCCCTGATGGCCGTCTACTGCGACCTCTCCACCCTCGCGGTGCTCAGGACCCCGGCGGAATGGGGTGCCGACATAGCCGTCGGTGACGGCCAGAGCCTCGGCATTCCGCTGAATTACGGCGGTCCCTATGTGGGCTTCATGGCCTGCCTCAAGGACCACATGCGCAAGCTCCCCGGCCGCATCGTCGGCCAGACGGTGGACAAGGACGGCAAGCGCTGCTTCGTGCTCACCCTCCAGGCGCGCGAGCAGCATATCCGCCGCGAGAAGGCCACTTCCAACATCTGCTCCAACGAGAGCCTCATGGCCCTCTGGTGCACCGTCTATCTGAGCCTCATGGGGCCTGAAGGCCTCCGCAAGGTGAACGAACTCGGCAGCGCCGGCGCCCACTACCTGCACGACCGCCTCATGGCCACCGGCAAGTTCGAGGACTTCATGGCCACCAGGACTTATCTCAACGAGTTCTGCCTCAAGCCGCTCTGCGACGTGGCAAAGCTCCAGCAGGCCCTGCTCGACGGCGGTTATTTCGCCGCCCTCCAGCTCGAGGACGGTACCGTCACTTTCTGCGTCACCGAAAAACACGGCAAGGCCGAGATCGACGGCCTGGTAAAAATTGTGGAGGAACTGTAATATGAAATACTACGACAAACTCATATTCGAGCTCAGCCATCCCGGCCGCAGCGGCTACTCCCTGCCTGGCAGTTTCGACGCTGCCGGAGAGCAGACCCTCGACGACCGTCTCGCTTCGCTCGACCCCACCGTTCGCAAAGCTCACGGTTCCCCCTCTTATGATGCCGAGGGTGGCACAGGTCTTACGAGGGTCTGCATCCCCGAAGGCTTGCGCAGACAATTGCCTCTGGACCTTCCGGAGGTCAGCGAAGTGGACGTCGTCCGCCATTACACCAACCTCAGCCAGATGAACTTCGGCGTGGACACCGGCTTCTATCCGCTCGGTTCCTGCACCATGAAGTACAATCCCAAGATAAACGAGGAGATGGCGGCCCATCCGCTGTTCACGGGCCTGCATCCCCTCCAGCCGGCCGAAACGGTCAAGGGCGCCCGGGAAGTCATCGACGACCTCGACCACGCCCTGGCGGCCATCACCGGCTTCAAGCACTTCACCTTCCTGCCCTGCGCAGGCGCCCACGGCGAGCTCACCGGCCTCATGCTGATACGCGAGTACCACATGGCCAGGGGAGACAGCGCCCGCACCAAGGTCATCGTCCCCGACAGCGCCCACGGCACCAATCCGGCGAGCGCGGCTGTCTGCGGCCTCGAGATAGTGGTGGTGAAATCGCGTCCCGACGGCCTCATCGACGTCGAGGACCTCAAGCCCCTGCTCGGTCCCGACGTGGCCGGCATCATGATGACCAATCCCAATACCCTCGGCCTGTTCGAGAAGGACATTAAGGAGATTGCAAAGCTGGTGCACGGGTGCGGCGGCCTGCTGTACTACGACGGCGCCAACATGAACGCGCTTTTGGGCGCCGTGCGTCCCGGCGACATGGGCTTCGACGTGCTGCACCTGAACCTCCACAAGACCTTCAGCACTCCCCACGGAGGCGGCGGTCCCGGCAGCGGTCCGGTCGGCGTGGCGGACAGCCTTCTCCCGTACCTGCGCATCCCCAAGGTCTCCGGATTCCACGGCAATTTCGGAGTGATGATGAGGGCTTACGCCTATATCCTCATGCTCGGCCGCGAGAACGTGAAAAATGCCGGCCCGTATGCAGTGCTTGCGGCCAACTACATCAAGGAAAGCCTCAAGGACGCCTATAAGCTTCCCATTCCCACCGTGTGCAAGCACGAGTTCGTGTATGACGGCCTCATCAACGACGGCGGCCATGACGACGTGCCCGGAGCCACTACGCTCGACATCGCCAAGAGGCTGCTCGACTACGGCTTCCACGCACCCACCATCTACTTCCCGCTCCTCTTCCACCAGGCCCTTATGGTAGAGCCTACCGAAACCGAGAGCAAGGAGACCCTCGACGCATTCATCGACGTGATGCACAGGATTGCGGAAGAAGCCGCGAAGGATCCCGAAATCCTTCACGGAGCGCCGCATGACACGCCCATCAGCCGTCCCGACGAGACTACGGCCGCCCGTAATCCCATCGTGAAAGCCTAGCGCCCGTGGGTAAGGAAATAATTCCCGTAGCGGTTTATCATTCCCCGCTGGAGGGTAAGTTCGGTGTTCCGCGCCAGAGCGGAGTTGCCGCTGACCTCCGCGGGGAAGTCCGCCTTGAGGGCCGTTACAGGCATCCCGATGCGCTGCGCGGCCTGGAAGGCTTCGACTATGTGTGGCTCATCTGGGGTTTCTCGCTTAGCGGCGGGAACCCGGATGCGCTCACGGTGAGGCCGCCCCGGCTCGGCGGAAACACCCGGGTGGGAGTGTTCGCGAGCCGTTCCCCGTTCAGGCCGAACGGACTTGGCCTCTCGTGCGTGAAAATCGAGGGCGTTGATGCCGAAAACGGAGTTATCCTCGTGTCGGGGGCTGACCTTGCCGACGGCACTCCCGTATATGACATCAAACCCTATGTGGAATATGCCGACAGCCGTCCCGGGGCCCGCAGCGGTTTCGTGGACGAGTGCCCCTGGGAGCCGTTGGAAGTGTCTGTTCCTGAGGAAGTTGCCGCTGCGTTTGCGGCAGATGAGCTCTCTGCCCTGAAGCAGATTCTTGCCGCCGACCCGAGGCCGCGGTATCAGGACGATCCGGAAAGAGAATACGGCCTGACATTCGCAGGCCGTAACGTAAAGTTCATGGTTTCCGGAACCGTTGTCACGGTAACCCGGGCGGATATTCAGAACGAAATGGAATAGGTAGGCAGGGGCCCCTCTTCCTCGCCTTTCCTGCCGGCAAGCTCGGCCCTGTACTCTTCGAACAGGGCTCTCATGGCCGGCATGTTCTCTTCTTTTAGAGGCTCCTGCGAAGGGGATTCCATCGCCAGCGGGTCGATAGGGGTTCCGTTCTTCCACACCCGGAAATCGAGATGCGGCCCGGTTGCGGTGCCGGTCGAGCCCACGTAGCCTATCACTTCGCCCTGGCGCACGACCTTCCCGACCTTGATTCCGGGTGCGAAATTGCGCAGATGCAGGTATCCCGTCTGGTACTTGTTCGGATGCTTGATGTAGATGGTGTTCCCTCCGCCTCCGCCCCATCCGGCCTTGATTACGGTTCCGTCGCCGAGCGCGCGTACCGGTGTACCGGAAGGAGCCGCATAGTCGACTCCCGTATGGGCACGGACGACATGATGGACGGGATGAAGCCGGTGGTAGCTGAAGCGGGAACTGATGCGGCTGTACTGAAGCGGCGCCTTCAGGAAGGCTTTCCGCATGCTCTCGCCCTTTTCGTTCCAGTATTTGTTGCCTCCGTCCCCCTGGTCGAAGCGGATTGCGAACAGGGAATCGGCTCCCCGGCTGTAAACGGCAAAATCAATTCCTTGTACGTCAATTACTTCGCCTTCACAGACCAGTTCGTGACAGATAGCCTGGAAACGGTCACCCTCGTGCAGGCCGAAGAAGTTCACAGTCCATTCGTAGACACTCTCGAAGGTAGCTATCAGCAGGGGAGACTCGCCCTGTTTTTGGAGGTCCTGCCAGAGCGAAGAGGAGATAGTGACATCCACGTAATGCTTGAGGGTGTCCACTGGCTTGACCACCTGCCAGAGCGCCAGGGAATCGGCGCATTTGAACACTGTCGAGCGGGTCTTGTCATTGGAGTACACTACATATTCGAGGCGCCTTGAAGTGGAATCGCCGCTGTAATAGGCATCTACGCCGTTGCCGGCCCTGACCTTGCGGACATCGAAAACGGAATCGCAGAGCAGGGACATGGAGTAGGCGTCGCCCCCCGACATGCCGAGACGCTGCATCAGGGTCGAGAAGGCCTCGCCGTTCCTGACGGTTCCATTCACTACGCTGAAACTGTCGGTCAGGAAACCGAGCGGATAGACAGTGTCTTTCTGCACCGGTGCCGTGGCAGCTGCCGGCGCCTTTCTCCAGCAGGAGGAGAAGGTCGGTGCCAGCAGCGCCAGCATTAGGAGCGGAAACAGGATTCTCTTCATTATTTGAGGAGACTGCCCAGGATTGAGCGGGTTATCTGTCTGGTAGCGGTGGTAGCGGCGCTCTTGATGGCCTTGCTCGCGGCAGTCTTGGCGGTGGATTTTGTGGAAGACTTCTTCTTGCCGGTGGCGGCGTTGGCCACGGAGGTGCCGAGGCTGCGCGAGGCGGAAGTTATGGCTGCACCCAGCGCTGCTGCTGCGATTTTGCCGAAGATGCTCTTGGTGCCCTTGGAGTTGCCGTTCTTCTTGGCCTCCTTGAGGCTCTTTTCCTTCTGTTTTGCGATTTCCGCCTCCTGCCGGGCCTGCTCCTCTTCCGCCTTCTTGGCATCGGCCAGAAGCACCTCGAAGGCGCTCTCGCGGTCGACCATGTTGTCGTACTTGCCGTAGATCATGCTGCGGTTGATGAGCTCGCGGCGCTGCTCGTCGGTGATCGCCCCTATCTGGCTGAGCGGGAAGAGGATCTTCGCCCTCTGGACAATCGAGGGCGCGCCCTTTTCGTCGAGAAGGGAAACCAGGGCTTCGCCGGTCTCGAGCTCCATGATGGCGTCTTCAGTCTTGAAGGACGGGTTGGCGCGGAAGGTTTCGGCTGCGCTGCGTACGGCCTTCTGGTCTTTGGGTGTGTATGCCCTGAGGGCGTGCTGTATGCGGTTTCCGAGCTGGCCGAGGATGGATTCGGGGATGTCGGTGGGGCTCTGGGTGATGAAATACACGCCTACTCCCTTGCTTCGGATGAGCCTGACCACCTGCTCTATCTTGTCGACGAGCGCCTTCGTAGTGTCCTCGAAGAGGGTGTGCGCCTCGTCGAAGAAGAACACGAGCTTGGGAAGGTCGAGGTCGCCAACCTCGGGCAGCTTGGCGTAGATGTCGCTGAGGAGCCAGAGCAGGAAGGTGCTGTAGAGCTTCGGGTTCTGCATCAGCTTGTCGGCGGCGAGGATGCTCATGATGCCCTTGCCGTTGTTGGTCTGGAGCAGGTCGAAGATGTCGAAGGACGGCTCGCCGAAGAATTTGTCCGCACCCTGGGTTTCGAGGGTGAGGAGGGCCCTCTGGATGGCGCCTATGCTGGCTTCGCTCACATTGCCGTAGTTGAGGCGGTATTCCGCCGCGTGTTCGGCCACGTACAGGGTCATGGCGCGGAGATCCTTGAGGTCGAGCAGAAGCAGTTTCTTGTCGTCGGCCACGCGGAAGATGATATCCATCACGCCGCTCTGCACGTCGTTGAGCCCGAGAAGCCTGCTGATGAGGAGCGGACCCATGTTGCTGATGGTGGTGCGCATGGGATGTCCCTGCTCTCCGAATACGTCGTAAACCCTTGAAGGACAGCCTTCAAATACGGGATTCTCGATTTCGAATACGGACAGTCTCTTCTCGATGAAGCCGCTCAGCCTGCCGGCCTGGCTGATGCCGCTCAGGTCGCCCTTCATGTCTGCCATGAAGCAGGGGACTCCGGCCTGCGAGAATGTCTCCGCAAGCACCTGGAGGGATACGGTTTTACCGGTGCCGGTGGCACCTGCGATGAGTCCATGGCGGTTCGCCATTTTGCCGCAGAGCGAAATGGGACCGTCTGCGCAGTGGGCCACATAGAGGCCGCGTTCTTTGTCTAACATTATCGTCTATCTTTTATTGTTATAATTCCGATGGCTCTTTTTCTTCCGCTTTTTCGAGAAGAAATAGCCTGCGAGCAGGGCTGCGACGACCACTCCTATGAGCACGTATGTGAATGTGCTGGCGTTGTCTCCCTTGACGCGGGACCACATGGCAAGGAGGGCTTCGGTCCTTTCTCCGGTGTCGTGCAGCACGCCGCAGCGTGAGATGATGGCGGCGGAGGGATACTGTACCGGATTGAGGCAGGCTTCAGCCGCCTCGGGCCCGAAGAAATAGGATGCATCCTCGGGTGCGAACGTGGCGTCGTCAACCTTTGCGGCGAGGATTTCAGGACCGCCGACGGCGGAGACATATCCTATCGCATCCATGTTGCGGAGGGCATTTTCCGGCATGCACATGAAATTGATGAACCAGCTGGCGGCCTTGGTATTCACGGCGTATTTTGGGATAACCCATCCGTCATACCAGACCGTGGAACCCTCTTCAGGAACGGAAAACGCCAGTTTTACACCTATTTTTTCGGCTTCTTCGATGGCCCACTGGGCGTCGCCGCTCCAGGACAGGTTGATCCAGCCTCTCTCCTTTGTCATCATTTCCTTGCCGAAATCGGCTTCCCAGCCCTGTACCCCGTCTTTCATCGAGTTCAGCCATTCTTCCACTATCTGTATGCTTTCGGGGGAAGTGTCCCGCGAAACAGCGTCGCGGGTGATTGCCCCGGAGTCTATTTCGTCTTTCTTGAGGGCTATGAGAAGGGAAGTGTATACGTCACGGAAGGCGTCCTTAACGTAGATTTTCCCGGCATAATCGGGATTGCGGAGCACTTCCCAGCTCTTGCATTCTTCGGCGCTGACGTATTTCGGATTGTAAAGCAGGCCTACCGTGCCCCACATGTACGGAATCGCATAGTCGGCGACATCGCGGCCGTTACCGTCGGTATTGGCCATCATGGCGCGCATGTAAGGCGACACTCCCAACGTGTAGTCGGGTACGTCCCCGAAATCGTGCGAGACGGGAAGAAGCAGGTCGCCGCGGAGCATGCGCTCGATGATATAGTCGCTCGGGCACACAACGTCGTAGTCTTCGTGACCAAGCTCTATCTTGCTGAGCATCACCTCGTTGATATCGAAGAGCTGGTAGATTATATGCACATCTTCGCCGGTCTGCTCCTTGTACCACTGTTCGAATTCGGTGAGGAGATCTTCGTCGATGTAGTCGGCCCAGTTGTAGATTTTGAGGGTGTGCTGGCGGTCGGCGGCCATGGTGCCGAATCCCATTGCAAGGGCGAGAAGGAAGGAGAGCAGTTTTTTCATTTTTAAGCCTGTTGTTTTCTGTGGTTGCGCGATGAGCGCAGGTTGATTATAAGGAGCAGGGCCAGCACGACCAGAAAGATAATGGTCATGAGCGGCCTCAGTTCGGGCGTGAGGCCTCCCTTGCGGGCGTCTGCGTAGATGTATGTGCTGAGAGTGTCAAGCCCCTGGTTGCCCTTGGTGAAGAGGGTGACGGCGAAGTCGTCGATGGAAAGGGTGAAGGAGAGTATGAGCCCGCTGATCATCCCGGGGCGTATCTGCGGGATTATCACCTTGCGCAGTGCCTGCCATGGCGTGGCCCCCAGGTCGAGCGCGGCCTCGTAGGTGTTGGGATTCATCTGCCGGAGCTTCGGCATCACCGAAAGGACTACATATGGAGTGCAGAAAGTGACGTGGGCGAGCACTACCGTAACGTAGCCCTGCGTGACTCCGAGGGCCACGAAAAGGATGAACAGCGAGACGCCGGTGATGATGTCGGGATTCAGCATCGGGACATCGTTCAGGAAGGTGATGGCCTTTCGCATGCGGCCCTTCATGTTGAAGATGCCTATGGCGGCGATGCTGCCCAGAAGGGTGGAGAGAACGGCAGCTATCACGCCTATGCTGAGCGTGTTACCTATTGCCTTGACGAGCGAGGAGGAGACGCCTCCGGAAAGGAGGTTGCCGTATAGTTTCAAGGAAAAGCCTGTCCAGTTGCCGAGAACCTTGGCCTCGGTGAAGGAAAAGATGGCTATGATGACAATGGGTGCGTACAGGAGGATCAGCAGGAGCCAGATGTATGCGCGTGCAAAGAACTTTTTCATCAGATCAGCCCTCCCGTTTCATCTGCCCGCTTGCTGTCACTGTCCGTGAAGGCGGAGGTTATTCCTATGATTGCCAGCATGATGAGAGCCAGGGCTGCGCCGTAGTTCCACATGCCGTTGTTGATGTTCTCCTGGATGGTGGTACCGAAGAGCTTGACCTTGTTGAGGGTGAGCAGTTCCGCCACCGCGAAGGTGGATATGGTGGGCATAAACACCATGAGCAGGCCGCTCAGCACTCCGGGCATGGAGAGCGGAAGCGTGACTTTGGTGAACACTTCGGCCGGGGAAGCCCCGAGGTCCTGCGCCGCCTCGGCGTACGAGCCGTCCATCTTGTTCAGGGTGTTGTAGATGGGGTAGATCATGAACGGCAGGAAGTTGTAGACCATGCCGAAGATGAGCGCGCCCTCTCCCAGCGGCATCCTGAGGAAGTCGAACAGGGCGACGGTCGCAAGGGTGCGGATGAGCATGTTTATCCACATGGGGAGGATGAACAGGATTACCGTGACCGAAGAGCGGTTGAGCTCGCTGTTCGCCAGGATCCAGGCGGCCGGATAGCCGAGAAGAAGGCAGATCACCGTGTTGAGGAGCGCTATTTCTATGGAGTAGATGAAAGTGTGGAGGTCTTCGGGCGTGTTGAAGAACTTTGCGAAATTCTGCAGCGTGAAGGCCCCCGTGCGGTCCTGGAAGGCATAGAGCGCGATCAGCACGAGTGGCAGTGCCACGAAAAGTGCCAGAAAGATCCCGTAGGGGATAGCCCAGGTTGAACGCTTGATTCTCATTTCACCCTGAGTTTGATGTCTTCGGGAAGTATCTTGATTCCCACCATGTCATCCTTGTCCCAGATATCCTGGGTGTCGGCGTACAGGAGTTCGCCCGAGGCGGTCTTTACCGTGAGGTGATAGCGGTCGCCCTTGTACAGGATGAAGTATACCTGGCCTTCGGTGTTGCCGTCTTTCCGTTCGTCCATGAGGTCGACGGCGCCGAATTCCACGTCCACCTCGACCGGTGTGCCGGGGGCGATGTCGGTTTCCGGGATGTCCCATTCCTCACCGAGGAAACGCACGGAAACGGGGGAGACCACTTCGCCTTCGAAGGTGTTGCGCACCCGCTCCTTTTTCATGACCTGGATATCGCCGGGGTGGATGTGCATTCCCACCGTGCTGCCTACGGCAAAGCCGTTGTAGTCCTGGACCTCCAGCTCGAAGCCTTCCGCCGTCTGCACGAGCATGTCATAGACCATGCCCTTGAAAATGCACGAGGTGACGGTGCCGGTGAACTGTTCTCCTTCGGTGTTTTTCTTGATGTAGATGTCTTCGGGGCGGACGACTACGTCCACGGGAACGTTCTCGCCGAAGCCCTTGTCGACGCAGTCAAAGTCGTGCCCGATGAAATTCACCCGTTTGTCTTCGAGCATGGTGCCGTTGAGGATGTTGCTCTGCCCGATGAAATCCGCGACGAAGCTGTTGACCGGCTCGTTGTAGATGTCGCGAGGGGTGCCTATCTGCTGGATGCGGCCTTCGCTCATCACCACCACCGTATCGGAAAGGGTGAGGGCCTCTTCCTGGTCGTGTGTGACGTAAATGAACGTGATGCCGAGCTTCTGGTGCATCTCCTTGAGTTCGAGCTGCATGTCTTCCCTCATCTTGCGGTCGAGGGCTGCGAGCGGCTCGTCCAGCAGGAGCACCTTGGGCTCGTTGACGATGGCCCTGGCGATAGCGACGCGCTGCTGCTGCCCTCCGGAAAGGGATTCCACCGCGCGCGACTCATAGTCGGTCATTGCGACCATCTTGAGCACGCGGCGCACCTTGCGGTCTATCTCGTCTTCGGGCATCTTCTTGAGCTTGAGGCCGAAGGCTATGTTGTCATAGACGTCGAGGTGCGGGAACAGGGCGTAGCGCTGGAACACGGTATTGAGCGGACGTTCGTATGGCGGAACGCCGGCTATGTCCTTGCCGTCCAGGAGGATGCGGCCTTCGTCGGGCTGCAGGAAACCGGCTATCAGCCTCAGGGTGGTGGTTTTTCCGCAACCCGAGGGCCCCAGGAGGGTGACGAATTCGCCCTTGCGGATATAGAGGTTTATGTCGTCGAGGACGGTCTTGCCGTCGTAGCGCTTGCTGACGTGTTCGAGGAGGATGATCTTGTCTTCTTCTGCCATTTTATCTGCCGAAATTGAAGTTCAGGTAGTAGAGAAGGCCGACGGTGGCGGTGGTGGTGCCCAGGAAACTGCTGTAGCCGGCGGCTGCGTGGAGCCTCAGGTTCTCGATGGGAAAATAATGGACCGCTGCGCCCCCGAACCAGTTTTCGCCCCTGCGGAAGGAGAATTCCATGCCGCCTTCGGGCAGCGCGACCGTTTCGCTCCAGGTGGCTATTTCGCGCCCGCCCTTGAGGAGGAAGTTCCACTGTTCCGAGGGGGCGTATTCGACGCTGGCGAGGAAGGTGCCGCCTTCGGAGAAGATGCTTTCGGCGCTGCCCGACTTGCTGTACCAGTCGAAGCCGAGGGTGAAGTCGCCGAGGTCGATGCGGTTGCCGAGGCATGCGACGAGCGGCAGGGGGGGCGTCCCGCCTTCCATGGCGGCGGCCATCGCTCCCAGGTAGGAAAGGCTCCAGATATTGCGGTACGGACCGTATTCGCCCCTCCATTCGAGCGAAAGGGTGCTGCCGAGCACGGGGCCGTCCGCAAAGGGACGCTCACAATAGGGAGACGAGGTGTACTGCAGGCTGAGGCCGGTATTTTCGGAGTCGTTAGTCCAGGCGAGCTTGCCGCCCCACTGGAAGCTGGTGACATTGTTCCACAAGCCGGACATGAGGGCGGGGTGGAGCTCCCAGTCGTCAGTCTCGTTCTCGAAAGCGCCGATGGACATGGTCTGCTTTCCGGCCGTGATGGAGAAATTGCCCAGATTGAAAGAGAGATACGCCCAGTCCAGCCAGTTTACCCAGTCGCTGCGGAAGATGTTGGCTCCCTCGCCTTCGATACGGTAAAGGTCTGCGGGACTGGAGGAAAGCCAGTGGTTGCACACGCTGAACGATAGCCAGTCGGTGATGTCTCCCTCGAACAGGGAGTAGAGAGAAGAAGCACCGAGGCCGAATCCCACGCCCTCACCGGTGAAGGTGGCATCGAGGTCCAGTCTCGGAATAACTGTAAGTGCAAGTCCGCCGCTCTCCTCAGCCTCTTGCGAGTGCAAGGGGAAGCAGGGCAGCAGAATGAATGTCGCGATGCAGGCAAGCAGGTATTTCTTCATTTTGCGGCATAAAAATTATTCGGTCAGTAAATTTCCCCAAACTTACGGATTTTTTTTCAAAATATAAATAAGGAGTCGGTAAAATGGCTATATTTGCGTACATGATACAGGTGTACTGCAAAAACACGGGGACGTACAAGAGTTTCAGGGAAGGTACGACCCTGCTCGACATGCTCCCTTCATTCGATTTTCCCCAGCCATTCCCCATTGTCTCGGCAAAAGTCAACAACGTCTCCCAGGGGCTTAAGTTCCGGGTATACAACAGCCGCGACGTGGAATTCGTCGACGCCACCTCCGCCAGCGGCATGAGGGTGTACAACCGCTCCCTCTTCTTCCTGCTGTGCAAGGCGGCCCGCGATGTCATCAAAGGCAGCCGCCTTAACGTGGAGCATCCCATTTCGCACGGCTATTACTGCGAGCTGGTCAAGGCGGACGGCGGCAAGGTGACCCAGGCCGATGTCGACAAGATCAAGGCGCGCATGAAGTCCATCGTGGAAAGGGACCTGAATTTCCACCGCTACGAAGTCCAGACGGACGAGGCCATCAAGATATTCAAGGGCAGCGAGGACAAGGTGCGGCTCCTCCGCACCAGCGGCCAGGTGTATATGGACTATTACACTCTCGGACGCACTGCCGACTATTACTACGGAAGGTTGGTGCCTTCCACGGGCTACCTCAAGGTGTGGGATCTGCAGCTGTTCCATGAGGGCATGCTGCTCCGCGGGCCTGACAAGCACTCTCCCGACAAGGTGGCGCCGTATGTGGCGCAGCCCAAGACCTTCGGGATGTTCAAGGAGAATCTCCGATGGAACCAGATCATGGGCCTGCGTACCGTGGGCGACCTCAACCTGAGCTGCCTCGAGGGGCACGGAAGCGAACTAATCCAGATCGCGGAAGCACTGCAGGAAAAGAAGATAGTTCAGATCGCCGAGCAGATAGAAAAGCTCTTCTACGGGCGCAGGAAAGTGCGGCTCGTACTCATCACCGGCCCATCTTCTTCCGGTAAAACCACTGTGTCCCAAAGGCTTGCGGTGCAGCTCAAGGCCTGCGGCCTGAGGCCTCTCACCTTCAGTACCGACGACTATTTCGTGAATCGCGTCGACACTCCCAAGCTCCCGGACGGAAGCTACGATTTCGACAATTTCGACACCGTGGACCATGAGGCCCTGCAGAAAGACCTCCTCCGCATTCTGAACGGCGAGGAGGTGGAGGTGCCGGAATACAACTTCAAGACGGGTATCCGCGAGTACAAGGGCAAGAAATTCAAGATGGGGCCCAACAACGTGGTGGTGGTGGAGGGAATCCACGCGCTCAATCCGCGCCTTACCGACCAGATCCCGAACGCCCGCAAGTTCCGCATCTACATCAGCACCCTTACCGGAATCGCGCTCGATGCGCACAATTGCATCCCCACCAGCGACAACCGCCTGCTGCGAAGGATAGTGCGCGACTGCTACAAGGGCGCCTTCACCGCCCGCGAGACCATCGCCCAGTGGCCCCTGGTCCGCAAGGCCGAGGAAGAATGGATATACCCCTATCAGGAAAACGCCGACGTGATGTTCAACAGCGCCTATCTGGTGGAATTCGCGGTGCTCCGCAACCATGCCGAACCCATTCTGGAGAGCGTTCCCAAGAACTGTCCCGAATACAGCGAGGCGCACCGGCTGCTCAAGTTCATCCACTACTTCACGCCCATTCCCGACAACGAAATCCCCAACACCTCGCTGCTGCGCGAGTTCGTCGGCGGTTCGTCGTTCACGTATCCGAGGTAGCCGCTACAGCCCCCAGTCCGAGGGCGAGCATTTGTCTTTGGGCGCTTTCGGGACGTTCGCGAAAAAGACCAGTCCCGTGATTTTCTCGAGCTCCGAGACGGACATGATGTCCGCCCTGGTCACCCTCTGGCCGGCGAGGGCGTTGCTGTGGCTGCGCACGAACGCGGCGCACATCAGCTCCGACGCTTCGCAGTTTGCGATGCTCTTTCCCGAATCACCCTTTTTTGTCCTGAGAAGAACGTAGTAGAACATGGTGGGCATGTCCACGTCCGGCCGGTTTCCGAAAGTGATCGTGACCGGGTTCACGCTGATTCCGTGGCCGTCGGTATAAGGTTCGAACCATGTTCCCACCACCTCGTAGAGCGTGTCGGCGCATTCGAATTTGTCCACGAAGTCTTCAAGGTAGTTCCAGCCGCCGCCACCGGTGTTGAACCCGTCGGCGAGCTGGGGCGCTATGTTGGAGTAGTAGAACACCTGGTTGTTGGCGTCGGAGCAGCAAAGGCGTTCTGCGCTGCCCAGCATGTGGCCCTTGTTGCATCCGCCTCCGATGCTCCTGGAATAATACTGGATGCTTGAGGGGATGCCCGGGTCGGGCCGGTAGTTCTCGGAGCGGGAGGTGCCTTTCTGCGAATATACCGGGTGGCGCGGCGCCGCGACCCAAAGGGGTACATGATGTTCCGCGCTGAAGCAGACCGTGTAGTTGCGGTAGTTCACGCCGGCCATGCTGAAGGAATGGCTGCTGTAGTACTGGCTGTCGTCCAGCAGGTTGACGCTGTATGAACCGCTCTTCCTGATGTGCATTTCCGGCAGTTCGAACCAGCCGGGCTGGTTGCCTGTGGGACGGGTGGCGGAGATGCGCCTCCATGCCATGGTGACGCTGCCGTCGGTCCAGATGAGCGCGGCCTCGAGGGTGGCTGTCACGTCGCGGCCGTCCCCGTTGTAAGTGACCGTCACGGACGGATCGGAGGAGAGGCTTCCATGGGCGAAGGCGGGCCCTTCGAGGCTGAGCGACCAGTCGTCGCGGGTGACGGACTCCGATTTGGTGCAGATGGCCTGGACGCTGCCGTCGGAGGTCCGGATCCTGACCATGAGGGCGCTGAAATCCTTTTCGGACATGCGGTAAGGGAGTTCCAGCGGGATGGTGGCGGAAATGAGGAAGGCTACGGGCTCCAGGGAACCGTCGTCCCCGATGCGGAAGGATGCCTTCAGGGGGAGGGTGAGGCTGCCGCCTGCGGTCAGGTAGAGGATGACATAGGTGCCGGAACTGGCGTCCACACCACTGAAGACGGTGGGCTGGGTGGACGTGGTGGTGGCGGGGAACAGGACCTGCCAGCTGGAGCCGCCGTCGTACGATACCGCCCAATACCCGTCCCGGATGCCGAGCAGGGGAGTCATGCCGGCTTCGCCCGTGGCCGGCAGCCGGTGCCCGTCCACGACTATGAATTCTCCGTCAAGGGTCCAGCAGTAATTGCCGTCGGCATCTTTTTTTACCCCCGGGACAGGGGTCGTGCCGTCCGTGCCGACGTGTCCGTCGGTTGGAATCTTTATGTCGATGGTGCTTCCGTCGGTGAGAGTGAAGCGGTATCCGGTAATGGCTCCGCTTTCGGTAATGGCCTCGAAAGCGCTGATAAAGTTCTGCCCGAGCAGGGTCTGAAGGGACTTGATGTCCTTGTTCATCGCCGTGCAGAGAGTTTCCAGGGCGGCGATGCGCTTCTGCTGCGCCTCGAGCTCCTCCCTCAGGGCGGAGTCGTCATAGGAACAGGCCCCCAGGAGGAATAAAACGGTAAGGAAATGGAGAACTTTCTTGCACATTTCCACAAAAATAGTAAATTTGCGATATATGAGCACTTTGATGATTATTCAACTTCTGATCGTACTGGCTGCACTGTATGTCGGCTCGCGGTACGGCAGCCTGGCACTCGGAGCCATCTCCGGCATAGGCCTCGCAATTCTCGTTTTCGGCTTCGGCCTCAAGCCCGGAACGCCTCCCACCGATGTTATCTACATCATTATAGCCGCAGTCACCTGCGCGGGCACGCTGCAGGCCTCCGGAGGTATGGACTGGATGATCCAGGTAGCGGAAAAGATGCTGCGCAAGCATCCGCGGCACATCACCTTCCTCGCCCCCGTCACCACCTTCTTCCTCACCGTGCTGGTAGGTACGGGCCATGTGGTCTACACCATCATGCCCATCATCTGCGACATCGCGCTCAAGAAGGGAATCAGGCCTGAAAGGCCCTGCGGCGTGGCATCCGTGGCGTCTCAGGTAGGCATCACCTGCTCGCCCATCGCGGCCGCGGTCGTGGCCTTCGTAACCATCAGCAACGCAAACGGTTACATGGTCACCATCCCGCATGTGCTCATGGTCACCATCCCGGCCTGCCTCATAGGCCTCATGTGCGCCGCCGCCGCTTCGTACAACAGGGGCAAGGACCTCTCCGCCGACAAGGACTTCCAGGCCCGCATAGCCGATCCCGAACAGCGGCAGTACATCTACGGCAGCAACGCCACCACCCTCGACAAGGTCATCACCAAAGAGGCCAAGGCTTCGGTCTACGTCTTCCTGGCATCCCTGCTCGTGATAGTCGCTTTCGCATTCTGCCAGATGATCCATGTCACCCGGGGCGGCGAGAGCGTCACCCTGGCAAGCGCCATCAATCTGCCCAAGATGAACCTCATCATCCAGATCATCATGCTCGTCGCGGCCGCATGCAACATCATGTTCTGCAAGGCCCAGCCCAAGCGCGCGGTGGGCGGCGCGGTCTGGCAGAGCGGCATGGTGGCTGTCGTCGCCATTTACGGAATCGCCTGGCTGGCAGATACTTACTTCTCGAATTACATGACCGAGATGAAGACCATGCTCGGCGGCATGGTGGAGTCCTATCCCTGGACCATCGCGCTGGTTTTCTTCCTGGTGTCGGTGCTCATCAACAGCCAGGGCGCCGTGGTGGTCTCCATGCTTCCGCTGGCGTATTCGCTTGGCATTCCGGGGCCCGTCCTTCTGGGCGTCCTTCCCAGCGTGTACGGCTACTTCTTCATACCCAACTATCCTTCCGATATCGCCACGGTCAATTTTGACCGCTCCGGCACCACCAAGATCGGCAAGTACCTGCTCAACCACTCATTTATGATGCCCGGGCTTATAAGCGTGATCGTGAGCACCATCATCGGCTATCTCATCACCAACGTGTTCTTCCCGGGCTTCTTCGTCTCCTTCATGTCATAAGCGATGAAAATCAATGGAGGCGGTAGGGCTCTGCTGCTGGTGGTTACGGCCGCACTTGCGCTGGAAGCCACGGCCCTGGTGCAGTTCTTCTTTTCACAGAAGGCCATAAAACAGGAGGCCGACCTGAGGGCCCAGAGCCAGCTGGAAGCCACCCGCAACAAGATAATGGACGTCATCGACATCACCGAGACGGCCGTCCGCAACAACGTGTGGATCGCCCGGTGGTGCCTGGATAATCCTGACAGCATGGTCAGGGTATGTACCCGCATCCTGGAAGACAATCCGGTGGTGAGCGGCTCGTCCTTTGCGCTCGTTCCCGGTTACAAGGGCCGGCTGCCGCTCTTCGCTCCCTATGTGTTCCGGGATGAGGACGGAAGCCTGAAGGCGCTCTCCCTGGCCACGGAAGAATACGATTATGTCTCGCAGGAATGGTTCGCCAAACCCCTTGAAACGGGGGCAGGCTACTGGTCGGAACCCTATGTGGATGAAGGCGGCGGCGGTTTCCTCATGACCACCTTTTCAATGCCCATCCGTGACAACAGGGGCAGGCTGGCCGGCGTCCTTACCTCGGACATTTCGCTTGACTGGCTTGAGGAACTTGTGGGCGACATAAAGGTTTATCCGAACTCGTTCAACGTCATGCTCAGCCGCAGCGGCAAGATCATGATGAGCCCGGTCGAGACCCTGGCGATGAAAAAGACCGTCCGGGAATACATTTCGGAACTGGATGACACCTCCGGCCTTGCCGGCCTCTCGAGTGCCCTGCTTTCCGGCGAATCCGGCAGCATGCCCATCACCTATAACGGAGCCACCAGCCAGGTCTATTATGCGCCGATGGAGCGTACAGGCTGGTCCATGTCCATAGTCATTCCCGACGACGACATCTATGCCGGTCTCAAGCGTATGGGAACCATGGTGCTGCTGCTGCAGATCCTGGGCCTCGCCTTGATCGCCTTCATGCTGTTCTCCTTCATCAGGGGGCAGATGCGCTACCTGAAACTGAACCGTCAGCGGCAGCAGATCGAGAGCGAGCTCCACGTCGCCACCGACATCCAGATGTCAATGGTTCCCAATACCTTCCCCGCCTTCCCGGAGCGGAACGACCTTGACATGGCGGCCGCAATAGTTCCGGCAAAGGAGGTCGGCGGAGACCTGTACGATTTCTTCATCCGCGACGAAAAGCTCTTTTTCTGCGTGGGCGACGTGAGCGGGAAGGGTGTTCCCGCGGCCCTGGTGATGGCTGTGACACGTACCACCTTCCGTAACCTGTCCGCAAGCGAAGACAGGCCCGGACGCATCGTGAAGGCCATGAACGACAATCTTTCGTCCATGAACGAGAGCAACATGTTCGTAACCTTCTTCTGCGGCGTGCTGGATCTTGCGGAAGGCAGGCTGCGCTACTGCAACGCGGGGCACAATCCTCCCATGTTGCTCACCGATACCATCAGCCCCCTGCCTGTCGAACCGAACATGGCGCTGGGAATCATCGGCGGAGCCGATTACGTGGAGCAGGAAATCCCGTTCAAGCACAACGACGCCATCCTGCTCTATACGGACGGCCTCACCGAAGCCGAAAACTCAGCCCACGAACAGTTCGGCGAGCACCGTGTCAAGCAGGCACTTCACGGGCACAAGGATTCCATGGCCCACCTGGAGAACATTAAAAAGCATGTGGCCGATTTCGTCGGCGACGCCCCCCAGAGCGACGACCTCACCATCCTTTTCATTCACTACCTGCCAGGCGCTTCCTCATAATAAAAAAAGGCCGGTCCTTGAAGGCCGGCCCTTTTGTTTCAGATTCAGGTTTAGAACTGATAGTTGATACCGATACCGATCCAGAGACCGGCGTCCATGCCCTCGGTGAAGCACTTTGCGAAGTCTGCTGAAACGATGAAGTTCTGGTTCATGGCGATCTTCAGGCCGGCACCGCCGCTGTAGACGAGCGTGCGGACCTTGGAGGCATCGTAGATGGGGTCGGTGGTCCCGGTCAGGAGATTGAATGCGGGATCGTAAACCTTTCCGTCGACGGCGATTTTGGCAAGGGCGTCCGCCTTGTAGGGCCTGGTAATGATGCCCGCATCGAAGAACGGGTTAACTGCGATGTAGAAGTACTGTTTGGCGAGGGTGAACTTGACGATCTTGATGCGGAGTTCGGTGTTGGCCCAGGCCATGCCTTCGGCCAGGATGCGGTTCTCGCGCAGGCCGCGGATGGTGTTGCTGGAACCGAATCCCTCGGAAATCATGTTGCGCTGCACAAGCAGGGGATTGTTCTGGACCATGTACAGGGGAGTCTCGCCGAGAATGGTGTGCTGCCATGCAAGGCGGTATGCGAACACGGGATTACCTGCAGGAATGTTGATGGGGATGCTGATATAGTTGCGGAAATAGGCGCAGGCCTTGAGATACGGGCTGCCGATGAAGTTTCCGTTCAGGTATGCTTCCGCCCAGATGCCCCTGTTGGGAGCCGCCTCGATGTCGCGGGTATCGTAGACAAGACCGGCATTGAACTCAAGGGAGATGCCTCCGTTCTTTTCCGCGTCGGTGATAACACCGTTATTAGCGAGGAAATTGTACAGGGTGGCATTGGTATCATAGTACTTCTTGTTGCCGTCAACTTCCACACCGTTGTCCTTCATGGCACCGAGGTTCCATTTCCAGAAGTTCACGCCGGCGGCCCAGTTGAGGTTGTCGGTGATGCGGCCCTGGAAGTTGGCGAGGATGCGGAGCATCTCGCGGCTCATGCCGTAATAGTTTACATTGTTGTTGGTGAGAGGAACATACATATTCCTGTTGCCCCATACGTGATTAGCCCCATAATAATTCTCGGTGCCCTGCGTAGCGGCCGGACCGTTGAAACCCCACATGCTGTACAGGGGGTCGTTCATGTAGGTGACGGACGCATTCACGCGCATGTTGGGAATGAGGTACTTGGAGTCGTATGCCAGGTACAGGCGCATGCGGTGGCTGTGGGTGAAGTAGGAGGCCTCCCAGCTGATCTTGTGCAGGGGATCGGGATAGGTGGCACCGTCGCCGTAGTAATAGACGTCGCCGAAGGCACCGGCCTGGAAGCCGTTGTCTACAGAATAGGTGGCTGTAGGCAGAAGCCCGAATGACCAGCCTGTCTTCATTTCTTTCTCCTGGGCGTTGAGGCCTGCTGCGCAGACGATTGCCAGGAAGAGAATGGATGCAAGTTTTTTCATATTGGAAATAATTGGTTCAGTTTGCATATGATGTGGCCGCTAATTTACGTATTTTTTGTAAATTTGACGAGTTTATAGCCGAATAAATGACCGAAGAAGTGAATTTTGTAAGGGACCTTGCCGTCATTCTGATAGCGGCCGGCCTTTGCACCATAATCTCCAAAGCCCTCAAACAGCCTGCCATTCTGGGCTATATCATAGCCGGGTTCATCATAGGCCCGGAGATGGGCGTTTTCGGCATCAGCAATTCCGAAACCGTTAAGCTCTGGAGCGATATCGGCATCATCTTCCTCATGTTCGGGCTCGGCCTCGAATTCAGTTTCAAGAAGCTGCTCAAGGCCGGGAGGGCGTCGCTTGCCACGGCCGGAAGCAAGTTCCTCGGCGTGTTCGTGATAGGCTACATGGTGGGCAAAGCCCTGATGTGGACCACCATGGAGAGCATCTTCCTCGCCGGCCTGCTGAGCATGTCCAGCACCATGGTGGTGGTCAAGTCCTACAGTGAAATGGGGCTCGGCAAGAAGAGTTATGCCCCGGCCGTCTTCGGCACCCTGGTTTTCGAAGACCTCATCGCCATACTCCTAATGGTGCTGCTCAGCACCCTGGCGGTGTCCAACAAGTTTTCCGGGGGAGAGATGCTGCTCAACCTGGGCAAGCTGCTGTTCTTCATCATCCTGTGGTTCCTGCTGGGCATCTATCTCATCCCCACCATACTCAAGAAGACAAGGAAGTACCTGAACGACGAAATCCTGCTCATAGTGAGCCTCGGCCTGTGTTTCGGCATGGTGGCGCTCGCCACCGGCTCGGGCTTCTCGTCGGCCCTGGGAGCGTTCATGATGGGCTCCATCCTGGCCGAAACGGTCGAAAGCGAACACATCGAGCGGCTCACGTCACCCATCAAAGACCTGTTCGGAGCCATATTCTTCGTTTCGGTTGGCATGATGCTGGCCCCGCAGGCCGTGGTGCAGTACTGGTGGCTCATACTGGTCCTCGCCCTTGTGGTAGTCCTTACCCACGTACTTTTCGCCTCGCTCGGAATAATCCTGGCCGGGGGAGGCCTGAAAGACGCCCTCCACACGGGCTTCAGCCTTGCCCAGCTGGGCGAATTCGGCTTCATCATCGCGGGCGTGGGAGTGAGCCTCGGGGTGATGAGAGACTTCATCTATCCGGTGATCATCGCCGTCTCGGTCATTACGATATTCACCACGCCGTACACCATGAAACTGGCCGGCCCGGCCTACAAGTGGCTACGTAATGTGCTGCCGCTGAGTGTGTTGCAGCGCATCGACCATCCTGGAACCGAGGGCCGGAGCTCGGCTGCCGAAAAGAACGAATGGCACCATCTGTTCAAGGCTTATCTCACCCGCATAGGGCTTTACGGGGTGCTGCTCATCGCCATTCTCATCCTCGGGCACAACGTCCTCGGTCCCTTGATGGCCAGGATCCTGCCCGACGTCAGCGACGCGGTCCGGAATCTGCTCTGCATAGTCATTACGCTGTCGGTGATGTCCCCGTTCCTCTACGGCATGGCTGTGGCCACCGGCAGCATGAACGAGCATTCTTCCAAGCTTATCGCCGACAAGAAGAGCAATATCTATCCCATTTTCGGAATGACTCTGGGCCGCATCTTCATAGCCCTCGGCTTCGTGCTCTTCGCCATCGAGGAGTACGTCAACCTGAAGGGCTGGGTGGTGGTCGTAATCCTTGCGGCAGGGGTGGTGCTGTTCATGGTGGCGCGCTCGTATTTCAAGCGGTACGACCGCATCGAGCGCCGGTTCCTCAGCAATCTGAACGAAAAGGAAAACGCCCCGAAGGAGGAAAAGGCCGCGCCGGCTCCGCTTCCGGATCCAGACCTCAAAATACACTCTTTCACTCTGAACCAAAACAGTCCCATCCTTGGCAAAATGCTGAAGGACAGTGGCTTGCGCGAGCATGACTGCATCCTCATCACTGTCAGGAGGGAAGACAATTACATAAGCACCCCGCGTGCGGACTTCGTCTTCCAGGAGGGTGACACCATCTGGGTCACCGGCTCCTCGGAAGCGCTCGAATGGCTACAATAATGGAAAAGGAATTCAAGGAAACTCCAGTTTTGCTGCTCACCGGTTATCTGGGCAGCGGGAAAACCACTCTGCTGAACCGCATCCTCTCAAATAAGAGAGGTATCCGCTTCGCCGTGATAGTGAACGACCTCGGCACGGTCAACATAGACGCCTCCCTCATCGAGAAGGGCGGCATGGTGAGCGGAAAGGACGACTCCCTGGTGGCCTTGCAGAACGGCTGCATCTGCTGCACGCTCAAGATGGACCTTGTGGGCCAGCTGTGCGACCTCACACGGCAGAACCGCTTCGACTACATAGTCATCGAGGCCAGCGGTATCTGCGAGCCCGCGCCCATCGCGCAGACCATAGTTTCGATACCCACGCTGGGGCCGGACTATGCAAACGGCAACAACTACGCCAAACTGGACTGTATTGTTACCGTGGTGGATGCCCTGCGCATGCAGAGCGAATTCAGCTGCGGCGACACCCTGCCGCTCCGCAACTTCGGCGAGGAAGACCTGGAAAGCCTTGTGATTCAGCAGATTGAGTTTTGCAACATAGTGCTGCTCAACAAGGCGTCGGAGGTCCGTCCCGAAGAGCTCGCCCGCGTGAAGTCGGTCATCCGCAACCTCAATCCAGGGGCGGAAATAATCACCTGCGACTTCTGCGCGGTCCCGCTCGAAAAGCTGCTGAATACCGGTCTGTTCGACTTCGACAAGGTGGCCACTTCCGCCGCATGGATCAACGCCATCGAGGGTGAAGGGGATCTTCACAACGAAGAGGAAGGGGAGGCCGACGAGTACGGAGTGAGCACCTTCGTTTACTACCGCAGGGAGCCTCTCGACATGAACCGGTTCGACTGGTGGGTGGCCAGGAAATGGCCCACGAGCGTAATCAGGGCCAAGGGCCTCTGCTATTTCGCCGACCAGAGGGACAACTGCTATCTGTTCGAGCAGTCGGGCGTGCAGAAGGCAATCAAGGACGCCGGCCTGTGGTTCGCATCCATGCCCAAGGATCAGCTTGCGGAAATGATGCTCCGCGACGCCAACCTCGCCCGTGACTGGGACCCCGAGTACGGCGACCGCATGCAGAAGATAGTCTTCATCGGGCAGAACATGGACGAGAAATCCATTGTCGAAGGGCTCGATTCCTGTCTGGTGAAATAATGAGAACCGTTACTTTCGACTTCAGCGCCCTCGAAGGCAGCCGCCGCTACTGCGACCCCGACACTGAAAAGCTCATCGCGGAGCGCATAGGCGACTTTTCGGGCATTCATTTCATCGGAAGTGGCGATTTCCATTATGTAACAAAGTTGTTTTGCGACCTTATAACTACTAAGTTCGACCTGCTTCTGATTGACCATCATCCCGACATGCAGGAGTCTGCCTTCGGGGGAGGAATCCTGAGCTGCGGGGGCTGGGTGCGCACCATGCTGGAAGAAAATCCCATGCTGGAAAAGGTCATAATAGTGGGAATCGACCCCTTGCTTCTGCCCGAAACCGCCGGCTTCGGCTCTCGCGTTACCGTCTTCCCTGAGGGCTCTACGGTCACCCCGGTGAAAGGGGAGAATCCGCTTTATGTCTCCATCGACAAGGACGCCTTCTGCCCCGCCTGCGCACGCACCAACTGGGGGCAGGGCTCCATGACTCTCGGGCAGACCGAGGCGGTGGTCAGGATGTTCTGCGAAGGGAGGGAAGTGCTCGGGGCGGATATCTGCGGATGCCTCACCATCGAAGAGGGCGGCACCGTCAGGGACCAGGCCATCAACGCCACGGCCGATTCGCGGCTTGCGGATATCCTGGCGGAGTATCTCAAATAGTTCCAGTTGCCTTCTGTATACGCTGCGGTGTGAAGTGCTATTGCATTTTTCACCGCCTTTCCTTATATTTGTGAATCAGTAACCGGATAACAGCAACACACAACTATAACAGCATGATTACGGACACTTTAAAGAACGGACAGCGCCGGCCCTACGAGTCGCCGGACGTCCAGGAAATTCTCATCCGTCCGATGAATCTGGTATGCGCCAGCCCCGGCGGCGTACCCGACCTCGACGGTGAAGACGATTTCGGGCTGTTCAGCCTTCCCGGCATGCCCAGCCTTCCCGAATTACCCAACCTTCCATTCTAAAGAGTCATGAAAGCAAGATTCATCCTGCCGGCTTTCGCAGCCGCTCTCTGTCTTCTTTCATGCCAGATGGAAGAAGAGTTCGTCCAGGTGGGCAGCAGTGCCCCCAGCCACATCGAGATGACAGTAGAGGCCGCCATGCCCGCTTCCAAGACCGTGCTTGACGGCACCAGCGTCTCCTGGGGCAGCGGCGAATACCTCAAGGTCATCGAAACCGTCGGAAGCGCCGCTTCCGGCACAGCCTACACTTCCGCCGAAGGCGTAGTCACTGGCGACAAGATCGCATTCCCCGTTACCCTCGCCGCACAGGCTGGAAGCAGTTTCAATTACTACGGCCTCTATCCCGCATCGGCATGGGAGGCTACTTCGAACCTTACTCCTGCAGCCCTCAAGATCAACCTTCCTGCTGAACAGGCGCCTACCGCCACCAGTTGGGGTGCCGGAGCAGATATCCTCATCTCCAATCCGGTCACCGGTTCCGCCACGCAGCCCGCTTCGCTCAGCGTCGACTTCACGCGCCTTTCCGCAGTCGGAAAGATGACACTCACCAACCTCGGCACCGCCGAGAACGTGAAGACGGTCACCTTCACCGCCACGGGCAAGGGCCTTGCCGGACAGGGCGTGGCCGACCTCACTGCGGGTACGCTCACTTCGGGAGGTGCCGAGGAAACTATCACCCTCGATTACAACGGTGCCGGCATCGCTGCCGAGGGCTTGACCGCCATCTTCACCTGCTGGCCGGTTTCGCTGGCCGCGGGCGACGAGTTCACGGTTACCGTAAGCACCGCCACCAAAACCTGGAGCAAGACCGTCACCCTCACCGGCGCTCAGGTTCTCAACTTCACTTCTGGCCGTTCGTCCAGGTTTACCGTGGACATGAGCGGCACCCTGCAGCCGTCGGTGCCTACGTCGAGGTATGTGAAGATTAACAGCCAAGGGGAACTGAGCAGCGGCCAGTACCTGATTGTGAATGAGACTGCATCCAGGGCCCTGGACGGAGGTTTAGGCTCCGGAATTGACAAGTCCGGCAACTACATCGCAGTTACCATAGCCGACGATGCAATCGTCTCTGATGCCACCACAGATGCTGCGGCATTTACTTTTACACTTGTTTCCGGTGTTAAGTATTACATCAGCGGTGAAGGCGGTTATTACATCGGCCTCACCGGCGATGCAAGCGGACTTGCCACTTCAACCACGACGTCGACCAATATGCAAAACAGGGTCGAGTATAAAAGTGGTACATGGACTATCAAGAATTCCACTTATATGGGCTTCCAGCTGCAGTACGACAGCTCGGCAGGCCGTTTCCGTTTCTATGACGGCTCGAAGGCCGATGTCCAGCTGTATAAGCTCGAAACCGGTTCCGGCGATCCCGTGACTCCCGACCTCGACCAGACCATCTTCGGTCAGTACCTTCACACCGGTGAAGAAGTAACTTATGCGAAGGGCACCGACCAGCTCAGCCGTACCTGGAGCGGAGGTTACCTTACCTTCAGCATCTATTCTCCCGCTGCCGGCACTTCGTTCGAAATGAGCGGCATACCCGAGAATCCGACCCTCAGCCAGAGCTTCACCCTTACCGTAAGCAGCTACACCGGGCTTACCCTCGATTCCTCCACCAATTATGCCGTGACGGTTGCCATGATAGACGGCTCCACCGTCTGGCTCACCACCGCGGCAGGGGATTGTTTCATTGTTAAAAAGTAAACGGCCATGAAAAAACACATACTTATTTCCGCAATAGCGCTTCTGGTTTCCTTCGTGGCGTCGTACGCCATCCCGGCCTATCCCGGAATCATGAACTTCAAGCAGCCGGACGGCACTACCATCCAGGTGCGTCTACATGGCGACGAATTCTCCAGCTGGTACACCACTCCCAGCGGAACGGTGCTTGAATTCGATTCCAACGGTTTTCTGAAGCCTGCCGTCAACGGACAGGCAGTCGTCAACAGAGCGCGCCAACAGAGCATAAACAGTCCGAAACGCAGGAGTATCACCCCGCCGAATAAAACCACCACCATCGGTACCGTCCGTATCCCTGTGATAATCGTCCAATTCAGCGATGTCGCATTCACTGTGACCGGGGGGGATCCTGGAACCGCTTTTTCCAACATGCTTAACCAGGCGGGTTATTCTTATAATAGCGCCGTCGGAAGCGTAGCTGATTTCTATCACGACAATTCCAATGATGCCTTTAATCCCATTTTCGACGTTTACGGTCCGGTTACACTGTCGAAAACCCAGGCATATTACGGCTCTCCTTATGAGGGTGACGGTCCTAATGATGATAAGGCTGCAGAGGCTCTCTATGAGGCGGCTTTATGGCTGGATGCAAACACTGATATCAATTTCGGCCAGTACGACGGCGATGGCGACGGCGAAATTGACATGACGCTGATGTATTTTGCCGGCACCAACCAGGCTGAAGGCGGCGGAGCTGATAAAATATGGCCGCATCAGTGGTATGTTTCATCTGCGTACTATTACGCCCATCAGCTAGACTCCAGTTTTGATGCGATTGATCCCAATCATAGCTTCGACGGCAAAACACTGAACAGGTATTTCTGTACCTCCGAGATTAATTACTTGGGCACATTGGCCGGAATCGGTACCACCTGCCACGAGTTTGCCCATTCGCTGGGCCTCCCGGATGTGTATGATACTAACTACGAGACTTACGGCGAGAGCGGTGGTACGTATAACTACGATACTATGTGCAGTGGCTCGTACAACGATCGCGGAAGGAGACCTCCATTCTTCAATGCCTTCGAGCTCGAGATGCTCGGCTGGGATGTGACCATAGAAGCCCTTCCTGCGAGCGGCGACGCTTCTCTCCCTGCTTTCTCGAAGGGGCTTAAAAAGGCCTACAGGTCCGAATCCTCGACTACAGACGAATATTTCCTGTATGAGTGTCGTGCCACAACATGGGACACTCATGTCGAGGAGCCAGGTCTGGTAGTCTATCACATTGACAAATCGACAAGGGACGTCCACGGTCGTACCGCTTTATATTGGTGGAACAACTGGAATCTCAACATTTACGGCGACCACCCCTGCTGCTACATCATCCCCGCCGGGGCCCAGAACTATACTGAAGGGCCCGGCGCAAGCAGCGGACTTTACTATACCGGTGATGATTTCGCCTTCGGCGTAGGAGGATATGACAGCTACACCCCCGTTGACTGGGCAGGTGAAACCATGGCCTATACGCTCGGCTCCATCGCCTACTCCGCCGGCAATGTCACCTTCAACATGGGAAGCGGTTTCCCCGGCACCAGGCGCATGTCCTACATCTACGATCCCAACAACGGGGCCTATTCGGCCGGTGACGTGTTCGAATTGACGCTTGTTCCCTCCACCGTGGACGCCCCCACCGCCACATCCTGGTACTTTGACGGCGCGGCAGTCGGCACTCCGACCGTGACTCTCACTGCCGGTGCACACGTCATTGAGGCAAGGCTAACCCTTGCCTCCGGCGCCACCCAGACGGTGGAACTCGAACTGGATGTAAACTAAATATCGATGAAGGTGAGGTAGCGGTCGTAGACCTGCTTCACCACGTCGTCCCAGCTTAGGTAAAGGTCTTTTCTGGCAGCAGAAGAGACCTTTTCATATTGTGCGTGGTCTGCGAGAATCTCTAGAATCTTGCCTGCGTAACACTCCTCGGAAGGATCGGAGAAAAAGCCGTTTACATTCTCGGTGACTGTGGCTCCGGTACGGGCTCCGTGCAGGAAGAGCGTGGGCGTGCCCTGACATGCAGCCTCTATCTGGACCAGCGAATTGGCGTCGTATAGCGAAGGGAAAAGGAAAAGCCGTGCCCTGGAGTAAATGGCTTCGAGCATGGACCTGTCTTTTACGAGACCGCACATAATCACCTCATTTTCAAGGCCCTGCTCCTTTATCAGAGCATCGAGCTTTTCTTCGTCCTGACCCTGCCCGACGAAGAGCATCCTGAAGTTAGCGAGGCCCTTCTGCTTTGCGATGGCAAGCGAACGGACCAGAAAGTCTATGTTCTTAATGAAATTGATCCTGCCGACGAACAGGAGCACGGTGGCGTCGGACGGGATGCCGTAGGTTTCGTCGACCAGGCGCGCCGCGGCTGCCTCGTCTATAACGGGCTCATGGTCGGTGGCGTTGAGCTGTACGCTGCAGGGGGCTTTGAGCCCGTATTCATTCACATACAGGTCCTTGATGCCGGCGTTGACGGCCCAGCATTCGTTGCAGGAGTCGAATACGCGCATAACGCCGGACATGGCGAAATCCACGGCGGGCTTCAGGTTGAGAGCCCTTTCGAAATCCTGGCGGTACTGCGAGTGAAGGGTGGCCACAGCCGGCTTGTTGTGGAGTTTGGCGTGCAGCACCCCTGACAGGCCTACCGCGAAGGGGGAGTGGATGTGGATGATGTCCAGGTTGCTGGCCCCGAGCTCGACGGTGAAGGACGGATCGAGCATTGCGGCTGGCATAGAGTAGTCCAGATTGATTATGGGCACGGAACCGCAGCGCACTATCCTGTAGGGCTTTGCATTGTCGTCAGACTTGACGGCTCCGGTGACGGTGGGGCAGAAAACCGTTACGTCACAATACTTTACCAGGCGGCTCGCATAATTGTCCACCACTTTGATGACACCGTCCACCATGGGATACCAGGTGTCAATGAACATTCCGACTCTCATAGCACGGCAAAGATAGCAAAAACCGAAATCTTATTGTAAATTTGCATACGTATGTTCAAGAAAATCCTGTCCATAGCCCTTGCAGCGCTTGCAATTGGAGCCTGCTCATACGATGATTCCGAACTCCGCGCCCTCCTCGAGGCGCAAGAGAAGCGCATCGCTGCTCTGGAGGCATTGTGCTCGCAGATGAACTCCGACATGGCTTCGCTGAAGACGCTGCTGGACGCGGACTACATACGCAGCTGCCGCGAAATAGTGGAAGACGGGAAAATGGTAGGCTACAGCATAACCCTCGACAAAGGCGGAGTAATAAACATCTACAACGGCATCGACGGCTACGACGGGCAGGACGGCCACAGCCCCGTGGTCAGCGTGCGGCAGGACAGCGACGGCCACTATTACTGGACTATCGACGGGGAATGGCTCTACGCCGACGGTCACCGGCTCCGTGCCGACGGTTCCGACGGCACCACGCCACTCATCAGGATTGAAGACGGCTTTTGGGTCATCTCGTATGACGGCGGCGCAAGCTGGACCAGGCTCGCCCCCATTGCAGATTCGGAAACGTCTGTTTCCATCTTCTCTTCGGTAGATTCCTCTTCGCCCACCCAGATAGTCTTCCATCTGGCCGGAGGCGGTTCCTTCAGCGTTCCGATGATGCTGGTATTCCGCATCGGCGAAGACGAAGGCAACGGCGCATATGCCTTTACCGGCAGCGCGACTCTGCCGCTGGTGATGCCGGCCGGGCTCGACGAGGCCTCCTTCAGCTCGCTGCGGGCCTGCATCTGCCTCGACGACGGCACTGTCCAGGACGTCTGCACCAAGGCGGGGAGCACATCCGAATGGATGGTCTCCCTGACTCCTCCGTCCTTCTCCGGCGGAAAGTATGCAGGAGGAGCGGCGGTCAAAGTGGGTTATACCGGCAGTAAAAAGGGCTTTTCAGTGATTCTGGAAGCTTATCTGGTATGGGCGGACGGCACGGTTACCGGCACCATGCGCCCGCTGCAAGTCCTGTAAGCTACCTTACCACCTGAGTGAATTCGGGGGCTTCGCCGTCCTTTACGGTCACGTACACTTTAATTTCCATCATGCCGGAGTCGGGAGTGGCTCCGCGGGGGGCGGTGAGCGCCGTGAATTCGTACTCCGTTCCGCCCGGAATGGTCCTGGAGGCGACCTTCGAGGCCTTTGCGTTGAGCATGCGGTAGCCTTCCACGGCCGCATCGAAAATGGCCGATTCCTCTTCATTAACGGCGTGGGGCTCGGGGAACTCCTCAAGCTTTACGAAGTCTCCCTCCAGGAAGCCGCTGGCTTTCAGGAACTGGTCCACCTCGGCGGGCATGGCGGCCATTCGGGCGGCCCGTACGCCGTAACCGGGAAGGACCTCTGCCTGGGCTTGTTTCTTTATGATATCGGCCGTGCTGGACTGCAGGCCGCCGCTTCCGAAGGTGCAGAAAGGAACCACCTTCTTTCCGGAAAGGTCTATTTCGCCGAGGCACGTCAGCATCGGCAGGGCGCAGGTTCCGAACCAGACGGGATAGCCGACGAAGACGATGTCATAGTCAGCGACCTTCGCCATGACGGGCTGGATCCCGGGAAGAATGTTTCCCTCTCGTTCCCTGATGCAACGCTGGATAGTCTCTTCATAAGTGCCGTCATAAGGCTCTACCGGCACGACTTCTTCGATGTCGGCACCCAATGCAGTGGCGATTTCCTCGGCCACGGCCTTCGTGTTTTCGGTCTGGGAATAGTAAAGTACAAGTACCTTGGGTGCATTTTTCTTCTGTCCGCAGGAAGCGGCGAGAATCGCAGTGAGCGCAACTGCCATAATCTTCATGAATTTCATATTATTGACAATAAGTGTATAAACAGTATGTTTACAAATATAGTCATTTTCAGGGAGTTTCATGCCCTGGTAGCCGGTTGATACCCGTCTCCTTGTCAAGAAGTCAAATATATGCCTATCAGCTGATAAAGCAGTAGATGGACCGGTTTACCTGCCGGGTTGTCTTTTGCCTTTGAGCCAATGTTCCTTGAGCCATTCGCGGACGGGCTCATCGTAAATCTTCAGGACACCCCAGCCGCGGATATCCAGGTTCAGGCCGCAGGGGATCATCAGCAGGCCCATCACAAGGCAAAGCGCGAATTTCCATGCGGGCACCTTAAGCGTTTCTGGAAAGGCGGCTCCGGTAAGTGCTGCGCTGATGAGCGTTCCCGCGATTACCATGGGATGCAGGCGCGTAAGACGGCGTTTGAAGAAGCCCCAGGTGGTCATCTTGTCCCAGCGATCGTCATAGGCATAGCCGATGACAAAGCCGCTCAGCACAAAGAAGAAATCCACCGCCAGATAGCTGTGGTTGATATGCTGCGTGCCGAAAACCGGAATGTAAGTCTCGAAACAATGAAACAGAATCACCATGAGGGCTGCCACGCCGCGAAGCCCGTCCAGAATTTCATAGCGCGGCTTGGATGCCAGGTATACGTTCTCTTTTGCCATACCGAATTTGATTGTTTACAAAAAAAGGATAAAAGCATCAATGTATGTTGACTTATTATTGTTTTTATTTTACATATATTTGTATTCATTGATTTGCAAACTTTAAAAAACTCAAGAAGAGTATTATGGCGTTATGAAAAAGAATAGTCTCTCCGTTTTATTGTCGGCAGCAACTGTTTTATTTGCTGCTTCCTGCGGTCTGATCGATCCCGAAGCTATCATCAAGTGGCAGACTGGGAACTGAATAAGCCCAAATGGAGTTTCTTCTTCACATCTACCATTCATATACATTCTTATGACGGCGGCATGTTCCCGTACTATTATGACACAAGAGGCGGTGCTTACAGCAGCGTACCGGATTATGGTTACATGAGTTATCATGACAATGCCGCCATATGTTTTCCTGCCCGTCCGGTTAAGAAATTATAAGAGGAATAACTATGATTGAAAACATCGTACTGGATGCCCTGAAAACCAGGCGCAGCATCCGCAAATACAAGAAAGAGCAGATTGCTGACGAGGAGTTGAAGGCCGTTCTGGAAGCCGGCACCTACGCCCCTACGGGCAAGGGTTACCAGGATCCATGGATTGTCGCCGTGCAGAACCCGGAACTCCGGGCTAAGATTTCCGAGATGAACCGCATTATCTGGGGGCGCGATGTGGACCCTTTTTACGGCGCACCCACCTTCATTCTGGTCTTTGCCTCCAATCCCGAGAAATGGGCCAATTCCGTCTGTGACGGCACGTTGGTGCTGGGCAATATGATGAATGCCGCCCACGCCATCGGTCTCGGCTCCTGCTGGATCAACCGGGAGCGGGAAATGTTCTCCACCCCGGAAGGCGAGGCCCTCATGAAAGAAATGGGCCTTCCGGAGGGGCTCATCGGCATCGGCGCCCTTGCCCTGGGCTATCCCGAAGTGGTCCCGACGCACGCTAAAGCCCGTAAGGAGAATTATTACAGGATCATCAAATAAGGGGGGCGAGGATTCTTCGTTAAATCGGTTTTCAACACCTTACAGTTGCAACCGCAGCCAGTGCTTCGCGTCTATTTCCTCGATGAGTTCCACGGCGCCCTGGCTCCAGAAGAGGTCTTCCTCCTCGTCCTTCACGCCTTCCATGCACTTCATCAGCAGCTCAACGCCAGGTACCTGGATGGCAAGGTCGGCCTTGACATACTCGACGGGGTCGCAGATTGGCGACCGTCTCCATTTCGCCGACACCCCTTCATTCAGTAAGTTCTTCTCAAGAATGAAGGGCCAGTCCCCGAGAGAGTATAGAGAGTCTTAGATTCAGTCTTTTTCAAGAATTATCAATAACTTCGGATCGTTATGAATATTGACGCTATATTGACTGCTCTTCTGATTCCCTTTGCCGGTACGGCGCTGGGGTCAGCTTTTGTTTTTTTTATGAAGGAAGAGATTCCTGGTTACTTGCAGAAAGCGCTCCTCGGATTCGCATCCGGAGTGATGGTTGCCGCCTCCGTGTGGTCGCTGCTGATTCCGTCTATGGAGATGGGTTCAGGGAGTGTCTGGCCTGCGGTTATCGGCCTGTTGGGAGGTTTCGCTTTCCTGCTCTTGATTGACTATGTGACGCCGCATATCCATGCGTCCGGCCAGGCTGAAGGCCCTCAAAGCCGCCTGTCCCGTACCACCAAACTGGCCCTGGCTGTTACTATACATAATTTTCCTGAAGGAATGGCTGTTGGCGTAGCTATCGCGGGTGCCATGAATTCCGGCTTCAGCATGGCAGGCGCATTGGCTCTGTCACTTGGTATCGCTATTCAAAACATCCCGGAAGGAGCGATCATTTCCATGCCGCTCCGGGCCGCCGGGAACAGTCGATGGAAAGCCTTTGGCATCGGCAGCCTTAGCGGAATAGTAGAGCCGATAGGTGGAACACTGGTGCTGCTGCTTGCATCGGCAGTTACTCCGCTGATGCCGTATCTTCTGGCCTTTGCCGCCGGAGCCATGCTCTATGTGGTCATAGAAGAACTCATTCCGGAGACGGCGGAAGGAAAGCACTCTAACCTGGGTACCATCGGCTTTGCCGTAGGCTTCGCACTGATGATGATACTGGATGTTGTAATGGGATAAGAGAGCTAAATCACTTCGTTAAATCGAAATTTCACTATAAATGGCTCTTAAATATCCTCGTACTGCTATGATGGTTACTATCGTTATTGTCGCTGTCACTTCCACCATGTACGATATGTCCCGCGTAGCGCGGGAAGGCTATTTCGGAAGCGCCGACAGCGAGGAGGCCCGCGACGCGCAGCGCAAGGCCTGGGCCGCCCAGCGGACGGAAGAATACCGCACCGGCGACCATAAGCGTGCAGGCGGAGTGGTGGACCCGCTCCCTGACGATGCCCCCTGGTTTGTCAAGGATTACCATGACTACTACAAGACCCAGCGCGGCTACCATCCCCGCAGCGGCAACTCCACCGACGGCTGGAACATCACCGGCACCATGTCATTCCTGAACCAGCCCCTGCTGGACATGGCGGGCGAGATCAAGACGCCCGTGCTCCTGATCCATGGCGAGAAAGCACACAGCCGCTATTTCAGCGAGGGCGCCTTTGCGAAACTGAAGGGCGACAACAAAGAACTCCTCATCATCCCCGGCGCCGTCCATACGGACCTGTATGACGACAAGGCCGGCGTCATTCCCTATGATAAGATGGAAACCTTCTTCAAAGAGAACCTGAAATAAGATGCAAAATTTCGTTACCTTTGCCGTAGCAGTATTATTGACGATGACAACAGCATTCGGACAAACGCTCTCGGAGCGTCAGAAAGGACTCGCGGCCTGCGCTTGCCTGATGGACTAGGGAGACCTTGTTAGATTGGAACCGGTGAGCGATGAACAATACAGCAATATTTAACCCATGAAAAGAATACTCCATTTCAGCATCCTGGCTGCAGCCTTATTACTTGCAGGCTGCAAAAATACGGACAACAACAAAACATTAAATGATATGAATAACGACACCCCCCTTCAGGAAGTGGCCGGGCGCGTGAATTTCGGCCCGAACCACGCGTTGGTGACTACACCCCAGCCATGCGTAATGATTGCTACTTGGGACAAGGAGCATAATCCGGACGTAATGATGGCCGCCTGGGCCGGACAGTTGGATTACAAGCAGATAGTCATCAGCCTGTCCAAGCACAAAACTACTGACAATTTGGCCGTTACGGGCGCCTTTACCGTGAGTTTTGCTGATGAGAGTACCGTTGCTGAATCAGACTACTTCGGCCTCGTAAGCGGAAACAAGGTGCCAGACAAGGTAGCTAAGGCAGGCTTCACCATCACGCCCAGTCCCAACGTGGATGCCCCCATCATCAATGAGTACCCCCTCACGCTCGAATGCAAGGTAGTGTGCTTTGAGGACGGTATGCTCATCGGCGAGGTCATCAACCAGAGCGCCGACGAAAGCATCCTCACCGACGGCAAGATTGATCTTGCCAAGCTGAAGCCCATCGTCTTCGATGCCGCCGGAATGTGCTACCGCGCCCTCGGCGAGGTTGTCGGCCAGGCCTGGGGAGCAGGAAAGGCATTTACCGAATAGATACAGAAATAATGGTGCTGTCAACGATCATGGGACGTGATTCGCTGTTCGCCATATTCCTTTTTCTTTACCAGACATTCTCTCCGTCAAAGGCAGGGGCTACTAATTTCCTGGCGAGTTCCTCATTTAGGGGCTTGTGGAACGCGAGAAAAATCATGTAGGGAAGCCGGGCGGCAGCGTAGGGATACAGCGTGCGCACCTTGTCCTCCAGCTCCTTTCCATCGGCCTCGAAATAAGCCTTTGAAAACACTTGCCAGTGCCGGGAAAGCTGGGCTGGAGAAAGGTGGAACAGTTCTTGGCTGCGCTCTTCCCGGGTAATGCCGGTAACACGCCAGGTGAAACCCAGGTCCCACTCGGGGACGCCATAGCTGAACTGCCCTACATCAATCCAGAGGTCTCTGTCTCCAGAGCGGATGATGTTCCCTATCTGGAGATCTCCATGAAGGCAATAGGGATGCTCGGGGACCGACTGGATGAAATCCACAATCCTTCCCCGAATAAAGTCAGGCAGCATCTCCCTGTCCTCATAGAATGATAGCAGGCGCTGTTTGATAGAAGGGACGCGAGCAGTATCGGCAGGCGTTGCATGGATACTCCGTGAGAGCTTTGCGAATTCGTTACTTAGCGGTTCCAAGCGCTCAGGTTCTTCCGAGATGATGCGTGCGAAGGACTTCTTGTTCTCTATGAGTTCATATTCTGCGCCGTAGCGTTCCCCGTCCGTGACAAGACGGATGGGACGGGGCGTGGGGATACCCAGCTCGTAGACGGTTTGGGAAGTAGTGAACTCCTGAGCCGCCATATCTGCG
This sequence comes from uncultured Bacteroidales bacterium, assembly GCA_946185745.1. GTDB lineage: Bacteria > Bacteroidota > Bacteroidia > Bacteroidales > UBA932 > Cryptobacteroides. The sequence continues at coordinate 49,100 of CAMHKQ010000012.1, forward strand.
GCATAGCCCGGCGTGTATAGCTTCGCCAGCCGTTTTTCCTGCTTGTGCGTATAAGTCAGTGCCGTTCCGCCTGCTCCGGAAAGACTATAATCATCCAGGTTGATTCGTTGATATTCCATGATACAAATTTAAGTTTTTTCTGCGTAACTTGGGCATGATGTAAACAACGGATGGTGTGTCGCTGATTAATGCTGGAAAATGATTACTTTATCGGCATACTATAGGCCCTGATAATCCTATGGAAAGCCAGGGTTTTTTCCATGGTGTCCGAAAGAACTTGCTTATTGGGATGTCGAAAAAAATGCGTAAATTCGTTTCGACAAATCGAAATTTGTCTGAGAGCTTTCTATGAGCGAAGAATAAAAATCCGTATCTTTGCATTGATGAGAGTTTTCACATTCGTCATAGCGTTTCTGTTAGTGATACTGCCGGACTATGCTCCCGCAGCCTCCTTTTATGACGCTGCGGATGTGAGCGTGGAAGAAGTTGTTGATACCGAAGAAGAAGCTATCCTCATGACTTCTTCGAGAAGCCAGAAACGGGTTCCGAGTCTCTTCCGTCCATTTCCCTTCAGACAGCGTATCGTCAAGTACGAAACCCCTCAATTATCCATTTGCAGAAGTATTGAAAGGCAGTGGCTTGTGTCCTGCAGCCTGAGGCTGTAGGAGGGATATTCATCCCAAAAACAAGTTTCACCTTTAATACTATTATATGGATATTACAGCAATCGTCAACGCATTGCTCACACTCCTTGCAGGGATCGGCGTATTCCTGATCGCTTGTCAGATGATGAGCTCAAACCTGGAGTCGGCAAGCTCTGAAAAACTCAAACAACTTTTTTCCAAGGCATCTGGCAGTAAACTCCTGGGTGTAGGAATCGGCACGCTGGGAACGGCGGCCATCCAAAGCTCAGGTGCCACCACCGTGATGACCATCGGCTTTGTCAATGCCGGCATCATTTCACTCGCGCAGGCCGCCACCATCATCTATGGCGCCAACATAGGTACCACCGTGACGGCTCAGATTGTTGCCTTGGGTATGTTCGGCGGCAATTCCGTATCCACCAGCATTATTTTCTCGGCATTTACCGGACTGGGTGCTTTCATGGGCATCTTTTCCAAAAAAGCCAATGTGAAGACGTTGGGCGGCATTCTGACCGGTTTCGGCCTGTTGTTCGTGGGACTGGAACTGATGAGCAGTTCGATGGAGTCTTTCGCAGCCCTGGACGGGGTGAAGACCTTCCTTGCCGGCATCAGCAATCCATTGCTGCTGGTCCTGCTGGGAGCCTTCTTTACCGCCATTATCCAGAGTTCTTCCGTGATGACCTCCATCGCACTCGCCATGGTGGTTAGCGGCCTGATTGGCATCGACCAGGGAATCTATTTGACAATGGGCTCCAACATCGGGTCCTGCGTCGTAGCGGTGATTGCAGGCATGACCAGCGGGACCAATGCTAAGCGGACAGCCCTGATCCATCTTCTGTTCAACTGCTCCGGCGTAATCCTTTTTATGCTGGCAGCCTTGGCATTGGGCTGGTTGGATGTCAGTTATGGTAGCATTTTCAGCCGTCTGTTCCCTTCGGCTCCCCAGACTCAGCTGGCCATGTTCCATACGGTTTTCAACGTGATCACCGTAGCTGTCATGCTCCCGCTTACCCGTCCGCTGGTGTCTTTGGTATCTTCGCTGATTCCCGAAAAGCCGGTTCTGCAGGAGGAAGCACTGTCGCTTCGTTTCGTGGATGAGAATATGCTCCGCACCCCGCCTGTCGCAGTTTCCCAGGTCAAGCGCGAGATTCTTTGGATGGGCTCCCTGGCAATGGAGAACGTGGATCGTTCCCTTCAGATGGCCGTACGCCTGGACTTTTGGGATAAGCAGGAGTTTGAGCATACGGAACAGCTCTTGAATTATATGAACCAGAGCCTTATTGGATTCGTCTCCCGGCTGAATTCGGGCACGGGACTGAACCAGAAAGACCGTGCCTACCTCAATACGACATACCGGAGTGTCCGTGACCTGGAACGCATCGGCGATTATGCCGAGAATATCGTCGAATATGCAACGGCCCTCTCGTCATCCGGACAGGAGTTCTCGGACGATGCCAAGTACGAAATCAGCCAGCTCAAAGGATTGCTGCACCAGTTGTACGACCACATGGTAAAAGCCTACCGTGATGAAGACTTCGAAGCATTGGCCAGGGCCAATGTGGTGGAAGAGCAGATCGACGGCTATACCAAGTCCATGGAAGATGGTCACATCACTCGCATGGAGAAAGGTATTTGTACTTCTTCGGTTGGTGCCCAGTATCTGGAACTTTCTTCCAATGCCGAGCGAATTGCCGACCATATGATCAACGTCGCTAAAACCATCCGCTCTCTATGAGAAAAGAATTCATAATCATTGCATTACTGCTCTCTTATGGGATCTGTCAAGCCCAGGATGAGCTGCCCGTCATTTCTGCGGACCGACCCGGTGCATTGACGGGGACGGACATCATGCCCCGGTTCAAACTGCAATGGGAGACCGGGATGGGTGTTGAATTGGATAGCGATGCTCCCCATACGATTACCTTGAACAGCAGTTTGCTCAGATTCGGTCTCTTTGAGCGGGCCGAAGTACGCTTAGGCACGGATTTCCTGCTTTCAGACATCGGCAAAACCATGGAGCCGAGTTTTGACATGGCCCCCATCAGTATTGGGTTGAAGACAATGCTTCACGAAGGATCGGGCATCATTCCATCTATTGCTTTCCTGGCTGAAATGAAAACCCCGCATTTTGGAATGAAGGTACTTTTACCCGCTCATCTGACGCCGTCATTCCACCTTTTGTTCGACCATACCCTGAACGACAGGCTGAGTTTGGGCTATAACATCGGTGCAGAATGGGACGGTGAGACGACTACGCCCATAACCCTGCTCGGACTGGGATTGTATTATGACATTTCGGATAATATAGGATCTTTTGTCGAGGCTTATAACTACCTGCATCCCAAGTCTGATAACCAATACCTAACAGAATTCGGCTTCACCTGGCTGGTGTCACGCCGCGTTCAGTTAGACATTGCTGCTGACTTTGACCTTCAGAGAGTTGGCAAGTACTGTATCTTCAGTTTCGGAATGGCCTGGTTGATCAACTGACAGAAGATTCGTTTATTCCAAATATTTTAAACTTTCATCGATTTATGAAAAAATGCTGATTGCCCTTCTTGCTTTAATACTGGCTTTCATTACGTCCTGTTACGATGTGCATAAGGCCCCTAAAAAAGTCCAGAATACGTTTGACTCCATGTTTCCCGGAAGCACCCGTGTTGAATGGGAAAAAGAGCTGAGTGTGTTCAAGGCGGAATTCATCCATGACGAACACGAGAAAGATGCCTGGTTCTCCAGTGAAGGTGTCTGGATTAATACCAAGACCAAAATTCTTCTTACTGAAGTTCCTGATACGGTACTGTCTGCGGCGCATGAATATAGTGACTGGGATATTGACGATGTCGTTTATTGCGAGCGTGCCGAGGGGATCAAAGCCTATTACCTCATTGAATACGATAAGGAGTACTCTGAACGGGAAAAGACAGCTCGAATACGCCCTGACGGTACAATTATGATGGATATGTAGGTCCTTTCATTATTTTATGCGAAAAATGTCAATTATACCCTGAAAGACCGGTGTCAAATCCAGTCGTTACCCTCCGTCGTCGCGATGATGCCGGAGGGTTTCTTATTGATTGAAATCTAAGGGAAAAGCTGGTCGGAGGGGCCAAAAATTAAGAACGCCCCTCAAGTATGCTGTCTTGCGACGCGCCTGAAGGGCTTATTATCTCTAGTTATTAGAACTTTCGATCAGTGATTCAAAAATAAGGCTTTTTCCTTAAAAACCAAAATTATTTTGCATTTTGCCATAGCGGGTGGGTATCCCAACCTTCAGGGAATCCATCGGCGCCAATTCTGTAGTCGCCTCCGACATCCCTCCCTATGCTGTTGCTGCAGGCAATCCTTGTCGGGTTATCCGGAAGCGATTTGACGACGAATTCATAGCCTATCTCCTGTACTTGAAGTGGTGGGACTGGGACATCAAAAAGATTGAAGAGAACTTCGAAGTCCTTTCCAGCGGCGACCTTTCACTGATTAGGAAGCTTGACAAGTAAATTCGCATTTATCGGTGCAAATGAAACAGCCTGAAGTCATACTCGTTCCCTTGCAGCCCGAAGACCAGGAGCAGTTCATCCTGGACAACCAGTGGGCGTTCAAGTATGGCGCCCAGCAGGAGTTCGGGATGCGGGATGAGTGTTGCGAGGAGGGAGATGAGGTAATTTCTCGCAGGACGATAGAGGGTTCCCTCGACGGAGAGAAAGCCGAAGCCTACCGGATCGTTCTGGACGGTCAGAAGGTGGGCGGTGTTGTGCTTCAGATCGACAAGGACACCGCGAAAGGCGACATTGAGTTGTTGTTCGTCCTTCCGGAATGCCATACCAGGGGCACAGATGGTTATTATTCCGGGCAATCACTTCGTAGCGAATAAGAACCCGGATGCTTTCAACGAAGCGGTATTGCGTTTCTTGTGAAATCTTCTTTAGTGATAAAACAGGAAGCCGATATAGACCCGGGGGCCGTGCGGAAGGAGTTTTGACTCGCTGAGGGCGCAGAGATAGTCCACTTTGAGGGTAAGGTGCATGGGGCCCAGCACGATGAAATCGCAGCCGACGAATGGATCGATGGCCATGAAGCCCTGCTTGTGGAAAACGGTTCCGTCAATGGGCGCCCAGGCCGAGACGGGTTCTTCCAACATCAGGAGCGTGGTCATGGCGCCGCCGCCCAGCGTGAGGCCGGCATAAGGCTGAAAGCGCCCTATAACCTTATAGAAATCGGCCAGGAGGCCTCCCCAGCCATACTTCAGATAACTTCCATTGCTCCGCTGGCTGAGTGTCGACACATAACCTTCGCTGCCAATCCTGAAATGTTCCCCCAAGTGCAGGCGGATAACACCGCCAATGCCCATGGGAGCACCTTTCGGCTGATATCCGATGGCGTCCAGATTGCCTGAAAGATAACCGGTGTGGACCATCATACCCCCGTCAAAGCCCCGCAGAAGTTTCTTCTCCTGCGCCACTGCCGTCACCATCAGCAACAGGCAGAATGTTGCTAAAAAGATACGCTTCATAGCTTTCCCTCCATTTCTTTGCGGCGCTTTTCGTAATAGCCATGCCGGGCCGGGTTCTCCGGAAACCAGCCGCGCAGTACGCGCTTCTCCTGCAGGAACATCTCGTGGATAGCCCATAGGCAGGAGAAGGCAAAGCCTCCGATGATGGTGGAAATGGTGTCGTTTTGCACGAACAGGGACAGCGCAGAGAATCCCAGTCCGGCAACCAGCCAGATCCACCAGCTCTGTTTCCCAAGGTAATACTCCATCTTGATGACCGCCGGGTGGCAGATGCCGATGCTCAGGAACACGGCTGCCCCGACTATGATTCCATTGAAGTTCATACGTCTTTTCTGTTATGGATAAAACGACATGCCGCAACAACCAGCATAGGTCCCAGGCCGCTGTAGAATGATGCTGTGAAAGACATCGGCATTCCGGGGATGAATTTCAGCGCGATTCCGAGGCATGTCATACAGATGGCCAGAATCCATCCACGAAGCGGGAAGGTCTGCCAGATATTAGTTGTCTGGGGCAAGGATGCTATACGGGCAGAGTACCTGTCCACAATACGTGAAAACATTACATAAAATCCAACAATGACGGTTGCAGTGATGAGAAGCAGCCACCAGAGTTTTCCCGGCGTCATGGTCAGATAGGCACGGAACCCCTTGACACTGATAATGATGCCTGGGATGCCCCAGATCAGGGCAGCAGTCAGGTATAGATTTCTTTTGTTCATGTCGGCCTTAATTCGCTGCAAAGTTCGCTATAAGCAGCGGGATATTTTAGGTCGATAATGGATGGAATTAGGATTATCCTTGCATCCTTTTTCGGAAGGCAGATGGTGTTATACCCGTCTCTTTCTTGAAAAGGCGCGAAAAATAGGACTGGTCTTCCACGCCAACTGACGAGGCAATGTCGATGATGGAAAGGTCTGTTGATGAAAGCAGGCGCTTGGCGCGCTGGATACGGACGATATCGATCCAGGCCCCGACACTGCGGCCGGTGGACTGCTTCACCAGGCGGCTCAGATAGTTCTCGCTGATGCCCGCCTCTTCGGCATAGGATGCTATGGTGCCAGGCAAATGGTCAGGATTGAATACCGACTCCAGGAATGAACTGACCGCTGCAGGAATGGTTGCGGGAAGATTCGGTTTAATCCGCAAAAGGAGCAGGTCCAGGCCCTTCTCCACAAATACGCTGTCTCCTTTCTCGAAGGAGCTGGCGAGCATATTGAAGAGCTCCGCCATGAAGGCGCCTTCGTCAAACCAGAAGCCTTGATGCAGGGGCGCGGACAGATAGCGCAGCGATTTGTAATCAGCCACTGCTGACGGCGCGAAACCGCCGGTATAGCCAATAGCGCTCCTGTAATATCGGATGGAGAAGGGATGCTGCTGGGGAATCAGAAGAATTTGTCCCGGCTGGCACAGAAATGACGTGCCGTCAACGTCTACCAGCACTTCTCCCGAAGTAACATATATGAAGCCGACAAGCGGCAACTGTGCCACTGGAGCCTCGGCCGGCTTGAAATAACCGACCGTGTCCATCCTCCTGATGAAGAACGGGCACGATGAGTAGTCCGCATCCGGACTCCAGTGAGGCTTATAGGAGGGCATAGATCTCTGCTTGCAGATCTTCCGGTTTCACGACCGGCTCGAAGCGAGCGACGACGCGACCTTTACGGTCGATGAGGAACTTTGTGAAGTTCCACTTGATATCGGGATTGGAGGCGTAGTCCGGATCCTGGCGGGAGAGCATTCCGTCCATGAACTTGGCCGTATCGCCCTCACCAAATCCGGCAAACGGCTTTTCGGAATACAACCATTTGAAGATGGCGTTGGCATTCTCCCCGTTCACGTCGGACTTGGCCATCAGCGGGAAGGTCACGCCGTGGTTCAGGCGGCAGAATTCCTCGATCTCTTCGTTGGTGCCGGGCTCCTGATGGCCGAACTGGTCGCAGGGGAAGCCGATGACAACCAAACCGTTGTCCTTAAACTGCTGGTAAAGAGCCTCCAGGCCGTCGTACTGGGGAGTAAAGCCGCATTTGGAGGCGGTGTTCACAATGAGCAGAACCTTGCCTTTGTAATCGGCAAAGTTTACCTGCTCACCCGAATTGGATTCGGCCGTGAAGTCATAGATTCTAGTCTCGTTGTTGGAGCATGCGAGGGCACAAATGGCGGCCATAATGGTAAGTAACTTCTTCATGGTCGGCAAGTTACGAAAATTACCCCAATTCTGACGCCGTTTTCTTTAAAACCTTCTCCGCCAGCCGCATGGCCAGGGAGCCTTCCGTGTCGGTCCACGAGTGGGCAGTGCAGGCAAAGAATGAGAGCGCGAAGGGGACAAAACTCCAGTATGAGGTTGAAGACTTGCCTGAAGACATTCTCGGGGACGGACACATAGTTTCGTCTGATGCCGGGCCTTCTGCCGAAGGTGTGGGAAACGTCTATCGAGCAATCTGTCAGGCCGATGGCGTGGTATATATACAGCGACACATTATGGTATTTGCTTGACTTGGGTACTTGGATGAATATCTTCTGGCTCCTTGTTACGGAGACCTCTATTGACGGATTGAAATCGACCGAGTCGGAGACTTCGATCTCGAACTCTTTGTTTGCCTGGTGCACGCCGGCACTCCTGGCGGATGAATAGGACACGTAGTTCTCTATCCAGAAGTTGCTCTCTGTAATGATATGCTGTAGTTGGAATCATTGCAAAGATACGAGCTTTCTTTGGAATACGGCCAATCGTAGGGGCTGATTTATCGAAGTTATGGCGTTGGGGAAATCATTTATATCGAAGTTTATTATGCTTGGATTTTTATTTTTATCGAACTTTGTGTATATTCGCACTATAATAAAAATGATATGATGACCGTCCAGCAGTTACTATCCATCCTCTCCTCGCAGAAGGAGGAACTTGAGGCAAATGAACTTGCTTCCTTTGTGAGCCGCTATGAAGAACCGCTTATCAACCTTGACAGTAAGATGGCCCAGGTTGTGATCGGGGTTAGGCGTAGTGGTAAGTCAACTATATGTGAGAAAGTCCTGCGAGAAAAAGTAGGAGACTTCGCATACGTCAATTTCGACGATGAGCGCCTTGTCTCACTCAAGACAGATGAGCTTGACACCCTTCTCGAGGCATTGTACAGACTGAACGGTGATTTCAAGTATCTGTTCCTGGACGAGATTCAGAATATTGACGGGTGGCAATTGTTTGTCAACCGGCTCCTGCGTCAGAAGATCCATATCCTCATCACCGGTTCAAACTCCAAGCTGCTCAGCAGTGAGCTGATGACCCACCTGACCGGCCGGCATAACCGAATCAACCTGTATCCATTCTCGTTCTCTGAGTATTGTGGCATAACTGGCGTTGATACCAAGTCATATTCGACCAAGGCCAGGGCCTTGCGTAAAACCGCACTTGAGAAGTATATGGCAGAAGGCGGCTTCCCCGAACTGATTTCAGAGACCAACCGTGCCGGATACATCAGTGGCCTGGTTGATGCCATTATCAATACCGATATCGCCAAGCGATTCAAAATCCGTCACAAGGACGTGCTCAGGCGTATGGCTACTTATCTGTCGGACAACTATTGCCACGAGTTTGTTGCCAAGAATGTTGCAGCGGAGTATGGGATATCTGACCATACGGCCGAGAATTACTACTCTTACCTGAAGCAGGCCTTCCTGTTGATAGGCATCAACAAATTCTCATTCAAGAGCAAGGACAGGATCCGGAACGAGAAGGTGTATGTGGTTGATACAGCCCTTGCGACAGATAAAGAGGGAACTATCGCCAGTGAGAACCTTGGCTGGCGCATGGAGAACATCATCTGCGTCGAGCTTCTTCGCCGGTGCAAACCTCTCTTTAGGGATTTGTTCTATTTCAAGACAGCCAGCCACGAAGTGGACTTTGTTGTGTCAGAAGGCGGTAAGCCGGTCGAACTGATCCAGGTCAGCTATGACATCTCTTCTTCCAAGACACGAAATAGAGAGATCAATGGCCTGCTATCCGGAGCGAAGGCCCTCAAATGCGATAAGCTGACGCTGATTACATTCGACACGGCAGAGACGGTCAAAATGGGAGACAAAACCATTGAGATTGTGCCCGCGATAGACTGGCTTTGCCAAAGGTAGTTCTGTATAAAACAACCATATAAAACCGATAATCAATGGATTTCAAACCATCAACAATTGGAGGACTGTTTGACTCGAAGATATCCTTCACTATACCAATTTACCAAAGAGCCTACTCTTGGGACAAAGCTAACTGGTCAGTGTTCCTGGAGGATATCATTGAGCAGTCCTGCCGTGATAACGGCTATTCTTATGGCAACATTCTTCTTGAAATAATAAAAGAGGATGCGCTTTATGAAATCATCGATGGCCAACAGAGCCGATCGCCGGCTGTCTGGCCGCGTGAGGTGTAGCAGGTCCAGCCACGGGCGGACATCCACTGATGACCGTTGCCGGCAGCGTTGGTGTGAATCGAGACCAGGCAGACATTTCTCTTACCCAGCTGCTGGCACCAGGTGTTAAGCCCTTTCGGGCTTTTCCTCCTTGCGGCTCGGCAAAGCAAGTCAACTTGCTTTGCACTCGCTCGCTGCGTCGGTTAACAATAGAAGTCTGGCATCAGACCTCCGGGTGCAAAAGTGCGAATAATCTTCGAGATGTGCTGCTGCTACCAGCCGGGATAGATATGCAAGCATGTCACCGAAAATGCGTAACTTTGCTTCGATAAATTATAGATTTAACCGTCGGTCTTTGCCCCGAGAAACTCGGTAGGCGTGATGCCGGTTACCTTTTTGAAGAGGCGGGTGAAGTGGTGTGGAAACTCGAAGCCAAGCAGCAGTGCGGTTTCGCCGACGTTGTGGCCGTTCATCAAGAGGCTCTTGCCCTGTTCTATAACGAAAGAATGGATGTAACCGATAGCCGTACCGCCGGTGGATTTGTGGATTACGTCGCCCAGGTACCGGGGCGAATAAGCCATCTGCTTCGCGCAGTATTTGACTGAGGGAATGCCGAGCTCCATCTGCTTTTCGTCCAGATAATACTCCCGCAGAAGGTTATGGAAGCTTTTGAGAATGTCCGATGTCCTCTTGTCTTCATTCGAGAGCTGGCGCCGATAGATTCGCTGGCAGTATTCCAGAATAAGGCGTATGTATCCCAGAATGACGTCCCGCAGCGCCTCGGAATCATCATTTTCCTGAAGTTCGTGCCTTAGCTGTGTGAGCAGCTGGGTAATCCGCCCCCATTCCGAAGGCTCCATTTTCAAGGTCTCCGTAGCGAAGTAGGAGAAGAAATGATAGTCCTTCATCTTCGCTTCCAGATCGGTTCCCCGGAGAAGTTCCGGCGAGAACAGCAATGCCCATCCGCTGATATAGAGGTCTTCTCCTTCGTCTTCCTTGCCGCCGATCTGTCCCGGTTCCGTGGCGAATATGGAGCCATCGGCTGCATCGAACATCTTCATTCCATAAGTGAGGTGCTTAGGAAAGTTCCGCTGGATGAAGAGTCCGTAAACGCCGTATCGGTTCAAGCTGGTGCGTACTGGCGACACTTCGTCGTAGTGGATGACGCTTACAAGGGGATGCAGCTCCGGAGCCCCTACGGAACGGGCATACACATTGGGTTCGGTAATGTGAAGAATGTTCTTCATTATGCTTGAAAAGGTATGTGGATTTGCAAAAATATGATATTTTCTGCGTTATTGGTAGAAAATAGACAAAAAAAGGTAAGATAATCCCGTTCAGAGCGGTTACCTTTGCATCACTTAATCAGAGTTATATGAATATCAAGCATTTCATCGCAGTTTCCATTGCAGCCCTGACACTGCTTGCCTGCAAATCAAACACAACAGATAATATGAGCGCACTGAATCTCACCCGGGAATGGGACAAGACCTTCCCGAAATCCGAACTCGTGAATCACTCCAAGGTTACCTTCCGCAACCGCTACGGCATTGAGCTGGCAGCGGATATGTATGTTCCCAAGAATGCTTCCGGAAGGCTTCCCGCCATTGCGGTGAGCGGTCCCTTCGGCGCTGTGAAGGAGCAGTCCAGCGGCCTCTACGCCCAGCACATGGCCGAGCGCGGGTTCCTGACCATCGCCTTCGACCCGTCCTATACGGGAGAGTCCGGCGGCGAGCCCCGCAGGATGGCGTCGCCGGATATCAACACGGAGGACTTCCTGGCGGCGGTGGATTTCCTTTCGACCTGCGACCTGGTCGACCCTGAGCGCATCGGCATCATCGGCATCTGCGGCTTCGGCGGCATGGCCATCAACGCCGCCGCGCTGGACCCGCGCATCAAGGCGACGGTCGCGTCCACGATGTACGATATGAGCAAGGTCAACGTGGAAGGCTATTTCGCCAGCGAGGACACGCCTGCTCAGCGCCAGGAAAAGCGCCGGGCCCTGGCCGCCCAGCGCACGAAGGATTATGCCTCAGGCACATATGAGCGCGCCGGCGGCGTGGTCGATCCGCTTCCGGACGACGCCCCCTGGTTCGTCAAGGACTATCATGCCTACTACAAGACCCCGCGCGGCTATCACGCGCGCAGCGGCAATTCCAACGACGGCTGGAACGTCATCGGCTGCCAGAGTTTCCTGAACCAGCCCCTGCTGGCCTGGGCCGGCGAGATCGAGTCGCCCGTGCTCCTGATCCACGGCGAGAAGGCCCACAGCCGCTATTTCAGCGAGTATGCCTTCGAGCGCATGACCGGCCGTCATGTCGAAGGAGTGAGTGCTGTAGAGGGGAACAAGGAGATCATGATCATCCCCGGAGCCTCCCACGTGGACCTCTACGACGATGTCGCCGGCGTAATTCCCTACGACAAAATTGAGAGTTTCTTCAAAACAAATCTGAAATAGTATGATTCGCACATTAGCCATCGGAATCCTGTCCACGTTTATTCTCGCCTGCGAGAAACTTCCCGACCCGG
>CAMHKQ010000013.1 GCA_946185745.1 uncultured Bacteroidales bacterium
ATGCTGCCGCCGTACATCATCATGGTGTAGAAGCCGGCCACGTGCGCGAAGCAGTGGTCCAGCGGGAGGATGATGAGCATGGTGCTGCCCTTGGGAACGCTGATGACGCTGGAGCCCTGCTCCACGTTGGCGGTGTAGTTGCGGTGGGTGAGCAGGATGCCCTTGGGATCGGCGGTGGTGCCGGAGGTATAGGAGATGTTGGCGTAGTCGTCGGGGCCTATGGACGCGATGCGGGCGTCCAGAAGGTCTTTGTGGGCCATTATGTACTTGACGCCGAGATCGCGGAGTTCGCCCACGTACATTTCGCCGGGCTGGAGCTCCACCTTGTCGAGCACTATGACCTTGCGGACGGCCGGGCACTCCGCCACTATGCGGCGGATCTTGGGGAGTTCGTTCTCTGACGCTACGACGTATACGGAATCGGAATGGTTGATGCGGAAAGACAGGTCTTTGTCGGACTCGAGCTTGTAGGAAAGGGGCACGTTCACGCCGCCGGCGTAGAGGATGCCGAGCTCGGTCATGACCCAGAGGTTGCGCGCCTCCGACAGGAGGGAGACCTTCTCGCCTTTCTGAAGCCCCAGGGCCATGAAGCCCGCGGCCAGGATGCGCCCTTCGTCGCGGGTCTGCTTGAAGGTGGTTTCAGTCCAGACGCCGCCGGTCTTCTCGCGCAGGTAGGTGAGGTCGGCGAACTGCTTCGCATACCTCTCCACGAAATCGATTATGGTTATCCGCTTGATGTCGGGCATGGGCTACAGGTGGGGATTGGGGTTGGCGCCCTTGCGGTGCGAGAACAGGCCGTACAGCTGGGCGTCTATCATGTCGGTGATTTTCTCGAAGTCTTCCGGCTTGTTTCCGAACTTTATGTTGTCGGCGTCCACCACGAGCATGTTGCCCTGGTAGTCCTTGATCCAGGCTTCGTACTTTTCGTTCAGGCCGGTGAGATAGTCGATGCGGATGCTCCGCTCGTACTCGCGGCCGCGCTTCTGGATCTGCGAAATGAGATTGGGAATGCTGGAACGCAGATATATCAGGAGGTCGGGATAGCCGACCAGGGACATCATCAGATTGAACAGATCTGAGTAATTCTCGAAATCGCGGGTGCTCATGAGGCCCATGTCGTGCAGGTTGGGAGCGAAGATCTTGGCGTCTTCGAAGATGGTCCTGTCCTGGATTACCACGTCGTCGGTCTTGGAGATGTCCACCACGTCCTTGAAGCGCTTGTTCAGGAAATAGATCTGGAGGTTGAAGGACCAGCGTTCCATGTCTTCGTAGAAATCGGCCAGATAGGGATTGAAGTCTACCGATTCGAACTTAGGAATCCACCCGTAGTGGGCGGCCAGCATCTTGGTAAGCGTGGTCTTTCCGCTTCCTATGTTTCCTGCTATGGCGATGTGCATGATGTAGTTGGTTTTATTAATCTTACAAATATATGCAATTATTTGAACAGTCCGAAGAGTTCCGCGTCTATCTTGTCGGTAATTTTTTCAAAGTCGGCGGGGTTGTTCTTGAAGTCGAGGTTGTCGGTTTCGATGACCAGGAGACGGCCCTTGTAGCCTCCTATCCACTCTTCGTAGTGGCGGTTGAGACCGCTCAGATACTCGATGCTGATGCTCTGCTCGTATTCGCGCCCGCGCTTCTGGATATTGGCCACCAGGTGCTCTATGCTGCTCTTGAGGTAGATGAGCAGCTCGGGCGGCCGCACCATGCTCATCATGAGGCTGTAGAGCTGCATGTAGGTGTCGTAGTCGCGCTCGGAGAGATTGCCCATTTCGCGGTTGTTCTGCACGAAGATGTGCACGCCCTCCATGAGGGTGCGGTCCTGGATGATGGTTTCCTTGCTCCGGGAGATTTCCAGAAGGTCCTTGAAACGCTGGGCGAGGAAATAGGTTTCGAGATTGTAGCTCCAGCGGGGGATGTCCTTGTAGTAGTCTTCGAGGTAGGGGTTGAAAGTGACCGACTCGAACTGGGGTTTCCAGCCATAGTGACTGGCCAGAAGAGTGGTGAGGGTGGTTTTCCCGCTGCCAATGTTGCCTGCTACTCCGATGTGCATTTCTACGATTCCTTTGGGGAATACAAATTTAACAATTTCTTCTTAATTTTGCCCCGCAATGTCAATAAAGATTAAGCGATTCGCCTGTAACATATTGTACGAGAACTGCTACGTGCTTTCCACGCCCGGAAGGTGCGTGGCGATAGACCCCGGTTTCCACGGGGAAGACCAGCTCCGGGAGCTTTACGACTACCTTTCCGGCGAAGGCCTGAAGCTCGAGGCCATCCTTCTCACCCACGCCCATTTCGACCACGTGATCGGAGTCAAGGCCATCCAGGAGCGCTACGGGGTTCCTGTCTACATGAACCCCGCCGACGAAATGATTCTCCCCGAAGACGTCATCTATACCGACACCCTGGGCATCAAGGGTTTCGACCCGTCGTTCAAATGGACGGGAGTCGCCTGGGGCGAAGAGCTCGAGCTCGCGGGCATCCGGTTCAGGGCCATCGCCTCTCCGGGGCACACTCCCGGCGGCACCTCGTGGTATTGCGAAAGCGAGGGTGCGATCTTCACGGGCGACACCCTGTTCGCCGGCACCATAGGCCGGTCCGACTTCCCCTACAGCGACTACGACGCCGAAATGGAGTCCATCCTGAAGAATCTCATGCCCCTTCCCGGCTCCACCGTGGTTTATCCGGGCCACGGGGATTCCACCACCATCGGCCGCGAAAGCGCCACCAACCCCTTCCTCGAGCCCTTCAACGAAAAGGAAGAGCCCTTCGACCCCGATCTCCCAGGAATAGAAATCCACCCGTTCCGATGAAAAAAGACGAAATCTACGAAGCCCTGCTGGAGCCTGTTGCCGTAATGGCGCTGGAGCGCGACAGGGCCATCCTGCAGAAGAGCGCCGCCCTGCTTCAGGAAAGAATGGGCTTCTGGTGGACCGGCTTCTATCTTGTGGAGGACCTGCTTCCGGCATGGGGCAGGCTCGATACTGGGGTTTCCCCGGAGCAGGTAAAGGACGAGGAGATTCCCGCCGGCAAAGGGCCGTGGATGGTGCTGGGCCCCAGCGTGGGTCCGCCGGCATGCGAGCGCATCCGCTTCGGCCGCGGAGTGTGCGGCACGTCATGGGCCGAAAAGCGCACCGTGGTCGTCCCGGACGTGGATGAATTCCCGGGCCACATAGCCTGCAGCAGCGAAACCCGCTCCGAAATAGTAGTGCCCGTTTTCAGGGACGGCGAGGTGGCCGGGGTGCTCGACATCGACAGCCGCGAGCCCGCCAATTTCAACGAAGTTGACGCAGAGTGGCTGGAAAGGATTGCAGCCCTTATTTCTTCAGCGCTTTCCTGATCAACGGTATTTTCCTCCGGTAATGTCGGATACTGTGAGGCGGCGGAAGATGAGGTCGTAGCCGTCATCCTTGAGCTCGTCTTCCCAGAAGGCCCCGACCGTGCCGTCGCGGAGCAGGACAAGATCGCTGTAGGCGCTGGTATGGTCGGTCAGCATGACACCTTTCTCCCAGCCTTCGGCGAAATCTTCCGAAGAATCATAGCTGTCCGCACCGGAGAGTTCCTTATAGAAGATGCCGACGTCGCTGCGGTGGCTCTGGAAGGTGATGGACTGGAGTACCAGGTGGACCTTTGTTCCGTCGGAGGCACGCCTTGCCGGCACGAGCAGCAGGGCTCCGTTGCAGGCGTTCACCCCGTTCATGGCAGTGGCCTTAACGTCGTTCCCCCAGCTGCCCTCCGCCTTGTTCCTGTCGGTGTAGGTGAAGACGTTGAAGCCGCGGGCACCGCGTTTGCGGATACTCAGGAGCACGTTGCCGTCGGGCAGCTCCTCGCATTTCGACTCGTCCGACGTGACGGAAGGCGGAGTTTCCACACTGCCGAGCACCTTCCACACCTCTCCGAAGTCGTCGCTGTACAGCACGTATGTTCCTCCCGGACGGGTGGGAATGGCGCTGTAGATACGGTAATACTTCCCCGTCTTTATCTGCCGGCTCTGGCAGATGCGGCCTGAAGTGAAGAAGATTCCCTGCGCAGGGCCGATTTCACGGCCGTCGAACATGGAATAGATCTCTTCTGCAACGTTTTCGCTCGCATCCCAGGTATGTCCTCCGTCGTGGCTGCGGTGCCGCACCGGCGACTGGAGGCTGTCGCGCCTCGAATAGGGCCAGGCGATGTGTCCTCCGCACGACATGCAAAGCACCTCGTCGGAATTGCGGTCCGCCACTATGGACGGGTCGCCGAAGGCGTAGTTGTACTCGTTGCCTGTAAGCGTCGAATCCCCCGCCGCCATGAGCATGGGAGGCGTCCAGGTGGCGCCCAGGTCGGAACTGAGGGCCATGTGCAGGTCTATCGCCCCGAAGCCGATGTCGGAATGGCAGTAACGGTAGTCGGCCAGCGCCACGAGCTCGCCGCGGCGGTTCTGGTCCACTGCCGGAATCCTGTACGGGACGCCTGTGGAATAGTTCTCGAAAACGGTGGCCTGGGGTGCGATGGGGACGGACTTTGGGCCGCAGGCGATGCATGTCGCAAGCGCCAAGGTAAGGAAAGGAAGGAATCTGCGAATCATATCATTGTTCAAATTTCATCCGGCCAGGGACAGGGAGCTCCGGTACGCACGAGCGAAGGCCGCTGGGCATCCACCTTCCGCAGATACCTCCCGAGCTTGCGCGACAGCCTCTTGACCACACGGGGCCTGGCTTCCGCCAGATCGGTGGTTTCCCCTATGTCGTCGGCGATGTTGAAAAGCTCCTTGTGGCCGTCGGCATAGTAATGGATCAGCTTCCAGTCTCCCATGCGTATGGTACAGGTCGGGCCTATTCCGGGGCCCGGATCTCCCCAGATATTGGGATAGTTCCAAACCATGAAACGGTGTCGGGAACGGCGTCCGGGGTTCCTGAGAAGGCGCACGAAACTCTTTCCGTCCACCTTCTGCGGTACATTCCAGGTGCGTATTCCGGCCATCTCGAGGATGCTTGGGAAGAAGTCCTCGATGATGAGAGGCGTCCCGCAGCGGCTGCCGGCGGCGGCGACTCCCGGCCAGCGCACTATCATGGGCTCGCGTATGCCGCCTTCGTATGCCGACCCCTTGCCGCTGTTCAGGGGATAGTTCTGCGTATAGAGAGGCTCGTCCCTCCACCAGGTGCGGGTGCAGTACCCGCCATTGTCGGACATGAAAATGACCACTGTATCTTCTGCCAGGCCGCGCTCGTCCAGCCTGTCCATCAGGTCTCCGAGGCTTTTGTCCATACCCTCTATCAGCGCGGCATAGGCAGCCTCCTTTTCACTCATGCCCTTTTCGAGATACTTCCGGAAATAGCGCGGATCCCGGTCTATCGGGATGTGAACCGCATAGTGCGCCATATACAGGAAAAATGGGGCTGAAGCGGTGTCCAGGGCGGCCAGGGCCTCCCGGGTCAGCGCCTCGGTGAGGAAGGTGCCGCTGTCCCAGTACTTCTCGAGCCCCGGAATCGCAAAGGGCGATACCGGCGTGCCGTCGGAAGCATGGCCGTAGTTGTCTTCGGACAGATATGATGCCGGACCGCCGCCGGCGTGCCCGGCAATGTTAACGTCGAACCCAAGCTTGAGGGGGTCTTCCCCTGGAGTTCCGGCGGCCCCGAAATGGGCCTTTCCGCAATGGATGGTATGATAGCCGTTCTCTGCCAGAATCTGCACGAAAGATTTGCAAAGGTAGCTGTTGTTGACGCCCGCTACGGGAGAGATGCCATTGTAGTTCCAGGCGGGCAGGGCGAGAGTGTCACAGGGGATGTCGGTGCTCTCGTCCCTGTTCAGCGTCCAGTTGGTGACCCTGTGCCTCGCGGCGTTGGCGCCGGTGAGCAGGCTGCAGCGGCTCGGGGAGCTGATGCTGCTGGCATACGCCTGAGTGAACATCATTCCCTGCGAGGCCAGACGCTCCATGTTGGGAGTTTCATACAGGCCGTTATTGGGGACGGGCTGCGACCAGAACGGCACGGAGCTGTCTTCCCAACCCATGTCGTCCACCATGAAGAGCACGATGTTGGGGTGCCTCTGCGCCATGGCGGGGACGGCAGCGGCAAGACCGAAGGATATGAGGGCTAACCGCTTCATCAGAGACTGCCTGCCGTCAGAAGCAGGATACCGCCGAGCAGGAGCAGCATTATAAGGCCTTTCCTGCCGAGATTCTTTTCCCTGAAGATCCATGCGCCCAGCAGGAAGGTGACTATCACGCTGCTGCGGCGCACAAGGGATATTATGCTGAGCATGGCTCCGGGCTGCTTGAGGGCGAAGAAATAGAAGGCGTCGGCCATGGTGATGAACACGGCGATCAGTACCAGCATCCAGTCCCAGGTGAATTTCTGACGCTCTCCGGCAGGCCCCGTACAGGCCTTGATTATGACCAGCACGGCGAGGATGACGGTTACGAAGAAGTTGGCCCAGAACTGCACGAACATCGGGTCCATGTCCAGCCCCGCGAGGATGCGCTTGTCGTAAAGCGCGCTGGCCACGCCTGCCAGGATGGAGACCAGGACGGCCCAGAAGCCCTTGCTGCTGCTGAACCTGATGCCCTCGCCCGCCGACGTGCGGCTGAGCAGGTACAGGGCGGCCAGCACGACCACCACGCCGCACCACTGGAGCGCATTCAGCCTTTCTCCGAACAGGATGATGGAGAAGAGCACCACGAACATGGGCCTGGAAGCCTTGAGGGTGCTTACGGTGGTAATGGGAAGCAGCTTGAGGCCCATCATTCCGGCCACCCAGGAAACGGACACGAGCACGGCCTTGAGCATGAGGCAGAGGTAGTGCTTCGCCGGGGCCGCGAAAACCGCATTGCCACCGGGAGCCACCGGCCCGAAGAACAGGAACGGGAACAGGATGAGCGTGGTCATAAGCGTGGCTGCCAGCAGCACGTGAAAAACGTTGTTTTTGGCGAGGGCCTTCTTTTTGGCGACGTCGTATACTCCCAGCAGGAACGCCGACGCGAGTGTCATCCAAATCCACATAACACGGCAAAAATACGCAATAAATTTCGTAATTTTGCAGTACCCGATGGTAAAAGAGGAATACATCAGCATACGCGGCACGAGAACCCACAACCTGCAGAATGTCAGCGTCGACATTCCCCGCGGGAAATTCACCGTCATCACCGGCCTCTCCGGCAGCGGAAAGAGCTCCCTCGCCTTCGACACCATCTACGCCGAAGGCCGCAGGCGCTACATGAACACCCTCTCCCCCTATGCCAAGCATTTCATGGGCATACTGGAGAAGCCCGAGGTGGAAAGCATCGAGGGGCTCTCCCCCATCATAGCCATAGAGCAGAAGACCACCGGCAACAATCCCCGCAGCACAGTAGGCACCATCACCGAGATATCCGACTTCCTGAGGCTTCTTTACTCCAAGGCCTCCACCGCCTACTCCCCTGTCACCGGCAAGGAGCTGGTACGCTATACCGACGAGCAGATAGTGGACCTCATCATGAAGGAGTACGAAGGCCGCAAGTGCCTGCTCCTCGCCCCGCTTGTCCGCGGGCGCAAGGGCCATTACCGCGAGCTTTTCGACCAGATGCGCCGCAAGGGCTACACCCAGATCCGCATAGACGGCGAGGTGCTTGCCCTGAACGACGTGGAGCAGCTGGACCGCTACAAGGTCCACTTCATAGAACTGGTGGTGGACAAGCTCAAGCCCGGCGAGGGCGACGAGAAGCGCATCCGCGACTCCGTGGTCGCCGCGCTGGGAGTGGGAAAGGGCTCCCTGGCCATCCTGGACGCGGTCTCCGGAGAGCTGCGCCATTTCTCGAAGCACCTGATAGACCCCGAGAGCGGCCTTTCCCTCCAGGAGCCGCAGCCCCACACCTTCTCCTTCAATTCGCCCGAAGGCTACTGCCCCCACTGCAAGGGCCTCGGCACGGTTCCCGACATCAATCCCTCCTCGATAATACCGGATCCGGACGTCAGCATCGCCGACGGCGGCATAGTCCCGCTCGGGCGCCCTCGCGAGAACAAAAAGTTCGACGTCGTCAGGGCCATCGCCCGCAAATACGACTTCTCGCTGTTCGATCCCATCGCCACCCTCCCCGATGAAGTGGTCAACCTGCTCATCTACGGTTCCGACGAGTTCTTCCGCGTGGGCGAAGGCAACCTCATGCAGATGGTGAGCTGGCCCGGCGTGGTCGACGACATCGAAGACAAGGTCGTCTGCCCGGTCTGCCACGGGTCGCGCCTCCGCGAGGAAACCAACTTCTTCAAGATAGACGGCAAGACCATAGCCGAAGTCTCGGCGATGGAGATTTCGGCCCTCCACGCCTGGCTCGGGCAGCTCGCCGGCAAGCTCAGCGGCAGGGCGGCGGCCGTCTCGCACGACATCCTCAAGGAGCTTCACGACAGGGTCGGCTTCCTCATTAACGTCGGCCTGGAGTACCTAACGCTCGACCGCGCCACCGGCTCGCTGTCGGGAGGCGAAAGCCAGCGCATCCGGCTCGCCACCCAGATAGGCTCGCGCCTGGTCAACGTCATCTATATCCTCGACGAGCCTTCGATAGGCCTCCACCAGCGCGACAACCACAAGCTGCTGGCCTCGCTCAAGGAGCTCCGCGACGAGGGAAATACCGTGATCGTGGTGGAGCACGACGAGGCTACCATGCGCGCAGCCGACTACCTCGTGGACGTGGGACCCGGTGCCGGTATCCAGGGCGGCCGCATAGTCTACTCCGGCCCCGTCCCAGCAGAGGGCGAACTCCCTCAGGGGGTGTCCCTGCCGTCTGCAACACTCAAATATCTATTGCAGGAAGAGACCATCCCGGTACCGCGCAAAAGGCGCAAGGGCAACGGCCGCATCCTCGGCCTCCACGGCGCCAGCGGCAACAACCTCCGGAACGTGGACTTCGACATTCCCCTGGGATGCCTGGTCGGAGTGGCCGGAGTCAGCGGCAGCGGAAAATCGTCATTGGTCAACGAAACCCTAATGCCCGCGCTGAAACGCATCTTCTACAACTCCAAGCAAAAACCCCTGCCCTTCCGCGAAATCACCGGCACGGACAACATAGACAAAGTCATCGAGGTTGACCAGAGCCCCATCGGACGCTCCCCGCGAAGCAATCCCGCCACCTTCACCGGCGTCTTCGACGACATCCGCAAACTGTTCGAAGACACCCCCGACGCCAAGGTGCGCGGCTTCAAGGCCGGGCATTTCTCCTTCAACGTTCCCGGAGGGCGCTGCGAGGAGTGCAAGGGCGCCGGCCTCAAGGTCATAGAGATGAACTTCCTGCCCAGCGTCACCGTTCCCTGCGAACAGTGCCGCGGCAGGCGCTACAAGGAAGACACTCTCGCGGTGCACTACAAGGGCAAGAACATCTCGGACGTGCTGGACATGCCTGTCTCAGAGGCATACGAGTTCTTCAAGACCCATCCCAAGATAGCCCCGAAGCTCAAGGCCATGGTGGACGTGGGGCTGGGCTACGTGCATCTGGGGCAGTCTTCAGTGACCCTCAGCGGCGGGGAAAGCCAGCGCATGAAGCTGGCCGCCGAGCTTTCCAGGAAGGCCACCGGCAATTCCCTCTACATTCTCGACGAGCCCACCACGGGCCTGCATTCCGCAGACATAAAAGTGCTTCTGGACGTGCTTCAGAAGCTTGTGGACCAGGGCAATACGGTTATTATCATAGAACACAACATGGACGTGCTCAAGAGCGTGGACTATCTTTTCGACCTCGGCCCCGAAGGCGGCGCCGGCGGCGGCCTGATAGTTGCCAGAGGCACTCCCGAAGAGGTGGCGGAGAATCCGGCTTCAGTCACCGCTCCATATCTCAAACAATGCTTGTATGAAACAGAGTAGAATCAACGCGGCCAGGCAGGAATACAAGGCCTGGTGCAGGGCAGTAGGCGTAGACAGTATCCCCAAACTCAACGAAGTGCTTGCCGAAGGGCAGGGAATCCCCCTCATCAACCTTTGCGAGGCGCGCCAGGAACGCAAATATGCGGAAATAGCCAACCAGATCTTCTGGCGCCGCAGGAAGAACCGCATCGTGATGATGTCGGGTCCGTCCAGCAGCGGCAAGACCTCTTCCGCCCTGCGAATCGCGCAGCAGTGCCGCGTCCTGGGCATCAATCCCAGGGTGATAGAGCTGGACAATTACTTCGTCGACCGCGAGCATACCCCGAAGGACGCCAACGGCAATTACGACTTCGAATGTCTCGGAGCGATGGACGTCGAGCACCTCAACAGCGACCTCAACGACCTGCTCGCCGGCAAGGAGGTGATAATACCCCGTTTCGACTTCAAGGAAGGGCGTTCCTACATGGAGGAAAACCGGCGCATGAAGCTGGAAGCCAACGACATGCTCTTCATGGAAGGCATCCACGCCCTGAATCCCGCACTTACTCCGCACGTGGACCACGGCAAGATTTTCGACGTGTACATCTCGGCCCTTTCGGCCCTGAAGGGCGGCACCAAGCTGCACGGTTCCACCACCGACAAGAGGCTCCTCCGGAGGATAGTCCGCGACAACCGCGTGAGGGGCATTTCTCCTGAAGACACCATACTCCGCTGGCCGAGCGTACGCCACGGCGAGACCAACAATATCTTCCCCTATGAGGAGAACGCAGAAGTGGTGTTCAACTCCTCCACGCTGTACGACGTGCCCCTGCTCAAATACTATGCGGAGCCCCTGCTCTACGGCATCTCGGAGTCCAGTCCGGCCTACAGGAAGGCCCAGGACCTGCTGCACCTGCTGTCCGTATTCACGGCGCTCAAACCCAATGAGATAGCCGCCATCCCTCCCACAAGCATCATGCGGGAGTTCATAGGCGGCCAGAGTCTGTAATTATTTCGCTGCTTTAAGCATTTCGGCCACTGCGGCCTCGAGCTGGGCGTCCTCGCCACGCTGGACGGCTGCGGGGTCGTTGTATACCGTGATGTCGGGTTCGAGCTGGTCGTTCTCGAGGAAACGGCCTTCCATGATGCTCCATGAGCCGATCTGCGGAATGCCGAAGATGAGCGTGGGATCCACCTGGGTCTCCCACCACACGCTGGTGGCGGTGCCGGCTACGGGAGCGCCGATAATCTTACCTATGCCCAGCGAACGGTACACATACGGGAAGCCGCACGCGTCGGAATAGTTGTCTTCGCAGGTGAGCACGCAGGAGGGCTTGTTCCACTTGTCATACGGCTCGGGTGAAGCGGCTGCGCCGCGGGGACGGCGCTCGGTGTAAAGCTTGCCGTTCAGGAAGGTGGCAAGGTCGTTGTGGAGCCATCCGCCGCCGTTGTGACGGGTGTCCACTATGAGGGCGTCGCAGTTGCGGTACTTGCCGAGGGCCTTGGAATAGACCTCGCGGAACGACGGGGAATTCATGCCCTGGACATGCACGTAACCGACCCGGCCGCCAGAAAGCTCCCTGACCTTCTCTTCGTTGCGGCGCACCCATCTCTCGTACAGGCCGCGGCTGTCACTCGCCTCGGGCTTCACGTACACCTTCTTTCCGGCCACCACGACGGGGATACGCTTGCCGCTCTTGCGCTCGAAGGCCTGGTACCAGCGCTGACCGGCCTGGACGGGCTTGCCGTCGACCGAGGTAATCACGTCGCCGGGCTTCAGCGAAGGTTCGGCGGTGAGGAGCATGCTTCCGGGAAGGAACTCCTTGATCTTGAGGCCCTCTCCGGCATAGGCGTCGTCGAAGATCACTCCGACATGGCCGACGGGCACTCCGCTGCCGTCGCGGTAGCGGCCTCCGGTATGCGAACCGTTGAGTTCGCCGAGCATCTCGGACAGAAGCTCCTGGAAAGCGTAGTTGTCGGTGATATAGGGCAGGAACTGGCGGTAGTTCGCGGCTACGGCGGGCCAGTCCACGCCGTGGAGGTCCTCCACGTAGAACTTGCTTGCCACCTGGTTCCAGCAGTGCTCGAATATATACTCGCGCTCCTTGGCGGGGAAATATTCGTACTCGCCGCTGAAGTTCACCGGAGTGGATTTGCCCGATGCCAGGTCGTACTTTTCGATGTTGCGCCCCACTATGAACAGGCTCTTGCCGTCGGGAGAGGGGAGGAAGCGGCCGCGGACATCCTTCTTGACAACCTTGATGTCGCCCTTGCGGATATCGAGGCAGCACAGGTCCATGCCTTTCTCGAGCTGCGTGGTGTAGTAGAGTTTGGTGCCGTCCGGAGTGAGGAAATGGTTTCCGATGTTGCCGGAATTGCGGGTGAGCCGGACGATGCGGTCTTCCCTGCGGGCGAGTTCGAGCTTGAGCGGCTCCGGCTTGCCCTTGGCGGCATTGGCGCTGTCCTTGGCCTCCTTCTTCTCTTCCTTCTTCTTGTCCTTGGGATCCAGGAGGAGCTTTTCTATGTCTTCAACCTCCTTGTCGCGGGAGAACTCCATGAAGGCCTTGTCGTCGAAGAACATCACATACACGTCGCCTTCGGAACCCCAGCTGCCGTGGCTGCGGAACCCCTGCTTGTCGCTCACCCAGGTCATGGCCTTACCGCCCATGGCCCAGTTGAAATCGGAATCGGAGTAGCCGCTGGCGGTGAGATCGGTGAGCGTGCCGTCCTCTACGTTGATGAGCGCGACGTCCTCGTTGTACATGCGGCCTTCTCCCTGATAGACGGTGAGTATCCACCTGCCGTCGGGGCTCCATTCGAAGGGCATGTCGCCGTCGGAATAGGAGAAGTTGGCACCCTTCAACAGGCACTTCGCGTTCTTGCCGTCGGCATCGGCCACCACCAGTTCGGCGCGGTTGCGCAGATACGCCACCTTCTTGCCGTCGGGGCTGGCCTGGGGCTGGAAGCAGAGCTGTCCCTTGGGCGTAATCCGCTCTTCTTCAGTCTCTTCGGCGAAAGTGAAATAAGACTCGCCCTTGCCTTTGAGCACCCTGCGGTACACGGCCCACTCGCCGTCACGCTCCGAATCGTAGTAGAGCACCTTGCCGTCCTTGCCGAAAGACACCGTGCGCTCCTGTCCGGGGGTTTCGGTGATGCGGCGGGTGTCGCTGAGGTCGAGGGTGGTGGTGTAGACGTCTCCGCTGGAGACTATGGCTATCTCCTTGCCGCCGGGAGCCACGGTTCCGCCGGCAATCCCGGTGGCCTTGCGCCAGACATGCTCCTTCAGGCCATTGTCTTTCCGCAGGGAGATGTTCAGCTTTGCGGGCTCGGAACCTTCCCTGAGGGTGTAGAGGTCGCCGTTCCAGCTGAAGCACATGGTGCCCTCGCGGGAGATGCTGAGGTAGCGCACCGGAGCCCCGGTGAAATGCGTGAGTTGCTCGCCGCTGCCCTTGAACACGTTGTTGTCGCCGCCCCAGTCGTCCACCTGCGGATTGGAGGTAAGCGGGCCGTCAATGGACTTGCTGCGGGCGCCGCCCTTCTCGCTCAGGTAATAGTAGTTGACCCCGTCGGGAGCCCACACGGGATTGGTGTCCTCCCCCACATAGCTGCTGAGCTTTGTATAAACGTTTCCGTCTTTCTTCCATATGTCGCGGGTGACGGCTGAAGTATGATGCTTGCGGAAGCTGTCCTCATAGCCCTTCCAGTCCTGGTAAAGCATTGTGCCGTTGGCATTTACAGACAGATTGTCCACCTCGATCGAAAGCACCTGGACCGGGGCGGGGACCGGCTTTCCGGCCTTCGCCGCTTCCAGGCCCTCGCCCAGGCTGATGCAGTAGAGCTTGCCGTCGCCGGGGAACACCGCCGAAACGGGATCTTCCTGGATGTTGGCGCTGAAATACACCTTGCCGTCGGGGGCCACTGCGAGCGGGGTCTCGCGGCCGCCGAAATCGGTGAGCCTGCAAGGAGTGCCGCCCTTCGCGGGAATCGCCCAGATGTCCTTGCTGCCTTCGCGGAAGGACGCGAATACTATGTACTCGCCGTCCGGGCTCCAGAGGGGCTCGGTGTCGTGTGCGGGATTGGTGGTGAGCTGCACCGCCTCGCCGCCGGAGGCGCTTACCGTGAAGATGTCCCCCTGGTACACGAAGGCGACGGTCTTTCCGTCCGGAGAAATGGCATTCTGGCGGAGCCACCGGGGTGTGGTCTGTGAATATGCGGTTTGGACTGAAGCGCAGAGCATGCCCAGCGAAAGGGCAGCTGCGAAGATAAGGATTCTGTTTTTCATAAGATTGCCGATTACACAAAGATACAAAAATAATTCTCTATCTTTGTGTATATGACAATTTCCACTCCGTTAATTGTGCTCAACACCACGAAAGTAGGCGACAACAGCCTGGTGGTGCACGCCCTCAGTCCCATGCTGGGGCGCAGGAGCTATATAGTCGGGGTGGGCAAAAAAGGCGGCCAGGCCCTGTTCCAGCCGCTGAACATCCTCAACGCCGAAGCCGTGGAGAATCCCAAATCGGACCTCTGGCGGCTGAAGGGAATCTCTTCCGCCCAGCCCCTTTCCGGCATCCGAAGCAACATGTACAAGAACAGCATGACACTGTTCATGGCGGAGGTGCTTTTCCGCACGGTCAGGGGAGATGCCGAACCCGGGCTGTACGAATGGTGCGAGAGGGGCATCCTCACTCTCGACGCCCTGCAGAGCGACTTCGCGAACTACCATCTGCGCTGGCTGCTGGAGCTCTGCGGCGCGCTCGGATTCACCCCATCGCCGGATGACCTTGCGCCCTTCGCCGGGGAGCATCTTCAGGACATCCGGAAACTCATGGGGCCTTTTGAGGAATCGCTGCTGGTACCGCTCAACGGCCAGGGCCGGAGCGAAATCGCCGACTGCCTGCTGCAGTACCTCTCGGCGCATCTCGAGACGCGCCTGAACATCAGGTCACTGGGGGTGCTTTCGGAGCTATACCGCTAGCCAGTCCGCCATCTTGCGGAGGGCCACTCCGCGATGCGAGATGCCGTTCTTGACGTCTTCGGGAAGCTCGGCTATGGTCCTGTCGGGGAAGGCGTCCGGCACGAAAACCGGGTCGTAGCCGAAGCCCCCGTCGCCATGGCGCCTGCGGGCGATCCGGCCCTCCACCGTCCCTTCGAAATAATGCGGTTCGCCGTCAGGCAGGATTAGCGTGGTGACGCACCTGAACCTTGCGGCTCCGGGGAAAACGTCTTCATCGGAGGACTTTCCGTAAATCTTCTCCAGCTCGGACAGGAGCCGGTCGATGTTGTCCGCAAAATTGTGGTCGGAGGCGTAACGGGCAGAATAGATGCCGGGGGCGCCGCCGAGGGCGTCCACCTCGAGGCCGCTGTCGTCGGCGAAACAGCCCTCGCCCAGACGGTCGAAAAGGAACCTGGCCTTCAGCAGCGAATTCTCGATGAAGGTGCTGCCGGTTTCTTCGGCTTCGCCTTCCACCCCCGCATCGAGGGGGCTGAGCACCTCGTAAGAAGGCCCGAGGATTTCGCGGGCCTCCCTCAGCTTTCCGGGGTTTCCGGTGGCAAAAAAGAGTTTCATATCTCTATCAGCGGGCTTTCAAGCGCTTTTTTGAGCGCGTCGTCATAACGGATGACCATCTCCACCCCTCCCTGCTGGAAGTAGTAGCGGGTGACTATCTCCTGCTCGATGAAAGGCACTATCTCGTCTTTTTTAAGGCGGAGGAACTCTTCCTTGTCCATCTCCATCCTGTCTTTCAGGGCCTTCAGCTCGGGAGCCAGGGCCTCTTCGAGGCCGTCCTTGCGGAGCTCGCCCACCATGCGGTCGTAAGTGGCCTGGGCCGAGGAGCGGGAGTCGAAGGTCTTGCCCTTCGCAAACTCCACGAATGCGTCGTAGTCTTCGAAATGGAAGTCGCGCACCGGCGGAATGCTCTCGTGCGCACGCACGTATTCCATCGCGTACTGCTCGACTATTCCATTGACTACCAGCGAATAAGCCAGACGGCTGTACTCGCGCTGCGGAAGCTCCACGTCCGGGGTGATGCCGCCTCCGTCCCTGACCGTACGCCCGTGGGCGGTCTTGAATTCATGGGTGAGGGAATCGGGGATATGGCCCACCGAACCGTCTTCGTTGCGATGCGAATAGTCGATGGCCTGCACGCAGCGGCCGGAGGGGATGTAATACTTGGCGGTGGTTATCTTCAACTGGCCGCCGAAAGGCATGGGCTTCACGCTCTGCACGAGTCCCTTGCCGAAAGTCCGGGCGCCCATTATGGTGGCGCGGTCGTAGTCCTGCAGCGAGCCGGCCACTATTTCGGAGGCAGATGCCGAACCGGAATCCACCAGCACGATTACCGGGATTTCAAGGTCGACGGGCTCGGAGAGTGTCTTGAAGACTTCGTCCTTGACGCCGTCTTTACCCTTGGAGGTGACCACCAGCGAGGCCTTCGGCACAAAGAGGCTCACAATGCCCACCGCCTCCTGGAGGATGCCGCCGCCGTTTCCGCGGAGATCCAGCACGAACTTCTCCATCCCTTTCGACTTGAGCTCGAGGAATGCGCTGCGCACATCCTTGGACACTCCGGAGGTGAAGCCGCTGAGCAGCAGATAGCCGGTTTTGCCGTCCTCGAGGATGCCGGCGTATTCCACGTCGGGAAGATGGATGCGCTCGCGGGTGACGGTGATATCCGTCATCTCGCCGGTATAGACCTTCTTCACGGTGAAGACCACCTTGGTGCCGGGTTTTCCCTTCATGCGGTCGGAAGCCTCGCTCGCGCTGAGGCCGGCGGTGCTCTGGCCGTCTATGGCATGGATCTCGTCGCCGCAGCGAAGGCCCGCCCTGGCCGCAGGAGAACCGGCGTACGGCTCATTGATGAGCACCGGACCGTTCACGTCGGGTTTGTAGATTAT
The DNA here is from genome assembly GCA_946185745.1 of uncultured Bacteroidales bacterium. Taxonomy (GTDB): domain Bacteria; phylum Bacteroidota; class Bacteroidia; order Bacteroidales; family UBA932; genus Cryptobacteroides. The sequence continues at coordinate 16,681 of CAMHKQ010000013.1, forward strand.
GGAACCGATGCCGCCGTAGGTCTTGTTTATCATCATCTCGAAGTCCTCCCCCTCCTCTTCAGGCACCCACACGGTGTAGGGGTCGAGGGTAGAGAGCATGGCGTCGATGCCTGCCTTCTGCATGCGCTCCACCGGCAGGGAGTCCACATAACTGCGGTTAAGTTCCTGCAGCAGAGCAGATTCGGTCTGCATCCAACGGGCCAGGTTAAAACTTTTTGTCTGCGCCCCGGCCGGGATTGCGGCCAATGCGAGCGCGATTGCTATGATTGCTTTTTTCATGCTTCTTTCCAAATGAAGACTTTATCTCCGCGGTGGAGTTTTTCAAAATGCTTGCCATCTTCGCCGCCGGAAGGCACAACCTTCACCGAACACAGCGAGCCCTTGGGAACAAGGCTCACCGGGGTGAATTCCAGGCGGATGTCGTCGGCCCTGAATTCCACCACGCCGGTGGTGGCGCCTATCGCCATCAGGGTGTCTCCCTGGTGAAGGTCGGTGGTCTCCACCCTCACTTCCGCCACCCCCAGTTTGGTGAACCAGTTGGTCACCTTGCCGAGGTAAACCTTGCGCATGGTGGCCTGGGAGCCGTACACCTCGCTCCATTCCCCCATCCTGGCCCCCTGGTAATAGCCGTCCCAGAAACCGCGGTTGAACACCTCGGAGAGGCGCTCCTTCAGGCCGGCGGCGAGTTCGGGAGTGAAGCTGCCGTCGCAGATGGCGTCGGCGGCCGCCCTGTAGCATTCGCTGCAGCGCTTCACGTATTCGGCGCTGCGGGCGCGTCCCTCTATCTTGAACACCCTTACCCCGGATGCAACGATCTTGTCCATGAACTCGATGGTACACAGGTCTTTGGGCGACATGATGTACTTGTTGTCGATGTTCAGCGCAGTGCCGTTTTCGAGGTCGGTCACCTCGTAGCCGCGGCGGCAGACCTGCATGCACTCTCCCCTGTTCGCCGACTTGCCATAATTCTGGAGGCTCAGGTAGCACTTGCCGCTCACCGCCATGCAGAGCGCCCCGTGGGCGAACATCTCGATCCGGACAAGTTCCCCTTTCGGGCCCCTGATGTTCCGGGAGACGATCGCCTCGTGAATGTCCCGCACCTGGTTCAGTGTGAGCTCTCGCGCCAGCACGACCACGTCTGCGAACTGCGAGTAGAAGCCGAGCGCTTCGATGTTGGAGATGTTCAGCTGCGTGGAGATATGCACTTCCAGCCCCAGCTCGCGGCAGCAGGCGATGCAGGCCATGTCGGATGCGATGATGGCGTCCACGCCGGCGGCCTTCGCGGCAGCGAGAGTCTCCCTCATGGCGTGGAGGTCTTCCTGATAAAGGATGATGTTCAGGGTCAGGTAGGCCTTCACTCCCGCCTTGTGGCAGCGTTCCACCACGGCCCCGAGGTCGTCCGGGCTGAAATTGTTGGCCGAGTGGGAGCGCATGTTCAGATGCCCCACTCCGAAATAGACGGAATCGGCTCCGCCCTGTATGGCGGCCTCGAGGCACTCGAAATTGCCCGCAGGGGCCATTATCTCCAGATCTTTCCTGTCCATGACCTGCAAATATAGTGATTTTGGCCGACTTGCCGCCTGTCTCCGTCAGCCCCAGATGGCACGGCTCTCCGACTTCAGGAACCCTTCCATCCGGACAGACGGAGACAGGAGGCATCGGGCAACAAAAAACCACCCCGATCGAGGGGTGGTCAATTCGGGAAGGTTTGAGCCCTGCAAAAATTTGGGACGTAACTGCATCCACTTGAACTCGTAAAAGCCCATCAGGTCCTGCTCTTCCTCAGGTTTTCCAGGATCTTATCCTTCTGAGAGGCCCAGGAAATGTTCCAAGAGAGAATCTTCATAAATCCTTATATCTATTCACCTGAAACCGATAGTTTCTCAATAATAGCGGCCGCTTTCTCCCCTTGGATTAAGCGCCGGAGTAGATCTTGAGCCCGTTGATACTCTAACCTTGTCTGCTCCTTCTTTACCGTGTCTATCTGCGTTTTAATAAACTCTGTCGCAAAGTCAAAGAAATCGACATTGCAATACGATCCTTTATTCAAATAGCGACCGGAGACAGAACTGAGTTTCGTAATCGCGGCGTTGTCCAAAGGAGTCAAATGTCGCGAGATTGAAAGCGCGAACAACTCATTTGCCTCGTGACATTGCTGCAGTCCTATTTCACGAACCCTTAGAGCATCCTGCTTCTGCTCGTATGACATCGTTGGCTTTTGGCCGGCGGAATTCCCGGCCCCCTCCTTATTCAGTTGTTTTACATCCCTGATAGCGGCGGAGGTAAGTTTCAGCGTGGGCGTTACAACCAGTCTCCGGAAGATTCCGTAGCCACGTTTAAAGCGCCCGGGAGAAATAGGACTCTTTTTGAAATTGGCACACACGACTTATTTGAATAATTCGGAATGAGAACCCAGACGAACCAAATTGATTGTGTTGGTAGAACTATCTATCCAAATCAAAAGAAAATCATTTTGGATGTGGCATTCTATACAGTCTTTGTAATTGCCAGTCAATGGGTGAGGGTTATAGCTTGCATCTACAGTGCCTTTTTCCTCAAGTTGTTTCAAGACAGTTTTCAAGCCGGAAAGTCTATCCGGCTGATTCTTGATTCGCTTCAGGTCCTTCTTGAACTTTGTGGTGTACTTTATTTCCCACATACTACAAAGATGCAACTAATTCATCCAGCTTGTCAACATCCAGTTTTTCCAACTTTTTGCCACTGCGAGCCTCTTTGATGGCCGCTACGGTTTCCTCGTTAGGCTCATTATACACAACACCCATCAGGACAGTCTCAACATAATTGTTGAGGCTCCTGTTCTCCTTTTTAGCTCTTGCTTTGAGCCTGTGAATCAGTTCCTTATCAAATCTGAAGGCGGTCTGTACTTTTGTTGCTGTGCCAGTTCTCATAATTGTTATATTTATGATTGCAAATATATAACATATTGTTATAAATTGCAAATTATCGTCATCCTTAGCGCAACAAAGGATGATAGGCACGGGGCTTTGTTTCAGCGGAGTATATCGCGCTTGTAACGGACGGAGAGCCAGACGGTGCGGACCAGAAGATGGGCGAAATAGGCCGCGAGGATGAGGTTGAGGACTGCCGGGACGAGGCCCGCGGCCGGATCGAGCCCGAGGAGCCATCTTCCTGCAAACCATACCGAGAAGAAAGCCGCTACGGCCAGGAACATCGCGTCGCGCATCGCCGCCGTGGCGGTGGCCCCGGTGTAGATGCCGTCCCAGGTGAACGCCGCGCAGCCGAGAGGCGGCATCAGCACGAGCCACCACAGATATGGCTTCGCCGCAAGGCGCACTGCCGCATCGTCCGTCATGAGGGCAACCAGCGGACCGCCTGCAAAGAGGTAGATGAACACCCACAGCAGCGCCACAGCCATGCTCCACACGAAGACGTGCCGCACCGTCTTCACGACCATGTCGCGCAGCCCCTCCCCAATGTAGCGGCCGGTGAGGGCCTCGCCCGCATACGCGAAGCCGTCGGTGAAATAAGAGAACAGCATCAGCAGGTTCATCAGCAGCGAACCCACCGCAAGCGCGGTATCCCCGTAACGCGCCGTTATAGCGCTGAATCCGAAGTAGATACCCATGAAACTCAGGGAGCGGAGGAAGAGATTGCGGTTCATCCTGAAGAATTCCATGGAAACGCCGGTACACTCTGCAATGCGGAGGCCCCTTACCAGATGGCGATACCTGGCGAGTATCACAGCGACAGCGAACACCAGGCCGGAATACTGCGCGATGACCGTGCCGAGCGCGATGCCGCTGAACCCCATCCCGAGCGGGAAAGCCAGCAGCAGGCTTGCGGCTATGTTCACTACGTTCACTATGAGGTCCACCCACATGCTGCTCCGCGTGTCCTGCATGCCTATGAACCAGCCGCGAAAGACCATGAGGGAAAGGGTTGCCGGCGAAGCCCAGATGCGGATGAAAAAGTAGCGTTCCGCCAGGGCCGAAACCTCGGGAGTCCCGCCTATTATCAGCAGCCCCAGCTTCACGAAGGGCCACTGCAATATAATGAGAATCAACGAGATGGCCAGAGCGAGCACCAGCCCCCTGCCGAGCAGGACGCCCGCCTCGCGGATGGGTGCGCCGGCCCGGGCACGTCCGTAGGCCTGAGCAGTCAGGCCTCCGGTCCCCGCGCGCAGGAACCCGAAATTCCAGTAGAGGACGTTGAAAAGCAGCCCTCCGACGCTCACCGCCCCGATGAAGGCTGCAGGAAGGGCCCCTTCGTGAAGATGTCCCGCAATGGCGAGGTCCACCATGCCCACGAGCGGCACGGTGATATTGGCCAGGATGCTCGGAATGGCAAGGCGGAGTATTTCGCGGTCGAGAGCTTTCATCGGAACTTGGTGTCTTCCTCGAGCATGCCGAGGTAGGAGTTGTAGCGCTCGGGGCTGATAACTCCGGCGTCGACGGCCTCCTTGACCGCGCAGCCGGGCTCATGGGTATGGGTGCAGGGAGTGAAACGGCAGCCCTGCCCCACGCGGAGCATTTCCGGGAAATACTTGGAGATTTCTTCCTTTTCGAGGTCCACCAGGCCGAAGCCCCTCAGGCCGGGACTGTCCACCACGAAACCGCCGCCCGCCAGGGGATACATCTCGTAGAGAGACGTGGTGTGTTTGCCCTGCATGTGGGCTGCGGAGATCTTGCCTATCTTGGGGTCGAGGCCAGGATCGAGAGCCTTGATGAGGGACGATTTGCCCACTCCGGATTCGCCCGAGAAGAGCGACACGCCCTCGCTGCAAAGCTCCCGCAGCTCATCTATGCCCTCCCCCGTCTTGCATGATGTCCGTATTACCTTATAACCGGCCCCTTCGTAGATGCGCAGGAAGTTCTCCACGTCCTCTGCATAGAGTTCGCCGTAGAGATCTATCTTGTTCAGCACTATCACCGGCCTGATGCCGTACACCTCGCAGGTAACGAGTATGCGGTCCAGGAAAGGCAGTTTGATTTCGGGAAACAGCAGGCTCACGGCAATCACCGCCCTGTCCAGGTTGGCAGCGATCACGTGGTTCTTGCGGCTGAGGTTGGTAGATCTGCGGATCACGTAGTTTTGCCGCGGGAGCACTTCGGTAATCACAGCAGCTTCCGGGAGGGACTCCCCCTGAGGGACGTAACACCCGCGGTTCGATAGCGGGGGGACCGTCCCGGAGGGATGGTGGGGTGAGCCCGAAGGGCGAACTCCCTCAGGGGGAGTACCCTCCCGGAAGCGCACCCTGTCGCCGACAGCTACCGGATTGGTCGAACTACTGCCTTTCAGACGCACCTTTCCACGCAGGACAGCCGGAAACGGCGCCCATTCGGGCAGGCGGCTCAGCAGGAAATGGCTCCCTGCATTCTTTACCACTATGGCCTCGGATTCTGTCATCTGACGCGGCCGACAAGCTTTTCGGCAAAGCGCCGGAGCACCTCGAGGCGGACCTGCCCGAGACGCATGGACGAAACGGCCTCCATGGCCCTGACGGTGTAGTTCCTGACTGCCTCGACGGCGTCGGCATCCACCCCGAGCTCGATATAGATGTTCTTCACTGAAGCGATCTTGGCGCCCTTTTCCTCTTCGGATTCGGCGGGAGCGGCCAGCGCCCTCAGAAGGCCCGGCTTGTCTGCGGCCTTCTCCATGGCCCTGACGGTGAGCCAGCTCTTCTCGCAGTTGATGATGTCGCGGCCGAGGGGCTTTCCGAGCAGCTTTTCATCGCCGAACACGTCGAGATAGTCGTCGGTGATCTGGAAGGCCATGCCCAGGTTGTAGCCGTATTTGTACAGTCTCTCGCACTGCACGGGAGCGGCATCGGCCATTATTGCGCCGGCCTTGGCTGCACATCCCATGAAACTGGAGGTCTTGAGGCCCACCATGCCGAGGTATTCGTCCATGGAGACTTCCTCCTCCCTCTCATAATCCTGGTCGAGCTGCTGGCCTTCGCACACCTTCATGGCGGTTTCGGTGAAGAGGGAAAGCATCTTCTGCCGGAATCTTGCGGGGACGGAAGAGAAGCGCCTGCAGGCCTCGATGAGCAGGGCGTCGCCCGAAAGCAGGGCGGTGTCTTTACCCCATTTCACCCAGACGGTGTCGCGGCCCCTGCGGAGGGGGCTGCCGTCCATTATGTCGTCGTGGACGAGCGTGGAGGCGTGGAAAAGCTCCAGCGCCCTCGCCGGTTCTATGATTTCTTCGCCGAGGGTGTCTTTGAACAGGGAATATGCCGTGAGGCACAGCAGGGGACGTATCCTCTTGCCTTCGCCGCCGACCATATAACGCATTGGATCGTAAAGCCCCGCGGGCTCCTGTTCGAACTCGATGCCGGAAAACATGTCCTTCACGGCATTCTTTATCTTGCTCTCGGAAATCATATCCTGCAAAGATAGGCAAAATTTGTATCTTTGCCACGCCATGAAGATCACCCTGGGAGATATTTTGAGCGGAAGGGTCCGCATAGTGTACCGCCGCAGGAGGAGGAAACTCCCCGACACGCCCGAAGTGGCGGAGCTCCGCAAGGCCGCGAAGGGGTATCTGCCCGGAAGGCTGAGGGAGCTCGCCGCGCTCCATGGCTTCACCGTAAACTCCGTCAGGATCAAGCACAACGTCTCGAACTGGGGTTCCTGCTCCGTCAAGGGCAACGTCAACCTGAACCTCAACCTGATGCGCCTCCCGCAGGACCTGCAGGACTATGTGATGCTCCACGAACTCTGCCATCTGCGCTACATGAACCACGGGAAAGAGTTCCACGAATTACTGGAAAGCCTCTGCCCCAATCATTTGGAATTGAGGAAGAGGCTCAAAGAATACAAACTGATCTAGGTTTTATTCCACCAGCTCGTAGTCGAGCAGGCGCTGCTCCAGATTCGCTTCCTTCACGCGGATGCGCACCTTGTCGCCGAGGCGGAAGACCTTCCTGGTCCGCTTGCCCACGAGGCGGTAGTGCTCTTCGTCGAACTCGAAGAAATCGGACCTGATCGCGCGGAGCGCCACCATTCCCTCGACTTTGGTCGGCTCTATCTCGACGTACATGCCCCAGTCGGTGACGCCCGACACGCGGCCGTCGAACTCCTGGCCTATCTTGTCCTGCATGAACTCCACGAGCTTGTACTTGGTGCTCGTGCGCTCAGCGTCTTGCGCTATCTGCTCGCGTTCGGAAGCATGCGTACACTCCCCTTCGTAATAGCCCTGGTCCTGGCTCTTACCGCCTGAAAGATAGATGGTAAGGAGCCTGTGAACCATAAGGTCGGGATAGCGGCGGATAGGCGACGTGAAATGCGTGTAGAACGGGAACGCCAGGCCGTAATGCCCGATATTGACCGTAGAGTAGCACGCCTTCGCCATGGCGCGGAGGGCGATGTCCTCGAACGCAGCCTGCTCGGGCTTTCCTTCCGCCTGCTGCAGCAGGGTGTTGAGGGCCATCGAGGCCCCGCGGCCCTGGAGTTCCCCGTCCATCTTGTAGCCGAAATTGCCTGCGAACTTGCGGAGCCCCTCGAGCTTTTCCTCGTTGGGCACGTCGTGGATACGGTAGACGAAGGTCTTCGCCGACTTGAGCGCCACGCCGTTCAGCTTGCCGCCGGTGGCGACATACTCGGCCACGGTGCGGTTGGCGAGGAGCATGAACTCCTCGATGAGCCAGTTGGATTCCTTCGAGACAACCTGGTGCACGCCTACGGGCCTGCCCTTTTCGTCGATATCGACCTTCATCTCGGGGCGGTCGAAGTTGACCGCTCCTTCCTTGAAACGTTTGTTCCTCAGAATACCAGCCAGACGGTTCAGAGTAAGGACAGCCTCCTCTACGGAGGCGGGAGGAACTCCCTCCGAGGGACGTGCCACCCGCGGCACGGAAGCGGGGGGACCATCCGTCTCGGATGGTGGGGTGAGCCCGAAGGGCGAACTCCCGAGGGGGGAGTTACCTCCCGCCTCTATAATACTCTGGGCCTGTTCGTAGTCAAACCGGAAGTCGGAGTTGATTATGGTGCGCCCGATCCAGCGGTTCTTCACGTTGCCCTTCGGGTCCATCTCGCACACCATGGAATAGGTGAGCTTGTCCTCGTTGGGACGGAGCGAACACAGCTTGTTACACAGCTTTTCGGGAAGCATGGGAACCGTACGGTCCACCAGATAGACGCTGGTGCCGCGCTCGCGGGCCTCCCTGTCTATCACCGAACCGGGCACCACGTAATGCGAGACGTCTGCGATATGCACGCCCACCTCGTAGTTGCCGTTCTGCAACTTCTTGAAACTCAGGGCGTCGTCGAAGTCCTTGGCATCCGCCGGGTCGATGGTGAAGGTAAGGGTATCGCGGAAATCCCTGCGACCCTTCAGGTCTTCGGCAGTTATCTCTTCGGAAATGCCGTCGGCGGCATCCTCAACCTTCTTCTCGAACCTGTAGGGAAGGTTGAACTCGGCCAGGATAGCGTGCATCTCGGTCTCGTTCTCCCCCGGCATGCCCAGCACGTCCACCAGGTGCCCGACGGGATTGGGGTCACTGCGGTCCCAGCGGTCCACTACCGCCGCCACCTTCATGCCCCTCTGAGCCCCCATTTCGGCGCTCTGGGCGGCATCGACCTGGATATCCCAGGGCATGCTCTTGCTCTGCATGAGCACCCAGGCCTGCTTTCCGACGCTGTGGTAGATGCCCACGAACTGCTTGCCGCTCCGCTTGATTATCTCGATGATTTCGCCTTCGCGGCGCTTCGAGGCCTGCGTCTGGCCGGCCCGGCTGTTGGCCCTCGACTCCACTTCACGCGTGACGGCGACCCGTACAAGGTCCCCATCGAGGGCGTGCCTGGTTTTGGCCGCCTTTACGTAAATGTCGTTGTCCTGGCCTTCGACCAGCACGAAGGCATAGCCCTCGCGGGTCATCTGCACGGTTCCGGTTTCCTCGCGGAAGACTTTGCGTCCGCGGGGTTTCACGCCGTGTTCGCGGCGTTTTCCCATGGTCTTTCGGCCACCGCCCTTCCTACTCATGGGAAGTGACGAATTTAGCGGAGGTACCTTCGGCAGGAGCGAACTCCACCGGAGCCTTCTCGTCCAGTACCAGAAGGGCTTCGCCGCAGTTTATCGGCACGCAGTTCACCCTTCCGGCGCCTTCCACGCACATAACGGCCACGAAACGGCCGCAGCCTTCCGTGCTCACGATGCGGGGCTCGCGCAGGTCGTACACCGAAGTGGTGAAATGCGGATCGCGGACCAGCACTTCGGAGCCTCCCGGCTTGAGGCAGTAATCCGTTTTGTATGAGGGATATACCTTGTAGTCGATGGCGTCCTTCGCCTCTTCGGTGTGAAGCTGGCGGGGCTTGCCGTCAAGGCCCGGACGGTTGTAGTCGTACAGGCGGTAGGTATTGTCGGACGTCTCCTGGATCTCGCAGAGGACAGAACCTCCGCAGATGGCATGGATGCGTCCTGCAGGCAGGAAGAAGACGTCGCCTTTCTTCACGCTGTGCCTTTCGAGCACGTCGGTCAGACGGTTTTCCTCCACCAGCTGCACGTAGCTTTCGGGGGTTAGGGGTTCCTTCAGGCCCACGAGCAGGCTGCCGCCGTCGTTCATGATGTACCACATCTCGGTCTTGCCCCGGCCTATGCCGCGCGCGGCGGCCAGGTCGTCGTCGGGATGCACCTGGATGGACAGGTCCTGACGGGCGTCGATGAATTTGATGAGCAGGGGGAACTCTTCGCCGTACACTTCATTGAGCGTCTTTCCGGCGAAAGGCCCCTCGGCTACCCTGGTTTCCCTTTCGGCAAAGCCGGAGATCACCCAGTTCTCGCTGCCCCAGACCATCGGCCTGAATTCGGGAGTCAACTTGAGTATCACTTCGCCTTACCTTGATTGGCAACTGCTGCCTGTTTCTTTGCAAGTTCCTCGGGATCGGCAAGATAGTAGTCCTTCACGAGCTTGAGGTTGTCGTCGAACTCGAACACATACGGAACGCCCGTGGGGATGTTGAGTTTTACGATCTCGGCGTCGCCTATGCCCTTGAGGTGCTTCACCACGCCGCGGAGGCTGTTGCCGTGAGCCACGACGAGAATGTTGTCGACGGTCTTCAGGCGGGGGAAGATCTCGCTTTCCCAGTAGGGCATCACACGCTCGATGCACTGCTTGAGGGCCTCGGTGCGGGGGATGTACTCGTCGGGAACCAGGGCATAGCGCTTGTCCTGGGTGGCGGAGTTGGGATCGTCGTCGGGCAGCGGGAGAGGCTCCACGTCGAAGGAACGGCGCCATACGAGCACCTGCTCGTCGCCGTATTTGGCGGCGGTCTCGGCCTTGTTCAGGCCCTGCAGCATGCCGTAATGCTTTTCGTTGAGACGCCAGGTCTTCCTGACGGGGATCCAGTCCAGATCCATCGCGTCGAGCACGTTGTTGAGCGTCTTGATGGCCCTCTTGAGATACGAAGTGTAGGCTATGTCGAAGGTGAAGCCCTTTTCCAACATGGTCTTACCGGCGTCCAGGGCTTCCTGGAGACCTTTTTCACTTAAATCCACATTTGTCCAACCGGTAAACCGGTTTTCCTTGTTCCACTGGCTTTCGCCGTGTCTTACCAATACTATTTTTTTCATTTTTCCAAAAATATGTTATTCTATCAAACCTCTTCCACGAAGGAATGCGGCATTGTCGGGCTCACGGCCCATGAATTTACGGAACAGCTCCATCGGGTCCTCGCTGCCGCCCTTTTCGAGGAAGGTCTGCTTGAATTCGGTGGCGAGCTCCTTGTCGAACACGCCGCGCGGCGAAGCCTCGAAGCGGCTGAAGAGATCGCGGTCGAGTACCTCTGCCCACAGATATCCGTAGTAACCTGCATTGTAACCGCTCGAGAAGATATGGTTGAAGTAGGTGGTGCGGTAGCGGTAGCCGATTTCGGGATTGAGGCCGATTTCCTTGGCAAGGGAGGCTTCAAACGCGTCGATGTCGAAGCCTTCGAAGTCGGTGACCTCGTGCAGCTTCATGTCAAGCATGGCGGCGGCGCAGAGTTCGGTGGTCATGAAGCCCATGTTGAACTTGAGGGCCGCGTTTATCTTCTCCACCAATTCCTGGGGGATGACCTCGTTCTTGCCATTCTTGGCGTAGAGCGCAAGCAGTTCGGGTTCGAAGGCCCAGTGCTCGTTGATCTGCGAGAAGGTCTCCACGAAGTCGCGCTTCACGCCGGTGCCGCTCACCGAAGGATAGGTGCACCTGGTGAGGAGGCCGTGCAGGGCGTGGCCGAACTCGTGGAACACGGTCTGCACCTGGTCGACGTTCATGTACTCGGCAAGGTTGCCCACATTCACGATGATGGGACGCACGTCGTTGCCTTCGGCGTCGATATACTGGGAACGCACGTTGTTCATCCATGCGCCGCCCCTCTTGGAACTGCGGGGCAGGTAGTCGGTGGTGAAGATGCCGATGAGGGAGCCGTCGTCGTAAGTGAGCTTCCAGGTCTTCACGTTGCCGGGAGAGTACACGGGAACGTCGTCCAGCGGCTCCACGTTCACGCCGTAGAGCATCCTGGCCTCGGTGAAAATGCCGTTGCGGACCGAATCCATGTGGAAGTAGGGGCGGATGGCGTCATCGTCGAGGGCATATTTGGCTACGCGCACCTTCTCGGCGTAGTACCACCAGTCCCAGGGCTCTATTTTGCTGCCTTTCGGGAGCTTGCCTTCGGCTATTTCGGCGTCCATGACCTTCTGCATCTCGGCGACCTCCTCCTTTGCCTTAGCGGTGGAAGCCTTGATTATTCCGTCCATGAAGGCGTCGGCCGTTGCCGGGTCGTGGGCCATCTTGTCGGAAAGCTCATAGGCTGCGGAAGTTTCGTAGCCGAGGATGCGGGCCTTCTCAAGGCGGAGCTTGAGCACTTCGACGGCAAGCTCGCGGTTGTCGAACTCGTTACCGTTATGGCCGCGCATGGTATAAGCCTCAAGGTACTGCTTGCGGAGGTCGCGGTCGGCCGTGGTGGTCATCCTGTCGGAATAATCGCTCACGCTGAAGCCGAATTTCTCCTTGAATGCGTTGCTTTCCGCGAGGATGTTGTTGCCTATCTTCTGGCACTTGGTGGCGAGCGCGGAGTTGATTTCGCGAAGGCGGGCCTGCTTGTCCTCGGGAAGGCCGATACCCTCGCGCTCGAAGTCCTCGAAATGGTTCTTGAGGACCGTCTTCTGCTCGACGGTGAGGCCGCTCTGGTCGCCTTTGTACACCGCCGCCACCCTCTCGTAGAGGGCTTTGTTGAAGGCGATGTCGTCGCCGTGGGCACTCATGAGCGGAAGGGCCTCTTCCACTACCTTGTCAAGGGCGTCACTGCGGTCGGTCTCGGTAACGTTGAAGAGCACGCCGGTGACCTTTTCGAGCAGGCGTCCGGAAAGCTCGAGGGGAACTATGGTATTCTCGAAAGTGGGAGCCTCGGTGTTGGAGGTTATCGCCGCTATCTCGGCCTGCTGCTGCTTGATACCCTCCTTGATGGCGGGAATATAGTCGGAGACCTTTATCTTGTCATAGGGAGGGATGCCGTAAGGGGTGTCCCAGTCCTGCAGGAATACGTTTTTGTGTGTACAGGCAGTTAAACTCATGATTGCCAGGAGAACGGTTAAAGCTTTTTTCATGATTGTCAGTTTTTGGTTACACCGTCGAGGTCGATCAGGGTGAACTGGATGCTGCCCTGATACATGGTGAGGATGCCGGTCACATCGACAGTGACATCGCCGGCCAGAATGTCGGGATCGATTTCAATGTCGGCGAAACGGGCGTAGCCGCTGCTGCGGACCTGGATGTCGGTGGAGCCCATCTTGAAATAGTGGCTCACGCTGTAGGCGTTGCGTTCGATGTCGCCGTAGGTGTCGCCGTTGGTGCCCTTGACAGCCCGGTGGTCGCCCACGGTACCGTACTTGTAGTCGCCGCTGTTGCCCACATTCACGCTGTCCCAGGTGCCGGCTTCCAGCATGCTGCCCATCCTCTCCTTGGTGAGGGCCCATGTGGTGATGCCCCAGGTGCGGTCGGACAGGAAGATGCGGTTGCTGCTGTTCTTGGTGTTCTCGTTGTAGGTGAGATAGATGAGGGTGAACACCTGGTCGCCGTACTTGAGCCCCTTGAGGGTAACATAGGTACCGATGTACTTGTTGGTCGCCTGGGTGTCGTTCTTGCCGGGAAGCATGCTCTCGGTGAGCACGACCGGGGCGACTTCGCCTCCCATGGCACCCTTGAAGATGTATTTGTCGACAAGGAGGGGAAGGTCGATGTAGGCCGTCTCGTATTCGCCGCTCTGGTCCTCGAGGCCGAGCTGGATCATGCCGGCTCCGCCGTAGTTGCCGGTCTTGCCGCCGTACATTCCCAGCGTGAGGCCGTTCAGGTTGACATACACCCACTGGCCCCTGCGGATTTCGTTGCTCATGTTGGTGCGTCCTGTCTTGACCTCGATTCCGCCGGTCTCGTCCTGGATGTACATGGTGCGGTAGATGTTGCCGGAGAAGTCGCTGCTGATGACCTGTCCTTTGATCCAGCCCGAAGTGAGCTTGACGGGAGAGCCGCCGGTCTTGGACTTGTACATCTTGGAGAGGTCGGCGATGGTGATCATGCTGCCGTAGGCCGACATGTCGGCGTCGGTGTAAACCTTTTCAGCCGAGGGGTTCTCATACCCGGCGGTGAACACCGGACCCCATTCTTCGCAGGCCGTGAATGACGCCGCTGCGGCGATGATGATTGCAAATAATGTCTTTTTCATCTCGTGGCCTCCTTAGAATCTGAAGTAAACGTTTATCATGTAATTGAACCCGGTGTAGTAGAAGTACCGCGGATCGAAGCGGTAGTAGCGGGTCTTGCTGGTGGTGTTGTCCACCAGGCGGGTCTGCTCGTAACCTCCGGTCTTGACGTTGGTGTTGTTGAGCACGTTCTTGGCGTTCAGGTTCACGCCGAGCTGGTATTTGTACTTGATGTACCAGCTCTTGCCGACGCTGAAGTTCACCAGCCATGCGGGATCGAACTTCTCCTGGGCGGTCATGTAGAGGATTTCCTCGGCCGTGGCGATTCCGTCCGGGCCCCTCACGGCCTGGTCGGTGCGGTAGAACGGATTCATGTCCAGATAGTTGCGGTCGAAGTACTCGACGTCGGCGTCGATGAACCAGTAGTTCTTGTTCCAGCTCAGGCCGAGACTTGCGGCGGTCTGCGGGGTGGCGGGCACGTAATGCTTCTGCTGGGCTCCGCCGTGGTCGTCGATGTTGCCGTTGGAGTCGTAGCTGAGGAGCGGGCTGGATTTCCAGTAGGTCACGGGGGCGTTGTCCACCACTATACGGGCGGAATTGTCAACCGTCTGGGTCATGTAGGGAGTGGAGGTGTAGATGTACTCGCCCACGCTGGCCGCACCCTTGAGGGAGAAGCCGTCGACCGGGAGAGGCACCTTGAAGCCCAGTTCCACGCCCATGTGACGCTCGTCGATACCGGACATACTGAAGTTGGTGAACGCGTTCTGCAGGTCGTCGTAGAAGCTCATCAGGTCGGTCTGGTCCTTGATGGTGGCGTAGAAACCGGTGAGGCGCACATTGTAGCCGTTTCCGGAATACTGCCAGTTAAGATCGGTCGAGAAGGTCTTGGAAGTGGTGAGGTTGGACGCTACGCTGTTGCGGGTGCGGGGCGAAAGGAAGGCCTGGTTGAACCTGGGGGCGTCTTCGTAGTAACCTACGTTCGCATAGACGCGCATGTTGCCGCCTATCACGTAGTTGAGCATAGCCTTGCCGGCATAGGTGAGGAAGCCGAGATGATCGCTGTCTCCCTGGGAATTGTCGGGGAAGAGACCCTTCTTCCACACGCCTTCGCGCCAGAAGAGGCTGTAGCCCAGACGGCCGGCCAGCTTCGCGCTGAAGTTGCCGGAAGCGAAGTCGGCGCCGAGCCAGCCTTCGTAATTCTGCACGTGGGCGAAGTAGTCATGGGAATACTTGTCCCCGACCTTCACCTTCTGGGGTTCGCCATGGGCGTTGTAGTAGTCGAGGTCGTTCTGCACCATGGTCGGGTTGGAGGCGTAGTCGCGGTCGGCGAAGTTGTCGATGTTCACGAAATAGTCAGCCCCGAGGAGGTCGGCCACGATGTTGTAGTACTCGGTCTTGTTGATCTTCGCGCTGGCGCCGGCACGGAGGGTGAGGGACTCGGCGGCCTTGAACTTGACGTTCGTGGCGAAGTTGAGGTCTTTCTGGTCGGTGCGGCGCTCCTGCTGCACGTAGTGCGCGCGCTTCTGGCCGTTGGCGTCGACATCGTTCTGGTTAACCTGATAGAGCTTGTCCCAGTTGATGTGGGTGTACTGCGGGTACGCCGCGGAATTCGTCCAGACTTCGTTCGCCCAGGCGGCCTTGGCTTCGCTGTTGCGGTTCCAGTCGGGATCGGCGTTGTAGAAGTAGCTGGGCAGGTTGCGGTAGTAGTCCGGTCTGGGGTCCTGGGCGTTGTACCAGTCGAGAGCGGTATAGCCGTTCTTGCCGAAGCGGTACAGGACGGTGGCGCTGCCTTCGAAGCGGTCGGATGGCTTGAAATCGTACCTTACCACGGCGATGGGCTCGTGGGTGCGGCGCTCGCGGGCGTTGCGGATGACACCGTTCTGATAGCCCCAGTTGGAGTTGTACATGTTGTCACCTACAAGGTCGTACACTTCCTGCGTTGAACCGTTCTGCGCTCCCCTTCTGCCCGGAGTGCCCAGGAAGATGAAGTGGAGCTTGGAGTTTTCGAACACCTTGCTGGCAGCCAGCGAATAGGCGAAGCTGCGGTAGTAAACGCCTTTGATCCAGTCGTTTCCGCCAAGGCGGGCGCTGGCGTTCACGGCGAACGCCCAGCCGTTGTCCATTACGCCGGTGGCGTAGGAGCCCATGAGCCTGAGGCGGTAGAAAGCGGTGTTGGTGAGCACGCTGAAACGCCTGCCGGTACGCATGCTGGTGGCGTCGCCGAAGATGTTGGTGGAGCCGTTGTAGCCGCTGAAGGCCACGTCCGCCATCTCGTTTCCGGTAGTGGCGTCCTTGGCGCGGGTGGCTTCATTCAGGCCGCTCCAGAGGCTGAAGGGGCCGTAGCCGGTCATGGCGTCGTTCATCTTGACGCCCGACAGGTAGACATCCTGTGCCTCGCTGGCGAAACCGCGGTTCTTGAAGCGGACGCTCGAGAAATTGTAGCTCACGATCTCGTTGAACACGTCGTTGCTGCCGAACAGCACCGTGGGGGCGTCGTTGTAGCCGCTGTCATCGAGGTCGAACTCCAGCAGGGAGGCGTCCTCGATGGCTGTTTCACTCTGGGTGCGGGTGAGCGACAGGTTGAACATGTTCTTCACGTAGCCGTCGTTGACGGTTACATTCACCGTGTTCTGCAAGTAGTCGCTGGAGGTTATGACCAGGGTGTACATGCCGTCGGCGAGACCCGGGATCATGAAGGACCCGTCCTCGGCTGAAAGCACGGTTCCGATCAGCTCCGCTCCGGAGAAAAGTTCTAGTTTGGCGTTCTGCACGGGCTCCTTGGTGCCGCGTGTGATTACCGTACCCTTAACTCCGCCGGTAGGCTCCTGCGCGAACAGGGCCAGCGAGCAAAGCAGGGCGGCAAACGCCGGAACAATCTTCTTTATCATAGGTTGAATTTTATTTGGATACAACTATATAGGTGGGATAATGGTCGGAGTATCCGCCCACGAAGGCGCCATTGCTGAAGGTGCGGAAAGGCGTGCCCTTGTACTGCCCGCTCTGCACGGTCATGAAATCCTTGTGGAAGATGCGGCAGTAGTAGCCCTTCTGGTGGATGGGAATGATCTTGAGCCCGGAATCTGGGGCCGTGGCGAACTGGTGATTGACCAGGATGATGTCGTAGATGTTGCTGGAACCCTGATAGAAAAGGGAACTGTAGCCTTCGTTGAGCATGCGCAGGAGAGGCGAGAAGAAGTCTTCCCGTGCCATGTCGGCAATGTACTCCTTGCCATGCATATAGGTGGTCATGCTGGCGTCGGACGGGTTGTCGTTCATGTCGCCCATCACCACGATGCGGATGCCGGGATACTGCTTTTCGAGCTCCATGGCATTCTGGTAAATGATTTCGGCGCCCCTCGGGCGGAGGTCGGCGCCCTTGCCGCCGAGACGGGAAGGAAGGTGGGCCACAAAGGCGGCCACCATGTCGCCGTCGAGCATGCCGCGCACCATCAGGATGTCACGGGTGCGGAAATTGTCCTTCTCTTCCTGCGTCCACGCGCTGAAATCGATCGAAGACGGTTCGAAGGTGAAGGGAATGCTCTTGCTCTCGAGCACCTTGAACTGCTCCGGTTTGTAGAGCAGGGCCACGTCCACTCCGCGGCGGTCGGGACCGTCGTAGTGAACTATCTGGAAGTTGGCATCGGCTATCTGCGGGTCGCTCACCAGGTCTTCCAGAACGTGGCGGTTCTCAATCTCGCTCACGCCCAGAATGGTGTGCCATACGC
Source organism: uncultured Bacteroidales bacterium (assembly GCA_946185745.1). Taxonomy (GTDB): domain Bacteria; phylum Bacteroidota; class Bacteroidia; order Bacteroidales; family UBA932; genus Cryptobacteroides. Next base: position 34,062 of record CAMHKQ010000013.1, read on the forward strand.
CGTTGTCCTGCTTCATGGCCGCGATGACCTGGGCCATGTTGTGAACCTTCTTCTCGTATTTTGCCTCCGTCCACTGGTTCTGGCCGTCCGGAAGGTACTGGTAATCGTTCTTGCCTTCGTCATGGACGGTGTCGAAAAGGTTCTCCAGGTTGTAGAAGCCTATCACATAGCTGTGTTTTCCGGCCTTGACGCCAGAGGTTTTTGAACTGGTGCCGCATCCCGCTACGGAGATGACGGCAAGAATGATGATCAGCAGTTTTTTCATTTGTACTTGTTATTTGCTCCACCAGTCTGACGGAGGCCACACTGAAGTGGACGTGTTGACAGGCCCCTGGGCCTTTATCTTGGCGGCCGTTTCATTGCCCACGACCGAAGGCAGGGAGGCGAAGAACTCGATTCCGGTCTTTTCTTCCAACTCCTTGATGCTCAAAGCATACTGAGCGCTGAAACCGGAAAGGGTGGTCCTGTGCTCCATGTAAATCGCAATGCCGGCATAACCGTCAAAGCGCTGGAAAGTATACGCGGCGCCGCTCTTCGAATAGAAGAGGAGTGCCTTGAAATATGCTGCGGGTACGTTGACCCTGCGCCCGCCCCGGTCCACTATGTACTCGCTCCCGGGCACGCAGCCGGTCGCCACGTAAAGGGTGTCGGACATCCTGGCAAGCGACCTCACGTTGATTTCAAGATCGGCCCAGATACCCCCGTTGAAGTTGTAGTCCTGGGGGGTCATGTTGGTGGCGTAGAAAGTGGCCGCGTTGTTGGCCTGTGTGCCGTAGCGGTCGGCCGAAGGAATCTGGTGCCCACGGCTGTGGCCGGTGCCGTACGATACGCCCATTCCGTCCTCGTTCACGATATACTGCTGCATATCCTTGGGAATCAGTGGGTCATAACCCCAGGCGTCGGTGCGTCCGCCGATGGAGGAGCCGATGAGGCCGACGTTCAGCGGATAGGCCACCCAGTACGATATGAAATCGCCGTAGCTGTAGTAGAACGAGTAGTTGCGGTCCTTGCCACCGTTCATGAGGTGGTAGAAGAACTCGCAGCCGTCGTCGGCGGTCGTAGCAGGCAATTCCAGCCACCCCAGGGACGTGACATCCTCGCCGAAACCTCCGGGAATCGGTGTTTCGGGCTCGGAAGTGCCGTACTGGCGGAACTGGACGCTTCCGGTGCCGCCCTTGCTGGTGACGGTGATGGTGACGTAGCGCGAATCCGTCGCGGGGTTGGCGGTGTAGCTCAGGGTAAGCCCTCCGGCATTGCCGTTTCCGGTATAGCTGGAAAGACTTGCCCAGCCGGTCTGGGAGCCTTCATAGGCGAAGGATATCTCCCATTCGCTGCCGGCGGTCACGTCCACGAACTGCTGCCCCGCCTCACTGGTGACAGGATTGACAGCCAGGGAAACCTGCGGCTTCACGAAATCGGGTTCCTCCCCGCCGCGGCACGAAACAAAAGCCAGCAGCAGCGCTGTCGCCAGCGCTGCCGCAGACAATATGTTTCGGGCGTGTTTCAACTGCAATTACTGAGCGTTAACCACTATTTTTGCGAATCTCCTGTGTCCGGAAGAGCCGCCTACCGTGAATGTGACGGAATCATCGTTTCCGGTCCAAGAACTGCCGGAGAGGCTGCCGGTGTCGGCAGTGATGGTATTGCTGCCGTCACCGCTTCCGAAGGTGAACGTCACACCGGTGACCTTCTTGTTCTCAGCCGTAACGGTCAGGGTGCCGCCAGCGTAGATGCGGACAGCCTTGCCGGTGTTGTAATACTTGGGAGTATTGCTGCCGGTGCCCTTGCTGAACGCGAGGGTCACGCCGTCGATTGTAAGGCTGGATACCTCCTGGGCGTTGGTGTAGCCCTGTTCTGTCAGGTCGAGGGTGACTTCTATGGCCCCTCCGGATGTCGGTGCCGCCTGGGTTACAACCACCTGATAGGAGGACTGGTCGACACCGGTAGCGGTAGTGCTGACCAGGAAGGTAGCTGTCCTGGAAGTGGGGCCGCTCGACACCATATTAGCCGGACTTGTAAGAGCGCCTGTATTTGCGGCATAATTGATGGTGACGCTGCCGTCGCCACTGCCGGAGGCAGGAGTGAACGACTGGATCATGCCGCCGTTGTCTTCCTGCAGTTCGACAGTCCAGGGCACGTTGCCGGTGACGTTGAACGAGGTGCTGCCCGCATCGGCTGTAACGTTGATGGCGGTCGGGGCGACCTCGAAGGTCTTGACGGACTCGTCTTCCTCGATGCTTGCGGCTACGATGTTGACATACTTGCCGCCGCTACCGGTGATGCCGTTGAAGTAACCCTTCACCACGACGAACTTGTTCTTGAAACTGGCGGCATTGAGAGAGGAGTGCGGATAGTAGATACTGCCCTGCCTGGTGGCTCCGTTAACCTTGATGTTGTAGTAGTTGCCGGAAACCGACAGCTGGCCCCTTATCTGGATGTACTCAGCCTTGGTGGAAGAGTAGTTGTCGAGGGAGGCGGTGATGTCGTTCGCCTCAGGATAGGGCACCTCGTTATCGGAAGAGAGCACGGTCACGTTGGCGTCCGTAATCTCGGGCAGATTGTTGTAAGTGGTCTTGGTGCCGTCGAAGGAAACGAGGTCGCCGAGTGCGTACGAGCCCTTGGGCTGGTAGACCAGCACGGCGTTGGAATTATCCACGGCCATGAATCCCCTCGAGGACATGGCGCCTACGTAGATGTCGCCCACGGTGAAGAAATTGGTTCCGTCAGCCGAGGAAATTATCTGCTCGAGTGAGAAGGGAGGTACGTTACCCTTGCTGTAGGCATAGCTCATGAAGACAAGGTCCAGTTTCTGGTCGTGGAAACCGGTGACGGTGATGCCGTCGCCCTCGCCGAGGCCGAGAAGGCTGAAGTTGGCGATGTTGAAGTCGCCATACTCGCGCTTGGTGGAAGTGATGCCGTCGACGAGAAGTTCGCCGGTACCGTCGGTGATGACGCATTTGCCCTGGTCGGCATCGTACAGCTTCTTGATGGTGCCGTTGATGGTGTAGGGCTGGAACTTGGACGGACGGGTGCCCATGAAGCCTGCAATCGTAGTGGCGATGGGAGCCTGGGTGGTGTCGTAGGTGTCATCCCATTCGACCGAGCCCGATGCGTTGAGGCTTACGAAATAGGCGCTGCCCACCTCGTCCTTGCCATTGTACGACGTCCTAAAGCCGATGAGGGTGATGTTGTCGCCTTCGCCCACATTGAGGGAAGAGAAGGACTGGTCGTTGTCCGCGCCGTAGCCGAGGTTGGTGGCCGTAAGACCGTACACATACACGCTGCCGGTCTCATCCACGAGGTCGAAGTTGCCGTACTTCTTGTTGGCCAGGTTGAAGATCTCGCCGGTGAGGCGGTAGGGCTGGGTGGAGGATTCGGGAGCTGCGAGGAACTCCGCGATCGTAGCGGTTATAGGTTCTGCGACATCGGGATTGTCAGGGTTGTCGGGATTGTCGGGGTTCTCAGGTTCGATGCCGGGCTCGACACCGTCGTAGTAGACCGTAATCTTGGAAATCCTGAGATTGCCGCCGTTGCCGCCCGCCGTAAAGGAGACGGAAGTGGCGTCGCCGGTCCAGACATAATTTGTGCCGAGGGTGCCGTTATCAGGAGTGAGGGAGACGACCCTGTCATCGGCCAACTTTGCGGAAAACACGATGGCCGTGATCTTGGAAGGCTTGTCGCCGGGGGCCATCCTTCTGGGAGATCCCGAGGGAGTTTCAGGGATTGAAACGGTAAAGCTGTTCTTGGGATAAACCCTGACGGCATTGCCGCTGTTATAATACTTCGGGCCGTTGGAGTTGCCGGTGGAGGCCCATGTGATGTTCACGAATGATCCGTTGGTCGTGACACCGTCCAGGGCCTGGCCGTTGGTGTAGCCCATGGCGGACAGGTCAACCACGTCCGGCAGGGCGGGATCTCCGGGTTCATCGGGATTGTCCGGGTTGTCGGGATTGTCGGGGTTCGCTTCGGCATTCTTCTTTACGAAATAGGCGTAGAGCACCTCGGGAGTACCCTGGTAAGAGCCTCGGTAACCGATGATCGTGATGTTGTCGCCTTCCTTGAGGCCGAGGTTCGCGAACGACTTGTCGTTGGTCGCTCCGTAGCCGAGATCGGTGGCCGTGAGGCCGTACACATACACGCTGCCGCTATCGTCCGTGAGGTCGAAGTTGCCATAAGTCGTGTTGATGGACCCGTTGTGGGGTGCTATTGTGCCGGTGAGCTGATATGGCTGGGTCGAAGACTCATCGGCCGACAGAAAATCCGCGACGCTGACTTCCTTGGGAGCAGCCGGATTGTCGGGGTTGTCGGGATTATCGGGGGTTTCGCCGTTGCCGCCGTCGCCGATGGTGACGACTATCTTGGTGGCGCGAACCTGATTCTCGACAGCCTGGAGCGTCACGGAAGCGGCCGTGCCGGTCCAGATGCCCTGGGTGCCGTCATAGGTGTACGTGCCGGCATCGGTATGGAAGTTACCGGGGCCGTACTGGGCGTCTCCGCTGGCGGTGCAGGTGAATTCCACCTTGGTGATGTCGCCTGAGGCGGAGGAGATGCTTATGGTCTTGCCCTTGTAAACCCTGTAGTTGTCGTTGCGGTAGAGAGCACCTTCCGACAGGACGATGGTCACGCCTTCCTTGGTGAGGGACTGGTTCTTGGTGTCTTCGTTGTTGGACTTGTCGGTGCCGGCCACAAAGACTACGGTGCTGCCGGTGCCGCTACCGGGAGCAGCCTGGGTGAGCTTGACGGTGAACGACTTGGTGGGAACGTCGGCCGCAGTAGCCACGGTGATGTTGGCTACCCTGGCAGCCTCGGTGTTGTTGGCGGAGAAGCTGACGGTAACGGTAGCTTCGCCGGTGCCGGAGGTCTTGTCGAGCACGAAGGCGCCGTTGTCGCTGGCGGCGTTCCACTCCACGTTACCCTTCACTTCGAAGGTGGCGGTGGTGGTGGTTGCGCTCACGTTGAGGGTGGTGGGGTTCACCGAGAACTTGAGGCCGGTGTCGCCCTGGCCGTTGAGGGTGTAGAGGTAGGAGGAACCGGAAACGGTTTCGGGGGTGTTGCCCTTGTAGTTCATGAGCTTGCCGTAAACCACGACCTCATCGTTAACCTTGATGTCGGTGTCGCCTTCCTCGAACTTGCGGTTGCCGAGGTAGAGGGTACGGAAGATATAGAACTCGCCGGTGCCGTCCTCGGCGTCAACGATGTAGAAGGATGCGTTGCCGTATTCTCCACCTTCGGTGAAGGTGCCCTTGTTGGCAATCTTGCTGATCTTGCCTTTGACGTAGACGAAGTCGGTGGTCTCGTACTCGGTGTTGGACGTCCAGCTGAGATTTGCCACCGCAGCTGCCGCTCCGGCGGGGTTGTAGGGATCCTCGAGGGTGCCGCTGCCCTTTGCGGTGCCGGGTTCCGGACCGGGCTCACCGCCCTGGCCGTTAAGGGTGTAGATGTAGTTGCCCTGCGTCATTTCCTTGGTGTTGCCCTTGAAGTTGACGAGGTCGCCGAAGATCACGACTTCGTCGCCGACCTTGATCTGGTCTGCGGCGGTGAACTTGGCACCGCCGAGATAGTAGCCGCGGTAGATTTCGAGGGACTTGGCCTCGGCGCCGTCATCGGAGATGTAGTAGGTGGCGTTGCCGTAATCGGTGCTGACTTCACCGATCTTGGAGATCTTACCCTTGACGTACACACCCTCGAACTTGCCGTTGGCGTCGATGGTGCCGGCCTGGTACAGGGCCATCTGCACGGAGTATGGGCTGTCTACGGTACCCTTGGTGTCATCCTTTTTGCCCTCCTGGTCGTCGTCCTTCTGGGCAGTCTGGCCGTTGAGGGAGTAGATGCTGCTGCCCTGGGTTATTTCCTTGGTGTTGCCCTTGAAGTTGACAAGGTCGCCGAGAATGATGACGTCGTCACCGACCTTGATCTGGTCCTTGGAGGTGAACTTGGCGCCGCCGAGATAGTAACCGCGGTAGATTTCGAGGGACTTGGCCTCGGCGCCGTCGTCGGAGATGTAGTAGGTGGCGTTGCCGTAGGTACCGGTATCGATGTCGTCGATCTTGGAGATCTTACCCTTGACGTACACGTTGGCCAGCTTGCCTTCGGCGTCGAGCTTGCCTGCCTGGAAGAGCGCCATCTGTACGGAATAGGGGCTGTCTAAGGTACCCTTGGTATCGTCTTCCTTGCCTTCCTGGTCGCCGCCGCCGCCCTTTTCCTTAACCGTTCCGTTGAGGGAGTAGATGTAGCTGCCCTGGGTGACTTCGGGAGTGTTCTGGTACATGATGAGGACACCGCATACGATGACGTCGTCACCGACCTTGATGTCGTTCTCGGATTTGAACTTGTCTCCACCGAGGCCGTAGCCGCGGTACACCTCGAGGGCGTCGGTGCTGCTGCCGTCATCAGAGATGAAATAGGTGGCGTTGCCGTACTGGGCGCTCACTTCGCTTACCTGCGAGACTTTACCCATGATGTACACTTCGTCCGGGGTATAGGCACCGGAGGTGATGATCTTGAGGGCTTCGGAAGCGGAATATGGATCTTCCTTGGTGCCTGCATGGCTGTTATTGCCCTTGTCGCCCGTCTGGGTCACGTTGACGACCACGCTCTGAAGTGTAAGGCCGCTGCTGACGAGGTTGAACGTAACGGTGCCGGCGCGGTCGTACCCGGGGTTGGAAAGGGTGCTCACGCTGGCGGTCTGGGCGGTGGTGGAAGCGCTGCCGCCTGCGGGGGAAACGCTGAGCCATGCCTTGGCGTCGTCTGCCACGACTGCTGTCCAGTCGCGGGTGGCGGTGAACGAAACGCTCTCCTGGCCGCCGGCGGCGGAGAAGCTGAGGGATGCAGGAACGCCTTCGAGTTTGGCTGGGCCGGGATCCTCGTTAGGCTTCTTACATCCTGCAATGGTGAGCGCTGCAAGCGCAATCAGGGTGAAAATCTTGCTGAATTTCATATCACTTGGTTTTTTGTGTTTGTGTGCAGTTATAGTAGCTTACAAATTTAACAAAATATTTCCGGGAATTCAAGCCCTTTTTCGAAACACAAAAAAAACGGCCCCCGGGAAACCGGGAGCCGCTAAAAAGACAGACAGCTGTCAGCGCTGTTACTTAACGGTATACAGTAGATAAGAGTCGGCGCCCTTCAGGTTACCTGCGCTCTTGTTGCCCCAGGTATAGATGCGGATGGTCTGGCCCTTGCTTACACCAAGGTTGGCAAGCGGGATCTTCACTTCCGTCTCGATGACAGACTTGTCAGTGACACCGGCCGCAGCCACATTCTCCAGCACGTCGCCCGAAGGATAGCCGCTGCCGGCAGGGCTCGAGGCGAATGTGGGAGCGTCAGCCGAACCAGTGAACAGGTACAGGTACATCCAAACTTCCACACCATAACCCGTGTTGCCGTTCACGCTATTGGTACCGGTCTCCGGATTGTTGTCGGTGTCGAACTCATAGTAGTAGTAACCGCCGGAAGACTCCTTCCACAGGCCGTCGTGCCAGGTGCGCTTGCTGTAGAGGTAGATATTATCGTCGTCATTGGCGGCTTTGAACGCAAGGTAGGGACCTTCCTCGCTACTCAGGCCGTCGGCCACACCAGCCCATTCGGACATGTCACCGTCGATGGTGATGGACACGGGTTCAGGTGCGGAGCCCTCGGTGAACCAGGCGTTGTCCCAGAGGTAAACCTGCTTGGCCTCCTTGTACTTGCCGGGGATGGTCACGAGGTCACCGGTTTTGCCTTCCTCCAGCACCAGACCCTTGTTGTTAAGCTGGGCGTACACGGCAATCTTGTCTTCGCCCTGCGCCACTTCACCGTTACGGTCGCCGTCGGCGATACCGCCGGTAACGGTTACGCCGGTGAGCTTCACCAGACGGAGAAGGTTGGCGTCGTAGTTGGCAAGGAGTTCAGCGATGGTGATTTCCTTGGGAGCGGGTGCTGCACCGTGGCCTTTCTCGTAGGCGTCACCAAGGGCGACCAGCTCGGGAATGCCGTTGTACCAGTATCCCTTGGCGGCGATCTTGCCGGAAATGGTATCGCCGGCCTCAAGGCCGTGGCCGCTCAGGTAAATGAGGATGGCGCCGGTTTCGTCCTGGATGTAGGCATTGTTGCCGTTGACATAGCTGACTACCGCGGGAGAAGCAAGGCGCACCTCGAACTCGGCGGCGCTGCTGCTGCCGGTAGCCTCTGCGGGGATGGCGGCGATTACCTCGGCGATGGTGGTAGGACCGTTGAATTCTTCGGGGTCATCCGGCAGGGTCACCACCTCACCCTTCTTGAGGGCGAACTTGTGGTTGGTCTGGGGAGCATAACCCATGGCGGCGTAGTTGCCGTCGCAGCAGTCGATACCTACCTCAATCTGCTCCGGGAAACCACCGGGATAGTTGGAGTAGTCGATAGCCACCTCGTAGAAGTTCCCGTTACCGGCGCTGGTGACAGCGGGGGTTACACCGGAGTCGGACCACGCCCAATCGGCGGAAGTGGCACCGGTGAACTGGTACAGCGGGGAGCTGAAATTGGTGTAGGAGCCACCGCTGGTGGCCTTGCCTTCCATCATGTACTGGATATTCTCGTCTTTCCAGAAACGGGACAGCAGACCCTGGGCGCCACTGAAGAAGACGTGGAAGCGGAGCTTGCCGTCGGTCACGCCCTGGGCAAGAGCCGCGTCTGAGAATTCCGCCAGGATGTAGAGTTTGTCGCCGTAGTAAGCCTTGGCCGACTTGATGCCGGTAAGCTCGGCATCGGCGGCGCATTCTGCGGTAGCGACACCTTCAACGCCCTCCCAGTCGGCGGGATTACCGTCGACGGTGATGCCCTCGCTCACCGGAGCATCGGTATGGGTGAGGAAGTAGATGCTGTTGCCGGCGGCGAACTCGTACACGTCGGGCTTGCCGTCCTTCTTGTAGATGGTAATCTTACCCAGCACGGTGACGGCGTCGCCCACGGCAATCTGGTTTTCGGAGGTGAACTTTTCGCCGCCGAGGTAATAGCCGCGGTAGATTTCGAAGTCGGCGGTGGTGCCGTCATCGGAAATCCAGTACTGCGCATTGCCGTAGTCGAGGCTGACGTTGTCGATGGTGTTGATGATACCGGTTACGAACACCATGTCGTCGGTGGGAGCGCTGCCGTTATTGAGGGCCTCGATGGCCTGGGCAACGGTGTAGTACTGCACGCCGCCGTTGAGGGAGACGATCCGGTTATTCTTCGCGAATTCGGGAATGGGATCCTGGCCGTCCTTCTCGTAGAGCGTGAGCGTGCCGCAGATGATGACTTCGTCACCAACCTTCAGCTGATCCTCGGAGGTGTACTTGGCACCGTCGAACCAGAAGTTGCGGTAGGCCTCGAGATCGGCGGTGGTACCGTCGTCAGAGAGCCAGAACTGGGCGTTGCCGTAGTCAAGGCTGATATTGTCAATCTTGCTGATGATGCCCTTCACGTATACTTCCGCGTCGGTGTAGGTCTTGTTCTTGCAGATTTCAAGAGCCTCGGCGACGGTGTAGGGGTTGGTGATGGCCGCACCCTTGGCGCCGGGATTGGCGGCCTGGGTGACAGTAACCACAACAGCGGTGGTGCCGTTCGCGTTGGTGGCGAAGAGCTTCACGTAGCAGACGCGGGCGTCACCCGGGTTCTCTGCGGCCGTGAGGGTGCACTCATTGCCTGCGAGGGCCACGGTGAGCCATGCGGGAGAGTCTTCCACGGTGCAGTTTTCGTCGGAGAAGGGACCGCTGGCCTCCAGCTCGCCACCTTCGACAACTGCGGATACAGTGGCGGAGGAGCCTTCCGCGGCCTCCAGGGTAACGCTGGCGGGGCTTACCTCAACGGTGGGAGGAACAGCGCCGGCCACATTGGACAGCTTGACATTCTTGACCTCCCAGGTGGGGGAAGCGGCAGTGTTGCTGAGGTAATGGAACGCGAACTTGATCTTCTTGCCGCAATATGCGGAGAGGTCGACGTCGCCCGAACGGACGAAGTCCCAGCCGGAGCCTGCGGGCCAGGTGGGAACCTCGACCTTCTCCCACTTCGCGCCGTTGTCGGTGGTCACCTCGACGGAGAGGTAATCGGTGACGGCATTGCCGTTCATGTAGTTGACGGCGTTCTCGAAGGTGAGCATGGCGATGGACTCCTCGGTGAGGTCGATTTCGGGAGAAATCAGGTAGGAGTCGGCGTCGGTGTTGGCGTTGTTGATATAGGCGGTGGCCTTCATGCCGTACTTGGGATCATAGCTCCAGGGAGAGCCTACAATGTCCTTGGTTTCGAATTCGCCCTGGCCATGGCCGATGAAGGGTTCCTCGAAGATGACACCGGCAGGCTTTGGCTTGTCGCCGTCACGGATGACAACGATGCGCTGGTACTTGCCGTTCATGTAAATCCTGACCTCGCCCTCGCTGAGAGTGTCGGCCTGGGCGATGAAGTTGAGGGTATAGTTGCCGGCCGGACCGTAAGCCGGGTCGAGCTTGACCCAATCCGGGGCGCTGGAAGTCCATTCCCTGTCGATGGTCATCGTGGTGGAAGCCGAAGTCTGGCCCTTCGCGATGGTGATGTAGGTGGAACCGAGCGTGATGCCGTCCAGATGGTTGAGCTCCTCTTCCATGGACTGGCATCCTGTAAAGAGGGTAGCCACAGCTGCAAAAGCAGCCACGAATATTTTGTTGAGTTTCATATTCCGGACTTGATATTAGTTGAACATGTACTTGATGCCCACCTGCATGTACCAGAGGCTGGTGTAGGTCTTGCTGAGCTCCCAGGTAGCTGCATTCTCAGGCAGGGTGGACTTGAAGACCGGAACGCCGTCGTAATCGAGGCCGGTCGAGGTCAGGGGCCTGATGTTGTAGTAGCTGCCGGTGATGCTGCGGAGACCTACGTTGCTGTAGCCCCAGCTGGAATTGATCAGGTTGCTGAGATTCTTGATGTCCACGCTGAGCTGGAGGGTGTTGGTGGAATTGCCGATCTTCAGGATGAAGTCGTGGGCATAACGGAAGTCGAAGGAGTGCTTGAGGGGCGCCGCGACGCTGTAAGCCTCGGCATACTGGCCCTGGTGGGAGGACAGGTACTTGTCCTGGGCTGCGAATGCCTTGTAGGCGTCCATGTCGGCCTGGGTCTTGAAACGGAAGGGAGCGTTGCTGCCTGCGAGACCCATTTCGGAATCGGTCGGGATGTACATGAGGTCGAGCTCGGCCACGCCGTCGTTGTTGAAGTCGCCCTGGTAGGTGTAGGAGTAGTTGGCGGGGCTCATGGCCTCATAGAAGAGGCTGAAGTGGTCCTTGCCAAGGGGCTCCTTGATGGTGTAGTTCACGTTCGCGAAGATGCGGTGAGGAACCACGTACTGCGAGTTGTGAAGAGTCATGAAGTTGGGGCCGTCGACGGTGGGGATGCCCTCGTAAGCCGAAGAGGCGTTGCTGCCCGGCATGCCGGTGAGCTCCTTCGATACGGTGTGGGTGTAGCCCACGGTGACGTTGAGGTTCTTGACGGGCTCGCCGGAGAGAACAGCGCTGGCGATATAGCCGTAACCCTTGTTGGTGTTGCTCAGCACGAGGGCGTTGCCGGGTTCGTCGCTGCCTGCGGGATAGTTGATGTAGGCATCCTTGGGATAGATGTGACGGTTGTCAGCCCCGTTGTAGGTGGCCCAGCCGGTATTGTCTTCCAGGTTCCAGTTGGTGATATAGACGCCGTTGATGGTCTTGTTGAAGGTGAATTCACCGGTGAAGGTGAGGGGGAAGCCGACGGGCAGGACATAGTCCACGCCGATCGAGCTCTTCCAGACCTCGGGCATCTTGAAGTTGTTGGCGACAGCGTCGAAGTTGCCGGAATAAACGCCGTCATCGGGAGTGATGGTGGTGGGGAACTTCTTGGAGTTGATGCTGTTGAGCTTGTTGATGAGGTCGTTCACGTCGGCGTAGAACGGGATGCGTGCGAGTTCATCGGCGCCGTTGCCGTAGCCGGCCTTGGCGTTCTGGACCATGAGCGTGTTGGTAGGCATGTTGGTGAAGAACACGAGGGGCAGGCGGCCGGTGAAGAGGCCGGTACCGCCGCGCACCTTGAGGCTCCTGTCACCGAGGACATCCCAGGTAAAGCCCAGACGCGGGGAAATCTGCAGGTCGGGCTTGGGCCACATGCCGGTGTCGAGACGCTGGCAGTTTGCCCAGGTGAGCCTGAGGATGGCGTTGTTGGTCATGAGGTCGGAATTGTCGAAAATCATCTCGTCGAGACGCAGGCCTGCAACGAGCTTGAGGTTTTCGACGGGATCCCATTCGTCCTGGAAGTAGACACCCACCTTGTGGTACTGCACGCGTGCCGCAGGGTTCTGCTCGCCGTCATAACCGTAGGTGACGGAAACCACGTCGGGGACGCCGCCGTTCATGAAGTCCTCCATGCTCTTGTAACGGTAATAACCGGTACCGCCGCGCATATAGGAGTTGTCGGCCATCTGATACTCGTAGCTGACGCCGCCGGTGAGCTTGTGGTTGCCGGCGTAGTAGACGAGTTCGTCCTTGGCGTTGATGGTATTGTTGTGGACACCGTTGTTCCAGGTGAAGAGCTCGTAACCGAAGGACATGTAGGCGTCGCCGTCCTTCATGATGTCGACATGGGGGAACTTGGATGAATTGGAGCCGCGCATGTCGTCAAGCTTCGAGAAGGTGACGAGCAGCTGGTTGGACAGGTTGTCGCTGAGACGGCTGTTGAGGTCGAGCGAGAAGCTGTTCACCAGGTTGGTGTTGGAGTACATGTTGTTGGAGAAGGCCATGGAGTAGTCGCTCATGCGGCTGTGGGCCATGCGGGGACCGTTGTCCATGGAGTTTCCGTTGGGGTTCAACCAACCCTGGTTGAGGGTGTAGTTGTAGCGGAAAGCGAGATGGTGCTTGTCGCTGATGTTCCAGTCGATGCGGGCGAGGATCTTGGTGTTGGTCTTGTCGCCGGGATAGTCGGTGTAGGAACCCGGATCGTAGTTATAATTCTCCTTGAGGAAGGACGCCATCTTCTCCATGTCGGCGACGGTGGTGCGGGAGATGAAGTTGTCGGGATCGGCTACGCCGTCGGTGGAAGGCCTCCAGCGGTTGACCACGCCGGGATTGCTGTACCTTTCGGCGTTGATGAAGAAGAACAGCTTGTTCTTGATGATGGGGCCGCCGAGGGTGAGGCCGAAGGTCATGTACTTGTTGGAGAGGGGATCGCCGAGCTTTTCGCCGTCGACCTTGTTGCCGTGGAGGTGCTCGTCTTCATAGAGGCCGTAGACCGAACCCTTGAAGGTGTTGGTACCGGACTTGGTGATGGCGTTGATACCGCCGCCCACGAAGTTGGTCTGCCTGACGTCGAACGGGGAAACCACGACCTGGACCTCCTCGATGGCGTCGATGGAGATGGGGGTGCCGCCGCCGGGAAGATTGTCGGAAAGGCCGAAGTTGTTGTTGAAGTTGGAGCCGTCAACCGTGAAGTTGGTGGTACGGCCGTCGGCGCCGCCAATGCTCATTCCGTTACCGCCGTAAGGGGAAATCCTGGCGATGTCGGAGATGCTCCTGCTGATGGTGGGGAGCTCGGCAATCTGCTGATTGCTGATATTGGTGGAAGCACCGGTCTTTTCGGTAGCGGAGAACTTCGAGCTCGGACTGGCTATCACCACGGCTTCGCCGAGGTTCAGGGACTCTTCATTGATCTTGGAGTCGAGCCTGTAGGTTTCACCGAGCTGGAGGGTCACGCCGGTGTAAGTGGCAGTCTGGTAACCCAGGCCGGACACCTCTACCTTATAGGGACCGCCGGTACGCATACCCGGGATGGCATAGCGGCCGTCGGAGTTGGTGACGACCCCGTACCGGGTACCCGAAGGTTCGTGAACTGCCACGACGGCGATGCCGGGAACAGGTTCACCGTTCTGGTCGACCACGCGGCCGCCCATGGCAGAAGTCGTGATCTGCGCGAAGGCAGGAACGACTAAAAGCATCGCTGAGAGACTCAGCAATAGACTTTTGAGAAAATTTTTCATACTGAATTGATTTGAATGAGTTTTTTCGTGAGGCAAATATAACATATTTTTTCGTACCTTTGCACACAATTTATTAACCGCGGGGACAGATTTGACCGCTTGCAACCCCGCACAAAAAAAATGCTAAAATGAACAACTATCTTTTCACCTCCGAGAGCGTCTCGGAGGGCCATCCCGACAAGGTCGCGGACCAGATTTCCGATTCCATCCTAGACGAATTCCTCAGGCAGGATCCCGAGGCCCGCGTGGCCGTGGAAACCTTCTGCACGGCCGGCCTGGTGATAGTCGGCGGCGAAGTCGCATCGCAGCACGCCTACGTAGACATCCCGGCAGTCGTGAGAGCCACCATCAGCAGGATAGGCTATACCAAAGCCGAATACGGCTTCGACGCCGCCTCCTGCGGGGTCATCTCCACCATTCACGAGCAGAGCGGCGACATCGCCCGCGGAGTGATAAGAGCCGGCGACGAAGCCCAGGGCGCCGGCGACCAGGGCATGATGTTCGGCTACGCCTGCAAGGACACCCCCGAGTACATGCCGCTGTCGCTGTTCCTGTCGCATTCCATCCTGAAGATACTCGCGGACATACGCCATTCCGGCAGCGCAATGCCGTACCTGCGGCCCGACGCAAAGGCACAGTTCACCATTGAATTCAGCGCGGACACCCACCTGCCCGTGCGCGTGCACACCGTGGTGCTCAGCACCCAGCACGATCCGTTCGACCAGTCCGACGAAGTCATGCACGACCGCATCGAAAAGGACGTCCGCACCATAGTGCTTCCACGGCTCATCGAATCGCTGCCCGCAGACCTGCAGGCCCTGTTCGACGACAAGCTCATCCTTTACGTCAACCCCACCGGAAAGTTCGTGGAAGGCGGCCCGGCGGCCGACACCGGCCTCACCGGCAGAAAGATTATAGTGGATACCTACGGAGGTCGCGGAGCCCACGGTGGCGGCGCCTTCAGCGGCAAGGACCCGAGCAAGGTGGACCGCAGCGCGGCCTATGCCGCCCGCTGGCTGGCGAAGAACCTTGTGGCCGCCGGAGTGGCCGACGAATGCCTCGTGCAGCTCTCCTACGCAATAGGCATAGCCAAACCCCTGAGCATATTCGTGGACACCTACGGCACCGCGCACGTCGGCAACGCCACCCGTGCGGCCGGCTCGGTAAGGGCCGTATCCGAAACCGACGCGCAGATCGCGGCGAAACTGGGCGAAATGTTCGACCTCACCCCCGCAGCCATAATCCGCCGCTTCGGGCTCAAGAACCCCATCTATGCTCCCACCGCCGCCTATGGCCATTTCGGCAAGCAGCCATACGAAGAAAACGGCATCCAGTTCTTCGCATGGGAGAAGCTGGACGCCGTTCCTGAAATCAAAAAGGCATTCCTTTGCCCTGATTCCATCTAGCTGATAAGCAGGATTTCGCGGTACTTCGGCAGCGGCCAGATGGCGTTGTCGGTAATTTCCTCGAGGCGGTCCACCGGCTTGCGGGTCTCCTCTATCAATTCCGCGATCCCGTGGTAGGCCACGGCCTTTTCGAAGTCGTTTTCAATCAGCTCTGCCTGTTCCACTGCCTCGTCGAGCGCGGCCGTGTCGGACCGCAGCACCGCGAGCTCCGACACGATGGTGCGGACTATCTCTTCGGCGGAAGCATCGTGAAGGCTGGGGCCGAACACGTTCTTTTCGAGCGAGAGTCCCTCCAGCAGCCGGCGCTTGTACTCGAGCACAGCCGGGATAATATGGTTGGTGACCATGCGGCTCATCACCCGCGCCTCTATCTGCACCTTCTTCACGTAGCGGTTCCAGTTCACTTCGTTGCGGGCCTCGAGCTCCTTGGCCGTGAAGACGCCGGTGCGGCCGAAAAGCCTCACCGCTTCGGGGCTTGTGAAGCCCAGGAACATCCTTGGGACGCAGGTTTCAGTGTCGAGGCCGCGCCTCTCCGCTTCCTTCTTCCATTCTTCGGTATAGCCGTTGCCGTCGAAGCAGACGGTATCGATCACCTCAGCTATGATAGGCTTGAGGCAGTCCATCACCGCCTCGTCGCGGGCTTTCCCCGCCGCCATGGCGGCATCTACGCAGGCCATGAAATCCTTCAGCTGCCCCGCCACCGCCGCATTGAGCGCAGTGATGGCGCCGGCGCAGTTGGCCGATGAGCCCACCGCCCTGAATTCGAAGCGGTTACCGGTGAACGCGAAGGGCGAAGTTCGGTTGCGGTCGGTGTTGTCTATGAAGATTTCGGGAATGCCATAGGCACCTAACCTGGCGCCCTTCCTGCCGGCGATTTCCACGGGAGTGCCCGAGGGGGTGTCCTTGATTCTGCGCAGCACATCGGTCATGGTCTTTCCAAGGAAGGCCGAGATGATTGCGGGCGGCGCCTCGTTCGCGCCAAGCCTGTGCGCGTTGGTTGCGGAGGCGACAGAGGCTTTCAGCAGTGAGTTGTAACGCTGTACGGCCATCAGCACGTTCACGAAAAACACGAGGAACTGGAGATTGCCGTCCGGGTTCCGGCCCGGGGCCATCAGCTGCACGCCCGTGTCGGTGCCGAGGCTCCAGTTGCAGTGCTTGCCGCTGCCGTTGATGCCGGCGAAAGGCTTCTCGTGGAACAGCACCGCGAAACCGTGGATGCGGGCAATCTTGTGCATCAGGTTCATAATCAGCTGGTTCTGGTCGTTCGAGAGATTGGCCTCGCCGTAGATGGGGGCCAGCTCAAACTGATTGGGAGCCACCTCGTTATGCCGTGTCTTGACAGGTATTCCAAGCCTCAACGCTTCCCTTTCGAGGTCTTTCATGAACGCCGTGACCCTGGAGGGTATGGCGCCGAAATAGTGGTCGTCGAGCTGCTGGCTCTTGCTGGACTGATGTCCCATGAGCGTGCGGCCGGTGAGCATCAGGTCGGGACGCGCAGAGTAGAGGTCTTCATCCACCAGGAAATACTCCTGCTCCCAGCCCAGATAGCAGAACACCCTCACCACTGCGGGATCGAACAGCCGGCAGATGGGCACCGCCGCGTCTTCCACGGCCTTGATGGATTTGATGAGAGGGGTTTTGTAGTCGAGGGCCTCGCCGGTATAGGAAATGAAGACGGTGGGGATGCAGAGGGTGTCGTCCTGGATGAAGACGGGGCTGGCGGGATCCCATGCGGTATAGCCGCGGGCTTCGAAAGTGGCCCTCAGTCCCCCGCTGGGAAAACTGCTGGCATCGGGTTCCTGCTGCACGAGTTCACTTCCGCTGAAACTCTCTATGACACCGCCCTTGCCGTCGTATTCGAGGAGCGAATTATGCTTCTCGGCGGTTGAGTCGGTAAGGGGCTGGAACCAGTGCGACACATGCGTAACTCCGTGTTCCAGAGCCCATTGCTTCATGCCATCCGCAACTTTTCCGGCGATTCCGAGGTCGAGCGGTTCGCCGCTGTCGATGCATTTTTCGAGGGCCCTGAAGGTGGACGGATCGAGATAACGGCGCATCTCCCCGCGGCCGAAAATGAGTTCTCCGAAATACTTGGAAGGGGCTTCAACTGGAGCGTCGACCGCAACCGCCTGTTTTCTGTAGGCGTCGCGGACAAGGGTGAATCGTGTGTTGTCCATAAGCAAATAAACCGCTAACCGAAGTGGCAAAGATAGTTCATATTTTTAAAAAGTCCATTAAGAATTTTAATATATTTGCACTCGTTTTATGGACAAGATTCTCATAATCGATTTCGGCTCGCAGGTGACGCAGCTCATAGGCCGCCGGCTCCGCGAAATCGGGGTTTACTGCGAAATCGTTCCCTTCGACAAAATACCTTCCACAGACGGCTGCAACGGTGTAATCCTTTCCGGAAGCCCCTGCTCCGTACGCGACGCAAACGCGCCCAAACCCTCCCTGGAGGGCATCAAGGGGCACCTTCCGCTGCTCGGGATATGCTACGGTGCGCAGTACCTCGCCAGCAGCGGCGGCGGCACGGTGGAAAACTCCGGTTCTCGCGAATACGGCAGGGCCATCCTCACGGTGAAGGACTCTCCCCTCTTCAAGGGGGTCAGCCGCACCACCCAGGTATGGATGTCCCACGGGGACACCATCTCCCGTCTGCCCGAAGGGGCCGAGGTGATCGCGTCCACCGAAGACGTGCAGAACGCCGCCTTCCAGCTGTCCGACGGCAAGACCTTCGCCGTGCAGTTCCATCCCGAGGTCTACCATACCGTCGAGGGCGGCCGCATGCTTGATAATTTCGCCAAGGACATCTGCGGCTGCAAGGGTGACTGGACCCCTGCTTCCTTCATAGAGACGACGGTAGCCTCGCTCCGCGAGCAGATTGGCTCAGAGCGCGTAATCCTCGGCCTTTCCGGCGGAGTGGATTCCACCGTGGCCGGCGTACTGCTGAACAAGGCCGTCGGCAACCGGCTCACCTGCATCTTCGTGAACAACGGGCTGCTGCGCAAAAACGAGTTCGAGGACGTGCTGGCCTCCTATAAGGACATGGGCCTCAACGTGATAGGAGCCGACTCTTCGGCGGAGTTCCTGGCCGCGCTGGCCGGTGTTTCCGATCCTGAGGCAAAGCGCAAGATAATCGGCAGGCTGTTCATAGAGACCTTCGACAAATATGCGCGCCGCATCGAGGGCGCCCGCTGGCTGGCCCAGGGCACCATCTACCCCGACGTGATTGAGAGCGCCGGCATCCCCGGCATCGCCTCCAAGATAAAGAGCCACCACAACGTGGGCGGCCTTCCCGAAAAGATGAACCTGAAGATAGTGGAGCCGCTGCGGATGCTCTTCAAGGACGAAGTGCGCCGGGTGGGCCGCGCGCTTGGCATAAAGGAAGAGCTGGTAGGCCGGCATCCGTTCCCCGGGCCGTCGCTGGCCGTCCGTATCCTGGGCGAGGTGACGGAAGATAAGCTCCGCGTGCTGCGCGAGGCCGACGATATCTTCATCAAGGGCCTTCGTGCCTACGACTGCACAGGCATGGGCTTCCCGTCCGCTTCGGATCCGCGCGAAATGGCCACCAACCTGTACGATGCGATCTGGCAGGCCGGCGCAATCCTGCTGCCGGTGAGGAGCGTGGGCGTGATGGGCGACGAGCGCACCTACGAGCGCCCCGTGGCCCTGCGCGCCGTGGTCTCCACCGACGCCATGACCGCCGACTGGTTCCCCTTCCCCCACGACTTCCTCCGCGACGTCTCCAACGAAATCATCAACAAAGTCCGCGGCGTCAACCGCGTCGTCTACGACATCAGCTCCAAACCCCCCGCAACGATCGAATGGGAGTAGGGGGCGGCACAAAAGCATGAAGCGCTTTGGAATTACCCTGCTGCTGGCGCTGGCGGCCTGCGCAGGTCCGCAGGACGTGAAAACCACCTTCCAGTCCAGCCAGCCCTGGAGACCCGGCATCGATGTGCGGGCCGATGCCGTGATGGTGTACGGCGCCGGTGAGACGCTGGAGGACCGCCTGGCATCTTGGCGGGAGCGGGGCTACGAGACCCACTTCATGACAGGCATAGCCTGGGGCGGCTATCAGGATTATTTTTCTGGCAGGTGGGACGGCCGGCCCCATCTGGACGAGGGGCAGGTGAATGCCCGTGGAGATACCCTGTGGCACGGAAAGATGGTGCCCTACATCGTCCCCACGGAGAACTACCTGAAATACTTCAAGGAGCAGATCATCAAACGGGTGGTGGATGCCGGCGTGGACCACATCTTCCTGGAGGAGCCGGAGTTCTGGAAGGCCGCCGGCTACTCGGAGGCCTTCAAACGGGAGTGGGAGTCCTTCTACGGCACCCCCTGGCGCCCGCAGCATGAGTCTCCGGAAGCCGCATATCTCACTTCCAAGCTCAAATATCATCTGTATTACCGGGCTCTGGACGAGGCCTTCACCTACGCCAAGGAATATGGCAGGAGCCTGGGCCGGGACATCAAATGCTATGTCCCCACCCACTCGCTCATCAACTACACCCAGTGGCAGATTGTGAGCCCTGAGGCCTCCCTAGCCTCGATGAAAAGCATGGACGGCTATATTGCCCAGGTGTGGACCGGGACCTCCCGCGTGCCCAATTTCTATAACGGAGCGCGTAAAGAGCGCGTGTTCGAGACCGCCTTTCTGGAATACGGCTGCATGGTGTCCATGACAGCCCCGACGGGCCGAAGCCTATGGCTCCTCACCGATCCCATCGAAGACGGCGTCCGCGACTGGGAAGACTACAGGAAAAACTACCAGGCTACCTTCACGGCGCAGCTTCTCTACCCTCAGGTAGCCAATTACGAGATTATGCCGTGGCCGGCCCGCATCTACGAGCGGCTGTATCCGGTGAGCCCCGGTTCGTCGGAGAAGTCCAGGATTCCGGCGCCCTACGCCTCCATGATGCAGGTGATGACAAATGCCCTGCAGCAGATGCCTGAGGCCCCGGAAAGGAAGGCCGAAGTCTCCGTGCTCATGGCCAATTCCCTCATGTTTCAGAGGGATTCCACGCTGTCGGATTTCTTCGGCCTGGCGATGCCCCTTCTCAAACGCGGCTGCCCGGTGGGCATCACCCATATCGAGAATCTGGGCTACCCCAGGGCGCTGGACGGCACCCGGCTGCTCCTGATGAGCTACGCCAACATGAAGCCGCTGGACCCGGTGGCGCACAGACATCTGGCCGAATGGGTCCGGCGCGGCGGCAAGCTCATCTACAGCGCCACCGACAGCGACCCCTTCCAGCAGGTGCAGGAATGGTGGAACACCGGCGACAGGCAGTATGCCGCACCGGCAGATCACCTCTTCGAGCAGATGGGCATCCCCGCCGGTGCCCCCGCAGGGACTTACTCTTTCGGCAAGGGGACGGTCTGCATCCTGCGGCAGGACCCCAGGGATTTCGTCTGTGCCGAAGAAAGTGAAAAGCCGCTGCTGGAGGCGGTGGAAAGCCTGTCGGGGCCGATTTCTGCCACCAATGCCCTTACCATGGAGCGGGGGCCTTACCGCATTGTAGCTGTAATGGATGAAGGCCCGTCGGCCCGGCCCTTCCAGGCCGAAGGCTGTCTGGTCGACCTCTATGACCCCGCGCTTCCGGTGTATGCCTCCCGGGAGGTTCCGGTGGGGGCGCAGGCGCTGTTCTACGATGTTCGGAAGGCCGGCAGGGCACCCCGGATTCTCGCCGCGGCCAGCCGTGCATATGACGAAAAACGCAGCGGCCGAAGTTTCTCCTACACCTGCAAGGGCCCTGCAGGGACCTTTAACGTCACCCGCATCCTGCTGCCTTCCAAGCCTTCAAACGTTATGGTGAACGGAGAAGACTGGGCATTTGACTGGGATTCGTTCAGCCGGACCGTTTTCCTCCGCTTCCCCAACGATCCCAACGGCGTTTCCGTAACGCTCACCTGGCAAGGCTCGCTGGCCATCGCCGAGGTGGGGGTATACAGCAGGTAGAAGGACAGTGGAAATCCGGTGATAATTGACCTGTTGTACACCAGAAGCCTCTCTGGTGTACAACAAGCCCGTTTGAGCACGTTTCGTACACGTAGAGCCCTTCTGGTGTACGGCAGGCCGGCAAAATGCAAGTGGGCGGCAGAACCGAGTATTCGATATCTCCAAAAAATCTTATCTTTGTGAAAAACACAATCATATTTCATACAATGGCAACAGGAAATGTACGTCCGGCCGACATGGAGCGCATCACTACGCCCGCTCTGGCCCAGAAATTCATTGA
>CAMHKQ010000014.1 GCA_946185745.1 uncultured Bacteroidales bacterium
CAATATGCAGGAAAGCGTACTTTGCAATGGCCCATTGAAGCTCTGAATGATGAATAATCTGTTTCGATAGCGGGCGAATCTTTTCATTATGCCTTTTCCACCGGCAATGAATAAAGTTAAATTCTTCGGGACAATTTTGGGACAATTTTATATGAAAAACCCCATTAGAGTGCATTCTAATGGGGTTTTGAAGTGACTCCTGCAGGACTCAAACCTGCAACCTTCTGATCCGTAGTCAGATGCTCTATTCAATTGAGCTAAGGAGCCGTTTACCGGCAACGTGGCCGGATTAGTTTAAGCCTCAGTCTTTTCTTCTGCCTTGACAGCCTTGGTGGCTATGCCCTTTTCCTTGATGCGGGCCTTCTTGCCGGCAAGGTTGCGGAGATAGAATATGCGGGCGCGACGGACCTTACCGACCTTGTTGACGGTAATGCTGTCGATAGCGGGGCTCTGGAAGGGGAAAATCCTTTCGACTCCGATGCCGCCGGACACCTTGCGAACCGTGAAGGTACGGGTGAGAGGGGTTGCACCGCTTATCTGGATGACCACACCGCGGAAGTCCTGCAGACGGAACTTGTCGCCTTCCTTGATTTTGCAGGCTACGGTGATGGTGTCGCCGGCCTTGAACTCGGGGAACTTGCTGACGTTCTCGTTTACAAAAGACTGTTCAGCTACTTTAAGTAAATCCATAACTCTTTAAATAACCTTACTCCTCGCAGCGTCACTTAACCGTTAAATGAGAGGCTGCTTTCAAACAGGGCTGCAAAGATAGAAATTATTTTTTACTCTGCAAGCGCGTTCACTAAAAATATTGACTCTCTTTTTCAAACAGGGCCTTGTCGTCACGGGAGGGATCTGGCTTTACGGCAGCGGAAGCGGCGAGTTTCTCCACGGCCTCCTTGTCGGAGCCGCGCAGCTTCCGTGGTATCCATACCAGGATCTTTACATACAAATCGCCTGTGCCATAGCTGTTTACCGAGGGAAGGCCCTTGCCGCGCATGCGCACTACCGTGCCGGACTGGGTGCCAGGTTCAACTTTCAGGTCGACGGCCGAGCCGAGCGCCGGTACGCTGATAGTGGTGCCCAGCATGGCATCGGTAACCGAAATCACCCTGGTATAGAACAGATTGTTGCCGTCGCGCTTGAGCTGGTTGTGGGACTGCTCGTTTATCACCACCAGGAGGTCTCCGTTCTCACCGCCGCGGGGAGCGCTGTGGCCCTCGCCGCGCACTGTTATCTGCATTCCGTCCTCGACTCCCGCAGGGATATTCACCTTCACGGTCTCGCGGCGCCTTTCCACGCCGGAACCGTTACATTTACGGCATGGATTGGAGACAATCTTGCCCTCGCCGCTGCATTGCGGACAGGTAGAGTAGGATACGGAACGCCCGAACAGGGTATTCACCACCCTCTGAACCTGGCCGCTGCCGTGACAGGTGGGGCAGGTTTTGATGTCGGAGCTGTCCTTGGTGCCCTTGCCTCCGCATTCGGCGCAGGGCCTGTTGCGCTCGATAGACACCTCCTTGGTACAGCCTTTGGCTATTTCTTCGAGGGTCAGGCTCACGCGCGTGCGGATGTCACGCCCGCGAACGACCCTTGCCCCGCCCTGCTGCCTTCCGCCGCCGAAAAAGGATTCGAAGGCCCCGCCGAACGAACCCCCGAACGCTCCTCCGAACAGATTGTTCAGGAGGTCGTCGAGGTTACCGAAGCCCTGGCTGAAGTCGGGACCTGCGGAAGGATCCACCCCGGCAAAGCCGAACTGGTCATATTTGGCCCTCTTTTGGGCATCGGACAGCACAGAATAGGCCTCGGAAGCCTCCTTGAACTTCTCTTCTGCGTTCTTCTTTTCGGCTTCGGTACCGGAGACCCAGCGGTCGGGATGCCACTTGAGGGCAGCCTTGCGGTAGGCCTGCTTTATTTCGTCTTCCGTAGCACTCTTCTGAATGCCGAGGACCTCGTAGTAATCTCTTTTTTCTGCCATGACCTTATGCTCCTACGACCACCTTTGCATAGCGCAGGATCTTGCCGGACAGCATGTAGCCCGTCTGGACAACCTCCAGCACAAGCCCCTTCTCTTCTTCGGATGGAGCCGGAATCTGCGCCACGGCCTCGTGGAAGTCGATATCGAACTTCTTGCCTTTAGCCTCAATCACCTCGAGCCCTTTGGTCTTGAGGTAGGCCATTAACTTATTGTAGATGAGAGCCGTACCTTCCCTTGCTGCGGAGTCGGAGGACTTCTCCAGCACCAGAAGCGCCCTTTCGCAATCGTCCAGTACGGGCAGGAGGCCCTTGATAGTGTCGGCGGATGCGGTAGATACCATATTGAGGCGATCCTCGGCGCTGCGGCGACGGAAAGTCTCGAATTCCGCCATGAGGCGCAGGTAATCGGCGTGCTCGGCCGACAATTTGTCAGTGAGCTCGGCTACCTTTTTCTGGAGTTCTACCTCCTTGGAATCCTTGTTTTTGGGTGTCTTGGGCTCTTTCTTCTCGGGAGCCTGCTTTGTTTCTTTATCTTTCTCTGCCATGATATGCAAGTGGTTTTTCTACATTGTTGGACAAGCAAATCCTCTGCCAGCGGCGCAGGATTGACTTTTTGTCAAACCAGTCAGCCAAGAAGCGACTCGGCGTTGGCGACTGCCTCGGGAGTGATGGACGCTCCGCTGAGAAGACGGGCGATTTCCATAATGCGGTCGCGCCCCTGCACCCTGCGGATGGAGCTGACATCCGCCGTTTTTTCCACGACGAAATGGGCGTCGCCCTTCGCGGCGACCTGGGGCAGATGCGTAATCGCAATGACCTGCATGTCTTTTCCCATATCGCAGATCATGCCGCCCATCCTATCGGCGGCGCTGCCTGATACGCCGGTGTCTATCTCGTCGAAAATCATGGTGGGCATGCCCACATAGCGGGCCATCATCGCCTTGAGACAGAGCATGATACGGGAGATTTCTCCGCCTGAGGCACAGGTCCCCACATCGGAAGGATGCGAGCCTGTGGAGGAGAAGGCGAACAGCACTCCGTCGGAACCGGTGCTCCCGGGTTCGGAGGGCGTCAGCTGCACCTCGAAGACGGCCCGGTCAAGCTCGAGGAACCGCAGGGATGCGGCTATCCGCTCCGCGAATGACGGCGCAGCCTTGGCGCGTGCATCGTGCAGGGCCCGGCACAGCTCCGAATGACGTTCTTTCACAACGAGTATCCGCTTTTCCAGTTCTGCCAGCTCTTCCTCGAGCGAATCGGAATCGAACAGCATCGAGGAATACTTGTCCCTCAGGGTAATCAGCTCTTCTTCGGTGCGACAGCCGTGCTTCTGCAGAAGGCTGTAAATCAGCCCCATACGATCTTCCACGGCCTGCAGCCTGTCCTCCGACACCTCCACCTTGGAAGCGGCGGCTTCGATACTGCTTCTGATATCGTCGAGTTCTATGCGGGAAGAGCGGATGCGGCCGGACAGTTCCTCCATTCCGGGAAGATACCGGCTGATTTTGTCGAGCAGGCGTCCCGCCTCCTTGAGCGCAGAGTCCAGCGACATGCCTTCCTCCGCCTCGAAACAGGCGACGGCCCCGCCGAGCGCCTCCCGGATGGACTCCGCATTGGCAAGCTGCTTCTGCTCGGCATCGAGGGCTTCAAGCTCCCCTTCCTGCAGCCGGGCCTCATCGAGCTGTTTCCATTGCACCTCGTTGTAGCTGCGGTCGGCCTTGAGGGCCTGCAGCCTGCGCTCCGCCTCGCTTTTACGCGAGACAAGCCCCTGCAGCTCCCGCCAACACTCTCCGCACTGCGCCAGAAGCTCCGCATTGCCGGCGAAATGGTCCAGCACTGAAAGCTGGAAACGCTTGTCGGTGAGGATGAGGTTGTTGTTCTGGGAATGGATGTCCACCAGATGCGATGCGCATTCGGACAGGACGCCCACGTTCACCGGGGAATCATTCACAAAGGAACGGGATCTGCCGCTGGCATACACCACCCTGCGGATAAGAAGGCTCCTGTCTTCCGCCCACTCCACACCGCTGTCTTCCAGAAAGCCCCGGAGGCTTTCGTCCGGCAGCGAGAACTCCCCTTCCACCACGCAGTCGTCGGCTCCGGAGGCCAGCACCGAAGAGTCGGCCCTGGCTCCCAGCAACAGCTGGAGTGCGCCCAGAAGGATGCTCTTTCCGGCACCGGTCTGCCCGGTAATAATGCTCAGACCCCCCGGAAAAGAAACATCCAGAGAGTCTATGAGTACGTAATTGCGTATGTGCAGGGAGGACAGCAAGGGAACTTATTTGATGATGTTCTCGTTGTTGGCCACCTTGTAGTAAAGCTCGTTGTTCTCGAATTCGGAGATGGCGATCAGCCCGGGCTTGGGCAGGCGCTCGTAGTATTTGGAGATTTCTATCTGCTCCTTGTTCTCGAACACCTCGTCCTTGGTATCGCGTTCGTTCTTGAAGTCTTCCAGCTTTTTGCTGAGTTCTTTCTTTTCGTCCATGGCAATCTTGTTGGCCCTCTTGGAGAGGATCACACATGTTTCGTAGATGTTGCCAGTGGGTTCAGCGAGGTTCTTTACATCCCTCGTGATGGTGTTTCCAGGTACTTTCTTTATATCCATAGCAATAGTTGTACACCCCGGCGGGTGCGGAAAGTTTCAATTTCTTTGTTTTACCTTTTCGTGGAGGCCGTCGAGCTCCTTGCGGTACTTGGATTCGGGATACTCGCCGATGAAGTTGAAATAGTCGTCCTCGAACACCATGTAGCGCTCCTTCTGCTTTTCGGGAATGGAAAGGAAGGCGTATTTGTAGGAAGACATGGCGGTCAGGTAAAGGATGTCTTCGCGGTAACGGTTGTCCGAATCTTCCTTGAGGACGTTCTTGAGTGCGACGCGGGCGGCCTTGTAGTCCTCCATGGTATAGTAGATCTTCGCGTTCTCGTATGCCTTGCGGTCGAGGCGGCCGTTGAGATCCTCAAGCATGCGGTCGCATGCGGCGGTGTGCACGTTGTTCGGATGATTCGCCATGTACTCGTTGATGGCGACCACCGCGGCATAGGTGGGAGTCTGGTCAAGCTCGTACCGGTATGTGGCCTTGTAGAGGCAGTCCACGCGCAGGAATTCGGCGTTTTCGGCGAAGGGGCTGCGCGGAAATTTGGCCAGGAAGTTCTTGAAGTTGGTTTCGGCCGTGACGTAGTCGCTGTTGCGGTAATTGCTCAGCCCCCAGTAGTACTGGACAGTGTCGTCCTGAGCGGTGCCGTTGGTGAGAACGGACATGTTTTCAAAGAGGTCCGCCGCCCTGGAATACTTCCCCTGATTGAAAAGGTCGAACGCCATGGCGTATTTGGCCTGCAGGTCGTTTCCCTGCAGGACCGCTTCGTATGGCGACTTGCACGAAGCGAGGGCGAGCACAGCCGCAATGACTGCTGTAATGCGTATTTTCATCGAGTCCATAGGAATTGCAAAGTTATTAAAAAATACGGATATTTGCAGACAGTGAAACGGACAAAGACCATACCAGACGAACAAAGATTCAGGTCCGCCCTCAAAAGCAGGGGCCTGCGGGCAACTGAAACCAGGCTGTCGATACACAGGGCCATGATGGCCCTGGAACATGCCAGCGCCGACCAGGTATGCCGCTGGCTGGAAAACAACAACGAGGCCGCCGCCTCCGAATCCTCCGTCTACAACGTTCTTCTGCAGATGGCCACATACGGCATCTATTCGTATCTGCTCAGCGCCGACAACAAGCGTTACTTCGACGTCTGCAATTTCACTCATCCCCACCTGTACGACCGCAAGAACGGCGTGTACAAGAATCTTCCCTATTCCGAACTGAGCGAAGCGGTGAACGACGTCTACAGGAATTGCCGTTTCCGGGGCTACACGGTGGAAGACATAGGCATAACGGTGGTTTGTCATCCGCGCGGCTCGTCGCGGTAGCATAATTCCAAAAAAAAGCATTACCTTTGTCTTTCGAATAGAATTCGAAAACCCATGCAAGTAATCAATCTCGGCGAGAGCAATTCCGTTCTCAGTTCCTTCGTGGCGCAGATGCGCGACAAGAAAATCCAGAAAAACACCCTTCTCTTCCGTAACAATCTCCACAGGACCGGTGAGATTTTCGCCTACGAAATCAGCAAGACCCTGCACTACTCTCCCAAGGACGTGGTCACGCCGCTCGGCACCGCGCACATGCAGCTGTGTGACGACCAGATAGTCGTCTCCACTATCCTGCGCGCCGGTCTCCCCCTGCACGACGGAATCCTTTCTTATTTCGACGGTGCGGAGAACGCATTCATCGCCGCATACAGGAAGTACGAGAAAGGCCATGACTTCGTGGTCAGCGCCGAGTACTGCACCACCCCCGCGCTCGACGGCAAGATCCTCATCCTGGCCGACACCATGCTGGCTACCGGAGCTTCCCTCCTGAGCGGTTACAATCTGCTTGTCGCCCAGGGCGGAACCCCCGCGCAGATACATCTGGTGTGCCCCATTGCCAGCGCATACGCAGTCGAGCAGGTGAAGAAGGATTTCCCGAAGAACACCACACTCTGGACGGCTGCAATCGACGAGGAACTCACCAGCCACTATTACATAGTGCCCGGGCTCGGCGATGCCGGCGACCTTGCATACGGAGGTAAATTATAATTCCTTGCGCCAGCGGGCCAGAGGGATTCCCAGCTGCCCGCGGTATTTCGCAATGGTACGGCGCGCGACCTTGTAGCCACGCTTGCCCATCTCTTCTACAAGCTGCTCATCCGTGAGCGGCTTTTTCTTGTCTTCGGCGTCCACGCACTCCTGCAGGGCCTTCTTGAGCTCGCGGGTGCTCACCTCTTCGCCTTCCTTGTTCTCCATGCCTTCGGAGAAGAAATATTTCAGCGGGAAAATACCGAAATGGGTTTCGATGTACTTGCTGTTCACCACGCGGCTGATGGTGCTTATGTCGAAGCCCGTCTTTTCGGCTATATCCTTGAGTACCATGGGCTTGAGATTGCTTTCATCGCCGTCGAGGAAATACTCGTGCTGGTAGTCCAGGATGGCCTGCATGGTTTTCTGGAGCGTGTTCTGGCGCTGTTTGAGCGCCTCGACGAACCATTTTGCCGAATCCAGCTTGGAGCGCACGAATGATGCCGCCTCCTTCTGGGCCTTCTCGCCGGAACCCCTGGCATTTTCGAGCAGTTCGGCATAGCTGCGGTTCACCCGGATTTCCGGAATCGAGAAACGGGGCATCGTAAACGAGAGTTCGCCGTCTTTTTCGCTGAGCACGAAATCGGGAACTATCTGCTGGGCCTGATCGGAATAGGAATCGTCTACCTGGCCGCCCGGGGCGGGATTGAGCCGGATTATCTTGGACATTGCGCTCTTGAGCTGCTTCTCGTCTATGCCCAGGCGCGACATTATCTTGTTGAAATGCTTGTTGGAGAACTCGTTGAACTGCTCCGTCAGGATTCGTTCGGCGCAAATGACATCGGGAGTCTGCGACTCCGCCCTGAGCTGGAGCAGCAGGCACTCGCGAAGGTCCCTGGCCCCCACTCCGGCGGGTTCGAACTCCTGGATTATTCCGAGCAGCTCCTCCACCTCTTCTTCGGTGGCTTCGATTCCTGCCCTGAAGGCCAGGTCGTCCACCACGGAGGCTATATCACGGCGCAGGTAACCGTCTGAATCGAGGCTGCCTATGATGAACTCCCCTATCTGGCGCTTGCGGGAATCCAGGTTGCGGAATCCGAGCTGGTCCACCAGGCTCTGGGTAAAACTCTCCTTTACTGAAAAGGTGTTGTATTCGGGACGGGGATCCTTGCCCCAGTTCGACACGCGCGTGCGGTAGGCGGGCACGTAGTCGTCATCCTTGATTTCGTCGAGGGAGACATCCTTCGGGGATTCGTCGTCGGAGCTGTCGCTGTCCTGGGCGGGGCCGTCGTCGAGGACGGGATTCTCTTCCAGCTCGGCGCGTATCCGCTGCTCCAGCTCCTGAACCGGCAGCTCGATGAGCTTGATGGTCTGGATTTGGAGAGGCGAAAGACGCTGAGTCTGCTTGAGTTCCAGTCCCTGTTTCTGCATGGCTACCTGTTGGCTGAGCGGAGGAATTTCAGCGTATCCACCTTAAACGAGGGAGTGTTTTCGAGCGCGGGATATTTCAGCCGTTCGCGCACTATGAACGCACCGGGAAAATATGGTTTGATGCTCTGCAGCAGCGCCAGGGCCTCGCTCTTGGTGCGGAAGTCACCCACCGTGACCTTGAAATACGGGCTGGAGAAGGTCCGGTACGCCGAGATGCCGGGATTGAGCGACTTGAAGCGGTAGAGGGCGCTTTCGCTGTCGCCGCGGGCGGTGCGGCTGTTGTCGAAGAAGATACGGATGCGGTAGCCGTTGATTCCCTTGCCTTCGACTTTACGGGACATAAGACTGCGGACGGCTCCGCTCTGGTCTATCTGCACGTTGTCGGGAAGCACCGAGTAAATGCTCTTTCCGGCCAGGGTGCTGTCCACTTCGTTGATGGGGGTGAACACCAGGGAATCGGCCCAGACATATCCGTCAGGGACCTCCTGGGCCCGGAGGGCCGCACATCCGGACAGCAGCGCGATGATTATGATGAGTGCCTTTTTCATTTCTGTTTCTTGATAAGACGTTCCAATGGAATGTCATCGAATGCCAATTCCTTGCCAATCCCTGCGATCATGGCTTTCGCCTTCACGCTGACGCTGTATTCCTCGCTCCTGAAGTCCCTTGCCAGAAGCATCAGGTTGAGCAGCGTGACCGCCGGGTCAATCTGGCCGCTGACGGGTATTTTGTAGAGCCTGTCGCACCTGCCCTCGACCGCAAGGTTTTCTGCGCTGAAATGGGCCAGGTGCACGCTGTCGCGGAAGATTTCAGCCTCGAGGTCCATGATGTTGAAGGCCGGAGCGGGATTGTCGATCCCCACCTCCACCACGGCATCGAGCGACTTGAGGCCGGACGGGGTGACCGATTCCACCGCGAACGAGGTGATTTTTATGTCTTTGTATTTCCGTACGCCGCAGCTGCACGCAAGCATGGCTGCGAGCAAAATGACGAATACTTTTATGACACGTCCCGTTCTCATTGCATTTCAATCGCAAAGTTACGAAAATTATCTAACTTTGCGATGCTACAATGAAGAAGGTATATATAGAGACATACGGCTGCCAGATGAATGTGAACGACACCGAAGTGGTGTTCTCCATTCTGGGAAAGGCAGGCTACGGAAGAACCGAAGACATGTCCGAGGCGGACGTCATAATGGCCAACACCTGCTCGATCCGCGACAATGCGGAGCAGCGCATCTGGGGGCGAATAGACCAGTTTTTCGGGCAGAAGAAAGCCCGTCCCGGCGTGATCGTCGGCATCCTGGGCTGCATGGCCGAGCGCCTGAAGGAAGCACTGCTTGACAGCGGCAAGGTCGATCTCGTCGCGGGGCCCGACGCTTACCGCTCCCTCCCCGCCCTGATAGACGCCGCAGGCGACGGCCATCCGCAGATAAACGTGGAGCTGTCCAGGGAAGAGACCTACGGGGACATCTCCCCTGTCCGCCTTGACAAGAACGGCGTCTCCGCCTTCATCAGCATCATGAGAGGCTGCAACAACGTGTGCTCCTACTGCGTCGTCCCCTACACCCGCGGGGCCGAAAGGAGCCGTGACTGCCATTCCATAGTGAAAGAGGCCTGCGACTGCCTCGAAAAGGGCTACAAGGAGGTCACCCTGCTGGGGCAGAACGTGGATTCCTATCTGTACGAGGGTGTGAATTTCGCCAAACTCATTGCAATGGTGGCGGAGCTCTCCCCTTCCCTGCGCGTGCGCTTCTCCACCTCCCATCCCAAAGACATCTCCGACGAGCTCATCCACACCATGGCCAGGTACGGCAACGTCTGCAGGCACATACATCTTCCGGTGCAGAGCGGCAACGACCGCATACTCGAGAAGATGCGCCGCCGCTACGACCGCGAATGGTATCTGGAAAGGGTGCGGAAAATCCGCTCAGTCATGCCCGACTGCGGCATCACCACCGACGCCATCGTGGGCTTCTGTTCCGAAACCGAGGAGGAATTCCGCGACACTCTCTCCATTTTCAGCGAGGTCGGCTACGATTCCGCCTTCATGTTCAACTATTCCGAACGGCCGGGCACCCTGGCTTCGCGCAGCTACCCCGACGACGTTCCGCAGGAAGTCAAGACCAGAAGGCTCGAAGAGCTCATCGCCCTGCAGAACAAGCTCTCGCTCGATAGCAACCGCAGGGATGTCGGAAAGGAATTTCAGGTGCTGGTGGAAGGGCCTTCCAAGAAGAACCAGGCCGAGCTCTGCGGCCGCACCGGCTCCAACAAGATGTGCGTCTGGCCCGACATCACCCACCACGCCGGAGACTATGTGCGCGTAAAAGTAGTCGACTGCACCCAGGCCACCCTCATCTGCAAAAAAGTTTAGGCGCCCCATGACCCCGCATGGGACCATATCTCTGGGAGATGCCGCCAGGATTAGCGGCCCGCAGGCATTCAACCTGATGATAAAACCCGCCGGTTCGGCATGCAATCTGGCATGCCGCTACTGCTATTATCTGGACAAGGCCGAAATCTACGCCGGCAGGGAGACGGTCATGAGCCCGGAAATGCTGGAAACGGTAATCCGGGAATACATCCGAGCCAACGACGTGCCCGAGATCCAGTTCAACTGGCATGGCGGCGAGCCTCTGGTGTGCGGCCTTGACTTCTTCCGGAAGGCAGTGGAACTGGAGCGGAAATACTCCGGCGGCAAAACCATTTTCAACACCATCCAGACCAACGGTACCCTGATCACCCCCGAATGGGCCGCGTTCTTTGCGGAAAACAGGTTTCTCGTCGGCATCTCAATTGACGGGCCAAGGTCCGTCCATGACAGGTACCGCGTCGACAAGGGAGGGGCTCCTACCTTCGACAGGGTGATGAGGGGGTTGGAGTGCCTCAAGGCCGCGGGAGCGGAGTTCAACACCATGAGCGCGGTAAGCAAGGCCGGCGAAGGCCGCGGGCTGGAGATCTACGAATTCCTGAAGGCCGCCGGCAGCCGCTTTATGCAGTTCATGCCGGTTTATGAGCATGTTCTCGACGGCCGCATAGTCCCGCCTTCCACCCCGGGCTCGAAGCCCGGAAAATGGTCGGTCAGCGCGACAGGGTTCGGTCATTTCCTCTGCCAAATCTTCGATTACTGGGTCAGGCACGACGTGGGGAAAGTGTTTGTAGGCCAGTTCGATGCGGCCCTGGCCTCCTGGTGCGGGGTGCCTCCAGGCATCTGCGTGTTCAACCGCAGCTGCGGCGGCAATTCCGTCATCGAGCACAACGGCGACGTCTATCCCTGCGACCATTTCGTGTATCCCCGCTACAGGCTCGGGAACATCGCCACCGACGATCTCAGGGCCATGATGAACTCGGACACGCAGATCCGCTTCGGCATGGACAAGCGCGACACGCTCCCGAAAAAATGCCTTGACTGCAGGTATCTCTTCGCCTGCAACGGCGAATGCCCCAAACACCGTTTCAGCATCACTCCCGCCGGCGAACCCGGCCTCAACACCCTCTGCGAAGCCTACCTGCGCTTCTACAGCCATACCGAACAATACTTCGCGCGCATGCGCGATCTCCTCCTCTCCGGCTCCGCCCCCGCCGACATCATGGCGGAAATATAAAAAACAGGCATCCATTTAGAGGCTGGATGCCTGTCTATCCATCAGTAAACGTGACATCAATCACTTCTGCAAAGGTACTAATACTTTTGAATCCTACAACGGTTTCGGAGCGCAGCTCTGCTGCGCGACTAAGCCCCTTTCCCGAGGAAAGGGGTTTGGGGATAGGGTAACGTGGAGAGGGCCCCATATTGCACCTACGAAAAAAGCCCCCGACGTTTCGGAGGCTTTTTTCGGGTCCTTGGTGCAAGGAGGACTTGAACCGCCTGATGCCTTGGATAGACAAGATTTGGGCGTTGCATCCGTACTTCCCCGAACTGATGGGCAAGGAGCGGACCTTGCAGGGTGCGGAATTGCTGAAATGACCGCGTTTTTTCTACTTCGATAGCCATCAATAACCGAGTGGAATTATCCAATGCAGAACAAGACGAAAAGCGGCTCCCTATGCCCGTACAAGGGTGTTTTTTCTCAAGTGTTATCCCGTTAAAATCTCGCTAATAGTAGCAGGTACGGTAGGGCATCAACTGTTTGCCGTATTGATTTTGTCCTCGTCCTCGACGAAAGAATGTTCTACTATTCTTGACTTTTTTACCTTATCTACCTACTTATATGAAAAGGATGACTATGAAAGAGTACAAGAGACAGTATCGTGAGTTAGACGATGAGACCAAGGAGAAGATTGCAGCAAGCCAACGCGGAAGGACGAAATCCGAAAGCCACAAGCAGCATATCAGCCAAGCGATGACGAAGTATTGGCTAACGGTTCCTCACCGACCGAGTTCAGGTGAAACAATGTGACTTGTATCCTCTTATCAAGGGGAAGATGTCATTGAAAATAATGAATGAGATGATGCGAGTAAGTGATTACATTCGACAAGTTGAAGATAGTAGCGGATATCCAAGCCATCAAGGTCTGCGACGAAACCCGATTTGAATTCATCGAGAAGGACGGCATTGTATGCTCGTTGAGGTACTACCAAGAGCATCCGTTCCTACTGATGATAAAAGTTGATTACGAGTGCGGGGAAGTGGTCATCGAGTTCTGCGGAAAGATACTCGGGAAGGATTATCCACAACTGATTTCCAAGGATACCATCCTTCAGTGTTTCCAAGCCATTGACGCACTCGGTTTCTGCAAGGTAGATGTCGATGCGATGATGGATGCGGAGGTGGTCAAATGCGATGTAACCAAGGATATCCCCGTTGCGGATGTTTCGCAGGTCACGGACTATATCCGCAGCCATATCAGGAACTACCAACAGTATCTATGCAGGAAGATGCGTAACGGGAATGTGGTCGTAGAGAAGAATGTGGTCAGCAAGAAAACCAAGAAGCGAATGACGATATACGACAAGGGAAAAGAGATGCAAAGGTCTGCAAATAGACCGTTCGTAGAGGAATACGGACTTGAGGATGCCTTCAGCGGGATGTGTCGTTTTGAGTTGAACCTTGATAGCAAGGAGCAGATACGAAGGTCGCTCCGCATCGCGGATACGAAACTGATGACGGTCCTATCGTCCGACGCGGACCCGATATCCGATTTCCTTGACGCAGCGGTGGAGCCCCGAGAAACCGTTCCGATGACCGACAAGAAGTCCTACTTGACGATGCTCGTACTGAAGGACTGCGACTATGATTTGGAGAAGGTGGAGGCGAAGATGCGTGAATTGACCCCGAGCAGGGGAACGAGTATCCGAGATATGATGAAACCGTACAAGGCGATGATGGAGAAGATGGGCAGTCAGCAGGAATCCGAAGTATGGGAAGATGTCCGAAGGAAACTGAAGTGATGTGTCAAAACCTCAACCGTATCACTTTAAGACATAAAACAAGGTGACACACCGTTGCCGAATGTATCACCTTATGACTTTGTGTTAAAAGAATATGCAATAGGCGGCGAGATTGTTACTGCTTCTTTTTCTTCCCAAAATAGAGTCCCCCTGACAAAGTGAGTACAAAATTACCTTCAGGAGCTATATATCCATTCAACATTACCTTGAAATAGTTCCAATCAAAGCCGAAACCCGAAATTACAAGTGGAATGGGTTTTCGCTCCACATGATGAATCCACATATCACTTTGTTGGGCATATGCTAAACCCGCTCTGCAAAACAGCGGGAGTTTCCCCATGGTAAATCCATAATCGCCAAATGCTCCGACATACGCGAAGTTGGGTCGCACAAAACTATCGGGCTCATCCTCCTCAAAGAAATAATCGGCTATTGCCTGATTCATGGCTCCGACTTCGGCCCCCCATCGCCATGGAGTATTCTTTATTGCAATGTCAAAACCGAGTGTGAGGCTCATTGTAAAGTTTTCGGCTGACCCTTTCTTACAGAAGGTATTGCCCATAACTCCATATTGCCCTCCGACTCTCCAAAGCATATCTGATTGTGCAGAACACCTTGTTTCAGAGATAATGCCGATGGCAAATATCGTTAGAATCAGCGAAATAGAATGAATATGTTTCATGGCAGCGATTTATATGTATAATTCTTTAAGGTATGTAAACCTTGCATCAAGATAGGTCTAATTCTTATGTGATGTGACAATAATGCCCCTGCGAATGATACACTTCTCGTTTGAATACGGTTTTCCTTCGGATATGTTGAGGTTCTTAAGGTAGGAGTACGAGACCCCGATGGCATCCTTGTCCCAATGGTCGGTCAGGGCCTTCAGGTTCCCATAGTAGTAGTGTTGGCCGTCCTTCTCAAGATGGACGATTGCCCGTTCTTGTTTCTTCTTTGGTTCCATCCGTATCACGAATTTTAGCCAAAAGTAGTAAAATGTTGCCAATATTCAAAATAAGCACTCAAAAAGTTGCATATTATTAAAATAAGCATTATATTAGCTCTTGCTAACGGATTGTGTCAAGAATTAGTAAAAATGCTAACACCCATTATGGATAAGGTTGTCATATTGGCTCGGGTATCGACCGACAAGCAGGAGTATCAGCGGCAGGTCAATGAACTGACCGACTATTGCACCCGCGTTGGATGGAGCGTGGAGGCAGTGTTCAGCAACAAGGTCAGCGGAGCAAAGCGGATGGAGGAGCGTCCCGAGATTATGGACCTCATCGACTTTGTGAAGTCTAATGACATTGACAAGGTGGTCTGCCTTGAAATCAGCCGCCTCGGTCGTAACACGCTTGAGGCCCTGAAGGTCATCGAATGCCTCAACAAGTACGGGGTCAGTCTGTATGTCAAGAACTACAACCTTGAGACCCTCAACCCCGACGGCAAGGTCAATCCCGTCGCATCCCTCATCTGCACCATCCTGCTCGAAATCGCTTCGATGGAACGGCTGACCATCGCGGAACGGATGGCAAGTGGTCGTGACCAATACATCGCCAAGTGCCGCAGGGAAGGTGTCAAGATGGGCCGTCCCGCAACCTATCGGAAATCCGAGGATGCGTACAAGCAGCAGTATAGCCGTGAAATCGGTCTGCTCCGAAAGGGCATCAGTTTCCGCAACATCGCCGCCATCACGGGCACATCCGTCAACACCCTCCGCAAGTTAAAGACCTTCATTTGAATCCCCGTTCTACTTTCGATTTGGTTTTCTCGTGTCGTTTTTGTATATTAGTGTTAGACGGGGCGGTTCCCGTCATCGAGAATAAGCCGAAAGGCACGATAAATCCATACAGAGATGTAATACACTGATTATACGGAGGTTGTCCGTATTAGGGAGTAGTGTCCCTTGCCGAGCAGAAGTCTCCGTCTCCCGAGTGAGCAGGAGAGGCAAAAGCACTGCTATAAGAAGGAAAATGAATACATAAATGATTAGTATTCAGGAATGTAGAACGATTTTAGAGCGATTTGACTACAATTTGAAAGACGATGAAATAATGCAATTAAGGGATTTCCTGATGATGATTGCAACTTACCAAATAATTGATAATAAATTAGATACATATGAAGAAAGCAATATTATACTGCCGAGTGAGCAGTGACGAGCAAGCCAAGGGCGGCTCATTGAAGTACCAAGCAGATGCCTTGAGAAGGTTCTGCGAGAGCAACGGCATCGAGGTCGTTGATGTTTATCGGGAGGATTACTCCGCCAAGACCTTCGACCGACCCGAGATGAAGAAGATATGCAAGAAGTTCCTGCGTAAGCGGAAAGAGGTGGATGCAGACGGGCTGTTGGTGTTGAGGTGGAACCGATTCACCCGCGATGCGTCGGACGGGTGGGACTACATCTCCAAGTTCAGGAAGTACGGCATCGAAGTCAATGCGTCGGAGGAACACCTTGATTTCGAAGTAGCGGAGTCCAAGATTATGCTATCCGTGTACTTGTCGATGGCGGAAGTGGACAATGACAAGCGTTCCAAGGCAACCAAAGACGGCATCCACCAAGCCCTTGCGGATGGAAAATGCGTAGGGAAGGCCCCCTATGGATATGTGAACAAGCGGACGGGCAAGCACGAGTGTTGGATAGAGTCCGACCCCAAGGAAGCCCCGTTTGTGACCGAGGCGTTCCACCGTGTTGCGTATGGAGTGGAGTCACCAACCGTCGTATGGAGGGACCTGCGTTCACGCGGGATGAAGGTCAGTGAATCCACTTTCTTCCGTCTCCTGCGGAACCGTTTCTATATCGGTCAAGTGTTCGTCCCTGAATACGGCGATTCGCCCGAACAGTATGTGAAAGGAAGGCACAAGGCATTGACGGATGCCAAGTCATTCTACCTTGTCCAAGAACGATTGGATGGCAACCGTGACAAGGAAGCACCCGAAGTGAAGAAGGTCCCCGATGAGACCTTCTTCATGCGTTCTTTCCTGCGTTGTCCGCACTGTGGCAATACGGTATACGGTTCGTTCAGCAAGGGTCGTAACAGGCGATATGCGT
The DNA here is from genome assembly GCA_946185745.1 of uncultured Bacteroidales bacterium. GTDB lineage: Bacteria > Bacteroidota > Bacteroidia > Bacteroidales > UBA932 > Cryptobacteroides. The sequence goes on from CAMHKQ010000014.1 coordinate 16,470, forward strand.
ACTATCACTGCAACTACTGCGGAAACTATCGTATAGCAGCGGAGGATGCCAATGACAATATGTGTCGTTTCCTGCGTTCACTGAAGCCGAGCGAGGCGGTAATGGCACTGTATGAAGCCATCCTCGTCGATATGACCCGTGAGCAGGAGAAAGTGTCCAAGGAGGAGCGGAAGAAGATGAAAGCGGACCTTGCGTCGATGGATGCCAAGATGAAGAAACTGCAAGACAAGTGGTTTGAAGGTGTCATCGATGACGATTCCTTCACGGCGATGAATTCACGACTCGTGGCGGAGAAGAAAGACCTTGAACTGCGACTTGAGGAAGCCAACGAGCAGCCGATAGATAAGGAGATGGAGGAGAAGATGAAGTTTTCGCTCTCGTTCATCGAGAATATGGGCTCCTGCGTGGCTACAGCCCCGATTCATCTCAAGTTGAACATCCTTGGTTCGATTTTCAACGGAAAAATCATTTTCGAAAATTCCGTCCCTCGAACCGCGACACTTTCTCCCCTCGTTTCTCTAATCGTCGGAGAGCCAAGCGTTTACAAAGCCCATAAAACAAAGCAACCCTCGGAATCCTCCAAGAGTTGCAGCAGGGGTGCAATATGGGGCTCGAACCCATGACAACTGGAACCACAATCCAGGACTCTACCAACTGAGCTAATTGCACCGTATTGGGACTGCAAAGGTAAGAAAATATTTTGTCTCCACAACTTAAAATTGTGTATATTTGTAAAAAATCAGAAATATGGCACGCGAAATAAAATTCTCCCTCGTATACAGGGACATGTGGCAGTCGTCCGGAAAATACCAGCCCAGGGTGGACCAGCTCGTACGAGTTGCCCCCGCTATCATCGACATGGGCTGCTTCGACAGGGTCGAGACCAACGGCGGCGCATTCGAGCAGGTAAACCTGCTTTACGGCGAAAATCCGAACATTTCAGTACGCAAATGGACCGCCCCCTTCCATAAAGCCGGCATCCAGACCCACATGCTCGAGCGCGCGCTCAACGCCCTCCGCATGAATCCCGTGCCCGCGGACGTCCGCGAGCTCATGTTCAAGGTCAAGAAGGCCCAGGGAGTGGACATCGCCAGGTCTTTCTGCGGCCTCAACGACCACCGCAACCTCAAGGGCAGCGTGGAATACGCCAAGAAATGGGGCATGATCTCCCAGGCCACCCTTTCCATCACCTACTCCCCCGTGCATACCGTCGAGTATTATATGGGCATAGTGGACAAGGTGGTGGAATACGGCGCCGATGAAATCTGCCTGAAGGACATGGCCGGCGTAGGCCGTCCCACCTCCCTCGCGCAGCTCACCGCCGAAATCAAAAAGAAGTATCCCCATATCGTAGTCCAGTACCACGGCCACTCCGGGCCCGGTTTCTCTCCCGCGAGCATGCTGGAGGTCGCCCGTGCCGGCGCAGACTACCTGGACGTGGCTGTAGAGCCCCTCAGCTGGGGCAAGGTCCATCCCGACGTCATCACCATCCGCGAAATGCTGAAGGCCGACGGTTTCCTGGTGAAAGACCTCAACATGGACGCCTACATGGAAGTCCGCAAACTCACCCAGGAGTTCATAGACGACTTCCTCGGCTATTGGATCAACCCTCAGAACAAGGTCATGACCTCGCTTCTCGTCGGCTGCGGCCTTCCCGGAGGCATGATGGGCAGCATGATGGCCGACCTCAAGCCCTTCCTCGGCGCAATCAACGCCGCCGAGCGCAAGGCCGGCAGGCCGGACATGTCGCTCGACACCCTCATGGTCAAGCTCTTCGAAGAAGTGCAGTACGTATGGCCAAAGCTGGGCTATCCCCCGCTCGTGACCCCGTTCAGCCAGTATGTCAAGAACACCGCCCTCATGAACCTGTTCAACGTAATCCAGGGCAAGCCGCGCTGGACCACCATCGACAAGGACACCTGGGGCATGATTCTGGGCAACTGCGGCACCCTGCCCGGCCCGCTGGCTCCCGAAATCGTGGAGCTCGCAAAGTCGAAGGGCATGGAATTCTACACCGGCAATCCTCAGGACATGTATCCTGACGAGCTGCCCAAGTTCCGCCAGATGATGAAGGACGAGGGCTGGGACTGCGGCCAGGACGACGAAGAGCTCTTCGAGCTCGCCATGCACGAGCGCCAGTACCGCGACTACAAGAGCGGCATTGCCAAGGAGCGCTTCAACACCGAACTCGAAGACTTCCGCGCAAAGGCCGGTGCTCCCATAGTGGTCAAGCGTCCCGTGGTGGAAATGCCCGAATTCCCCATTGAGGAATACACGCAGAAGTACCCGCATGCCGTTCCGGTGCAGGCTCCCGTCAAGGGTAAGCTGCTCTGGGAGGTGGATGTGGACGACGCGTCCAAAGCCCCAGTCGCCGGCACCGAAGTCAAGGCCGGCAAGGCAATGGGCTATGTCCAGACCTACTACGGCCGCGAAGAGATAGTTCCCGCCGTAGACGGCCGCGTGGTCGCCGTCACCGGAAAGCAGGGCAAGAACGTGGAGAAGGGCGAAATCGTAGCCTTCGTGCAGTAGGCCGTTCAGCCCCTGTACGTCCGGTTTTCCTCGAAAGAGTAAAAACAGTCATCGCACAGCACGACATGATCCAGCAGGATGATGTCGAACTGTGCGCATGCGTCGTGCAGGAACCTCGTATTGTCGATGTCTGCCCGGCTGGGCTTCGGGTTGCCGGACGGGTGGTTATGCACCAGGACTACGGCGTACGCTCCCCTGTCTATGGCACGCTTGACTATGCGCCGCACGTCGAAGGTGGTGGCGTCTCCGCTGCCTGACGTCAGCTTTTCCTTCCCTATGACATACCGGGCCGCGTTGAGAAACAGGGCCCAGCTTTCCTCGTGCCCCGCCCCCTTCAGGTGCGGGAGCATCAGGTCGTAAATCATCCGCGACGAAATCACCGGTTTCTTCTCCCCCGACTTTCCCGCCAGCATGAAACGCCTGCCCAGCTCGCAGGCGGCATGGATGGTACAGGCCTTGTCCGCCCCTATCCCCGGTTGCTTCATCAGCTCTTCCACGCTGAGCCCGAACAGGCGCAGCAGGCTCCCGTCCACCCGCCGCAAAAGGTTCTGCGCCATTGCCAGCACACTCTCCCCCTGCCTTCCACTTCTCATCAGAATAGCCAGCAATTCGCCGTCGCTGAGCGAAACCGCCCCGCGTTCAAGCAGTTTTTCCCTCGGTCTCTCCCCTTGGGACAAGTCTTTCATTTTCATGCCGCAATATGGGGAAAAACCGCAATACAGGCCCGTCAGAAACAGAAAAAACGTATAGCAAAAACATTTTTCAACAGCCTGAAAATAAGATTGTTGATAAAATTGTGGAAAAAATTGTAAGAAAATGTAATAAAGTGGAAAAAATTATTTACCTTTGTAGCACTTGCGTATAAGAATTATGGTTTCGTTCATCGGAGAATACTCGGCCAGGATCGACGACAAAGGAAGAATCGTCTTCCCGTCGGCGTTCAAGGCCCAGCTCCCACCGGAGAACATGGAGCTCGTCATCAAGAAGAGCCTCTATTCCCCGTGCCTGGAGGTGTATACTCTGGAAGAATGGCAGCGCCGGAGCGGCGAAGTTCGGTCAAAGCTGAACTTCTTCGATCCCGACGACCAGGCTTTCTGGAGGACCTTCACCGACAGGATGGATGCCGTTTTGCCCGATGCCAAACTGGGCCGGATTGCCATTTCGCGCAAGTTGCTGAACGAAATTGGTGCCGACAAAGAGGTGGTATTCTCGGGCAATGACTTCATGATCGAAATCTGGGCGAAAGAAAAGTTTGAAAACAGCAGACTCCCGCAGGACAAGTTCATAACCATTGCCAAAAGCCTCTCCAAAAGATAGGAGGGTGCAGAATGTCAGTGTACCATAAGCCTGTTCTGCTGCATGAAAGTGTAGATGGAATTGTAATAAACCCGGCAGGGTCTTATGCCGACGCCACCTTTGGGGGCGGAGGTCACAGCGCAGAAATTTTGAGACGCCTTTCCCCCTTAGGTTGTCTGATAGCTTTCGACTGCGATGCCGACGCTGAGGCCAACGCCCCAAAGGACCCGCGTTTTACATTCATCCACAATAATTTCCGTTTTATCCACAATTACGCCCTCCTGCTCAGGCCGGAGGGTTTCGACGGCATTCTGGCAGACCTCGGAGTGTCGTCGCATCAGTTCGACACGGCGGAAAGGGGCTTCTCTTTCCGCTTCAATGCGCCTTTGGACATGCGAATGAACGTGCAGGGCCACAGGACCGCAGCTGACATTGTCAATTCTTATACGCAAGACGAGTTGGAAAAAATTCTCAGACTCTACGGCGAGGTGAAGGAATCCGGAAGGCTTGCTTCCCTGATCGTGGCGGCACGCGAGAAGGCCCCTCTCCTCACTACCGAAGACCTGGACAATGCAATTGCGGCGGCCCTGCCGTCTTTCGCTCCCCACAAGTTCCTGGCAAAGGTCTATCAGGCCCTCAGGATCGAAGTAAACGGGGAGATGCGCTCCCTGGAGAAATTTCTCCAAGGCGCCGGCGCTTCTCTCCGGAAGGGCGGCAGGCTGGCGGTAATCACCTATCACTCCCTTGAGGACAGGATGGTGAAGAACTTCATGAAGACCGGCAACATCGAAGGGCGTGAAGAAAAAGACATCTACGGCAGGAGCGCTTCCCCGTTCAAGGCGGTGACCCGCAAGCCCATCGTCCCGGCGGACGACGAAATTGGAGACAACACCCGCGCGCGCAGCGCCAAACTCAGAATAGCGGAAAAGATATGAGCGAGCAGAACACATTGAGAAAATGGAAGCTGTCCGATCTGGGCACTTTCCTGAAGAACAGCTTCCTGGCCATCCTCAGGGGGCAGTTCCTCCTGCGTCTCCATGTGGACAAGTATTTCGTGCATATAGTATATGTATTCTTCCTCTTCGCCATGCTGATCCTCATCAGCCTGGGAACCGAAGGAACCCTCAACAGGGTGGAAGAGAACAGGAAAAAGATAGAACAACTGCAGATCACCTACCTGGACAAGACCTACGAAGTTGCGGAAAAGAGCCGCCGCAGCGCAATTTCGGACGGTCTCAAGGCAACCGGGTCGGAGGTCGGGGAACCCGTGCAGCCGGCAATAATACTGAAGAAATGAGCGAAGGAAAGAAAAGAGACAGAATAGGCGTGTTCCTGACGCTCCTGTACGCCGTGCTGCTGCTGGCGTCCCTGTTGGTAATCGGCAAGCTCGTCTATCTCCAGCTGGTCTTCCAGCCGAATCCCAAGATTGCGACGGCGCTCACCCCGAAGAGGCAGACCAGAAAGCTCGAGCCGGTCCGCGGCAGCATAATAGACTGCAACGGCCGTCTCCTTGCGATGTCCTATCCTGTGTATGACATCCATATGGACTGTACGGTCCGCAAGGCTGAATTCGCAAAGATACCCAACAAGGACTCCGCGATGGTCAAGGAGCAGAACTGGCTTCTGAAAGCCAGGAGTCTCGCCGACGGGCTCGCGGAAGTCGTCCCCGGCAAAACCGGCGAGCAGTACTATTCCATGATCAAGGACGGCCGTTCCAGGAACAGGAAATACCTGCTCATCGCAAAGAAGGTGGACCGCGCCACCCTTGACAAGATCAGGGAACTGCCCCTTTTCAGGGAAGGCGCCAACAAGGGCGGCCTCATAGTGGAGTCGCATTACATACGCAAATATCCTTACGGGCAGCTCGCCCGCAGGACGATAGGCTTCGTGCGCGACAACAGCAGCATGGTGACCAACACCCACATCGGCCTCGAGGGTAAATACGACGCCCTCCTGCACGGCACCGACGGCACCGAGAGCCTGCGCCAGACCGACTTCGGCAGCGTTCGCGATTACGACAGCACCTATGCCCGCGCAGTGGACGGGCGCGACCTCCGCACCACCATAAACATTGATTTCCAGGACCTTGCAGACAGGGCCCTGCGCGAGCAGATAGACACCCTCGACGACATTGAAGGCGCCTGCCTCGTGCTCATGGAGGTGAAAACCGGCGCCATCCGCGCCATGGTGAACCTCACCCGCGACCCCTCCAGAGGCAACCGCTTCGAAGAGATAACCAACCATGCGATAGGGCGCAAGTGCGAGCCGGGTTCGGTATTCAAGACCGTCACCCTGCTGAGCTGCCTTGACGACGGCTATGTGAAGACCCTCGACGAGACCATCCCCACCAACCACGGCTGGGTGAAGGGCACCTCGCTCAAGCAGGACATCCACATTCCCGACTGGGAAAGGGAGCACGGCACGAGCGAAATCAGCATCTACGACGGTTTCAAGATCTCCAGCAACTACGTGCTGTCCACCCTGGCGGTGCAGAACTACCGCAACCGCACCCGCCATTTCATAGAGAAGATCTACTCCTTCGGCCTGGGCGAAAGCTTCGATTTCGACCTGGACGGCCTGCTCACCCCCACCATCCCCTCGGTACCGAAGAACAGGGAGCTCGACGCCACCACCCTGGGCAGCGTGGGCTTCGGCTACGCCACCGAGGAAACTCCGCTCCACATCCTCACCTTCTACAACGGCATCGCCAACAAGGGCAAGATGATGAAGCCCTACCTGGTGGAAGACATCGAAAAGAACGGAACCGTCACCGACAGGCGCGGCCCCGGCATCCTGAACGCCAGCATCTGTTCGAGGGCTGCTGCGGACACCATCACCCGCGCGCTGATAGCCGTCACCGAAGAAGGCACGGCCAAAAGGCTCAGGAACGCCAAGTGCACCGTCGCCGGCAAGACCGGAACATCCTTCGCCACGTTCGAGAACGGGCAGTATTCAGATGCGTCCGGCCGCCGCAAGTACCAGGGCACCTTCGTGGGATTCTTCCCCGCGGAAGCCCCGCAATACAGCATCATCTGCTGCGTTTATTCCAAGCCGACGAGGCATCAGTACCAGGGCGGCGGCATCCCCGCGAGGACCGTGCTCAAAGTGGTCAACAGCCTGTACGGCACCCAGCCCTTCTGGGAGACCACGCTTGCCAAAAGCGGATCCGTACCCGGCATGCGCGCAGATTATGAGCTCACGCCCGACGACGGAGAGCCTACGGCTACAGTCCCCTCCCTCAAGGGGCTCGGACTCAAGGATGCCCTCTTCCTGACGGAAAACAGCGGATTCCAATGCAGCTACACCGGCAGCGGCCATGTAATCAGGCAGACCCCGGCAGCCGGAACCACCGCAAAGAAAGGAACCCACATACAACTGGAACTGAAATGAAACTGAGCGACATCATAAAAGGCACAGGAGCCACCATCCTGCACGGCAGCCCCGACACCGAAATCGGAGCCATCTACAGCGATTCCCGCAAAGTGACCGAAGGGTCGCTCTTCCTGGCGGTAAGCGGCTGCAGCAGCGACGGTCACGACTATATCGATGCGGCCCTGGCGGCCGGCGCGGCGGCGGTAGTGGACGCCTCCCGCAAAGCTCTCGCCCTGTGCGCGGACAACTTCTACGGCCATCCTTCACGGAAGCTCCAGCTGGTGGGCATCACCGGCACGAACGGCAAGACCACTACTGTCACCCTCCTTTACAACATGTTCCGAAGCCTGGGCTACGAATGCGGACTGCTCAGCACCATAGCGAATTACGTGGGCCCGGTGCGCAGCGAAACCGCCAACACCACGTCCGACCCCATCACCATCAATTCGCTCATGTCGGAAATGGTGGAGGCAGGATGCCAGTACTGCTTCATGGAGGTGAGTTCCATCGGCCTCGAGCAGGAAAGGGTGGCAGGCCTGGAATTCAAGGTCGCCATCTTCTCGAACCTCACCCACGACCACCTCGACTACCACAAGACCTTCGCAGAGTATCTCCGCTGCAAGAAGCTCCTTTTCGACGGTCTGGGAAAAGACGCTTTCGCCGTGGTCAACGCCGACGACAAGAACGCTTCCGTAATGGTGCAAAACACCGCCGCAAAAGTCATAAGTTATTCATGCAAAGGCGTTTCCGCCGATCACAGCTGCCGCGTGATGGAAGAGAGTTTCGAGGGCATGCAGCTGCGTATCGACGGCACCGACACCTGGGTGCGCCTGGTCGGCAGGCACAACGCCTCCAACCTTCTCGCCCTCTACACCACAGCCCTTGTGCTGGGCACGCCGAAAGACGAAATCCTGCTCGCCCTCAGCAAGCTGGAATCGGCACGGGGCCGACTCGAAGTGATACGCGGTCCGCGCGACCTCGCCGTGGTGATAGACTATGCGCATACCCCCGATGCGCTCGAAAACGTGCTCAAGACCCTCAGGGACGTCTCTCCGGAGCGCACGCTCATCTGCCTGTTCGGCTGCGGAGGAGACAGGGACCGCACCAAGCGTCCCGAGATGGCCGCAATCGCCGGCAAACTCGCCGACAAGGTGGTGGTGACGTCCGACAATCCGCGCACCGAAGACCCCGACGCCATAATCTCCGAGATAATGGAAGGCTTCTCCGACAGGCGCAACGTAGTCAAGATCACCAACCGCGAAGAGGCCATTCGGACCACCCTGCAGCTCGCTCCCGACTCCTCCACGATCCTTCTCGCCGGAAAGGGGCACGAGACTTACCAGATAATCGGAACCCGCAAGAATCATTTTGACGAGCGGGAGATTGTGAACGAAACCTTAAAACCTTGAACTGATGCTGTACCATCTTGCAAAATGGCTTGACAGCCTGGGCGTTCCGGGCATGAGGCTCTTCGGATATCTGTCCTTCAGAGCCATGCTCGCCGCAGTAATCAGCATGCTGATCGCCTTCTTCATCGGAAAAAAAATAATCGAAATGCTCCGCAAACACCAGATCGGGGAGGAAATCCGCGACCTGGGCCTCGAAGGGCAGATGCAGAAAAAAGGCACTCCCACCATGGGAGGCATCATCATCATCCTTTCGATGGTGGTAAGCGCGCTGCTTGTGTGCAGGCTCGACAGCATCTACACCATCCTTCTGATAATCACCACCTTATGGTGCGGTGCAATAGGCTTCACCGACGACTATATAAAGGTATACAAGCACAACAAGGAGGGAATGAGCGCCAGGTGGAAACTGATCCTTCAGTTCACCCTCGCCCTCACTATCGCCCTGATTGTCTGCTTCTCCCCGGAAATCTGGAACGGCATGCCCAAGAAACTGGTCACGACCATTCCCTTCGTGAAGGCCCATGAATTCGATTATTCGTGGCTATCCCCCTTCAAGGGCCAGCTCGGGGTATATGCCTCGTGGGGCATATACATGCTCATGATAATCTTCGTCATCCTCGCCTGCTCCAACGGCACCAATCTCACCGACGGGCTGGACGGCCTCGCATCCGGCACGTCCGCCATCGTGGGCGTGGCGCTCGGCGTGATGGCATGGCTTGGAGGCGACGCCCTGGATTCCCGCTACCTCAACATAATGTATCTGCCGGGCAGCGGCGAAGTGGCCATCTACATGGCGGCCTTCGTGGGCGCACTGATAGGCTTCCTGTGGTACAACACCTTCCCGGCGCAGGTATTCATGGGCGATACCGGCAGCCTCACCATCGGCGGAGTCATCGGCGTCACCGCCGTCCTGCTCCGCAAGGAGCTGCTCCTCCCCCTGCTGTGCGGCATCTTCCTGATGGAAAGCCTCAGCGTGATTATCCAGCGCACATATTTCAAATACACAAAAAAGAAATACGGAGAGGGCCGCAGGGTGTTCCTCATGTCCCCCCTCCATCATCATTACCAGAAGAAGGGCATGCCCGAACCGCGCATAGTCACCCGTTTCTGGATTATAGGAATCATTCTGGCCGTAGCAACCATGGCCTTATTAAAGATAAGATAATGAGCAGATTAGTAGTATTGGGCGGTGCGGAATCCGGCATCGGGGCCGCAGTGCTGGCAAAAGTAAAGGGATTCGACGTGTTTCTTTCCGACAACGGGAAGATAAAGGAAGAATATGAGCGTACGCTCCGGGAGTGGGACATCCCCTACGAACAGGGAGGCCATACTCCGGAAAAGATATTGAACGCCGACGAAGTGGTCAAGAGCCCCGGCATCCCCGACACCGTCCCCATGGTCCGGAAACTCGAAGAGCAGGGTACCCACATCGTATCCGAGATAGAATTCGCTGCCCGTTACGACAGCGCGAAGAAAATCTGCATCACGGGCTCCAACGGCAAGACCACTACCACCAGCCTTATCTATTACCTCCTGCAGAACGCAGGCCTCAACGTGGGCCTTGGAGGCAATATAGGAAAGAGCTACGCGCTTCAGGTGGCCACCGAAAAGCACGACTATTACGTGCTGGAAATCAGCTCGTTCCAGCTTGACAACTGCTACGATTTCCGGCCGGACATCGCAATCATCACCAATATCACCCCGGACCATCTAGACCGCTACGACTACAAGCTTGAAAACTACGTCAGGTCCAAATTCCGCATCACCCGCAACCTGCGTCCCGAGGACTGCTTCATCTTCGACAGCGACGACGCCATCACCATAGCGCACCTCGACAAGATAGTGCTCAAGGCCAAGACACTCCCCTTCACCCAGAAGACCGAGGTCAGGCAGGGAGCCTTCCTCCGCGACGACCGGATCATCATCCGCTACGAGGAAAGCGAGAGCGCCATTTACCTGAAGGAGCTGGCGCTCGGCGGCAAGCACAACATTTACAACTCGATGGCCGCAGCGCTCGCAGCCAAGGCTTCCGGAATCGACGATGCCGTCATCCGCGAGAGCCTCAAGACATTCACGGCCATCGAACACCGCCTGGAACCCGTCCTGAGCGTGGGCGGCGTACTTTACATAAACGATTCCAAGGCGACCAACATAGACTCCGCCTGGTACGCCCTCGACGCCCAGACCAAACCGGTCGTATGGATAGTGGGCGGCACCGACAAGGGCAACGACTACTCGCAGCTCACAGAGCTTGTCCGCGAGAAGGTCAAGGCCATAGTCTGTCTCGGAGTTGACAATTCCAAGATACACGCGGCGTTCGAGTCCATAGTCGGGGCCGGCAACATGGTCGACACCCGTTCCGCCGAAGAGGCCGTAAAGGCATCCGCCGCATTCGCAAAAGACGGGGACGTGGTGCTCCTGAGCCCCTGCTGCGCCAGTTTCGACCTGTTCCGCAACTACGAAGACCGCGGCGAGAAATTCAAGGAAGCCGTAAGAAGACTGTAATACGATGGAAGCCAAGACCAAAACCGCAAAGAGAAGCCTCTGGAACCTCTTCGAGAACATCGAGGGGGACAAGGTGGTGTGGATGATCGTGCTGCTGCTCATGCTGATAAGCGTGCTGTGCATGTTCTCCTCCACCTCCCAGCTGCTCGGAAGCGGGCAGTCTAGGCTGGACGTCGTCAAGGACCAGCTCATACTGGTGGCCTTCGGCATCGGTCTGGTCATCCTTATCTATAATATCCGCAACCTGAACTTCATCATGTGGCTCAGCAAGTGGGGGTTCCTTCTGTCCTTCGCGCTGCTCGCCATCCTCGACCTAAAGGTCAACCTCGGGTTCATCCGCTCCGTCGAAATCAACGGGGCAAGGCGAATCATTCAGGTGGGACCGGTACAGGTACACGTGTTCGAAGTGGTCAAGGTTGCCATGATAATGTATCTGGCCTGGGCGCTCGACGCCTTCAAGAGAGGCACCCTGAAAGGCCCCAAGAAAGATATCTGGAAGAAGATCCTCTACATCTACGCGCCTTTCGTGGTGACTTTCCTGATGATTATTCCCGGCAGCAACTCCAGCGCCGTGGTCATCGGCGGCATGATGTTCATCACCATCCTCATAGGCGGCGGAAGCATCAAGGATCTGGCCATACTCATAGGCGCCGGAGTCCTGATGGTGGCCGGAGCTTATGCCGTTTTCGCAATCTCCGACGGTAAGGTCATGAAGCGCATCGGCACCGGCATTTCCCGTATCTTCGACAAAGAGGACTATGAGCAGAAGGTAATCGAATCCCGCACGGGTTCCCTGGAGTATTTCGAGGCCCTGGACAAGATACGGCAGCCGTACAGCGCCAAGATTGCCATCCACGAGGGCGGCCTCATAGGCAAAGGCCCCGGACAGAGCACCCAGAGGTACGTGGTCCCGGACATTTCGGAAGACTACATGTTCTCTTTCATCATAGAAGAATACGGCATCCTGGGCGGAATAGTGGTGCTGATGCTGTATATCAGCCTCCTCGCGCGCGGTTCCATAATTGTACGCAACTGCGGGAACAACCTGTTTGCGAAACTTGCCGTAGCCGGTCTGCTGATGCTCATAGTGCTGCAGGCGTTCCTGCACATGTTCGTAAACTGCGACATCGGGCCCATGACGGGCCAGACGCTCCCCCTGATAAGCCACGGCACATCGGCGTTCCTCTGTTTCAGCGTAGCCTTCGGAATTATCCTTTCCATCTCGCGCTACGCTTCACGCAGGATGAAGAGGGAGCAGCAGCAGGCGGAGCCGCTCGTGGAACGCACCGAGGTGAAGGTGGAACTTGACGCCCTGGACGACTTCGAGAGCGGAAAGGACTTGACTGAAATAATGGATCAGGAAGATGAATTATAAGAAATTACGCGTCATCATCAGCGGAGGCGGCACAGGGGGCCACATTTTCCCCGCCATCTCCATAGCCAACAAGCTCAGGGAACTGAACCCTGAAACCGAGATACTCTTCGTGGGAGCGGAGGGCAAGATGGAGATGGAGAAAGTTCCCGCAGCCGGCTACAAGATAGTGGGCCTTCCCATCGTGGGGCTTCAGCGCAAGCTCAACGCCAAGAATCTGGTAAACGACGCCCTGGTACCGTTCAAACTGCTCCAGAGCATCATCAAGGCCGGACGGGTAATAAGGGAATTCAAGCCCGACGTGGCAGTCGGAGTGGGCGGATACGCCAGCGCTCCCCTGCTCCGCAGGGCAACCGCCATGCACATCCCGGCCCTCATCCAGGAACAGAACGGATTCGCCGGCCTCACCAACAAGATGCTTGGCAACAAGGTGGACTGCATCTGCGTGGCCTACGAGGGGATGGAGAGGTTCTTCCCCGCCGAAAAGATAGTCTTTTCGGGCAATCCCATCCGTTCCGAAATCCATCCGTACACCGAGGCGGACAGGGCCGAAGCCCTCAAGTTCTACGGGCTCGACCCCGCCAAAAAGCACATCTTCATCGTGGGCGGGAGCCTCGGCAGCGGCACCCTCAACAACGCCATGAAGAAATGGATAGAATGCAGCTGTCCCGGAGGGGAAGATGTGGAAGTTCTGTGGCAGTGCGGGCGCTATTACAAGGCCGGAATCGACAAGTTCATGGCCGGCCGGCAGCTGCCGCACATCCACTACACCGACTTCATCTCCCGCATGGACCTCGCCTATGCGATGGCAGATGTCATCATTTCCCGCAGCGGCGCCTCCTCCGTATCGGAGATCTGCGCCGCAGGCAAGGCGGCAGTCTTCGTGCCCTCCCCCAACGTGGCTGAGGACCACCAGACCCACAACGCCATGGCCCTGGTGAACAGGAATGCAGCCATGCTGGTTAAGGACGCCGACGCCGCGGACGAGCTTCTCCCGGTGGCGCTCAAACTGGTGCACGACCCCGAAAAGATAGCTGAACTGTCGAAGAACGTAACTCCGCTCGCACGTCTGGACGCAGCCCAGACCATAGCGGACGAAATCTATAAACTTGTAAGATGAAAAAATACAGCAACGTATATTTCCTCGGAATAGGAGGAATCGGAATGAGCGCGATTGCGCGGTACTATGCGTTCAAGGGACTCAAAGTCTCGGGGTACGACCGCACTCCTTCCGACCTGACCCGCGAACTCGAGAATGAGGGCATAGCCGTCCACTACGACGACGATCCGTCGCTCATTCCCGCGGACGTGGAGGACACGCTGGTGGTCTACACCCCGGCGATTCCAGAGGATCTCGCTGAATTCCAATATGTCAAGGCCCACGGCTACCGCGTTATAAAGCGCAGCCGCATTCTCGGCGAGATAACGCAGGGACAGACCTGCCTCGCAGTGGCGGGCACCCACGGCAAGACCACCACTTCCACCATGGTGGCGCATATCCTCACGGAGAGCGGAGAGGGGTGCAGCGCATTTCTCGGCGGCATCTCCAAAAACTACAACACCAACCTGCTGGTAAGCCGTAATCCGGTCGTGGTGGCCGAAGCCGACGAATTCGACCGCAGCTTCCTGCAGCTCCACCCCACCGTCGCGGCCGTCACCGCGATGGACGCCGACCATCTGGACATCTACGGCGACCTCGAGCATTACCAGCAGGCCTTCAAGGAGTTCGCCGCCCAGGTTTCGGGCATTCTCATCTACAAATACGGGCTTCCCCTGACCGACACCGGAACCGACGCCAGGCTTTATACCTATGCGCTTGAAGATGCGCGCTCGAACTTCTACGCCGAAAACATGCGCCTCGACGAATACGGGCACTACACTTACGACCTCCATTATCCGGGAGGTGTCCTGTGCGACATCCGCGTGGGTACGCTCGGCTGGGTGAACGTCGAGAACAGCATCGCCGCCAGCGCCATCTGCCTCTGCCACGGCGTGGACGGGCAGAAACTCCGCCACGCGATAGGCACGTTCCAGGGGGCGAAACGCCGTCTGGATGAGCATGTGAACACCCCGAGGCTCACATACATAGACGATTACGCCCATCATCCCAACGAACTCGAAGCCGCCATTTCCTCCATCCGAGGGATGTTCCCGCACAGGAAGATCACGGCTGTTTTCCAGCCTCATCTCTACACCCGCACCCGCGACTTCGCCCCCGAGTTCGCAAAGGCCCTGAGCATGGTGGACAAGCTGATCCTGCTGGACATCTATCCGGCGCGCGAAGAGCCCATTCCGGGAGTCACTTCCGAAATCATTTTCAAGGACGTGACCGCCCCCGAAAAAATGCTGATAAAGAAGGAAGAGCTCATGGCTCTCATCGAAAAGGAACCGCTCGACGTACTGGTGACGTTCGGTGCGGGCAATATCGACCGCTTCGTTGAACCCATAAAGGAAATGCTCCTGAAGAGGATATGAAAAAAGGACTCAGGATACTGCTATTCATAGTGACGCTGGCGCTGCTTGCCGCCGTCACCGCCCTTGTATACAGCAGTGCGTCCGCCGGCAGGCATGTGCTTACCTGCAACGGCCTCGACGTCCAGCTGCCGAAAGGAGGCAGGTTCGTGAGCGAAAACGACATCAAGGAATATCTGAAGGAATACTACGGCTCCTACCTGGGAGAGCGTCTGGACAGCGTGGACCTCAGCCGCATAGAGAAGGCCCTGGACATACGCAGCGCAGTTCGGAAGAGCGAGGCCTGGATTACCGACGACGGCATCCTTCACATAAGCGTCAGCCAGAGGGAGCCCGCAGTCCGCTTCGAGGGCAACGGATTCAGCTGCTACGCCGACCGGACCGGCTTCATCTTCCCGCATCAGGGCAGCTACAGCCCCCTCGTGCCCGTGGTGGACGGAGCACTTCCGCTCCATCTTGCAAAGGGTTACAAGGGAGAGGCCGGAAGCGAAAAGGAAAGGGAATGGATAATGCAGATGCTCGACCTGCTCGACTTCATGAAGAAGAGCAAAGTCTGGGCAGACAACATTTCCCAGATAAACGTACGGCAGAACGGAGACCTGGTACTGTATCCGCGCGAGGGAGCCGAGCATTTCATCTTCGGGGCGCCCGACAGGTTCGAGGACAAATTCTCCCGCATGGAGGATTATTACCGCTACATAAAGCCCTCGAAAGACTCGGCATACTACCACAGCGTTAACGTGAAGTATGAAGGACAAATAGTTTGCAGACAAAAATAAAAACATAATATCATGAAAGACAGATACATAGCGACAGTCGACCTGGGTACGGGAAAGATAGCTGTCTCCGTTGCGAAAGTCACCGGAGACAACACCCAGATCCTCTATTACCGGGAGGTCCCCTCGGACGGAGTGCGATACGGACGCATCTTCAATCCGGTCAAGGCCTCCGTCCCCCTCAAGCAGGCAATTTCAGACGCCGAGAATGAACTCGGCATCAGCATCCGCCAGGTGGTAATCGGCCTCCCCCGCTACGGAGTGCGTCAGGAAACCGCATTCGCCGAAACCCAGAGGAGCGACCCGGCATCCTGCATCACCCAGGAAGAGATAGACGGCGTGAAGAACATGGCGCTGGACACCTATCCCCTCGACGACGAGGACCACGAGGAGATGTACGGCGCGGTCGCCCAGTCCTTCTCCACCGAGGACGCCCTCAACTACAGTGAGGAGGACGTGGTGGGAATGCCCTCCTCCAGCCTGCAGGGGAATTTCAAGGTCTTCGTGGGCAACAAGAAGGCTGTGAGCAACATAACCATCATGCTGAACAACGCGGGAGTGGCGGAAGCCAACAGGTACTTCCTCCCCCGCGCCACCGCCGATGCAGTGCTCACCGGAGAAGAAAAGGAAAACGGGGTCGCCCTGATTGAAATGGGCGCTGGAGTCACCTCGGTAACGATATTCCAGGACAATATACTACGCTACTATTACGCCATCCCCTTCGGCGGCAAGAGCATCACCACGGACATCAAGTTCGAGTGCGGCTTCACCGGCAGGCTGGCGGAGAACATAAAGCTCGCCTTCGGTGCCTGCATGCCTGAAAGGCTCCAGAGCATGAGCGACAAAGTGCTGTCTATCAACGATGAAGAGGACGGCACCTCGCAGCAGCTCAGCATCAAGTACCTTTCCGAAATCATCACCGCAAGGCTCAAGGAGATTGTCGACGCCATCCTCTTCAAAATCCAGGACAGCGGCTACGCCGACAAGCTCCGCAACGGAATCGTACTTACCGGCGGCGGGGCCAATCTGGTCAACTGCGCGAATTTCATCAAGCAGATGTCGGGCTACAACGTGAGGATAGGCTTCCCCAAGGCGCGCAAGCTTTCTTTCGTGGACTGCCCTGGAATAGGAGAAACCGCAGCGGCGGCTACCGTGGGAATGCTGCTGCTCGCCATCGAGGACCAGCATCTGGACTGCGCAGACGAAAAGGGAAAGAAGACGGAGGAAAAGAAGCCTACCCCGGCAGAGGCAACCAAGAAACCTGAAAAGAACCAGCCGAAGAAAGCGGAAAGGAAGAGTATCTTCGAGGAAGACGAGCCCGAAGACAAAACGATATTCACTCCCGAGGACTGGGGGCCCGTCGAGCCGCCGAAGCCGCCGAAGCCGAAACAGCCGCGGGGCATGTTCAAATGGACGAAAAAGATTACGGAAAGCCTGCGGGAAAGCGTGGGTAACCTCTACGATGGTATGGATGAAAAATAAGAGTTACGGAAATGACTGACAATGAATTGATTACCCCGTCCGACTGGGTTGTTTCGGACGCTACGATAAAGGTTCTTGGCGTAGGCGGAGGCGGCTGCAACGCCGTTACATACATGTATGAACAGGGCATCGAAGGCTGCAGCTTCGTGGTCTGCAACACCGACAGCCAGCATCTGATAGAGAGCTCGGTTCCCACCAAGATCCAGCTCGGATACGGCCTTGGGGCAGGCACCGACCCCATCAAGGGCCGCAATGCAGCCATCAATGCCCAGGACGACATTGCAAGGGTGGTGCTGGAAGACAACACCCAGATGCTCTTCATTACCGCCGGCATGGGCGGCGGCACCGGTACCGGCGCGACTCCCGTCATCGCCAAGATGGCGAAGGACAAGGGCATCCTGACGGTGGCGGTGGTCACCATCCCCTTCCTGAACGAAGGCCGGCAGGCGCTTGCAAGGGCCCTGGAAGGCATCCACGAGCTCGAAAAGAACGTGGACAGCCTCATCATCATCAACAATGAGAAGCTCTACGACTTCTTCGGCGACCAGCTCATCCACGACGCGTTCCCGAAGGCCGATGAGGTGCTTTCCATCGCAGTGCGCGGCATCATAGAGATCATCAAGAAGAAAGGCTATATCAACGTGGACTTCGAAGACGTGAAGACCCTCATGAAGGACAGCGGCATGGCGCTGATGGGTTGCGGAACCGGCAGCGGTGAAAAGCGCATCGAGCAGGCCGTGCAGGGCGCCTTCGAGTCCCCGCTTCAGAACGACTTCGACCTCAAGAGCGCCAAGAAAGTGCTCGTGAACATCACCGTTCCGCACAACGAGCACAACCTGAGCATGAACGAGATGAAGAAGCTCAACGACAAGATAGACGAGTACACGGGCGGAGCCAACAACTTCAAGCGCGGCATCATCTACAACTATGACAAGGATGCGGGTGACACCATCCGCATCACCTCCATAGTCACCGGACTGCGTTTCTCTGACGTGGTGGGAGAAGCCGCGAAAGACGTTGACAACTACATAGTTATCGACAAGAACTTCGTCTACGACAAGGGCGAGCAGGCCAAGGGCGAAGGGATCATCCTTTCATCGGATTTCAATTCGCGCATAGGTTACTCCAGCAAGGAGAACGAGCGCGCATTCCACTACGACCCGGACAAGCGCCCGGTTCTGCTGGTAAGCGAAGGACAGGATATTTCCAACCTGGAAAGCGTTCCCGCCATCAGGAGGCAGCTCAGGAAAGACTGACCAGATAGTTATTTCACCGGTATTTTGTCGATGCGGCGCTGATGGCGGCCGCCGGCGAATGCCGTAACCATCCACGTACGGACACAGCTCACTGCCATGCGGTAGCTGATGAAGCGCGCCGGAAGCACGAGCACGTTGGCGTTGTTGTGCTCCTTGACAAGCCCTGCGACAGCCATGTTCCATGCCAGGCCGGCCCTGATGCCCCTGTGATGATTGAGCGTAATGGCCATGCCGTTGCCGGTTCCGCACAGCGCGATGCCGCAGTCCACTTCCCCGTTTTCGACCGCCGTAGCGAGCGGATGCGCGAAGTCGGGATAGTCGCAGCTGTCGGAAGAGTCGGTGCCGAAATTCACCACCTCGTGGCCTTTGCCCAGAAGGTAGGAAATGAGTTTGGTCTTGTAGTCGAGACCGGCGTGGTCGGAGCAGATTCCTATTTTCATGATCGTGTGCTATTGATTCAATGCGGTAAATGCCTTGTCTACGCGTGCGGCAGCCTCTGCGGTGCCTATGGTATATATTATTTCGGCGATGCCGAGACCGCTCGCCGAACCGGTAAGCGCAAGACGGAGGCAGTTCATGACCTTTCCTATCGGCCACTCGTTCTGCTTGATATAGCCTTCGATGGCTTCGGCAATGGAAGCGGGCTCCATCTTTCCTGAATAGTCCGCAATCAGGGTGCGTACCTTTTCAAGGGGTCCGAGGGCTTCAGGAATCCAGAACTTCGCGACGTCTTTGTCGTTGTATTCTGAGGGTGCGACGAAAAGGTATGGCGCGGCCGTCCAGAAATCCGCCACGAAGCTTGCGCGGTCCTTGATGACCGAAATGGCCCTCGCAGCATATTCGGGAGTCGCTTCCACGCCTTGCTCTTTCAGTATGGGCAGATAGGCCGCGGCCAGTTCCTCATCTGACTTCATGCGGAGGTATTCCTTGTTGTACCACTTTGCCTTTTCGGGGTTGAAGCGGGCTCCGGACTTGATGACCCTTTCAAGCGAGAAGGCCTCTGAGAGCTCCTTCAGGGAGAGGATCTCCCTTTCGTCGCCGGGGTTCCAGCCGAGGAACGCCAGCATGTTGATGAAGGCTTCGGGGAAATAGCCGTCTTCACGGTAGCCGCGGGTGACTTCGCCCTCCGGGCTCACCCAGCGGAGCGGGAACACGGGGAATCCAAGCTTGTCGCCGTCGCGCTTGCTCAGCTTTCCCTGGCCGCTGGGCTTGAGAAGCAGCGACAGGTGTGCAAACCGGGGCTGGGTGTCCTGCCAGCCGAAGGCCTTGTAAAGCATGTAGTGCAGGGGCAGGGACGGAAGCCATTCCTCGCCGCGGATGACCTCGGTTATTTCCATGAGGTGGTCGTCCACAATGTTGGCCAGGTGGTATGTAGGAAGCTCGTCGGAACGTTTCCAGAGCACCTTGTCGTCGAGGGTGTCGGTGTTCACTTCGATGTGGCCGCGGATGAGGTCGTCCATTTTGACAACTTCGTTCTCTGGCATCTTGAAACGGATGGTCCAGCCGGTGGTGGTTTCCAGCAGCGTGGAGCACTCTTCTTTGCTGAGCGTGAGTGAGTTGCGCAGGGTCTTGCGGCTTTCCTGGTTGTAGATGAAAGTCTCGCCCTTCGACTCGGCCTCGGCGCGCCTGGCAGCAAGCTCGTCGGGAGTGTCGAAGGCATAATAGGCATAGCCGTTTTCAATGAGCTGCTCGGCGTAGCGGCGATAAATCGCACGCCTCTGGCTCTGCCTGTATGGGCCATAGGGATGAGCGGGGGATACCTCCTCCACTATTTTGCCGTTCTCCACGCCTTCGTCGGGAGTGATGCCGCACCAGCGGAGTGCCTCTATAATATATTCTTCGGCCCCGGGCACGAAACGGTTCGAATCGGTGTCTTCGATGCGGAGCACGAAGGTTCCGTTATGCTGCCGGGCGTAAAGGTAATTGTAAAGTGCTGTGCGGACTCCGCCGATGTGGAGCGGGCCGGTGGGAGAAGGGGCGAAACGCACCCTGGTTTTTCTAGAATCTGCCATACGGAGGGCAAATTTAACATTTTCTGCTGTTTTTCGTCTTATATTTGTAAAACTTATGAGTATGAAAAAATTATTTGTCGCCTTGATGGCTATCGTGATGCTTCTAGCATCAGAATGCACTTCCAACGCAGGAATCCGCAAATCCGTAAATAAGAGCAGGATCAACGCACTCGTCGAAGAACTGAGGCAGGAAGCAAGGGCAGAGGGCATCAATTCGGAACGCGAGTCGCTGACTCTCCCCGGCATCAAACTGGTCTCGGAGAATAACCTCGACGTGGTTTCCATTGGCAGCCTGGGCATCTCGTTCATAAAGCTCGGAGCCAGGAAATCAATCGAAGACGACGAGGACCTGCGCATGGCCCGCGCCCTGTTCAAAGGCATAAAGAAGTTGATGATAGTATCTTACGACGAGTGTTCCCCGGAATTGCGCGAACGTTTCAACCGGAAGGTCACCCGTACGCTGAACGGCTGCGAGCTGCTCATCGAGGCTAAAGACGAAGGCGAGAAGGTATCGATATACGGCACCAGCTCCAGGGACGGCTCCAAAATCAGCGACATAGTGTTCTTCGCCCCTGACGACGGCGCTCTCATGTGCTTCTTCGGCACAATCGACGCCAACAAACTCGGCGAGCTAGCCGCTTCCGCTGACAAGATCGAGGGCAGCGTGAAGGACATCTAAAACTGGCCACCGGACAATCCGTATAAAAAGAACGAAGGAGACTGATATCAGCCTCCTTCTTTCGTGCGGGAGATCAGACTCGAACTGACACGTCTGTTTGGGACACTAGCTCCTGAAACTAGCGCGTCTACCATTTCGCCACTCCCGCTTGCAGGACTGCAAAGGTAATAATTTTTTTTATTCCTGCAACTCTCCACTTCAGCCATGATTCAGAAAATGTAGTTTATTCCCAGGATGACATCGTTCGGGAGAACGAAGAACCTGCTGCCGGAGTCGACCTTGTGCCCGCACACCTGGCAGGCATAGGTGGTATATACCGAGTAGCCGGCCCACATGCCGAGTCCAAGGTCAAGATTGAAGTGTTTGCCCAACATCCTGGAGTATCCGGCCGCAAGCCCGCCTCCGTAGCGGTCGCCCTCGGAGGTCTCGGGCGAGACGATCCCGCCCTCGTTGAACTCCTGATACTGCAGTTTCGCACCCATCCACCAGCCGGAGTAGATATGCCACGGCCAGAACCTGGCCCCTGCGGAGACTGCCCTCTGGCGGAGCTGCATGGCTTTTTCGCCTTCACCGAACGAGAAGGGATTGTACTTCACCCCTGCATTGACGCTCCAGTGGCGGGCGAAGCCGTAAGTGGCTTCCATGTTCATGGTGCCGAGCGCGGCATAATCGGCGAGGTTGGTTGAAAGGCTGACTTCCTGGGCGGCGAGGGCCAGCCCTGCGGCAAGCACAAGCGCCGCGGTTGCAATTATCTTCTTCATGGCTATTTGTAACGGTTAAAGGCCAGCAGGATCATGGTTTTGGCATCGGGATAGAGCGAGATGAGCTTCTCCTGAAGCTTGTCCCGGTCGGTTACGGATGGCACAAGGGCATTGAAGACCTTGTAGATGCCGATGCCGCGCTCGTCCATGTAATTGAGAATCTGGGGATAGAACCAGAAGTTGGTGCCGAAGGCGGTGTCGGATTCGGGGTAACGGTCGTGATAGAGACGGGTCTGCAGGTAGTAGGCCCACATCTCGGCGACTTCGCAGTATCCGTGATTCTCTTCGGTGCCGGTGCCGTAAGTGACGAAGCCCGACGTAACGAAAGACTTGAGTATGAACTCTTCGAGTATGTTCCAGTATGCGGCTCCCACCTGCATGTAATGGCTCGCATGGGCGAATTCGTGAACGGCGGTGGAATAAATCTCGGCATACTCGTCGCTGTCCTTGATGCCGAGCGTGATGTCCGGAAGGAACATCTTGACCAGCGGGGCGTATTGCCCGAGATAATCCCCTATCACAGTATTGTCTATGCCGACCCCCTGCTGCATCATTACCGCACTGCTGCTCATGATGCCGTCCAGGAGCCAGATTCTCATATTCGCCGGCGGAGTACTTATGGACCCGGTAGCTCCCTTGCAGACGTTGTAGTAGTCCCACCCGGCATTGTTCACCACGCTGCGGGCAAAGAGCAGCCTGTCGGAATACTTGTCTATGCACACGTCGCAGCCCTTCTGGCTCTGCCTGCCGAGGGTCGAGAAAGACGCGGGGCAAAGCACCAGGTTGAAACCTATCGCAAAGCCCTTCTTGTTCTTGAACACCAGGCGGTAACGCGGCGCCGAACTGAAGGATTTGTTCATCTTGTAGTAACCGTTCTCGTCGGTGTATGCATGTGCGAACTTCACGAAAGTGTTGCACGACACGCGGACTCCGGCAACCCCTATGGGTTCGTCACCTTTGTAGCTGTCCAGAATCGTGACCCTCCCTTCCGGAATCGCGCTTTCCTCCTCGTCAGCCCTGGTTTCCGGAGGCAGCAGGTCCGCATTGCCGGTAAGTCGGAAAGACTCCCTTTCCACCGCCTCCCAGTCGATGCCCTCTGCAGCCCTTACCGTAGGCCTGAACTCTGTGATATGGCAGTTTTCCAAAACTTCATACCTGACGCCTTCCGGGAAATCGAAATCGGGAGGCACCACTGCATATTGCCAGGTGACTTCATTCTCCGGTATTTCCGGGTCGTGGTAATAGTCCCCTTCCCTCTTGATCTGGAAATCCACCGGATGGTCCAGCATCTCTACGCCCATGTCTTCGAGCAGCTTGAACTGCTCCTCGCCGGATGGCAGGAAACGCACATAGAGGTGCGTGGTGCTGACGTCCACGTCGGCTTTGGTCGGATAAAGCGACACCAGGGCCTTGGTAATGTTTTCTACGGAATAGGGATCCTCCAGCTTGTCGCCGAGGATAATCATCCCGTGCGAGAGGGTTTCCTGATTGTCGACCTTCTCCCCCCTTCTGTTGAAGAAGTCCAGCGGATCGCACGCACATACTGCTGCGGCAACCGCGACAATTAAAAATGCTTTTTTCATTCTCTGCGGTGTTAGAATCAACACCGGCAAAGTTGAGAACGAAAAAAGCGTGTTTCAAAAAAGTAAACGTTTACTTTCCGTTTTCGGCCACACACGCCCCTCCAAGGCCCTAAGATTTCAAAACCTTAAAGCCATTTTGCAGCAAAATCTGTTTCTTTTATACCGCCTAGAAGAATACCACCTCTTTCCCTTCGATGGCGCTCATGAGGCTGTTGCCGAGACGGCTCACGCCGAAACGGAAAGTCTCCTTGTTCATCCATTCGGGGCCGAGGATTTCGATGCCGATGTGATAGTAGCAGAGGGCGTCCTTGGCATTGGAGATGCCGCCGGCGGCCTTGAAGCCGACCTTGCGGCCGGTCTTGAGGTAGAAAGCCTTGATGCATTCGCACATGACGTACGCCGCCTCGGGAGTGGCGTTCACATCCACCTTGCCGGTACTGGTCTTGATGAAATCGGCTCCGGCCTCCATCGCCAGGAAAGAAGCCTCTGCGATGTTTTCGGGAGAGCCGAGCAGACCGGTCTCGAGGATGACCTTGAGCACCACGCGGCGTCCGAGCTTCTTGCCGCAGGCGTCAATCGCCGCCTTCATGGCGCGGATCTCGGCGGCTGCAGCTTCCATATCGCCCGCAAGGAAAGAATTGAGAGCCAATACGATATCCACCTCGTCAGCCCCGTTCTCGACCGCCAGTTCGCACTCGCGCACCTTCACCTCCAGGAAACTCTGCGCGCTGGGGAAACAGCTCGCCACGGTGGTGACGTGCAGCTCTTCGGAAGGACGGGCAGCCTTTACCACCGGAGCGAAATTGGGATAGACGCACACCGATGCCGGGAGCGGATAGGAGGGATACTCGCGGCGCAGACGCACCACCTTTTCGACGAATTTCTTCACGCCTTCAGGGGTGTCCTGGGTGCGCAGCGTGGTAAGGTCCATGAAGGAGAAGCATGTTTTGAGGATTTCGGGTGAGTCGAGATCCTTTTCGCTACCAACGATTTTGCCGAGCGCCGCCTTCATCGCCTCGATGTCGGGGGCATAATTGTACTTCTGTGAATATGTCATGACTTTATCTGAATTTTAAACCCTTCATCTATAAGAGGTTGTACCAGCGCGCGCATCTCTTCCCCGGTAAACTTGCGCAGGCCCTCCGCCGGAACGGGACGGTCTATGGTGTAGACCATTATTTCGCGCGGACGGATCCGGCGGACAATGTCCATCCACGGCCCGAGCACTTCCGGCGAAGAGGAATCGAAACCGGGGGCGCGGAGGAACATGGTCTGGAGAATGAAGTCCCCTTCGAAGGCGGCCAGGTTGCGGACGACGTCCTCTACATGGTAATCGCCCTGCGGGCGGTTGATGACCCGGACCAAATCGTCGGTGGGCGCATCCAGTTTCAGGATGGGCTTGTCCACCTTCCGGAGCGCATCATAAACCTCTTTCCTGCCGATCATCGTGGCATTCGAGAGCACCGAAACGACAGCATCCGGATAATACCTGTCACGCAGAGCGAGGGTGTCGTCGATTATCTGCGGGAACTCCGGATTCAAGGTGGGTTCGCCGTCTCCCGAGAAAGTGATGGAGTCGATGGGAACCCCGGCTGCAGCGCATTCCTTGAGCTTCGACTCGAGCGCAGTACGCACCTTCGAGGCGGAGGGCAGCTTGCTGTCGCCGCGTCCGTCCCGGTTCCAACCGCATTCGCAGTAAATGCAGTCGAAATTACAGATCTTCCCTCTCTCTGGGAGCAGGTTTATCCCGAGTGAGTTCCCGAGCCGTCTCGACCGTATCGGCCCGAACACTGTCTCTTCGCGCAACATACAATTCTGTTCCTATTAACGTATCATGCTGGAAATCAACATATTTAGGAGCATACTTATGGAGGTACTGCTCCAGTTCCTGAATCGCTTTTTCGCGTATGGTTTCCTCTTTTACCGTGACCAGTTCCTTTTCGAGGATGTCGGCGGCACGTTCGTAAACCTTGGCATATACAGGAGGATACTTCAGGTAGTATTTCAGGCTCTTGTCGTAGTCTTTGAACGAATAGCCGTATTTGTCAAAAATCAGTCCGTAAAACAGTGTGGTATCGGCATTGCGCCTGGCCGCCCGGTTGTTTGAAATCCACTGGTCGGCAAGCAGCATTTCAGCAGTGATCCGGGCGAATTTCTTCTCGGGAATCACCTTTGCGCGCTTCCCGCACGCGGAGAGCGCGAGCAGGAGCACAAGTGCGGCCAATGCGTGTCTTACTGCGGGTCTCATCGAAGTTCGGCGCCGAAATCCTTCTTGTAGCTGTCCAGTATCCTGTTCATTATACGCTCGATATCCTCGTCGGTGAGGGTGCGGTCGTTGTCACGCAGCACGAAACTCATGGCATACTGTTTCTTTCCGGACGGAATCTTGTCGCCGCGATAAACGTCGAACAGGCCCACCTGGCGGAGAATATGCTTGGCATTCCTGAACGCAGAAGTGCGGAGTTCGCTGTAGCTGACTTTCTCGTCGAGAAGGAGAGCAAGGTCGCGACGCACCTGCGGGAACTGCGGAAGCTCGCTGAAGGTAATCTTGCCCCTCTTGATGAGCGTGAAGAGCTCGTTCCAGTTGATCTCGCATGCAACCACCTCCTGCTTGATGCCGAAGCGCTTCGCAAGAGCGGGTTTGACCACGCCGATGACGGCCAGCTGCCTGTTCGAGCCGGGAAGGCAGTATTTCAGTCCTTCGGAGAAGACGTCTTCGGGGGCGGGGGCGGACGGGAGCTGATAAAGATCGATTCCGTAGCGCTTCAGGAGCAGCTCAAGATAACCTTTGAGCTGGTAGAAATCGCCCTTGCGTGCCGCCGCGTCCCAGTTCTTTTCGGGGGTTCCGCTCATGAACAGGGCGAAGCAGGGATGCTCTTCGTAGCCTTCGAGGGTCTCGGAGGTCTTTTCGGGAATACGCTGATATACCGAACCGTACTCGAATGTCTTGATGCGGTAGATCTGACGGTTCACGTTGTATGCGACCACCTCGAGGCCGTTCATGATGAGGGTCTGCCTCATTACGGCGAGATCGGAGCTGAGCGGATTTACGATGTGTACGCAGCGCTCCGCCGGGAATGCGGTCATGTCCTTGTAGTAGTCTTCCTTCGTGAGCGAGTTGTTCATGGTTTCGGTGAAGCCGTTGGCAGCCAGGAAGTTGCTTATCTGGTTGCGGATGGCTTCGGGATCGGGCTTGGGGGTGGCGTTCACGCTCATCTTCATGTGATGCGGAAGCGCGATGTTGTCGTAGCCGTAGATCCTGAGGATTTCCTCGACGACGTCCGCGGGGCGGTAAACGTCTATCATGTAGGAAGGAGCCTCGACGGTAGCGCCGTGCTCGTCTTTCTTCAGGAACTCGTAACGGAGGGCGTTAAGGATGGTTTCGATCGCCTCGCGGCCAATCTTCTGGCCCACAAACGCATCGATACGGTCATAATCGATATCGATTACCTTGTGCTCTATCTTCTTCGGGTACACTTCCTGTATGCCACCTTCCACATGGCCGCCGGCCAGTTCGAGCACCAGCAGGGCCGCGCGCTTGAGGGCGTAGATGACCACGTCGGGGTCGCATCCGCGCTCGTAACGGAACGAGGCGTCGGTCTGCAGGCCCTGGCTCTTGGAGGTGCGGCGGATGCTTGCGGGATCGAAATAGGCGCTTTCGATGAACAGGTCGGTAGTGGATTCGCTCACACCGCTTTCCTCGCCGCCGAACACGCCGGCTATGCACATCGGACCTTCCGCGTTGGCAATCACCATGTCGGTGGCGCTGAGCTTGCGGTCCACCCCGTCGAGCGTACGGATGGGTTCGCCTTCGGCGGCCCTGCGGACTATCACCTTTCCGCCCTTGATCTTGGAGGCGTCGAAGGTGTGCAGCGGCTGCCCCAGTTCGAACAGCACGAAATTGGAGATATCCACCACGTTGTTGATGGGATGCAGGCCTATGCTGAGAAGTTTATGCTGCAGCCATTCGGGGGAAGGACCGACCTTTATTCCCCTGATGGTGAGGCCGGTATAGCGGGGTGCGCCTTCGCTGTCGAGCACCTCGACGGGGATGCCTTCTCCCTCACCCGCCCTGAAGGCGGACACATCGGGATAGTTGATTCCGCCCCTCTTCTTGTTCAGGGCCATCCAGGCATATATGTCGCGGGCTACACCCATGTGGGAAGCCGCATCTACCCTGTTTGCGGTAAGCTCGTACTCTATCACGGCCATGGTCTTAAGGTGCAGATACTCCTTTGCGGGGGTGCCTACCTTGGCGTCGGCCGGGAGCACCATGATACCGTCGTGGCTGGTGCCTATGCCAAGTTCGTCCTCGGCGCAGATCATGCCGAACGACTCGACTCCGCGGATCTTGCTCTTCTTTATCTTGAAATCTCCGGGGAGCACGGCGCCTATCCTTGCGAAGAGCACCTTCTGTCCGGCAGCCACGTTGGGGGCGCCGCACACTACGGTGAGGGGCTCTCCGGTACCGTCGTCGACTTTGGTCACATGGAGATGGTCGGAATCGGGATGGGGCTCGCATTCAAGTACATGCGCCACTACCACGCCTGCGAGTCCGCCGGGGACTTCCTCCTCTTCCTCGACACCGGCAACTTCAATGCCGATATTAGTCATCACCTCGGCCACCTGTGCGGGCGTGAGGTCACAGTCGAGATACTCCTTAAGCCAATTGTAAGAAACTTTCATATGTTATTGTTTTTTTATGTCTTCGGGGTTGAACAGACTTTCCACGAACTCGGAGCGGTCGAAGGGTTTCAGGTCGTCGATGCCCTCTCCGGTGCCTATGAACCTCACCGGGGTGCCGAAACTGTCCGTGAGGCCCACTACCACGCCGCCCTTTGCGGTGCCGTCCAGCTTGGTGACTACCATGGAGGTGACGGTGGTGGCGCGTGCGAACTCCCTGGCTTGCTGGAAGGCGTTCTGGCCGGTGGAGGCGTCGAGGATGAGCATCACTTCGTCGGGTGCGCCCGGGAAAGCCTTGCCGCACACGTTGCGGATCTTGCTCAGCTCGTTCATGAGGTCGGTGCGGTTGTGCAGACGGCCGGCGGTGTCGATGAGCACGACGTCGGCACCCTTTGCCACGGCGCTCTTCACCGTGTCGAAGGCGACTGAGGCGGGATCGGCCCCCATTTTCTGCTTGACTATGTCCACTCCGGCGCGCTGCGCCCAGATGTCCAGCTGGTCCACTGCGGCCGCGCGGAAAGTGTCGGCGGCGCCCAGCATCACCTTCTTGCCCTGGCTCTTAAACATGTGCGCCAGCTTGCCGATGGTGGTGGTCTTGCCCACTCCGTTCACGCCGACCACGAGGATGACATAGGGCTTGCGGTCCATTACCATGGGGCCTGCCCCCTCGACGTCGAGCAGTTTGCCTATTTCGTCGCGCAGATAACCCACCAGCTCGTCGAAGGACATCATCTTGTCCCTGGCGACGCGCTCCTCCAGATTGTCGATGATCTTGAGCGTGGTATCCACGCCCATGTCACTTTCTATCAGGGCCTCCTCTATGTTGTCCAGGGTATCGTCGTCAACTCTGGACTTCCCGGCCACGGCGCGGGTCAGCTTTTGAAAGAAATTCAGTGCCATACTGTCTGCAATCAACAAATATAATCATTTTAAAGCAAAAATGGAGCCGCTCCGGCATGGAACGGCCCCAATTTCAGATAATGATTATGTTTTACTTCTTATTTGCGAAGTAATCCTTGGCCTTGTCGGCGTCTACAAGCTGCTCCGTGAAGACATAGGCTCCGGTCTTGGGAGACTTGTCCATGCGGATGCACTTGACCATGCTCCTGGAGCCGGCCTTTGCTGCGAATGTTGCAACGGCTTTCTTTGCCATAATCTATTCTCCTTTTACTTTATTTCACGATGAACGGTGACCTTCTTGAGGAAAGGATTGTATTTCTTGCGCTCGAGACGGTCGGGAGTGTTCTTCTTGTTCTTGGTAGTGATGTAACGAGACATTCCGGGAACACCGCTTTCTTTCTGCTCGGTGCACTCGAGGATGACCTGCACCCTGTTTCCTTTTGCTTTCTTTGCCATAATTCAAAAAATTTAAACAAGGTCTACATATCCTGCCTTGCGGGCCTTTGCGAGAGTGGCGTCGAGGCCGTTCTTCTCGATTTCCCTGATACCCTTGCAGGACACTTTAAGGGTGATGTACCTCTGCTCCGCCTCGCTCCAGAACTTCTTGTTCTTGAGGTTGAGGGAGAAGTCGCGCTTGGTACGCAGCTTGGAATGGGCAACATTGTTGCCTTTCATTCTTTTCCTTCCGGTTATTTGACAAACTTTTGCCATGACTTTATAATTTTTAATTTTTATTTCATTTTGCAGGCCGCACAAACTTCAAGAATCTGCGCCACCTTATGTTTTGCGGGAAATGTTTCCCGCGTACTGTCGAGAGCCAAATCACAGACGGGGTTCCGACGATGTGGTCTTCGGGGACAAAGCCCCAGTACCTGGAGTCGAGGGAATTGTGCCTGTTGTCTCCCATCATAAAGTAGTAGTCCTGAGCGAAGGTATAAGTGCCTTCTTCCAGAGCCTTTTCGGGATCGTGATGTTCATAGTCGCGGATAAGCCTCTCATACAGAGGGTAATTCTCTTCGGTTAGTTCCACCGTAACACCCTTTTTGGGGATCCAGAGCGGACCGAAGAAATCGCGCGTCCAATGATAGTTTTCGCTGAAGGGGAAAATGGAGAGATATCCATCCGGTTCATCGGCCGGATACCTGTCCAGATTCGCTTCCACGCTGACCACGTTGCTGTAAGACTCGATCTGCAAGAGCATTTCCTCTGTGAGCGGCATTGCCGGATAACCGGGCAGGCTCGCATCGAAATAGAGCTCCTCGAGATTCAGGCCCAGCTTGGACAGAACCTTTGTATTGATTCTGCCGCCGGACGTCGTGACCCTGTAGCTGAGCTGCTGGCCGTCATAGACCTTTTGCTTTTCGCCGTTCACCCAAACGAAGCCCTCACGGACTTCAAGGGTGTCGCCGCTCACGGCCACACATCTTTTCACGTAGTGGTCTTTCTTGTCCGAAGGACGGACAATCACGGGACCCAGATTGTCAATGACCTGTTTTCTCCCCATCATGCGGCAAAGGGCGTAATAGTCTTCTGCCGGGGCTTTCCGGAGAACGGTATCTCCGTTGGGGAAGCCGAAAACCACACAGTCTCCGCGTCTTACTTCCCTGAAACCTTTCAGCCGCCTGTAATCATTTTGAATGAGTGTCGAATATGACTCCTTTCCAAAGATTACGTTGTGCGTAAAGGGTATGGTCAGGGGCGTCTGGGGAACGCGTGGCCCATATGTCAATTTGCTCACGAAGAGATGGTCTCCGGTATAGAGAGTACTCTCCATCGAGGAAGAAGGAATCTTGAATGCCTGAAAGAAGAACATATTGATGAAGGTGACCACGATTACCGCGAAGACGATGGCGTCAAGCCAGTCGTTTGCAGCACTGTGTTTTTCGCCTTCCTTGTAGCGTTTTTTCCAGAAGTTCCAATGCACCTTCCGAGTGATGAAGATGTCAAAGACAACTACCAGGCCGAACAGCCACCAGAAGTTCCCCAGCCAGACGACCCACAGGACGTAGAGCAAAGCCCAGAAAGTGAACTTTGTCCACTTGTTTCCCGTGAATTCCTTCAGGCTCACAACTTTATTGCTACTTTACAGATTTTACGATGGCTTCGAAAGCCTGAGGATTATTCATGGCCAGATCGGCGAGCACCTTGCGGTTGAGGCCGATGTTCTCCTTGGCGAGTTTGCCCATGAACTGGGAGTAGGTAAGGCCATACTGGCGTGCGGCGGCGTTGATGCGCTGGATCCAGAGGGCACGGAAAGCACCCTTCTTGCGGCGACGGTCGCGATACGCGTAGGAAAGACCTTTTTCGTAGGTGTTCTTAGCAACGGTCCAGACATTGTTCCTGGCGCCGAAATTGCCGCGGGTTCTGCTGAGAACCTTCTTGCGGCGAGCCCTGGAGGCTACAGAGTTTACACTTCTTGGCATGATTCTTTGCTTTTAGAGGACTAACAATTCCTTGACCTGCTTGACGTTGGTCTTGTCGAGGATAGCGAAATGATCAAGATTGCGTTTCTGCTTCTTGGTCTTCTTGGTGAGGATGTGGCTGTGGTAAGCGTGCTTCCTCTTGATTTTTCCCGATCCGGTAAGCGCGAAACGCTTTTTGGCACCGGAGTTGGTTTTAAGCTTTGCCATTTTGTTTGGTTTTAAATTAATATTACAATTACCGTTCACACGGATTATTTCTTTTTAACCGGGGCGATCATGATGTTCATGCGCTTGCCCTCGAGGGTGGGCATGGTCTCGGCCCTGCCGAACTCTTCCAGTTCCACCGCAAAGCGGAGCAGCTGTTTCTCGCCCTGGTCTTTGAACATGATGCTGCGGCCCCTGAAGAAGATTGTAGCCTTAACCTTGGAACCCTCCTGGAGGAACTCCTGGGCGTGCTTGAGCTTGAACTGAAAGTCGTGCTCGTCGGTATTGGGCCCGAAGCGGATTTCCTTGATGACCACCTTGGTGGAGTTGGCCTTCATCTCCTTGGCCCTCTTCTTCTGCTGGTAGCTGTACTTTTGGTAATCCAGAATCTTGCAGACTGGGGGATCGGCCTTGGCGCTTATCTCCACCAGATCAAGCTCCATTTCGTCCGCCATTGCGAGAGCCTTCGAGATCGGATAGATGCCCGGTTCGGGGATGTTGTCTCCTACGAGACGCACCTGTACGGCATGAATCTGATTGTTGATCGCAAGTTCGTTCTCGTCTTTCTTCTGGTTCAGACGGGGGTCCTGCTTGCGTCCGCCCGGTTTGTAGGTGGGCTTCGGTCTGTAAGGTCCTGGCATTAACTAGTTTTTAAGTTCTTCTGCTACTGCAGCATCAATGTATTTTACAAATTCCTGTGCGGCCATAGTCCCGACGTTCACGCCATCCCTTCTTACGGAGACGGTGCCGTCGGCGGCTTCCTTTTCGCCTACAATCGCAATCAGAGGCACTCTGAGAAGGGATATATCCCTGATTCTCTTGCCGAGAGTCTCATTGCGGTCGTCTATGGAAGCGCGAATTTCGGAATTTTTCAGCAATTCGCAAACTTTTTTTGCATAATCTGCAAATTTCTCGCTGATTGGCAGCACTTTAACCTGATCCGGAGAGAGCCACAGGGGCAGATGTCCGGCGGTGTGTTCGAGAAGCACGGCGGTGAAGCGCTCGATGCTCCCGAAGGGGGCGCGGTGAATCATGACGGGGCGCTGCTTGCTGCCGTCGGCGTCGGTGTATTCGAGCTCGAAGCGTTCGGGCAGGTTGTAGTCGACCTGGATGGTTCCGAGCTGCCACTCGCGGCCAAGGGCGTCCTTGAGCATGAAGTCGAGCTTGGGGCCGTAGAACGCCGCCTCGCCGTATTCCACCTTGGCGGGAAGGCCCTTCTCCTCGCAGCTCTCGATGATGGCCCTTTCGGCCCTCTCCCAGTTCTCTTCGCTGCCGATGTACTTTTCGCGGTTCACCTTGTCGCGCAGGGAAATCTGAGCGGTGAACTTGTCGAACTTGAACACCTTGAAGACATACTGGATGAGGTCGATGACCTTCTTGAACTCTTCCTTGAGCTGGTCGGGACGCACGTACATGTGGGCGTCGTCCTGGGTGAAGCTGCGCACGCGGGTAAGCCCGTGGAGCTCACCGCTCTGCTCGTAGCGGTATACCGTGCCGAATTCGGCCAGGCGTATGGGAAGGTCTTTATATGAACGCGGCTTGGACGCGAAGATTTCGCAGTGATGGGGGCAGTTCATGGGCTTGAGCATGTATTCCTCGCCTTCCTGCGGGGTCTTGATGGGCTGGAACGAGTCCTTGCCGTATTTTGCCCAGTGACCGGAAGTCACGTAAAGCTGCTTGCTGCCGATATGGGGGGTGACCACCTGCATGTAACCCTGCTCCTCGAGCTTTGCGCGGAGGAATTTCTCCAGCTGGTAGCGGAGCACGGCGCCGCGGGGCAGCCACAGGGGCAGTCCGAGGCCCACGCGGGTGCTGAAGGTGAAGAGCTCCATCTCCTTGCCGAGCTTGCGGTGATCGCGCTTTTTGGCCTCTTCGAGGAGCACCAGGTACTCGTCGAGCATGCTCTTCTTGGGGAAGGTGATGCCATAGATGCGGGTGAGCTGCTGGCGGTTCTGGTCGCCGCGCCAGTATGCGCCGGCGATGGCGGTGAGCTTTACAGCCTTGATCACATCGGTATTGCGCAGATGCGGACCGCGGCAAAGGTCGGTGAAATGACCGTTGCTGTAGTAGGTGATGGTGCCGTCTTCGAGCTCGCTGATGAGCTCGCACTTGTACTCGTCGCCCTTTTCCTTGAAGTGCTCCATGGCCTCGGCCTTGGAGACGCTGATTCTCTTGAAGTCTTCCTTCCCGTGGGCAAGTTCGAGCATCTTCTTCTCGACTGCGGGAAGGTCGGCGTCGGTGATCGTCTTCCCGCCGAGGTCTACGTCGTAGTAGAACCCGTTGTCGATGGCCGGTCCGATGCCGAATTTCACGCCCGGATAGATGGATTCGAGGGCTTCTGCCATAAGATGTGAAGAGGAATGCCAAAACACCTTTTTGGCTTCGTCGTCCTCCCACTTGAGAAGCTTGACCTCGGAATCTTCGTTGATGGGGCGGGTCAAATCTACTGTAGTGCCGTTTACATTGGCAGCCAGCACTTCCGCTGCCAGCCTCGGCGATATGCTTTCGGCTATTTCATAGGCGGTGACGCCTTCTACAAAGGGCTTTACACTGCCGTCAGGAAATGTGATTTTAATCATAGCCAGCAAAGATAAGACATTTTTTCCGTATATTTGTAAACCATATGGCAGAAGAGAAAATCAACATCTGGAACGAAGCCGCCGTCCCCGGGCTGGTGCTGGGCCTCGTATCCATAGTCTACATGGTGGTGAACCTGCTCACTTCCCGGCTTGCGGGCACGGGCGGTGCGGCCTTCCTCATCGGGCTCCTCGGATTTGTGCTCTGGGCGGCCAAAATTGCAGCCTGCATCCTCCTCCTGAGGCATTTCCTGCTGGCTTTTTCCAGACGCAACCCCTCCGCCGACAACCGCAAAGTGTTTCAGTTCGGAATGGTGGTAGCCCTGTTTTCGGCGCTGCTCTACTCCGGATTCTATCTGGTATACACGCTTTATATCAATCCCGATATGATCGCCGCTTCCATGGAAGCCGCAATGAGCGCGTATGCCGGAATGATGGATTCCGAAATGATGTCCGCCATGCAGAACATGCAGGACAGCATGCCTGCCATAGGTTTCTTCAGCAATCTCATCTGGTGCTGGCTGTTCGGCACCGTCCTGTCCGCCATATTCTCACGGAACATCCCCGGCCCCGTGCAGGACGATCCCTTTAAAGACAATCAATGATGGATATTTCAGTAGTCATTCCCCTGTTCAACGAAGCGGAATCCCTTCCGGAACTCGAAGCCTGGATTAAGAGGGTCATGCTCTCCGAAGGCTATTCCTACGAGATAATAATGGTCGACGACGGCAGCACCGATGCCTCCTGGGAAGTGATCAAGGGCCTTTCGGCGGCCAATCCGCTGGTGCACGGCATCCGCTTCAGGCGCAACTACGGCAAATCCGCCGCGCTGTACTGCGGTTTCGACAAGGCCCAGGGCGACGTTGTCATCACCATGGACGCCGACCTGCAGGACTCCCCCGACGAAATTCCCGGCCTGTATAAAAAGATCACCGAGGAAGGCTACGATGTGGTTTCGGGCTGGAAGCAGCACCGTCAGGACAACAAGCTCACCAAGAATCTTCCGTCCAAGCTCTTCAACGCCACCGCCCGCAGGGTCACAGGCATCAAGCTGCACGACATGAACTGCGGCCTCAAGGCTTACAGCAAAGAGGTGGTAAAGAACATCGAGGTTTACGGAGAGATGCACCGCTACATCCCGTATCTGGCCAAGAATGCCGGATTTTCGAAGATTGGCGAGCAGAAAGTTCATCACCAGAAGCGCAAATACGGCAAGAGCAAGTTCGGCATGAACCGCTTCGTGAACGGTTTCCTGGACCTCATGAGCATCTGGTTCCTGAGCACATTCGGGAAAAAGCCGATGTATTTCTTCGGTTACAGCGGGCTCACGATGTTCCTCGTTGGATTCGTGATGGTCGTCGTGATTATCGTCACCAAGCTTGTTCGCCAGGGCAACGGCGTGTATTACAGACCCGTAACCGACCAGCCGCTCTTCTATCTCGCCCTTGTCGCCGTCATCCTCGGCGTCATGTTCTTCCTCGCCGGCTTCGTCGGGGAGATGATTTCCCGCAACTCCGGCGAACGCAACCATTATAATATAAAGGAAGAGTTCTAGCCGCGGCGGAGTCTTCCAGACGGGCGGCCGGATTTTTTTCATTTTTTAGTACCTTGCGGTACAAAGTATTGAAATTTTTCTATATCTTTGCATCGACAAGAATTCTGAAAGATGAAAAAAGTACTCAATGCAGGAATCGGCAACGTTCCCTTCGTAATCGAAGAAGACGCATACCAGCGTCTTTCCTCCTACCTCGCCCACTTCAGGTCCAAACTTAAAGCGGAGCCCGGCCAGCTCAGGCCCGACGAAGTAATGGAAGACCTCGAGGAACGGATAGCCGAGCTTTTCAGCGCCGGCATTTCATCCGGACAGGTCGTCACGCTGGAAATGGTGGAAAAGGTCATCGAGCAGCTGGGGATGCCGGACGGCAGCAGCGATTCCGATGCAAAAACCTCCTCCTCCAATTCCGGCGCTGCCGGTGAATCCGCGCCCCATAAGCTTTACAGGGATCCGCTGAACAAGGCCATCGGAGGAGTCTGTTCCGGGCTGGCCGCCTATTTCGACATCGACGTGGTGCTCGTTAGGATTATTTTCGCTGTCGTAACCCTGGCTTATGGCAGCGGAGCACTCGTCTATCTCATTTTCTGGATTATCTGCCCCACCGCAACTACTCCCGTGCAGCAGTGCGAACTCAGGGGGATAGTCCCTTCCGCAGAAAACATGGCAAAATTCAGGACCAATGGAAAATAGTGAGAACATACGCACACAGATGCGCAAAGGGCTCGTGGAATACTGTATCCTGAGCATCCTGGCGAGGAAGGAAGCCTATGCCTCCTCCATCATCGAAGAACTCAAGAACGCCGACATGATTGTGGTGGAAGGCACTCTCTATCCCCTGCTCATCAGGGACAAGAACCAGGGCCTGCTGTCGTACAGATGGGTGGAATCCACCCAGGGCCCTCCCAGGAAATACTATTTCATAACCGAAAAGGGCCGGGAAGTGCTCGGCCAGATGGACGCCGCATGGACGGATATGGTCAAATCGGTGGAAATGCTTAAAAACAGGGAATAATCATGGACATCATCGAAAGAGTCAGCATAGGTGGTATGGCTTTCCAGCTCAAGCCTGATGCATATTCAACACTCAAGGACTATCTTGACAAGATAAAGGGGTTCTATTCCACCCGCGAAAGCGGAAATGAAATAGTCGACGGCATAGAGAGCCGCATTGCGGAGCTTCTGGAAGAGAGGATGCGCGGCGACGGCATCGTGGACAAATCCGAGGTGGATGAAATCATCTCCATCATGGGCATGCCCGAGGAGATGGATGCAGCGGACTCGAAGGCCGCTGAAGACGAACCCAAAGAGAAGAAAAGGCTCTACCGCGATCCCAAGCAGGGAATCATCGGCGGCGTCTGCAGCGGACTGGCCAATTATTTCAAGACCGACGTAGTGCTGGTAAGGCTGATTTTCGTGGCGCTGTTCGTCGTCACATCAGTCTGGGTGCGCCATGGCTCCTTTGCCTTCGGCGTAAGCTGTACAATGCCGGTCATATACCTGATACTGCTGATCTGCACGCCTGCGGCAAAAACTGTCAGGGAGCAGTGGGCCATGAAAGGAGAAGACGGCAGCGCCCGCGGGGTGGAAAAAAGCGTGATGCAGTATGGGAGTGTCTCCCCCGAGAAAAGGAAGGATTTCTGGGAAGACTTCGGCAACATCCTGACCTCGGTTATCGGCATCCTGCTGCTGTTCACCGGCATCGCCGGGCTGGTTACCGGGATTGCGGCGCCGCTTTCTGTAAAAGGCACCGGCCTGGAAGGCAACATTCTGGGCTTTCTCGGCAATTGGGGCATTATAGAGCTGTCCGACTGGGATTTCATGCCGGGATTCTTTTCCGCTATGGACCAGCCTCTGGTATATGTCTGCCTTGCGCTCATAGTCTTCATTCCGTTCGTGGCGATGATCTGGGCCGGCATCCAGATGAGTTTCAAGCTCAAGTATCCCAAATGGCACCCGGGGCTTATCATGTTCATCCTCTGGTTTGCCGCCATACTCACCCTCGGCGTCAAGATTGCCGTAGTCTTCCTCTCCGGCAGCCTGACGGTCTGACATTTCCGCTCCGCTTGTCCGCCGCCGCAATAGCAGGGCGCTTCAGCGCCGCGGCGAAGGGAGGAGCGATGCGACGACCGGGAGCCGCCCGGCAAAGGCGAAGCCGCTGCCGGTCATGCCCCCTGGGGGGCAGCCGCACAGCGGCAGGGGGTAGAGGATAGTTCTTTAACAAAAAAGCTCCGGAGTCAATCGACTCCAGAGCTTTTGTTAAAGAACGGCGGCTACCTACTCTCCCAACTGGTGTGTAAGTACCATCGGCGTGATT
>CAMHKQ010000015.1 GCA_946185745.1 uncultured Bacteroidales bacterium
CAAATTTACAAAATATATTTTACAAAATCGCAAGAATCTTTAACTGAAAGTTCCCAGCACTACCGAAACCTTGGTGCTGCTCCGGAGCCTGTGGAGAATATTAATAAGAATTATGCAAAGTATATTTTGCATTATGAAAAATTTACTTAACTTTGCACTCGGAACACAATTCAAGTAATCGCCATGAATAACAAAAGTATCCTTATGCCTCATTCCTGCCAGAAGATTGGCTGGTGGCTTCTCCTCCTAACGGCTCTCATTGTAGTTGCCAAGATTATCCTCTCATATACCACACATAATATTGATGTGGCTTGGTATCTGGCAAAATCTTCTCACTTCGTTCTCATTGCCTCGCTGTTCTTCATTACCCTTTCCCAGGAGAAGGTAGAAGACGAAATGATCTCCGGCCTGCGACTCAAGGCCGTGGGGCTAACCGGTTATGTTCTTTTCGTAGTTTTCCTACTCTTGAGCCTTACACTAGAGTTGCATTTGCTCGATTTAGTCACGAGTAATGTCGGAACCATAAGCCCATTTTTGAGTGAACTATTTCTTATTGTCCTGCCCATAGCGGGTGCAGGCTTATACTATCTGATCTTCCGCGCGCTTCTCCGTCAATCCAAAAAGGACCAGGCCTTATGAAAAACACCGTTCGCGTAGAAAGGGCCATCCTTGACATCACCCAGCAGCAGTTGGCCGACGCAGTAGGCGTAAGCCGCAACACCATCATTTCCATCGAGTCGGGTCGATACCTCCCGTCCACTGTTCTGGCCCTGAAGATTGCCCGCCACTTCGGGAAACCGGTCGAATCCATCTTCCAATTAGAGGAGAAAGACTAAGTTTCATCACCATGCAGCCCTCCCATCGATAGGCGAGGTGTTC
The DNA here is from genome assembly GCA_946185745.1 of uncultured Bacteroidales bacterium. Lineage (GTDB taxonomy): Bacteria > Bacteroidota > Bacteroidia > Bacteroidales > UBA932 > Cryptobacteroides. The sequence continues at coordinate 880 of CAMHKQ010000015.1, forward strand.
AGGGTCCGCATGAGCTTGTCGGCCTTTGCATCCCAACCATGCTTATTGGCAAAATAGGTTGGGTTCTCGGTCATATGGCAATATGTATTATTATGAATGTGTCAACTACACAAATAAAACAATAATATCGTTAAATCCCATGACATTACATACGGTCCCTGCTGTCCTTGCCGGCGCCGGTGCCCTTGTACTTGCTCTGGGCGGTGTTGAAACTGTACCGGACGGAGAACTTGATGCGCTTGGTATTCATGATGTTGGTCTGCCGGATCATGTAATTGCCGAAGTCGGTGGCAATGTCGTTGTGGGCCAGGCCCGCCAGGTCGGCACCTTCCAGACGCAGCACCAGGGAACCGTCCTTGAGGAGGGTCTTCTGTACGGCGGCGGTAAGGTTGAAATAGACGTTGGTGAGACAGATGTTCTGGGTATATCCCCGGCTGTAAGTCTCTCCGCCCAGTTCCAGCTGCCAGCCGCCTTTCAGGCGCAGGGTGTTGAACATTTGGGCCACGAACAGGGGCTTGTCGTTGAAGGAGGTCTCACGCACGCCTGAAGGCAGGCTTGCATCGGGGGCCGTAATGGTGAGCCACTGCGGCTGGGCCACGAAGGTATAGTTCAGGCTGAGCGGACCGAAGGTGGGCGTCAGGTTCACGTAGACCGTCATCATACGGTAAGGCTCATCCAGGTTGCGGGGCTTCACCAACACCACGCCCTCGTCGTTGTACGGGCTGGACCAGGTGACTATGGCGTTGTCGATGCGGTCGTAATTGGCTCCCAGGGTTATGAATTTCCACAGGGTCGTCAGGCTCACGTCGTGCATGATCTGCGGCTGCAGGGCGGCGTTTCCGCTCTGCCACAGGTAACGGCTGTTGTAGCGGATGGCGCTGGAGAGATTGGAGAAGTTCGGGCGGAGCGTCTTGGCGCTGTAGTTCAGGAGCAGCTGCACCGGACCGAAGGCGTTGGCGTACGACAGCGTCGGGAACCAGTTTCCGTATGAACGGGTGATGTCGTTCTGCGGGGCCAGCGCATCCTCGTAGTTGTAATTGACGTGTTCATAGCGCACGCCGGCACTGAGCTGGCCCACCTTGGGCAGGTACATGCCATAGGAAGCGAAACCCGCCAGGTTGTCCTCATTCACGCGGGCCGATGACGCGGGTACCGAAATGCCGGTAAGGGTATAGTCGTCGCTGCGGCGGGAGAATGTCTCCTCCGTACCAACCTGCAGCTGGCCCATCCATACAGGATAGGAAAAGACCAGTTTGGTGGCGTACAGCCGGTTCCGGCTGTCGGAATGGGTGCTTACCTTGGCATCGTGAGTCATCTCGCTGGTCTCGTTGGAACTGGAGATCACCGAATTGGTGCCGGTGTAGTAGTCGGCGTTGAAGTCGATATTCAGTTTTCCGCCGACGGTACCGTTGTAATAGAAGTTGGCACCCACGTTGAACGGCGCTTTTTCGCCCAGGGTGTCCTCTGTTATGGTGGTGATGTCGTCCATCAGTTCCCCGTCGCGGGTCACCTTGTCGTGGATGATGGTGCGGCCGCTCACGCTCAGCTCGCGGCCCCATTCCACCTTGCCGCCCATGAAGTGGTTGTCGGCAATCTGCCAGTTGATGCCGGCATTGCCGCCCAGGTTGCGGTCCGTCTCGGCTGCGTCGATGGTCGCCTGATCCTTGAACACCGGCGATCCGGTGGTTTCCTTTTCGGCATCGCTGAGCTGCAGGAAGTTGCGCGTGCCGTAGTTGACGCCGGCAAAGATGTCCACTCCGCCGGTGCGGTAATTCATGTTCAGGTTGGCTACGGGGTCGTTGAAATCGGCCCGGCGCAGCGACTGGGCGTCCGAAGCGGTGAAATTGAAGCCGAAGCCGTCGCCCTGACGCTTGATGGTCTTGATGCGCACCACCGCCCTCACGGTGGCGTCGTACTGCGCGCCCGGGTTGGTAATCACCTCGATATTCTGGATTTCATTGCTCTGCAGGCGGGCGAGTTCAGCAGAGTCGGTCACCCTGCGTCCGTTGATATAGACCATCGGAGCGCCCTTGCCTATGACTTCCAGCCCGTTCTGCCCCTGGATGAGGCCCGGCGTCCTGGCCAGCACATCTTCGGCAGTGCCCACGTTCTCCAGCACTGAGCCGCGGACATTCGTCTGCAGGCCCTCGCCGGTGAGCTGGGTCTTGGGCATCACGGCAGTAGCCACCGCGCCTCCCAGCATCGATGTGTCTTCCATGAGCGTGATTACGGCGCCGTCCTCCGGAACCAGATAAACCGTCCGGTAACCCAGCATCGCCACCATCATGATGCCGTCGCTCTCTTTCGTTACTATATTAAAGGTACCGTCCTCTTCCGTCACGGTGCCGCAAACCACGGTGGAATCAGCCTTGGAAAGCACGGCAACGTTGGCATAAGCCACCGGCTCCCCTTTTTCGTCAATCACCTTCCCCCTCCAGTCGTTCTTCGCGAAAACCGATACGGAAGCGAGGGTCATCATTGCAACAGCGAACAGTATTTTCTTCATATTCATAGTGTGTTAGTTCATTAGTACACTGCAAAGGTACGACAATTTTTCATATATGCAATAGTTTTGTAAAAAAACGACCCTTTTTTCGTAACTTAGCGCAAAGAAAAAGCACCCCGGACCTTGGCAGCAAAACGGTACATAAGCGCAATCCTCCCCCTCCGCCTGGACTGGGAGCCGTGCTACAGTCTCCCGGAAGGCGACGCCTCCGGCCCTGATACACAGCAGCTTGGCATCGGCTCCAGGGTAAAGGTCAGGTTTGCCGGGCGCCGCTATACGGCGGTCGTTTCGGCTGTAGACATCGTCCCGGACATAAACCCTGCCCGGATAGAGGCCGTCGAAGAGTGCGACACAGGGTTTGAAGCCGTCTCCACGGAGGAACTGCAGTTCTGGCGCTTCATAGCCGACTACTACTGCTGCACCGTGGGCGAAGTCTACAAGGCCGCCTATCCCCTCCCCAAGACCGCATCTGAAGAAGTTCACGTGCGCGCAGAGAAACGCAGGGACCTGCTTCTGGAAAAGGAAAAGGAGCAGTGGCAGAAGCGCATAGGCAAGCTGTCGGAACGCCTCAAGGCGAAAGACAGGGCCCTGGAAGGCAGGCACGGCGCCGCCGTCCTCGAAAGGCTCCGCACGGAAAGGGCAGCCATCGCCGCGGACCTTGCCGAGGCCCAGAAAAGGCTGGACCGGCTGAACGACGCCCTTTTCGGGGAGCTTCCAAAGGTAATCAGGCTCCTGTGCGGCGCACCCGACCCGGCGATCTCCGTCGCACTGAAGGCGGGCAAGCCCATCCTTTTAAAAGCGGCCTCGCGGATTGAGACCTACCGCAACCTTGCGGCAAACGTCATTGAAAAGGGAAAGAGCGTGCTGCTGCTGGTTCCCGAAATAGGCCTGGCAAAGACGCTCCGGGAAGAGCTCGCCGACGGTTTTGGCGATCTGCTGGCAGTCCACCATTCCGAAGAAACCCCTGTCCGCCGCCGGAAAATCTCCGACCTCGTCCGCAGCGGCAATCCCTGCATAGTGCTCGGCACCCGCTCCAGCATCTTCCTGCCGTTCAAAGACTTAGGCCTCATTATAGTGGACGGAGAGCAGTCGGCCTTCTACAAGCAGGCGGTGTCTTCCCCCCGCTACAATGCCAGGGACGCCGCAGTGATGCTGGCAAAGATCCACGGCGCCTCCGTCATCCTCGGCACCTCCTCCCCTTCCCTGGAATCGCTGCTCAACGCACGCAGCGGCCGTTATTCCTTGGTCGGCGGCAGCTGGTCGGCCCAGGAGCTCCGGATTGTCGACACAAAAGCCGAAAGGCGCAAGAACGGCATGCTCGGCAGCCTCTCCCGCAAGCTGGTGGCGGAATGCAGGGCCCTTCCGGAAGGCCGTATCGCCTTCATCCGCGGCTACGAAAAGGCCGAAGAGCTCGCTCAGAACCTGCAGGAAACGGTGCCGGACCTGCAGGAGCGCATCGACGTCTTCACCATTCCCGAAGCCTCCAAAACCGACTTTTCCGCCTACGCGCTCGTTGCCCTGCTGAGCGCAGACGCCCTCTTCAAGCCCGAAGATTTCCGCAGCGACGAGCATGCTTTCCAGTTCCTGGATTCGCTCCGCAGCGGCAGCGGCAAGGTAATCGTCCAGACCGCCAACCCCGCCCACCAGGTATTCTCGCTGCAAAGCGCGGAGCCGCTCCTGGCCGAACGGCAGGCCTTCTCACTGCCTCCGTACACCCGCCTGGTCGATATCCTCCTGCCCGACTGCAGGCGCTTCGGCGACATCCACTCCGCCTTTGCCCGCAAACTCTCCGGCCTGGGCTTCAAGGCCACCGACGCCCTTCCCCGCCCCGACGGCAGGTCGCTCATCCGCATCACCCTCCCCCGCGACCGCCAGCTTCAGGCCAACAAAAAAGCCCTGTACGCAGCCGTCCAGGCATTCCGTACAGAGCATCGTTTGAATACCGGCGTCATTATCGACGCCGATCCGGTCTAGCGTTTCAGGTAAGGCCTCACGATCGGGGTGACTATCAGGCACTCGGCCAGCACGTAAGTACTCATGATAAGTATGCCTATGCCCGGGAAATCATGCCCGAGCAGGGACCTCCATGCAACGAAGAAGTCGCTGGTAATGAAGATGATACCTCCCACGAACGCCAGCCAGTAAACGGGATTCGACACGCCCGATTTGCGGTTGAGCGCACCCACGAGGCCGCAGCCAGCCACGTACAGGAGAAGCATCGCGTACATGAGCACCGCATACTTGATGGGGCCTTCGAAATCCAGCACGTTCACCAGAACCACGGGGATGAAGATGGCCAGGAAGAACACTACAAACAGCAACGCCGGAGGGCAGTTCTTGAACAGCCCCGTCTTCGTGAAGATGGAAATGTAGAAAACATGCCCGATGAGGAAGCATCCCAGCCCCGCTGCAAAGAGCGGGAAGGGCCCTGCGTACATGAGGAAGACGTCGCCCGCGCAGTGGAAGCAAAGGGCGAAGGAAAGAAGCACATACAGCCATTTGGGCGCGGTCGTGCCTTCGAGGGCAAGCAGTGCGTTAAGCAGAATGAGCGGCATGAGGAGCGGCTTGGAGATGCGCATCAGCAGCTCGCTGTCGATGATGTTGCCCGCGAAGTTCACGCAGGCGGCCAGTGCGAAGAGCACCAGCGCTATCCATTTCTTGGTATTCATTTTATGCGTATGGGTTGATCGTCGTACAATATGAAGCGTTTGGCCTTGCGTATCCACTTCTGCTCCCCTTCCTTAACGTGTTCTTCCACGATGTCGAAGGTGATGTTCCCCCTCAGGAACTCTTCCATGACGGGATCGGCCAGGCGGCCGTAGAGCGAATCGGAGATGTGGAACTCGGAATAATGCTCGGCCATCCAGCGCATGAGCCTGACGGTATGCAGCAGGGAATGGTAGTGCGCTCCCGGGAGCAGGATGAATTGGAATCCGTGGCAGAGCACGCCTTCGTGGATACCCTCCACCGGCATGTAGCTCAGCGGCCTGGCCAGCACCCCTTCGGGCAGGGGCAGGCCGGCGGCGTCCTCCTTGAGGAAAGGCGCCCCTATCACCTCGTACGGCCTTTTGGTGCCGATTCCGGGGCTGATGTTGGTGTCGTTCCAGAGGCTTCCGCCGGAATAGAAATACGGGGTGAACACCCCCGGGAAGTCGTGTGCCGGCGGAATCGTCCAGGGCATGAGCATCCGGGCGGTGTCGGCTATTTCGGCGGAAATCACATGCAGCGCGAAGGATGCGCCTATCTCTACGGAATAGAGGTAGCAGAGCTCGCCCAGGGTAAGCCCGTGCCGGTGCGCGACCGACGGGGTCCACTGGTCGGAGATTCCGGCGGGCAGGGTGCCCTCCACCTCCCTTCCGGCGGGATTGGGATGGTCCACCACATAAAGCGCCGGCGCCTCTTCGAGGGTGTTCATGGCATTCATGAGCCTCAGGACGTCTACGGAATACGGGAAATAGCGTGACCCGACGTCCTGGATTTCCACCACTATGGCGTCAAGACCCTGCAGGTCTTCGGGAAGGAACGGGATATGCTCCCCTTCGGGGATGAAAAGCTTCTGGAGCCTGCCACGGTCCCTGAAAATCTCGTGGAGATAGCGCCCCGTGGCGGCATCCCAGCAGGATGGAGTGCAGAACACGCCCACCCGCCCCTCGGTGAGGGCCTTGTCGGGCTGCTCCCAGACAGGGGTGGTGCGGAATGAGAACATCAGCCTATGATGCTTTTGGCAAGGGCGACTATTTCGTTGCCGAGGGCCTCTGCCCTTTCGGCGGTGCGGGCCTCGGAGTAGACGCGGATGATGGGCTCGGTGTTGGACCTGCGCAGGTGCACCCACTCGCGGCGGTCTTCGAAATCGACTTTCACGCCGTCGATGGTGCTGACCTTCTCGCCCGCGAAGCGCTCCTTCATGGCAGTCAATATCTTGTCTATCAGGGCCTTGTCGCTGAGGTCGATGCGGTTCTTGGCGATGGCGTACTGCGGGAGCGTCTTCTTGTATTCGCTTACCTTCATGCCCTTGCGGGCGAGATTGCTGAGGAAGAGGGCCACTCCCACCATGGCGTCGCGGCCGCAATGGCTGGCGGGATAGATGACTCCCCCGTTGCCTTCGCCGCCGATGAGGGCGCCCACCTCGTGCATCTTGGTGGTGACGTTGACTTCGCCCACGGCCGATGCGTAATAGGTGCCGCCGTGCGCTTCGGTGACATCGCGCAGGGCACGGCTGCTGCTGAGGTTGGAGACGGTCTTGAGGTCTTTCACGCCGCGCTTTACGGCATCGTCCAGCAGGTAATCCGCCACGCTCACGAGGGTGTATTCCTCGACGAAGGGTTCGCCGTTCTCGCAGATGAACGCCAGACGGTCCACGTCGGGATCGACGCTGATTCCAAGGTCAGCGCCCTCGCGCACTACGGTGTCGCAGAGGTCTACCAGGTTGGCCGGGAGCGGTTCGGGATTGTGCGCGAAGTCGCCGGTGGGCTCGCAGTTGAGCCGGATGCACTCCACGCCCATGCGGGCCAGCAGCCTGGGCATGATTATGCCGCCTACGCTGTTGATGGCGTCGAGGACCACCTTGAAATGCGCAGCCTTCACTGCCGGGAGGTCCACCGCAGCCAGGTTCAGCACGGAATCGATATGCTCTTCGGTGAAGTCGTGCTCTACGATGCTGCCGAGTTCGTCCACCGGGGCGAAGTCGAAATCGCCGCTGTCGGCGCAGTCCAGGATGGCCTGGCCCTGCTCGGCGTTCAGGAATTCCCCGTGCTCGTTGAGAAGCTTGAGGGCGTTCCACTGGCGGGGGTTGTGCGATGCGGTGATGATGATGCCGCCGTCGGCCTTCGCAAAGGTGACGGCCAGCTCGGTGGTGGGTGTGGATGCGAAGCCGCACTTGACCACGTCCACCCCGCACGAAATCAGGGTGCCGCAGACGAGCTGCTCCACCATCTGCCCGCTCAGGCGGGCGTCCCTGCCTACCACAACTTTATATTTGCTGCCGAAGGGAGCCTTGCGCTCCTTCAGCTTTGCGCAGTAGGCGTATGTGAATTTAACGATGTCGACGGGAGTGAGACCCTCCCCCGCAGGGCCACCTATGGTGCCGCGGATTCCGGAAATGCTTTTGATAAGTGTCATGGTTTACAAATTTACGTGCAAACCGACAAAAAAGCAAAAAAAAAGCCCATAACCTTGTTACGGACTTTTCACCTATCTTGCAGAAAGAGTTACTTCTTTCTCTGTTTGTAGCGCTGGTAGAACATATCAACTCGGCCGGCGGTGTCGAGGATCTTGGTCTTGCCGGTGTAGAAGGGATGAGATGTGTTGGAGATCTCGACCTTCACGAGGGGGTATTCAACACCGTCCACAACAAGCGTCTCCTTGGTGGTGGCGCAGCTGCGGGTGATGAACACGTCATCATTTGACATATCCTTGAAAGCTACAAGACGGTAGGAATCGGGATGAATTGTCTTCTTCATTGTTACGTAACTTTTAAAAAAGCCCGCAAATGTAGTGATTTTTTATGATTCTGCAAATAAAATTTACTTGTCCTGGCCGGGACGCGGCACGTCATGCGCTAAAAGCGCTCTCATCTGCCGCAGACGTGCTTTCAATTCGGGCAGGTCTTTTTCCAAAATAATCCAGACCATCTCCATGTTAACTGTATAATAATCATGCACAAGAACATGGCGAAGGCCTTCTATTGCGTCCCAATCCACCTCCCTATGGGAAGAAACAAATTCCCGGCTTAGTTTATAGGCGTTTTCCCCGACACATTGCAGATTATAAATCACAGCATGACAGAGGATCTTATTGGATTCAAAACTTGGGAATGAATCTATTCCCTGTAGGAATTCCTCAATATTGGAAATGGCCTCTTCTATCAGTTCCAGCCTGGCAGGGTCGTTCGGTTTATCTCTCATAGATCAGGTATTTGTCTTTCTCGGCAGAGTGGACTGCAAAGGGTTTCAAGCAACCGTTTTCGATGAGATCCACTTCACGGCCTATGATGTCTTCAAGGCCCGATTTGAAGCGGACGACGTCCAACAGGGACAATTGTTTGCTTTTGTCATATTCGACCAGCAGGTCAAGGTCGCTGTCGGGAGTTTCTTCACCTCTGGCAAAGGATCCGAATACCCATGCTTTTATCACTGGAAGGCCGGAAAGGTATTTCTGTGTAGCACTGAACATCTCGATTCGTTCATGGTTAAGAGCGGAGAGTTGCTGCGACAGCTCTTCTGCAACCCCGCGGCGGCACGCATACCGGCGAAGTCGGTTTATATTAACCGGATATACTTCCATAACCTTTTGAAAATACAAGCGCTCAATCCGTTTCATGCATAGGCTGTCGACCAATTGTTTTTCAAGGCTTGGCACAGCAAGACTACCGGCTGTCACCATTGGCGAATCCGTAACCAAATGACCGACAATGATATATCCATCCAATGCTGCAGGAAAGCGATTTGCATCCTTTTGAAGCACCACTTTGGGATAATGGGCTTTTAATTGTTCGTATACCTTTGATATCTCGCCCCGCGCAGTTTCTACATGCAGATTGGACTCAATTTGATAAACACAGAGGGCAACACCTTCACATGTATCAATCAGATATTGATTCACTTCCACCATCTTATCGGTTACCGGTATACTGAATACCGGTTTATGTATCGCCTGATACTTTCCTTTCCCAACCTGAGATAATCTGCCAGATTGCTGCAATGCCCGAATCCTTGAATACACAGATGGCATAGGCATACCCGGCCATACGGTAGCAAAGTCTGCAACAGTGATAACGTCATTTTTAACAAGCAATTTCTCAGCTTCTTTCCCAAGTTGAGCAGTTCTCATATTCTTTTCAATTACGCCGCAATATACAAATAAATCGTCAAAAGGCATAAATAATTGACGTTTTATTGAAATAATGAGTGTTTTACACCTCGCCTTTGCGGCCGACTCGATCGGCCATCTGCGGCTGTCTTGGCCTTCCGTCCGCCTGGCTGCGCGGCTCTCCAACTTCTGTCCGCCTGCCCTCTTTCGAGGGGGCGCTGCCCCCTTATCCGCTTCGCTACCCCCGCCCCTCCCGGCCTACCGACATCGCTTGCACTGCAAGCTCCGTCCCGGCCTCCGGGGGGCGCGTTGAGACGCGCCGTTACTGCTCGTCCAACGGCCTCACACAGTCCTCGCATTCCGTGCGCTGCGGCGGAGTCTTCCAGACGGGCGGCCGGAAATTATTTTTCGTCAGGTTTGCCGAAAAACCAATTTCCGCTCCGCTGTCCGCCGCCACGCCCTGCTCTCACCGCGAAGTTGCGATGTAGGCGGCCTTCTTGTTTTCAACAGATTTTTTCTACAAATATATTTGTAGGAATGCCGGAAAAATTCGTAACTTTGGGGATGTAGTGTTTAGAGCAGCGAACATACTCTAAACACTACGATAAAGACTAAGGAAGCAAAACATATTTCAATTATTAACATATGACTAACAACACTAATCAAATCTTCACCAGGGTGCCCTATGAGGCCCCCTCGTGCGAAGTCCTCAGGCTTAAGTCCGAGGAAATTATTTGCACAAGCATGAATAGCATTATCATTGAGAATGCTCAAATTGACGATTGGGGCGTGGACCTTTAAAAATTGATGAGCCATGAAAAAGATTTTTAAAGCTTTCGCAGTTATCGCGGCCGCATCCGCAATCTTCGCCTGCAACAAGACCTCCTTCATTGAAGAAACTAATACGGAACCAGGATTCGTCCAGTTCTCTGCCGGGCCAATCACCAAGACCGTCTTCGGAACTCCGGCCGGATCCACTGTACCCACCCTCTGGACCGACGCTTACAAAGTGGCGATTTCCCTTAATCTCGCTACAGCCAAACAATCTACTACACCCGTGGTGAGTGGTGGCGGAACCTCAGCAAGTTTTTCCGCTGAGATATCCGATGATTCCTCCGGAGACTACAATTTCTATGCAGTGAGTCCATATAATGCTGTCCAGGGCATCAACAGCTCATATAAGTCTATACTCATTAACTTCCCTACCGCCCAGACGCCTTCTGCAACATCTCCTGATGAACTCGCCCAGATTCTTTATGCCAAGCGTGCCGAAGGAAGCACCTTCCCAACTAGCGTCTCCATGACATTCAGCCATATTTCCGCCTATGGCAAGATTGGCGAGCTCAAAAATCTCGCACTTTCTGGCGGTGAGACCGTGCAATCAGTTTCGCTGACTGCCCCCCAAAACTGGGCCGGAAGGTTTTACTATTATGCAGAAGATCATGACACCAACGTTGCCGGAGATATTGTAGCGAATTCTGCATCCAGCACCATAACCATCAACACTTCCAGCACCACCGACATCTGGTTCGGCTGTGCACCGGTGGATTTGGGCGGGCAGGATGTAGATGTAGTAATCACCACCAATCTTGGCACGTTCTCGAAAACCATAACCATTCCCGCTGGAAAGAAGTTCCAGTCAGGCAAGGTCGCCGTATTCAATATCGACATGAACGGTATTGCCCGTTCTTCTCTTGAAAACTATACCCGTGTAGACGATATTTCAGACCTGACCGTTGGCAGTGAAGTGATTATCGTTGCTAAGGACAGCGATGTCGCCATCAGCACGACACAAAATGGTAACAATAGGGCCCAGGCGGGTGTTACCAAATCCGGCACCACTATTTCCAGCCCTGGCGCTGACGTGCAGGTATTCACCATCGAGAACGGCAATAAGGCCGGAACATATGCATTCTATACAGGAAGTCAGTACATTTATGCAGCGTCTTCTTCATCCAATTATTTAAGAAGTGAGAATGTTCTTTCCAACAACAGTTCATGGTACATTTCCATAGCTGGCGATGGAGAAGCAACGATTAAGGCTGTAGGCACCAATACTCGCAATATCCTCCAGTATAATAGTAGCAGCTCCGTTTTCTCCTGCTATGGAACAGCCAGCCAGGCCGCGGTTGCAATATACAAGAAGGACGGCACCGGTAGCGGCGCAATCGACGCAAAGGAAGCAGAATCCATGACTATCTCGGGCGCCACCACGGCTTATTCCGTAGGTGATACTTACAGCTTTGACGGAACTGTCTCCATCCTGTTTAGTGACACTTCGGAAGAAACCATAGCCTCATCAGAATATACCGTTGACGCCTCTGCTGTAAACATGTCTGCAGCAGGCTCCTACACCGTAACTGTTTCCTACAATGCAAAGCCTAGTGTTAATAGTTCTTATACTATCACAGTCACTGGAGGGGGAAGCGGAACTACTGTTACATACAGTTTTGCTTTTGCAACTATGGGATCAACCGGATGGAGCAACAGCTATGCCGACCACGATGCAGTCTACGATGATGCTGTGGTTACAATCGATATCAAGAGTGCATCCAAACAGGGTAGCACTATTACCGACTATCCTGTGACAAAGGCTGGGGATGTTATTGTGAAATTGAAAGGAGGCAAAACGATGTCTGCTGTTACCTTCACGCTGACGCAATGGACTACAAAAGCTAAGGAAGTATCGCTCCAGTATAGTACTGATGGTGGTACGTCCTTCAATGCCTTGAGTCCTGCTGTTATTTCCAGTTCCTTCTCTCTCACGTCCTCTTCTCTTCCTTCAGGCACGAATGCAGTGAAGATGGTTCAGGGTAACACCGGAAATCAAGTTGGTCTTGTCAGTGTCCAATTCACTTACGAGTGAAGTTCACCCACTCCGCAGGCTACGGCTACAGTAGTTACCGGAGGGACCGACGCAGTGAGTTCTGCAGGGGCAACCCTGCAGGGCTCCTTCTCGGGAGCAACAGGAACAATCGCGGAAGCGGGCTTCGAGTATGCCACGAGCGCAGCAGCGCTTGACGGTACGGCCACTTTTGTATACGACGACAGTTGCATAGGCGACGTGGCGTCGGGCAGCATCAGTGCCAATCTCACGAGCCTCGCAGCTTCTACTACATACTACTACCGCGCATTCGTGTCGGAATATAACGAGACCACATCCTCGTATGAATATCGTTATGGTTCCGTCCGTTCGTTCACCACTACGGGCTCGGGCGGCGCCCCGGCGACTCCCGGATGGCTGGAACTTCCTGCCGTCACCGGCACTGAAGACTATTTCGGCTGGTTCTACGGCAGCGGCGGCAACGTCGGCACGAACCGCAACTACAGCTATAATTACAGCTATACCTGGTACGCGTCGCTTTGGGTGGCGTATCCGCTGTGCGGAACTCACAAGAGCGGCAACGCCTCGAACAGCAGCTGGCACTATAATCCCGACATCGACGAAGACCTGCAGGTGGACATCGTCAGCAATAGCTACGGCACCATGTACAACAGCGCTTCCGGTTATTCCCGCGGGCACCAGTGTCCGAACGGCAGCCGCAAGAGCAACAGTACCATGAACTACCAGACCTACTACGCCACGAACCAGACTCCGCAGCTGCAGAACAAGTTCAACGGCAGTATCTGGAGTGCATTGGAGAATGCCGTAAGAGGCCTGGTGAGCAGCGCTTCCGACACGGTGTACGTAGTTACGGGCCCCGCCTACCATAAGGTCGGCGGCAGCGAAAGCGTCACCTATCTTACCGGGAAGGCAGGGGCCAACCCGGCAAGCCTGGCGGTGCCCAATTATTATTGGAAGGCAATCCTTAAGGTCAAGCGTTCAGGAGACACTATCACCGACGCCAAGGCCATCGGGTTCTGGTTCGATCACAAAAACTACGACGGCAACGATTACACCGCATGTGCCGTCAGCGTGAACCAGATTGAGACCTGGACCGGCTTCGACCTCTTCGCCAACCTCCCGTCAGCGCTGCAGTCGACTGCCGAAGCCAACGACGACTGGGGCGATTTCCAAAGCTTCTAGGAGTAGTATAGTTTCTTTTTTCTCCGCTGCAAAAACTGCCGTTTGCCGGACTGTTTTTGCAGCGGATTTGCCATGTGTCGCCATTACCTAGATTATTATTCCCAAGTAACTTATAATTAATATATTATTATTTGCGGGAATCTCGATAATAATTCATAAATTTGCCTTGTTTGTGACTTGACCAATCGATAAAGACGACAATAATATTATACAAATACATTCTCACTATGAACAAACAAAACCTGAAGGGCTACGAGAGCCCGACCACAGAGATCATCGAGCTGCGGACCGATGGTTCAATTCTCACAGTTTCCGCATCGAATATGGTTATCCTTGACGCCATCGTCGAGGACAGTTGGGGTGACCTTTAAACAAGAAAGAGCTATGAAACAGTTGTTCAAACTTCTCCCCCTCTGTGTTGCCGCTACCGTCATTCTCGCATGCAACAAGGAAACTCCCTTCCAGGACCAGGATTCTCCTGTAAAAACCGTTAAGTTCTCCACTACCCCTTACACCAAGACTGTGTTCGGAACCCAACTCGGGAGCAGCCTGCCCACCCTTTGGACCGACAGTTATAATGTGGCCATTTCCCTGAATCTTGCTTCCTACAAGAAATCCTCCACTCCCGTAGTGAGCGCCGGAGGCTCAAAGGCAAGCTTTACCGCCGACATCGAAGACGACTCTTCTGCAGACTACAACTTCTATGCTGTGAGTCCCTATGATGCAGTCAATGGCGTAAATGCAGGATATCAATCTATTCTCATTAACATTCCTACCGCACAGACTCCGACTGCAAGTTCTCCCGACGAACTCGCTCAGATTCTTTACAGCGATTATGCTGCGGGAAGCACCTTCCCCACGAGCGTAACCATGACCTTCAGCCATCTTTCCGCCTATGGCAAGATTGGCGAGATCAAGAATCTCGCTCTTTCTGGCGGTGAGACTGTCCAGTCCATTTCTTTGACTGCAGTCGAGAACTGGGCAGGCAGGTACTACTACTATGTCGACAGCGGCGATATTACCGAGAACTCCGCATCCAGCACAATCACCATCACCACCTCCAGCACCACCGACATCTGGTTCGGCTGCGCACCCGTGGACCTTGGCGGCAAAACTGTCGACGTGGTTATCACCACCAATCTCGGCACTTTCTCGAAAACCATCACCATTCCCGCAGGAAAGAAGTTCGAGTCCGGCAAGGTTGGCGTATTCAACATCGACATGAACGGGATTTCCCGCGTCACTCCCGTAAACTATATCCGTGTTACCGACGTTGCTGACCTGACCCTCGGAAGCGAGGTGATCATCGTGGCCAAAGAATACGATCTCGCCATGAGCACCACCCAGAACGGTAATAACAGGGCCCAGGCCGGCGTCACAAAATCCGGCAACACTATTTCCAGCCCCGGCGCAGACGTGCAGGTATTCACCATCGAGAACGGCAATAAGGCCGGAACATATGCATTCTATACAGGAAGTCAGTACATTTATGCAGCGTCTTCTTCATCCAATTATTTAAGAAGTGAGAATGTTCTTTCCAACAACAGTTCATGGTACATTTCCATAGCTGGCGATGGAGAAGCAACGATTAAGGCTGTAGGCACCAATACTCGCAATATCCTCCAGTATAATAGTAGCAGCTCCGTTTTCTCCTGCTATGGAACAGCCAGCCAGGCCGCGGTTGCAATATACAAGAAGGACGGCACCGGTAGCGGCGCAATCGACGCAAAGGAAGCAGAATCCATGACTATCTCGGGCGCCACCACGGCTTATTCCGTAGGTGATACTTACAGCTTTGACGGAACTGTCTCCATCCTGTTTAGTGACACTTCGGAAGAAACCATAGCCTCATCAGAATATACCGTTGACGCCTCTGCTGTAAACATGTCTGCAGCAGGCTCCTACACCGTAACTGTTTCCTACAATGCAAAGCCTAGTGTTAATAGTTCTTATACTATCACAGTCACTGGAGGGGGAAGCGGAACTACTGTTACATACAGTTTTGCTTTTGCAACTATGGGATCAACCGGATGGAGCAACAGCTATGCCGACCACGATGCAGTCTACGATGATGCTGTGGTTACAATCGATATCAAGAGTGCATCCAAACAGGGTAGCACTATTACCGACTATCCTGTGACAAAGGCTGGGGATGTTATTGTGAAATTGAAAGGAGGCAAAACGATGTCTGCTGTTACCTTCACGCTGACGCAATGGACTACAAAAGCTAAGGAAGTATCGCTCCAGTATAGTACTGATGGTGGTACGTCCTTCAATGCCTTGAGTCCTGCTGTTATTTCCAGTTCCTTCTCTCTCACGTCCTCTTCTCTTCCTTCAGGCACGAATGCAGTGAAGATGGTTCAGGGTAACACCGGAAATCAAGTTGGTCTTGTCAGTGTCCAATTCACTTACGAGTGAAGTTCACCCACTCCGCAGGCTACGGCTACAGTAGTTACCGGAAAGACTAATTACGCGAGCTCTGCAGGGACAACCCTGCAGAGTTTCTTTTATGAGCAGCAGTTACGATGGGCTCGTGCGAACTTTCCGCACGGCCGGAGCAGGCGTGCCTGTCCGCCGGGGTGAGCGGCTCGACTTACGAAGGAAGCCGGTGGCGGGCACCGGCAGCCCGGAGGGAGCGGAAGCGCCGGTTCTGGGGCGACTGCGCGAGGAGATGGCCGAGCTTGGTCGGCCATGACGAGTGAAGGCGCCACGGGATGCGAGGACTGTCTGAGGCGGTTAGACGCGAAGCGGCTAAGACGCCGAGTTCCGCAGCATAGGCGATGACGCGCCCAAAGGGAAGGCTTCCTGAAGTCGGAGAGCCGCGCACCCCGGCGGACGGAAAGGCCATTCGTTTTTCTATTATATAAAATTTGCCTACCTTAGCTTTATGAATCTGACAAGGGAACAGAAGCTCACGAGGGTGACTCTGGTGGGGAGCATCGGGAATATGGTGCTGCTTACCTTCAAGTTCGTGGCGGGTATCCTGGCGGGGAGCTCCGCCATGGTGGCGGATGCTGTGCATTCGCTGTCGGACTTCCTCACGGACATCATCGTTCTGGTGTTCGTGCGCATCGGCGCAAAGCCGCAGGATGAGGGTCACGACTACGGCCACGGGAAGTATGAGACCCTCGCTACCCTGCTGGTGGCCCTGGCGCTGGTAGGAGCAGCCATCGGCATTATAGTCACGGGGGCGCTCAAAATCGCCCGCTGGCTGCAGGGAAAGACGCTGGAGATGCCCGGGATGCTGGCGCTGTGGGCCGCGCTGCTGTCCATCGTAGTCAAGGAGGTGCTGTTCCGCTACACCATCGCCAGGGGCAAGGCCCTTGAGTCGCAGGCGGTCGTGGCAAATGCCTGGCATCATCGCAGCGACGCCCTTTCTTCGGTCGGGGCGGCTGTCGGCATCGGCGGAGCCATACTGCTCGGGGAGAAATGGGCGGTGCTGGATCCGCTGGCGTCCATAGTCGTGGGCGCGATGCTGGTGAAAACGGCCCTGGAGCTGCTGAAAGTCAGCACCGGAGAGCTCACCGACGGCTCTCTTCCGGCAGAGACCGAGCGCGAAATCGAAGACATAATCCGCAGTTTCCCCCAGGTGAGCGAGCCGCACAATCTGCGCACCCGCCGCATCGGCAACCGCATCGCCATCGAGGCGCACGTCCGCCTGGACGGAAGCATGTCACTGGACGCCGCCCACGAAATCGTGACGGAAATCGAGCACAGTCTCAAAGACCGTTTCGGGCAGGCCACCCTGGTCACAATCCACATGGAACCTGAAAAATGAGGCATTCTGGAACGTGGGCAAGTTTGGAGAAATGTCGGAATATCACTAACTTCACATCGACAAAACGAATAATATGACAGTAATGAATACCAAAAAACTGATAGTCTTTCTGCTGTTTGCGTTCGTGCCCATGATCGCGGTCGGGCTGGTGATGCATTTCGGCGGAGCGTCGGCCGCAGAGGCGGCGGCGGATGCGACGAACGGAGTCACGCTCACGGCAATTAAAAACATTGTCCTGAGCGCCGGGGCCATGCTCATTCCCCTGCTGGCGGTCGTCTTCACGCAGCTCATCTTCAAGGAGCCGGTCTTCAAGGGTCTGGGCATCTCCTTCAAGTTCAACCGCTGGTGGTGGATAGGCTGGCTGCTGATACCCCTCATCGCCATGGCGACTCTGGGCGTGACGCTGCTGATGCCGGGAGCAAAGTGGACGCCGGATGGCGAGGCTGTGCAGCAGGCGCTGCAGTTGCTGCCCCAGGGGGCCGGGGTGTGGGGCGTTATCGGCATCAGTCTGCTCAGCGGCCTGTTTGCCGGCATCACCGTGAATGCACTCTTCGCCTTCGGCGAGGAAATCGCATGGCGCGGCTTCCTGATGAAGGAATTCAAGGGTAAAAAGTTCCTGTGCGCAGCACTGTGGATAGGCGTCATCTGGGGCTTCTGGCATGCTCCGCTTATCCTCAACGGGCTTAACTACCCGCAGCATCCGGTGGCGGGCGTATTCATGATGGTAGCAGAATGCCTGCTGCTCACGATGCTGCTGATGTACTTCCGGAAAAAGAGCGGCTCGGTAATCGTGGCGGCCATCATGCACGGAACCATCAATGCCGTGGCGGGAGTGACCAGCATGGTAGTCACGCCGATCAACGACCTCCTCTACGGCGCCGCCGGCCTGGCCGGAATGATCGTGCTGCTGGCGGTTAACATCTGCCTCTTCCTGTACGACAGATATATCAGCAAAGAGAAGATTTTCTCCGCCCTGCTCTAACCCCTTGGTTTGTCAATCCACACCCAGAGCCGGTACATGAGCCAGCCCCAGGCAAGGAACAGGACTATGTGGACCCAGAGGGGCACGTTTGTGCGGTAGACATCGTCCCGGATGAGATTCTCGTACCCGGGAATGTCCGCGTAATAGTATGCGCCCGCCCCGAAATCATACTCCGGCGAGAGCCCCAGGCGGCGGGCCATGATCCATACGGCGCAACCTAAGACGGCCACGACCGCCAGGATCGTGACCGTCTTGTACAGCTGTTTACGCCGTTCCGGTCGCATTATTTGAAGAGATCCAGCACCGGAACCTCGAACAGTACGCCGGACAGGAGCAGCCACACCGCGAAGAACGTGAGGGCGATGTTGAAGAGTTGTCCTATGATGTAAAGCCAAAGGACCTTACCGCCCTGCATCTGCTTGCCGATTTCGCGGAAGTTGGTGTCAAGGCCGATGGAAGTGAACGCCAGCACGAAGCACCAGTTCTTGTACTGGTCCAGAACGCCGTTGATGGCCTTTACGCTGTCGGAGCCGGCGAGCGGCTGGATGAGGAAGGATGCCACCAGGGACGCCACGAAGAAGCCGATGATGAACTTCGGGAAACGCGTCCAGATCTCGCCCGCGCCCACCTTCTTGCCTTCCGTCCTGTCCACGCGGGTGGCGAAGAACAGGGCCACGAAGAAGGCGATGAAGCCGATGAGGATGTTCTGGATGCTCTTCACCAGGACCGCGGCCTGCTCGGCTTCGGCGCCCAGGGCGTTACCCGCGAGGACCACCGCGCCGGTGGAATCGACGGTACCGCCGATGAGCGCGCCGCCCATCAGCTGGGACATGCCCGTCGCCTTGATGATCATGGGCTCGAACACCATCATCAGGATGGTGAAGATGATGGAGATGGAAATTGCGATGCCCAGGTCGTTCTTCTTGGCCCCGGAGGCGGCACCAGTGGCGATGGCCGCGGAGGTACCGCAGACCGAAGTCGCAGCGGCGAGGGTTATCACGAGCGGCTTGTTGCCGATCTTGAGGACCTTGGTGCCGAACCACCACATGAACAGGATGACGATCGGGGTGACAATCCACGCGATGCCGAGACCGTACAGGCCGAACTTGGCAATGTTGCTGAACAGCACCGAGAAGCCCATGATGACCAGGCCGGTCTTGATGTAGAACTCGGTCCGGATGGCCGGGCGGAGCCACTTGGGCACGCCCACGGTGTTGGAGATGAGCAGGCCCACGATGAGAGCCCAGAAGGCCCATTCCAGGTATCGGTTCAGGGTAAACTCGGCACTGATGAGACGGACGATGACCGCCAGCACGAACAGCGCGAGGAAGGCGGGGACGTATTCCTTGATCTTGCCTCCCTGCAGCTTGACGCCGAGAGTGAACAGCACGCCCAGCACCAGGAAAGTGCGGAGGAGTTTCACCCAGAATACGCCGTTCAGCTGGGCCAGGAGGGATTTCTTTTCAGCCACGTTCTCCCACAGATGCCAGGTGGAGAATTTGGCGGCGGAGAAGTCGAAGGCGCCGGTGAGCACCGCGACGCAACCGATGGCGATGACTATGAAGCCAATCCAGACGGCCAGCCAGTCTTCGGTCTTCCAGAGTTTGGAGATGTTTGATTTCATATTGGGTAGGTTTTAGAATAATCCGTTTACTTGCCGGACGATTTCCTCTGCAGGAAGGTCCGGGGAGAGCACGAGGTCGGGCTCCTTGAAGGCATAGCCTTTGGCCATAGCTCCGAGGACGCCGCCGCCGGTGCAGTTGAGCATGATGTAGTCATCTTTTTTGACCGCTCCCTCCTTGACGGCCTGCTCCAGGGCGAAAATCGCTACGCAGGCGGCCGGGAGAAGGTCGTATCCTTCCAGGTTGCGGAACTGGAGCAGCCAGTGGACGATGTCGTTGTTGGTGGCGAGGTAGAAATCTCCCCCGCTCGCCTTGAGGGTGTCGAACAGGCCTCCGGCGATTCCGTACGGCGGTTTCCGATTGGAAAGGACGCTCGCGAGGATCACCTCGGCTTCATGCCGGCCCTTTTCGGGATCCATGTCCACAAGCGAGCGGGATCCGGCCTTCCAGGAGTCATACATAAGCGAGAACGGGTCGTTCTGGGCCACGTACACGCGCATGTTGTTCTCTCCGAAGCGGCCGTCCTCCGCCAACCGGCAGGCATTCTCCCACACGGCGATGGCTCCGGTGCCGGAGCCCACGGCCTGGAAATAGGCGTCGGGAATCCGCCCCATCTTCTCCACGCAGCTCAGCAGGGTCGTTCCCATGCCGTCGCGCCTAGCCACGTTCTTGGCGCCGCCCTCCAGCATATAGCGCGGGTCAGTTGCCAGTTTCTCGCCCAGGGCGATGGCGTCGTAATAGTCGCAGCCGTGCGGGACGGCCACCAGCTTTACGCAGGGATGCAGTTTCCGGCGGAACCAGATGTCGTGCAGGTTGTCCGCCGGCACGCAGATGACGATGGGAATGCGGTTGTCGGAACACACCTGGGCGAAGGCCCGGGCGGTATTGCCGGCAGACTGGACTATCAGGATGCGCTTCTCCTTTTCATCCATACGCGCAAGGACGGAATATGCTTCAGTCTCCTTGAAGGAGCAGGTGCGCATCTTCGCGCCGAGCCGGGGATTCCAGCCGGAGAAGGTGATGTACAGGTTTTTCAGGCCCAGGAACTTGGCCAGTCCCCTGGACTTGTAGGTGACTGGGGCACATGACTTGCGGAGCGTGCGCCGCACGGGCATCCATTCCGCATAGCGGTAGATGCCGTCCAGGTCGGCACGAGGCGTGAAGCGCTTGTTTTCATAGACGGCCCGGACCAGGGCGGGGCCGTCGCCTTCGGGATCGCTCATGGTCCAGCCCGCGTCGTCGAAGACGCGTCCGGTGGCAACATTCATCAGTCGGTAGGAGGTAGGTTCAAAACTCATACGGGTTTCAGTTTACGGGCCAACCGGGCGCAGAGGCCCGGGAAAAAGCGTTTAATATACACCATCAGCAGTTCCTTGCTTCCCACGAGCACTTCGCGGCGGCCTTTGCGGATGGCCTTGACTATGGTTCTGGCGGCCTTGTCGACGGAAATGCCGCCGGCCTGGCCGGGATCCATCTTTCCATGGGGCTTTCCGCCCTTGTCCAGGGCGCGGAGGGAGATGTTGGTCCGGACGCGCCCGGGACAGACTATGGTCACCCGGATTCCACGGTCGTAGGACTCCGCCTGCAGGGTCTCGAAAAAGCCGTACAGGGCCGCCTTGGCGGAACAGTAGCCGCACCTGAGCCGGAAGCCGAAGCGACCGGCGATGGAGGTAGTGACGCCGATATGGCCGCCGCCCTGCGCCGTCATCCGCGGCAAGAGTTCCTTCGCGATTGCGGCCGGGGCGAAATAATCGATTTCCATCAGGGTGCGGAGCATCTCCATGGAAGTGTCTTCCACGGACGTGCGCTGGCTGATGCCAGCGTTAAGATAGACTGTGTCTATGCTCCCGAAAGCCTCCCAGGCGGCCTTGACCAGGTCCTGGATTCCCTCGGGACGGGAAAGGTCATAGGGCAGGACGGCCACGTCGGGAGAGCCTTTCTCCTTGCATCTGGCCGCTACTGGAGCAAGTTCGTCCGCGGTAGGGGCCGTGATGACGAGCCGGGCTCCGCCCTCCGCCCACAGGTATGCACAGGCTTCCCCTATACCGGAGGAAGCGCCGGTAATCCAGACGGTCTCCATCTACTTGTACAGGGAAATGTCCGGGAAGGGTTTGTCGTATTCGCCGCGGTCCAGCCTTGCCTTGATATCCCTGAAAGCGTTCAGGGTGTACTCCACGTCCTCCATGGAATGGGCCGCCGTCGGGATGATGCGGAAGATGACCATGCCCGCCGGAATGACCGGATAGATGACCACCGAGCAGAAAATGCGGTAGTTCTGCCTGAGGTCCACGACTATGTTGGTAGCCTGCTCCACGCCGGCCTCCACATGGACCGGAGTAACGCAGGCCTCGGCCGGGCCGATATCGAATCCCATCTCGCGGAACCCTTCCTGCAGCCGGCGCGTGACCTTCCACAGCCTGGCGCGGCGCTCGTCCCCTTCCGGGCTGTCGATGATTTCCAGGCGCTTGATGCAGCCTTCCACGATGGGCATCGGGAGGGATTTGGCATAAATCTGAGAGCGCATGTTATACCGCAGGAAGTCGATGATGTCCTTGTCGGAAGCCACGAAACCACCGATGGTGGCCATGGATTTCGCATAGGCGCCGATATAGAGGTCAACCCCGTCCATCACCCCAAAGTGCTCGGAGGTGCCGCGGCCGTGGGGCCCCATTACGCCGAAACCGTGCGCGTCGTCGATCATAAAGCGGAAGCTGTATTTCTGCTTAAGCGCGACTATCTGGTCCAGGATACCCAGGGCGCCGGTCATGCCGAACACGCCCTCGGTAATCACGAGGATACCGCCGCCGCTCGCCTCGGCCTCTTTGGTGGCGCGGGCAAGGACGCGGTCGCAGTCCTCGGCGTCGTTATGGCGGAACTTGAACTTGCTGCCTATGTGGAGCCGGATGCCGTCCAGCAGACAGGCGTGGCACTCGGCGTCGTACACGATTACGTCGTGACGGCCCACCAGGGAGTCGATAGTGGACAGGATGCCCTGGTAGCCGAAGTTGAACAGGAAGGCGGCCTCCTTCTTCTCGAAGTCGGCGAGCATCCGCTCGAACTTCTCGTGGAGGGCGGTCTGGCCGGTCATCATGCGGCTGCCCATCGGATAGGCCATGCCCCAGCGGGCCGCGGCCTCGCCGTCGACCTTCCGGATTTCCGGATGGTTGGCCAGCCCCAGGTAATTGTTCAGGCTCCAGCACAGCACGTCCTTGCCGGCGAAGCGCATGTGGGGGCCGAGTTCTCCCTCAAGTTTCGGGAACGCGAAGTAGCCGTCGGCCATTTCGCGGTACTGTCCCAACGGGCCGCCGGTGGAACGGCGGATCTTCTCGAAAATGTCAGTCTGCATAAAGAATATATAGGTTTAGAGTCATTTTACTTTCTCCCTGGATACGAGCCCCATGGCGCGGAACAGGAATTTGGGAAGCGGCCGCAGCGGGTCGCGTTTTTTCATGTCGATGTACCAGCCCAGTTTCTTCACCACCGGGACCTTGTGCGTCTCCACGAACTCTATCAGGGCGCCGTCCGGGTCCTCGATATAGGTGAAATGGCCCGAGGCATCGCCCATGTCGAAGGTGATGCCGCCCGGACAGCTGTCCACGGTGAAGGGGTGGCCCTTCGCGGCGCAGAACTTTTCCAGTTCCCGCATGCCGGTGACGTCATAGCACACCTGGATGAATCCGGGATCGCCCCAGAAACGGCCTTCGTAGATCTTTCGCGGAGCGCGGTCCAGCGCCTGCACGAGTTCCACGCAGTCCGGGCCCATCAGGCCGGAAAAGGCGCCCTGACGGGATTTGGACGGGGCCAGGAGCACCCGGCGGTATCTTTCGCCCGCCCCGGGAAGGAGCGACCAGTCGCCGAAAACGCCCGTTTCATCGTATTTCACGGTATCGTAGCCGAGGATTTCCCGGTAGAAGGCGACGGATCTTTCCATGTCGGTCACGCCCACCAGGGTGCCGGCCATGCCGCCGGTCAGCTTTCCTTCGTCGATATAGAGGTAATCCGTCTGCACCAGCTGGAAGCAGTTGCCGTAGAGGTCTTTGACATAGAAACAGGGGGTGCCGTCCGGCAGGGCGGAGACGGCGGACACGGCGTCCCACTTGGCGGAAATGGCCTTGTGGCAGGCAGGAATGTCGCGGCAGTTGAGCTTTGCGGCGAAAATGCCGAGATCGCCCGCGGCGATGTCGAAAGCGACAGGCTGCGGCTTCCTTTCCGAATACTGCCAGATCTCGAAACCGCCGCCGCCCTGCAGGTTGACGGCGATGCAGGCATGCCGTTTCTGTGGCCGGTTGCCGGTGTAAGGCAGCATCCGCTCCGCCACCGTGTCGTCTTCCAGGATCTTCACGTCGGTACCGAACATCCGGATGAACCAGTTCCATGACTTCCTGAAATCTTCCGTTCCGACTCCCACCTGCTGGATGCCGGAAATCCTGAAACCGTGCTTGTCTTCCATGGGCGATTGTTGATGATATTCTAACAAATATAGCAAAAAATGTTGGGAATTGTCCAGTGGAAACAGTAAATTTGCTCTGACTACACAATCAAGACCATTAAACCTATGTGGACAAGGCCCTGGAAGACAGCTGAAGGATTCCTCATCGGAGGCGGCCTTTTTGCCGTGGGGATTGCCCTGCAGCTGACGCTGGGGCCCATTGACTGGGCCCTGTTCGCAGCTCCGGTGAACTGGATTGTCCTGGTCCAGATGCTGGCCTTCCTCGCGCTGATGTTCCTCCTCCGCAGGAAGGTCTACGCCTTCGAATGGATGATGCACGGGCAGGCGGCGGTGGCTGCCTTTGCCTGGGCGCTGGGAATCACGATTCTGATGGGACTGCTGCCCCAGACAAGGCATGGCGGCGTTCCCTGGCTGAGCCAGATGCTCTCTTTCTGGCCTTTCGTGCTAATCTGGACCTGGCTGATGGTCATCTCCGGGCTTGCGACGCTGAATCACCTTACCCGCTTCAAGCTGAAGGAAATCCCCTTCCTGCTGAACCATCTGGGCGTTTTCGTGGCCATAGTGGCCGCCACTCTGGGCAGCGCTGACAGGCAGGAGCTGCAGATGACGGTGTTCTACGGGCACCCCGAATGGCAGGCGATGTCGGATGATGACGTGGTTGTGGAGCCCGGTGTCGCCATTCAGCTTCATGAGTTTACCGTCGACTATTATGAAGACATGACGCCCAAGCGCTTTGCGTCGGACATCTCGGTTTATACCGAAGACGGCAAGACCCTCCGGGGTACGGTAGAAGTGAACAAGCCGCTGAAGGTAAACGGCTGGAAGATTTACCAGTACGGCTATGATGTTCCGACGGGCGGCGACAGCCCCTACAGCGTGTTCCTGCTGGTGAAAGACCCCTGGCTGCCGGCCGTTTATACCGGCATCTTCCTGATGCTCGCCGGCGCCCTGTGCCTGATCGGAATGAAATATGTGCGCAAGCGCTGGTGGGTATTGCTTGCAGCGTTACTGCTGACCGGCTTTTTCACATTCCTGACAGTATCCCGCATGGGGCATTCAGCCAGGAATCCTATGCCGGCCCTGCAGAGCCCCTGGTTCATCCCGCATCTAATCGTCTACATGGCAGGTTATTCCATGCTGGCAATGGCAACGTTGGTGGCTGTTTATCTGCTGTTTTTCAAGAAGGATAAGGGGACGGACAACGAGATGAGCATCACCGACAACCTGGTGTACGTGGGCCTTGCGTTCCTCACCTTCGGAATGCTCTTCGGCGCCCTCTGGGCCAAGGAGGCCTGGGGCCATTACTGGGCCTGGGACCCCAAGGAAACCTGGGCGGCCATCACCTGGCTGTGCTACCTGCTGTACCTGCATTTCCGCAGGACACAGCCGCAGGAATGGCGGAAGGCCTGCTGGATCCTTCTTCTGGCCTTCGCTTGCCTCCAGATCTGCTGGTGGGGCATCAACTACCTCCCTTCGGCCCGGGGCCTGAGCATCCACACCTACAATGTGAAATAGACCGCGGACATGCTTTGATAAAAAATGCCCCTACAGCTATATGTAGGGGCATTTTTGGAGGTGCCTAGCGGAATCGAACCGCTGTACCAGGTTTTGCAGACCTGTGCCTAACCACTCGGCCAAAGCACCAAAGGACTGCAAAGATACATTTTTTCCTTTAAATAACAAATTTTTCAGCCTGCTCCCGTCGCCGCAAAGCGTCTCTCCCGGAGTGCGAGGAAAACGATAATTAAAAAATTAAAAAATTTTTTGAAAAAAATTTGCAAATTCAAAAACTATTTGTACCTTTGCATCGGGTTGAGTAAGCGATAGTTCTTATCCGTCAACCTATTGGTTATTAGTTTTAGTGTTATTAATTATGTGGTTAGATGAGTTGTTGCCTGAGAAGGTCACAACTCATTTTTTTTATTTCAGCCATGTCTTCACCGGCCCGTCGAGTTCGACGGCTATGACGGTGAATGCCGGATCCAGACATTTCTTCGGCAGGTAAATCTCTATCAGACCGGGAGTTTCTTTCCATGAAAGCCTGTTGTACACCTCGTATTTCAACGGCATCTCCTTCCCTACCACGCGCACGCTTTTCACATCGTTGAGCACCCCCTTCAACTCCACCGGCCCCGCAGGCTTGCCCGGGACATACAGGTAAAGCACCGTTCCGTCCTTGCTGAGGGCGGTATAACCCTCCTTGAAACAGTCAGCCCCGATGCCGGCACGGGTGCCGTAGACCGCCTCGGCATGCTTGGAAGTCCATCTGCCGAGCTCTTCCAGCACCTTCACCTCCTCGGCAGGGATGGAACCGTCTTCACGGGGGCCGATGTCAAGCAGCAGGTTGCCTCCGTTTGACAGGCAGTCGATGAAGGTGCGCAGCACCATGTAGGGAGTCTTGAAATTGGTATCCTTATGCTGGAAGCCCCAGGAATCGTTGATGGTGTAACAGAGCTCCCAGTAGCGGTCGTCCGGCCTGGCGACCGGAACGCCGATCTCGGGAGTTGCGTAGTCACCATGGCCCTGGATGCGCGAATTGACCACCACGGCAGGATTGTAACTTCTTATAAGAGAGATGATTCCGGGAGCGTTCCAGGCCTCGGCGGTCTGCTCCCAGTCGCCGTCGAACCAGTAAAGGTCGGGATTGTACGCCCCGGAGAGCTCGCGGAGCTGCGCGAAATTGAAGTCGACGAAATGCTGCCACCGGGCAGGTTCGTCGGCGATATTGTAGCGGGTATTATTAACCGTGAAATTGGGATAGTCATCCCTCGACCAGTCGAGCAGCGAATAGTACAGCCCCAGCCTTAGCCCTTTGGCGCGGACAGCCTCCACGAACGGAGTCAGCACGTCGCGGCCGGCAGGAGTGAGCGCGGGGATGGAAAGCTCGCCGGAGCGGGTATCCCAGAGGGCTACGCCATCGTGATGCTTGGAGGTGAGCACGGTGTACTTCGCGCCGCTAGATGCAATCAGTTCAGCCCATTTTTCGGGATTGTACTTGGATGCCGTAAAACCCTTTGCCTGAGCCATATACTGCTCGTACGGCACCTTTTCGTTGTGGAAAGACCAACTCTCGGAAACGCCGTCCACGGCATAGATACCCCAATGGATGAAGATGCCGAGCTTGGCGTCGTCGAACCATTCCATATCCTGTGCGCCCACCCCCAGTGAAAGGAGCGCAAGCGCGAATACTGCTGTTATTTTTCTCATGATGATTGTAAGATAGCTCTTTTTTTTGAATATCTTTGCCCCCATGAAGACATTTTTACTGAGCCTGGCGCTCCTGCTCCCTCTTGCCGCCTGCAATGGAAGGGAGCCCCAAACCGAAGAAGAAGAAACCACCAAGGTGGTAGTCAGCGACACTCCCCTTTCCAAGGCCGAAGCCGAGGAAGCCCTCACCGCGCTCAAGAAGGAATGGCGCAGCGAAATGGCCAAGAAGGTCAAGAGCGACTGGGAAGCAAAATCCTTTACCATAAACGGCCAGACCATGAAGTTCTGGCACAAGACCTATGGCAACGTCCCCGAAGGCGGGCATTCCCTCTACATATCGCTTCACGGCGGCGGCAGCGCGCCCGCCAGCGTGAACGACGGCCAGTGGGAAAACCAGAAAGTGCTGTACTCCCCCGCCGAAGGCGTCTACGTGGCCCCCAGGGCCCCGTACGACGACTGGGACATGTGGTTCAAGCCTCTCCTCGACCAATTCTACGCGAGGCTCATCCTCATGTATCAGGTCGAAATGAACATCAATCCGAACAAAGTGTACCTGATGGGCTACTCGGCCGGCGGGGACGGTGTGTGGCGCATGGCCCCCAGAATGGCGGACAGCTGGGCCGCGGCTTCCATGATGGCAGGCCATCCCGGCGACATCAGCATGCTCAACCTGCGCAACACCCCGTTCATGATATGGTGCGGCGCACTCGACTCAGCCTACAACCGCAACGAGGAGTGCCGCAAGAAGACGGTGGAACTGGATTCCCTGCACAACGCCGATCCCGAAGGCTATATCCACGAAAACCACATCGTCGAAGGCAAGGAGCACTGGATGGACCGCGTGGACGCAGCCGCAGTGCCGTGGATGGCGGCATTCACCCGCAATCCCTACCCCTCCAAGATAGTATGGCAGCAGGAAGAGGTGCTCAGGAGCACCTTCTACTGGATAGAGGCCCCCTCCACCGAACTCGCACGCCGTAAGACCGTACGGCTCGAAACGAGCGGCAACACAATCAATATCAGCGAATGCGACTACAGCACCCTCACCCTGTGGCTGAACGACAGCATAGCCGATCTCGACGGCGAAATCACCGTCAACTTCAAGGGCACGCAGGTGTTCAAGGGCAAGGCGGCACGAACTTCCGCCAACATCAAGGCCAATCTCTATTCCCGCGGCGACCCCAGCTACGCCTTCCCCGCCAAAATCGACATCAATTTCTAACTTAGTTACAGGGGGCGGCTTAGCTCCCTTATAATAAAAGAGGCCGGGCTTTTTCAAGTCCGGCCTCAAATATTCAGGCTTTAGTTCAATTACTTGACCTCGGTAGCCCAGAAGAGAGTGTAGTAAGCGGAATCGCCGTTTACGTTGGCCTTGTTGGCCTCGTAGTTCGCGGTGTTGTTCGCAGCCTCGGTATTCGGATACTTGACACGCTGGGTAACGGTCTTGTAGCCGTTGTTGTCAGCGCCGTCCGCCGGATAGTAGAGGGCGGGCAGACCGGTCCTGCGGATATCGGTCCATGCCTGGGTGGGCTGGAGGATACCGAAGTTGACCCACTTCTGAGTCATGATGGCGTTGAGCTTGTCGCTGTAGGCACCCCAAACTGCAGTGGTGTATGCATTGATTTCAGCGTCGGAGGGATACTCGGAAGCGCGGTAATCGTTGAACGCACTGGAGTTGTAGAACAGGGAAGCCTGGCTGCTCTCCATGTTGGACTTCAAGTAAGCCAGAATCGAGTACTTGACACCGTCCTTGAACGCCGCTTCAGCAGTAGTCGTGGAGATGTATCCGCGCTGTGCGGCCTCCGCGAGGAGGAAGTAAACCTCGGAAGCGGTGATGATCGGGTTCCACATGTAGTTGTTGGACATGTAGGTGATGTTGTTCAGACGGGCATAGTAGCGGGTCTCTTCGGTGTTGTGGTCACCGCCGCTGCGCTCGCTCTGCTGTGCATCGGTCTCATGGGTGCTCATGCCGTAATAGTTGCCTTCTGCGTCGGGAACATAGATGACGGGCAGGCGGGGATCGTTGGCACCGGTGATCTGCAGGGCGTCGATGATGGCCTGGGAAGCGGTGTTGTTGATGTCCTTGAAGCCGTCACGATAGTTCTCGTAGTACTTGAAGCCGTCGTTGTCGGCCTTGACGCCGATGGCGTTGTCGAGGTCGGTCACGAGGAGACGGCCTGCGGCGGTCTTGACAGCAGCCTGTCCCTGGGAAGTGAGGCTTCCCTTGAGGGCGACATGCATGCCGAGACGGAGCATGAGCGAGTTGCAGTAGCGCTGCCACTTCTGGAGGTCACCGCCGTTGATGTAATCCTGCTGGGCGATCTTGGCCTGGGTGGTGCTGCTGATGCTGTTGCTCAGGGAACCGATTTCGGTATAAAGTGCGTCGAGGTTCTCGAGCATCATCTTGTACAGGTCTACGTCGCTGTCGTAGGCGGGATAAGAAGACACGAGGTCACCGGTGACGCCGAGGTTGCCGGCCGCAGTGAAGGGAACCGGGCCCCAGATGTCGCAAAGCTGGGAAAGATGGTCGTAGATGAACACTTCGGTCAGGGCCAGGAAAATACGGTCCTGGACCTTGGCGTCGCCTTCTTCTTCGTTCCATATCTTTTCCATGACCCTGTACTGACGCAGGATGTCGTAGAAGTTGTTCCAACGGTCGTTGGCATAACCGTCATTGATGTAATAGACGGTGCCGGAGTTGTTGGAGAAACCGATGGTCTGGGCCAGTTTGCCGAAGTAGTTATCCCAGGTGTACATTCTCCAGTAGCTGTTGAATGTGTTCTGGTTGCCGGCCATGAAGGCACCGGTCATCAGCTTTTCGCAGGTGACAGTGGTAGTCTTGGAAGGATCGAGGTACTTGGATGCATAGTCATCTTCAGTGCAGGCAGAGAAGGCGACGAGTGCGGCAAGACCAAGCATTAATGCATATATCTTTTTCATATTCTGTTCCTCCATTGATTAGAAGTTGGCACGCAGGGTGAAACCGTAGGTACGGGTGGTGGAGGTGGAACCTCCGATGCACACCTGGCTGGTCCACTTGGTACCGTCCGTAGCTTCGGCGTCGAAGATCGGGAGGTTCTTGTAGATGTAGAACGGGTTACGGGCGAACACTGAGAGCTTGATGCCGCTGCAGTGAATCTTGCTCGTAAGGGACTCGGGAAGAGCATAGGTGAGGGTGAGCTCACGGCACTTCAGGTAGGTGTTCTTGAAGATGGAACCGGAGTAGAAGCGGGATCCGCCGGTACCCCAGCCATACTGACGCTCAAGAGCCATTTCCTGGCTGACCATCTTGGTGTTGACCGCACCGCTGGTGGTAACGCCTTCGAGGATGACACCGTCGTGGCGCACTGCTTCGCCGTTGGGGCCGAGGTTGCCGGTCCAGGGAACGCAGTTGCCGTCGCCGTCGAGATAGTAGGACTGGCCGCCGAGAGCCTCGTTACGGTTGGGCAGGGACTCTACGATAGCACCGGTATGCATGTAGTACTGATAAGGCATGTTGAAGACGTCGCCGCCGATCTGGTAGCTGAAGTTGGCATCCAGGGAGACGCGCCTGTAGCCGAGCGAGAGGGCGAAGCCGCCGAGGAGGTCGGGCATTGCGTTACCGACCTTGACGGGCTCGTCGCTGCGGGCATAGTAACCGTTGTCGGCCACGATCTTGTTGCCCTTGTCGTCGTACTGATAGTCGAAGGAATAGATGTCACCCATCTTCTCGCCCTCGAAGGAGTAGAGATAGACGGCACCGTTGTCCCAACGGGCATGCTGGAGAACGTCGACGCCCTCTGCAAGCTTGACGACCTTGTTGGTGTTCCAGGCGATGTTGCCGGAAACGTCGAACCTCCAGTCACGGGTCTCGACGAGGGTCGCGTAAGCGGCGGCCTCGATACCCTTGTTCTCCAGTTCACCCACGTTCATGAGGATGGAGGAACCGCCGGCGGAACGCGGAACGGTGGTGTCAAGGATCTGGTCGGTGATGCGCTTGTGGTAGTAAGATACCTCGAAGCCTGCGCGGTTGTTGAAGAACTTGCCTTCGAGACCGACTTCAAACTCGTGGGTGGTTTCGGGAACGATGGTCTCGTTGCCGAGGGAAGCGCCAAGCTGGTTGTAGATGTAGCCGGAAGCGGTGCTCTGGCTGTAGGCAACGGCTGCACGGTAGATTTCCGGAGCAAGACCCACTATACCGTAGGAAGCACGGACCTTGCCGTAATCAACCCAGGACGGGAGGTTGAGAAGCTCGGAGAAGATGATGGAGCCGTTCACCGAAGGATACCAGAAGGAATTGTGTCCGGGAGCCAGGGTGGAGGTCTTCTCGTTGCGGATGGTGCCTTCCACGAATGCCCAGTCGTCCCAGGAGAGGCCGAGGGTCGCATAAGCGGCGGTCTTCAGGAGGGAAGAAGTGGACTGGCCGGCATTGGCCTTCTCTTTGGAAGCGGTGAGGTTGAACCAGTTCTCGACGGAGAGGCCGTTGTTGGTGCTGACGGAAGTGTTGAGAACGTTTTCCTGACGTGCGGAATAACCGACATTGACATCGAGGCCAAGCTTCTGGGCGATGGTCGTGTTGTAGTTCAGGAGAGCGTCGCCGTAGATGGTCTGATAGGTGTTCTTGCCGACATAGTAGTAGCCGCCGTTGCCGCCGAAGACGACCGCGGTGCCGTTGTATTCCTTCTGCTCGATATCCTGGGCGGTCCAGTCAGTGGCGATGCTGCCCTTGAGGGTGAGGCCCTTGACAATCTGCCATGAAGGAGTGACGCTGGCGATGAGGCGCTGGTTGTTCTCGAAGCGCTCCTTGCCGAGGATGTTCCAGAAGTATTCGCCGATAAGAGCGCTGACACCGGGGCTGTATTCCCAACCCTCAGCGGGATTCTCGTGGGAAGAGGAGGTGTAAACGCGGTTCTGGTAGCCGGCGGAGGTGACGGTATGCTCACGATAGTAGGCGAGGTCTTCGAAGGAGCCCACCATACCGGTGAAGTTCGTGACCAGACGGGAAATCCTGTAAGGACGGTTCATCACGTTCTGGTTCATGTAGTTCACGGAGTAACCGAGCTTGAGGGCACCGTTGTCGGTGATGTTCTGGCTTCCGGAAAGCGCGAAGTTGTGCTTGCCGAGATGCGAGTTGTACTGGTTCGGGATGTTGTCCATGAAGGTGTACGAGAAGCGGGTGTTGCCGCGCTCGTTGCCGACGGTGAGGGCAACGTTGTACTGCTGGGTCCAGCCGGTGCGGAAGATGTTCTGGTACGGGTCGTCGGTGACGGCGCTGTAGTTCATCATGCCGGACGGGGTGTAGATGGGCTGGCCATCATACTCGGGGCCGTAGTAGTAGTAGCCGCCGCCGTCGTTCGCCATACCTGCGAAGGAGCGGACGGTCTTGCCGCTGCGGTCCTTGTAGGAGGTGGTGAAACCGAAGGTGGGGGAAGTGGGGTCGGTGTCTACATCGTAGTAGCTCCAGTACTGGAAGGCGTCGCCGGGGCCGAAGATGGTCTGCATCTTTGGCATGTAAGCGACCTGGTCTGCCTGTACGGAAGCGCTGAAGTCGACGTGGACGCCGCTGTTCTTCTTACCCTTCTTCATGGTGATGAGAACTACACCGTTAGCGCCTTCGGAACCGTAAAGGGAGGTTGCGGATGCGCCCTTGAGGATGGAGAGGTTCTCGATGTCTTCCACGTTGATGTCGGTAAGACCGTTGGAATTCACGCGCTGGTCGCCCCAGTAGTCGGAGTTGTTGGCTTCGCCGTTACGCACCGGAACGCCGTCAACAATGATGAGAGGCTGGTTGGTGCCGGTAATGGAGGAAAGACCGCGGACGTTGATGGAGATGGCGCCGGTGGCACCGCCGGGAGCGGTGGTGACGCGGACACCGGCAGCCTTGCCGTAGAGGGCGGAACCCAGGGAGGGAGCAGCCGTGGCATTGAGGTTGTCGGCATTGACGGAAGCAACCGCGTAACCTACCTTCTTTTCATCCTTGCGGATACCGAGGGCGGTTACGACCGTGCCTTCGAGCATTTCGGAGTCTTCGTCTAGGGTGACGAGAATCCTCTGGCCGTTGAAGACGACGGTCTTGGAGGTGTAGCCGAGACATGCGATCTCGAGCACATCTCCGTTGCGGACGCCGGAGAGCGTGAAGGTACCGTCATCGGCAGTGATGGTGCCGTTGTGGGTACCCTGAACAAGTACGGATGCGCCGGGCACGGGGCCGAGGGCATCAGTGATCACACCTGTAGCAGTGTTCTGTGCAAAAGCCGGAACGGCAAGTGCAAAGAGCATTGCGACAGCGATTCCTTTGAGGAATCCACCAATACTTTTCATGTTTTTTTCGGTTAAATAAATAATGGTTGATATTAGGTTGTGTATAAAAATAGTCTTCTCAATTATACAATAAGTTTGCAAAGATAATCAAAAATATCGTTTTGTCAAATCATCTCCCCCTTGAATACTCCGTCGTAATACAGTTTGGGCTTCCTTATGGAGCATCCGGGAGCTATGGTTTCTCTGACCTTAATCCGCACGCCGCAGGCAGTTACGTCCGGCACGGGGACTATCCTCTTATGGCCGATTGTGGTTTCGGAGGCGATTCCGGTCCAGTTTCCGTCTTCGCCCATCACCTCTATGGTAAAGGCCGCTATTTTCTGCCCGGAGGCTATATCCTCCTCAAGGACAACCCGGTTGAAAGTGACGGGTTCCGCCATGGTGAGAGTCCAGCAGTCGCCTTTGCGGCGCAGCTTCGCCCCGGCGGCAAGGTCATCGGCGAAAATCTCATCCAGCGCGGCGCGGAATTCCATCAGGCGGACGGAATCCACGGGATGGATGCGGCCGGTGACGTCCGGCGGCACGTTGAGCAGCAGGAGCGAATTGCGGCCGACGCTCTCGTAGTAAATCTTGAGCAGCTCGTCGACGCTCTTCACCTTGTCGTTCTCGCTTTCGCGCCAGAACCAGCCCGGACGTATGGAAACATCGGTTTCCGCCGGCACCCAGTGAGTGCCTTCGGGATCGCCCTCATTCAGGTATTCAGTTCCCCTGGGGTTCTCCCCCGGCTTCACGTCGTCCGTGTCCATCATGCCCCAGCAGGTCCTGCCGGCATGTCCTTCCTCGTTGCCGACCCAGCGGCATCCGGGACCTCCGTCGCCGAAGATGATGGCCTGCGGATTGTATTTGTATACAGTGGAATTGAACAGCGGCCAGTCGTACACCTGCTTCTTTCCGTTCGGGCCCTCGCCGTTCGCACCGTCGAACCACTGCTCGAAAATGGGCCCGTAGGGGCCTCCGTGCACGCTTTCAAGCGTTTTCACGAAGACGTCGTTATACTCGGGAGTGCCGTAATGCGGGTCGTTCCTGTCCCAGGGCGAGATGTACACGCCAAACTTGAGCCCGTATTCCCTGCAGGCTTCGGACAGCTCCGCCAGCACGTCGCCCTTTCCGTCCCTCCACGCACTCTGCGCCACGGTATGGGTGCTCACCGGGCTGGGCCAGAGGCAGAACCCGTCGTGGTGTTTGGCAGTGATGATGATGCCCTTGAATCCTGCGGCCTTTGCCGTGGCGGCCCACTGGCGGCAGTCGAGGTCGCCCGGGTTGAACACGTCCTCAGCCTCGGTGCCGTCCCCCCATTCGTTTCCGGTGAAGGTGTTTGGCCCGAAGTGGCAGAACATGTTCATTTCCATGTCCTGCCATTCAAGCTGGGCACGGGTGGGCTTGGGCAGATTGTTCTTTTCGCCGCATGCGCAGATTAGGCATAGCGCGAAGGCGGCGGCAATTATCTTTCTCATTTCCTTGAAAGTACTAAGGTGAAGTCATAATCCTTGTCGGCCCAGAGGGTACGGTCCGGCTCGGGACGCTGTCCCCAGGAGTCATATCCGCCCACGCCGGTCATCCCGCCGTCGAGACAGAGCTCCACGTAAGGCTGCACGGGGATGTCGTTCACATGTGCCCATATGCGGCTGCCGTCTTCTTCGCGCGGGTCAAGGTCTTCGATGCTGCAACGCAAAGCATTGAATTCGAAGGATTTATCGCCGGTGATACAGAGCGGGCCTATCTCCAGCCATTCCACACCGGTGTGGTGTCCGGTCTCCTGCGGGCGCACATAGGGGAAGCATTCGTCCTTCGCACTGGATTCATAGATTCCGACGGGGCAGGAAGCGAAGCGGTCCATATAGTTCTCCCGGGGCCCGCGGCCGAAATATCTGAAGCCGTCGCATTTGGCCTTCATCCGGGTGCGGAAACCGATACGCGGGATGTCGACATGCTCCTTCCCGCCATGGAAGGCGGAAGTGATGCGCAGTTCGCCGCCCTTGGCAAGCCTGTATTCCACCTCCATCGTGCATCCGTAGGGAAGCTCGTAATTCACTACCACGGCGCCGCCGGCTTCATCGGTGAAGGCTTCTGCCGACAGCACGGACGGGGCGTCTTTCCAGAGTTTGTTCCTGGACTGCGGGCCGCCGTCGCCCCAGTCGTTGTCGAGGGGAGCGCGCCAGAACTCGGGCCCGAGGCCGAACTTCTTGAGTATCACGTTCTTGAGCCCCTGCCTGAACTGCACTACCCTGCCAGTGGAGGAATCCACCACGAGCCGGCCGCCCATACCCTTGAGCACGATCTTGTCGCCGACTTTCCTGACTCTGACCTTATAGCGGGCAGGCTCGGGGAGGGACTTTTCGACGCTGCGCAGGAGCAGCTGTTCGGTAGCCACCGGATACTCTGCCGGAAGCATCTTATCAGCTTCGGGAGTAAGCAGGCTGAAATTGATGTAATAGGTCTTGAGGGGATCCATCTCCGGCAGGGCCGCCTCGAAGGCCTCGGCGGTCCTGGGTGCCGTCGTGAACAGCTTTTCACCGTCAGCAACCTTTATTCCGTCCTCCGTGATTTCCCAGCGGAGGATATGGTTCAACGGCTTGAAATAGAGGCGGTTGAATATCTGGAAACGATTCATCGCGGCCTGGTCTCCGGGGTTCTCGGCAGGGGCGAACTCGATGGCCGCCTCCTGATAGAAATGTTTCACTTCGAATGCGCCCGGATGCACGGTAAGGTCGGGACTGACAAGTCCGTTGCAGCAGAAGTTGCGGTCTGCCCACCAGTGGGCGGGATCCTTGGCCGGATCGCCGTAGTCGCCGCCGTAAGTCCAGTATTTCCTGCCCTTTGCATCCTCAACGGCGATTCCCTGGTCTATCCAGTCCCAGATGAAGCCGCCCTGGAGGTTGTCATAAGCGTAGGTCTCGTACCACATCAGGTCGAAGGAGCCGTTGCTGTTGCCCATGGCGTGGGAATACTCGCACTGAACCACCGGCTTGGTGGAAGGCAGCTCGGCCTGGTGATGCAGCCAGCGGGTGTCGGCGTACATCGGGTTCAGGAAATCGGAATTGCGGTCGTGGGCCGCCCGCTCATATACTACCGGACGGTTCTGGCCGCCTTTTTCCATGGCCTTGAGCATGTCGTAGGTGCGC
The DNA here is from genome assembly GCA_946185745.1 of uncultured Bacteroidales bacterium. Classification (GTDB taxonomy): domain Bacteria; phylum Bacteroidota; class Bacteroidia; order Bacteroidales; family UBA932; genus Cryptobacteroides. The sequence goes on from CAMHKQ010000015.1 coordinate 37,681, forward strand.
TCGAAATTCACGCCGTTGCCGGCCTCGTTACCGAGCGAAAGCACTGTCACACAGGGATATCCGGCGGTGCGCCTGTACATGTTCAGGGTCCTGTCTTCGTGCTTGGTATACCATGCGGGATCCTTCGCGAGGCTTTCGGGGCCGTAGCCCATCCCGTGGCTCTCGATATTCGCCTCGTCGTACACATAGAAACCGAGGCTGTCGCAGAGCTCGTAGAAGGCACGGGGCTGAGGATAATGGCAGGTGCGGATGGCATTTATGTTGAGCTCGCGCATGCGCACCAGGTTCCTGCGGATATACTCGCGGTCGCACCAGTGCCCGGTGAACTCGTTGTGCTCGTGCATGTTGACGCCCTTGAACTTGATGGGCTGTCCGTTGAAATAGAACACGTTGCCGCGAATCTCCAGATGGCGGAAGCCCACGTCGAATCGGGTATACTCTCCCCCGGCTTTCAACAGCAGGTTGTAGAGGTTGGGCTCCTCGGCGCTCCACGGCTTCACCGCCGGGATGCGCACACCGCGGACTCCGGCATTGCCCTCGGAAACCACGGTTCCGTCTGCGTCAACCAGCTTGTACTCCGCCGGAACGGTGGTGGTGAGGCTGAAGATGCCGTCTCCGTTTGCAAGGTCATAATCGGCCACGACGCTGAAATCGAGGCTGGCCGCCGAGCTCTCGCTGGAAAGGTAGACGTCCCGTTCGATGCCGCTCACGCGCCAGAAGTCCTGGCATTCCAGATAGGAGCCGGTGCTCCAGTGGGTGCATTTGAGCATCAGTTCATTCTCGCCTTCCTTCAGGTAGGAGGTGATATTGAAGCGGGCCAGCTCCTTGCTGTCTTCGCTGTAACCGACCTCCTTGCCGTTTACAAACGTGTAGACGCCCGATTTGGCACCGCAGAGGTTCAGGTACACTTCCCTGCCGGCCCATGCGGCGGGAACGGTGAACTTGCGCATGTAGATGCCCACCGGAATGTCGTCGGGAAGCACCGGCGGATGCGGTTCTGCGGCGAAGTCATACGTGGTGTTGACATAAACCGGTGTGCCGTGGCCCTGGAATTCCCAGTTGCCGGGAACGGTGATCTTCCCCCAGCCTTCGAGCCGGGCGGGGATATCCTTTTCCGAGTTGAAAAAGAGGAAGTTCCAGGTTCCGTTCAGGTCGAGGTAGAACGGGCTCTTCTCGAACGGAAGCGAGCGCGCCTCTTCCTCGGAAGAGTACATTATCAGCTCCGTCCTCTGCATCTGGGCGTTCACGCAGGTCACGTCCATGTCCCTGTGCAGGGGAAGCACCTGCAGGACGGTAAAAAGAATTGAAATCAGTGTCATTTGCGACATATGGTTAAAGTTTGTCAGTCATTTCGAATTCAAGCGTACCGCCCGCCATTATGTCTTCGTAGGTGATACGCGGCTCGGAAAGGATGCGTCCGTTGAGTTTCGCCCATTTCACGTAGACGTTCTCCGGGGAATTGTTGCGGGCGACTATCTTGAAGTTGCCGTTTACCACGGCTTCCTTTACGGCGGGGCTGCCGAGCCAGAAGTCGCCTCCGCAGGGGTCGACCTGGTAGAGGCCGAGGGCGCTCAGCACGTACCAGGAGCTCATCTGACCCACGTCTTCGTTGCCGCAGAGGCCCTCGGGCTGGTCAAAGTAGAGCGAATCCATGATGGTGCGCACTATCCTCTGGCACTTGTCTGGACGCCCGGCGTAATCGTACATGTAGGCCATGTGGTGGCATGGTTCGTTGCCGTGGGCGTACTGGCCGATGAGGCCCGTGACGTCGCTATGGTTCTCGCCCATGTAGCCTTCGGCGATGAACAGGGAATCGAGTTTCTCCAGGAAACGTTCCCTGCTTCCGAAGAGGTCGATGAGCCCGGGAACGTCGTGCGGCACCATGAAGGTGTACTGCCAGCCGTTCCCTTCGGTGTAGTCGTCGTGCATATGTTCTGCCCTGAAGGGGTTGAAGGGAGTGCGGAACGAACCGTCCTTGGCCGTAGCGCGCATGAAACCGGTGGCCTTGTCGAAGTACTTTTCATATAAGCGGGCCTTCGTGTGAAATTCTTCGCTCAGGGCAGTGTCGCCGCAAAGGTCGGCGACCTTTGCCACAGAACCGTATGACACAGCGAATTCCAGGCCTTCCGACACCGTCTCCACCGGCTCGGTGCCGTCATAGGGGATATAGCCGTAATCCAGGATGTCCTGCTGTCCCCTGTTACGTACCCTGCTGGACGCCACCATGGCGTCGAGGGCCTTCTTCTTGTCGGGATACAGGCCCTTCAGTACGTAGTCGCCCATTATGACTACTCCGGCGTGGCCGGGCATGCAGTCGGTTTCATTGCCCCACAGGTGCCATACGGGAAGCTTGCCCTGCTTCTTGAAGATATCCATGAAACTCTCGGCGAAGGCCTTGCTGCGCTCGGGCTCGATCACGGTATAAAGCGGGCTGGCGGCCCTGTAAGTATCCCACAGCGAGAAGATGGTGTATCGCTCCGGAGCGCCTGCGTCGCTGAAGCGCGCGGGAGCGATAAGCGCATGATACAGAGCGGTATAGAACACCTTCCCCTGCTTTTTGTCAAGCGGTTTGATGCTTATCTTCCCGAGCGCGTCGTTCCACTGTCTGCGGGCGTTGGCAAGGCTCTTGTCGAAGCTTCTGTTCCTGCGGCCGTCGGCTTTCAGGTTGTCCAGCGCCTTCTGCTCGCTCGTGGGAGAAAGGCCCACCGTAACGTTCAGCTTCTTTTCTGCGGAGGTGTCGAAAAGGAGCACCCTGGCACTGGCCTTTTCGCTCAGGACCTCATCCTCGCCGAGGGTGAAGGGCAGGGAGAAACTGGCGTGGAAATACGCCGTCTGGTCGAGAGCCCAGCCGCGGGAACGGCGGTATCCCCTGAGGGTATGGTCGTCCACCACCTCGACGTTCCAGTCGGATACGGCGTCCCAGCCGATTCCGGTGCAGAGGTCGAGCAGTACTGCGGATTCGTCCCCGCTGAAAGTGTACTCGTGGTAACCGGTGAAAGTGCCGGAGGTAAGGCGGACGCTCACTCCGTAATCGGGCATCTCAAGGCTGTAGAAGCCCGGTTCCACCTTCTCGAGCGAATGGTCGAGGCGGGCGTACAGATGCTTCGGGCTGGTGCCGGCGTTCTGGTCATAAAGGGCGTCAGTATACTGCCTGCGGGCGGGGTCGAAGGGAAGGAGCATCACGTCTCCGAGGTCGCCGATGCCGGTGCCGCTCAGATGAGTGTGGCTGAAGCCGAGGATGATGCTGTCGCGGTAGGCATAGCCGGAGCACCAGTCCCAGCCGCGGGTTATCTGGGTGGGGCCGAGCTGGACCATGCCGTTGGGGACGCTGGCGCCCACGAACACGTGGCCGTGTCCGCCCGAACCTATCATCGGATCCACGAGGGATGCAGGGTCGGGACCGCCGCAGGCCGTCAGCACGGCCGCGAAGAGGGCAATTGAAATGTTGCGGAGTTTCATATCGTCGTTTGTTATCTTGTATACTTTGCTTCGAGGGGAAGGTTGTCGGAAGAGCCGCCCACCGCGATGAGGAATTCACCGGGCTCGACCACCTTCCGCATGTCATTGTCGTACATCGCAAGGTCTTCGTCGCTCAGGGTGAACGATACGGTCGTGCTCTCCCCCTGCTTCAGGAAGAAGCGCCGGAAGGCCCTGAGCTGCTTCGGCGGGCGCACCGTAGACGCCTGGAGATCAGTCACATAGAGCTGCGCCACCTCCTCGCCGTCGCGGCCGCCCGTGTTGGTGACGGTGAACGACACCACGGGCCAGTCGAGGGTGAGCCCCGAATACTCGAATTCGGTGTAGCTCAGCCCGAAACCGAAGGAGTAGAGCGGAGCGGCGGGCATCTCCACGTAGTCATGACCTGCGGGGATGCGCTTGTTGTAATACACCGGGATCTGGCCCACCGAGCGCGGAACACTGATGGGGAGGCGTCCGGCGGGGTTGTAATCCCCGAAAAGGACGTCGGCCACGGCATTTCCGCCTTCCTGTCCCGGATACCAGGCGGTCAGCAGGGCCGCCGCGTTTTCGGCAGCCCAGTTCTTGTCGAGGGGCCGGCCCTCAATGTACACCGCCACAACGGGCTTTCCGGTGGCCTTTGCCTTGTCGAGAAGCTCCTGCTGGCTGCCCCAGAGGGTGAGGCTGGAGCGGTCGAAGCCTTCGCCGCTCTCGGTCTCGAAGCCGCCTACCAGGGCGGCGCCGGTCTGGGAGTACCGGGTGCCGGTATAACGGTTCGACGAACCGCCCACCACCGCTACGACAACGTCGGCGGCAGCCATGGGCACTATGTTGCAGCCCCGGTTTTCCAGGCCTTTCAGCACCGTTATAACATTGCCTTCGTCCTGCGGCGCGGTATAGTCGCCAAGCTGATTGTAGACATTGTCGGCATTGGGGCCGATGACCGCTATCCTTACGCCTTCCCGGAGGGGCAGGATGCCGTCGTTCTTGAGCAGGACGATGCTTTCCTGCGCGGCCTTGCGGGCTGTGGACACGTGGGCCGGGGTGCGCACGCGCGAGGCCGCATCCTCAACCGACACATAGGGATTGTCGAACAGGCCGATGCGGAATTTGTACTCCAGCACCCTGCGGCAGGCCCTGTCCACGTCTTTTTCGGATACCAGCCCGTTCTGCACCGCCTCTTTCAGGAGGGCGAAGCAGTTGGCGCCGAGGTCCATGTCCACCCCCGCTTTCAGCGCGAGGGCGCCCGAATCTTCGGGGCCGGAGGCGATGCGATGCGTCTGATACAGGCCGTCGATGCTCACCAGGTCGCTGACCACGAAGCCGTCGAAGCCCCACTCGTCCCTGAGCAGGCCTGTGAGAAGACGCCCGTTGGCCGTGCTGGGCACGCCGTCGATTGAATTGTAGGATGTCATGACGGACACCGCGCCGGAATCTATGCAGGCCTTGAACGACGGGAGGAAGTTCTCCAGGAGATCCCTCTCCCCCACTATGGACTGGTTTCCGTTGTGTCCGCCTTCGGGGATGCCGTAGGCTATGAAATGCTTGAGCGTGGAGCAGCCGGTGCCGGCCACCATTCCGGACGCGATGCGGGAAGTGAGATACACGTCTTCGCCGTAAGTCTCCTCAACACGGCTCCAGCGGGGCTCGCGGGCCAGGTCGATGACCGGTCCGTAACCCACGCTGCCACCCTGGGCGCGCAGTTCCTCGCCTATGGCCGAGCCCACCTCCCTTACGAGAGCCGGGTCCCATGTGGATGCGAGCCCTATGCTTGTGGGATAGACGGTGGCGCCTATGGCCATATGGCCGTGGGGCGCCTCCTCGGCGAACAAAACGGGTATGCCCCAGCGGGAATGCTCTATGGCGTATTTCTGCAGTGTGTTGTACGTCCTTGCGGCCAGGGTGGGGTTCAGGCCGTTCTCGAGCGTCTTGCCGGTCCAGGGGTCCGCCCTGAAAGTGGCCCAAAGGGCGCCTCCGTGCTGATTGCCGATAAATGCCTCGAAATCTTCGGAGACGGAGATGCTGTCGCCGTCCTTCACGTACATGGGCCATCCGAGAGGGCACAGGAGCTGGCCGGCCTTCTCTTCCAGGCTCATGCGGGCCACAAGGTCCTTCGCCCGCCTTTCAGGGCTGAGATCGGCATTGCGGTAGGCAGGGCCGCCGCAGGACGCAAGGGCCAGGAGGAGGAGCGGCGCTAGTGATCTTATTCTCATAGTATTGAAATGGCGAATCCGCCGCTCGGAGCCATATGCATCTCGAGCTTGTCGGAACTGGTTACGGTTAGTTTGCGTATGCTGTATGCCGGGTTGAAGGCGGCATCGGTTCCCAGACCGCAGGCGTCGGGGGCATCTTCGTAGATTGTGGCGGTATAAGTGCGGCCGGGCTCCAGGAAGTCCAGGGAGACGCTGAAGTCCCGGGCATTCTCGTCGGTGACGCCTCCCACGAACCACTCGTGGCCGTCCATTCCGGCGTTGGCCCTGCACTTGGCATGAGCCTTTGCCTGACGCGCAATCACCAGATAATCACCGGGTTCTGCATACAGATACTCGCTCCTCTGCCAGTCTACGGCAACGTCCTTGATGAACTGGAAGGCATCCATGTGGGCGGCATAATGCTCGGGCAGGTCGGCCGCCATCTGCAGGGGCGAATACATCGTTACGTAGAGCGCCAGCTGCCTGGCGATGGTGGAAGAGATGAATGGAGTGTCGCCGGGGCCCACCTGCATATCGGGGTTCAGCTTGCGCATGTCCATCTCGAATATGCCCGGGGTGTAGTCCATGGGGCCGCCCTGGAGCCTGGTGAACGGGAGGATGGTCACGTGGTTCGGAAGGACGCCGGTCTTGAATTCGGTGCCGCGGGCGGACTCGTTGCCTATCATGTTGGGCCAGGTGCGGCAGAGCCCGGTGGGACGTACCGCCTCGTGGGCGTTGACCATGATACGGTGTTTCGCGGCTTCGGTAATGCAGTAATGGTAGTGGTTTATCATGAACTGGCTGTAGTGGTGCTCCCCTTCCGGAAGGATGTCACCCACATAGCCGCTCTTCACGGCATCGTAGCCGTATTTGTTCATGAGATTGTACGCATCTTCCAGATGGCGCTCGTAATTAATTGCAGAAGAGGAGGTTTCGTGATGCATAATGAGCCGCATCCCCCTGGAATGGGCATATTCGTTGAGCATCTTGATATCGAAGTCGGGATAGGGCGTCACGAAATCGAAAACGCTGAACTTCTGGCATCCGAACCAGTCTTCCCAGCCTTCGTTCCAGCCCTCGATGAGCAGGCCGTCCATGCCGTTGGCCGCGGCGAAGTCGATGTAGCGCTTCACGTTGTCGTTGTTGGCGCCGTGGTTGCCGTGCGGGGTGGCGTTCTTGTAATCGGTCTCGCCCAGACGGACGGATGAGAACTCGGAAGTATAGCTCCATTTGCTCCTGTCGGCTATCATCTCCCACCATACGCCCATGTATTTGGTGGGATGGATCCACTCTGCGGCGTCAGGAATGGCACAGGGCTCGTTGAGATTGAGTATCAGCCTGGAAGCCAGCGCCTTGCGGGCGTCGTCCACCACCATCACGGTGCGCCAGGGACTGGTGCAGGGCGCCTGGAGGCGGCCCTTCCAGCCTTCAGCGTCGGGAGTCAGCCAGGTGACGAAGGAATTGCTGGCCGCATCGTAATCGAGGCTGGTGGTCGGATAGTCCAGCACCGCAGCCTCGTGGATGTTGATGTACAGGCCGTCGTCGGTCTTCATCTGCAGTGCCGTCTGCACCCCGCTGGGCGAGAACACCTGCTGCGAGGCGTTATAGTCCACATGAGCCTTCTGCTCTGCCTCTATACGGCTTAGACGGCTCACGGTGTAACTGTACTCCTGGGTGTCGTAGTCGCCGGGAATCCAGCAGGCGGTGTGGTCACCGGCCATCCTGAAATAGGTAAGTTCTTCTTTTACAACGAAATAGCTCAGTTCCCAGCCCTGGTACGGGAATTCATAGCGGAAGCCGAGGCCGTCGTCGTACAGGCGGAAACGCACTGTCATCTTCGGCTCTCTGTCGCCGAGACGCTTGCTGAAGGTGACGGCAAGCTCGTTGTAATGGTTGCGGATGCTGCTCTCCTCCCCCCAGACCGGCTCCCAGGTTTCATCGAAAGAGCCGGTTGCAGTATCGATGATCCTGAATCCGCTGTGGAAATCCACCGGGTCGGAATAAACCTTGGATGAACGCTCCTCATAAGTGGTGTTGAGTTTGTCGCCGCGGAACTCATAGCCCAGCGTGCTGGGAAGCACCACGGCGCGGTCGCCGAAATCAAGGCTGTATGCCGGGGTTCCGTCGGCGGTGAGCCCTACACTCAGGGTCAGGTTTCCGTCCGGGCTCTTGAGAGTCTGCACTTCGCCCGAAAAGGACGTCTGCGCCGGGCCGCGCCCGCAGGAGGCGAACGCCAGGGCTATCACTGCAATACCGAGTATCTTCTTCATATTCATTTAGTTAGATTTTCATAAGAAATAAAGTTCCCTTCTGCTTTCGGCATACCGAAGGCCTTGCCGCCCTCAGGATTGATCCTGAATTCCGTGAAGAGCGGAGAACAGAGGGCGTATTCGTTCGAGCCGGGGCACACCGGATAGAAACCGAGCGAACTGAACACGTACCAGGCGCTGGTCTGGCCGTTGTCCTCGTCGCCGCAATAGCCGTCGGGAGTGGCCTTGTAGAGGCGGCTGCGCACTTCGTTCACCCATTTGTCCGTCTTTTCCCTGGCGCCGACGTAATCGTAGAGATAAATCACATGCTGGGCCGGCTGGTTGCCGTGGGCGTAATTGCCCATGGCCGCCACCTGCATCTCGGCTATTTCGTGGATACGGAAACCGTACGAACTGTCGTCATATATCGGAGGCACCACGAACACCGAATCGAGCATCTGCTCGAAACTGTCGCTGCCACCCATGGCCTCGACCAGCCCAGGGATGTCGTGGAAGACGCTCCAGGTGTAGTGCCAGGAGTTGCCCTCGGTGAAATCGCCGCCCCATTTATAGGGGCTGAAAGGCTCCGCGAAGCTGCCGTCCTGCTTCCTTCCGCGCATCAGGCGCGACTGCGCGTCGAACACGTTCCGCCAGTTGCGGGAACGCGCTTCCCATTTGTCCAGTTCTTCCTGCGGACGGTCCAGGATACGGGCTATCTGCAGGATGCACCAGTCGTCGTAGGCATATTCCAGGGTGCGGGCGGTGCTTTCCCTTATTCCGACGTCGCACGGCACATAGCCGAGCGTATTGTAATAGTCGCAGCCGAGCCGGCCGGAAGACTTCACGGCGGGATGGACATGCTCGCTGCCGTACACCAGGGCGTCGTAGAGAGCTTTGAGGTCGGCCGGAGCCACAAGCCCCTTCACCGCGGCATCGGCCACTATCGATGCGGAATTGTTGCCTATCATGCAGTCCCTGTGGCCGGGGCTGCACCATTCCGGCAGGAACGCGTTCTCGCGCGCCACGTTGGCGAAGCCGGCCAGCATGCGGGCGCTTTCCTCGGGATATACCAGGTTGAGCAGCGGGAACTGCGCCCTGAAGGTATCCCAGAAGCCGTTGTCGGTGTACAGATAGCCGTCATGCACCTTGCCGTCATAGGGACTGTAGTGCCTCGGTTTGCCGTCCTTGCCCTCTTCCCAGAACTTGCGTGGGAAAAGGGTGCTGCGGTAGAGGCAGCTGTAGAAGGTGCGGTAATCCTCTTCTTTGCCTCCGCCCACTATGATGCGGCCCAGAACCTCGTTCCAGCGGGCCTTCGCCGCGGCGCAAACCTCGTCGAAACTGCCGTCGGCCTCCCCCAGGTTGCGTTCTGCCTGCTCCGCGGAGATGAAGGAGGACGCCACCTTGAGCGTAACCTGTTCCCCCCGGACTGTCTGGAAAGCGAGGGCGACGTCGGAGACGCCGCGCGATGCCGCCACCATGAAAGGCTTGTCGGATTTAATGATAAAGAAATTGGCGAAATTGTCGGGCACTCCCCCGTGGTTCGAAACGGTGATTCCCACTACCGTGCAGGAGTCAATCACCTCTATGCTGCCGCCGTAACTGTCTATGACCAAGCCGCTTTCAGCGCTCTCGGGATAGGTAAAGCGCATCTGAGCCGCGCGCTCGGTGGGGGTGATTTCCGCGGTGACGTCGTGATCGGCCAGATAGACGCTGTAATAATAGGGCCTGGCCGTCTCGCTCAAATGCGAAAAGATGCTCTTTCGGGCGTCCTGGTCTATCATGTCGGCATAGGAAGCGCCCTTCTGGAGGCGCACCGGCATGATGCTGAAACTGGCGTAGTCGTTTATCCACGGAGAGGGCTGATGGGTCTGCTTGAAGCCCCTTATCTCGTGTGCGCCGTAGGTGTACTGCCAGCCGTCGCCGTCCTTGCCGGTCTGGGGGGTCCAGAAGTTCATGCCCCAGGGAAGGGCTATGGCGGGATAGGTGTTGCCGGCGCTGAGCGAGAAATCGCTCATGGTGCCGACCAGGGTGTTGACGTATTCGACAGGATCCTCAACGTACCGGACTCCCTTTCCGCAGGTAGGAAGGAGCAGGCAGAGAAGGGCCGCGCACGCCGCGACGAGGATGCGTCTGGAGACTGTTATCTGCATCGGAACTCTATGTTTTTGGCTTTGATCAAATCATCGTGGGAGATGCGGCGGCAGCTGAGCGCCCTGCCTCCGGCCCTGATACCGCGGATGCGGCGGCCGGACGTTTTGGACAGGGTTATGGTGTCGCCGATGACCACCTTGTCGAAGGTGGGAGTGGTGAGGGTGTAGGCGGGCTCTCCCGGACAGTCGGGATAGAGGCCCATCATGCTGAAGACGGCCCAGGCGCTCATGGTGCCGGTGTCGTCATTGCCCGGGATGCCGTCGGGAGCCACCCTGAAGTACTTTTCGAGCAGGGCGTCCACGATTTTGACAGTGCGGTCTTCGTAGCCCCGGAAGCGGGAGAAGAGGTACGGGTAGGCGATGTCGGGTTCGTTCGCCGGGTCGTACAGCCCTTCGTCGAACACGCGCTGCAGCTTTTCGCAGAAAGCCTTAGGGCCGCCCATGAGCTTCGCCAGCCCTTCTATGTCGTGGGGGACGTAGAAGGTATAGTTCCAGGCGCTCCCCTCGTGGAAGCCGGGAACGGGTTCGAAATTCTCGCCCTGCCTGGGGTTGAACGGCTCGAGGAAACTGCCGTCGGCCTCGAGCGGGCGCAGGGTGCCGGATTCGGCACTGTAATAATGCCTGTATCCGAGGGAGCGCATGCGGTATTTGAGGGCATCTTCATTCCTGCCGAGGGCCGCGGCCAGGCGGGACAGGGCCGCATCGGCCACATAATACTCGAGCGCATGCGAAACTGAGTTGTCGCCGGAGAAATCGGCCGCGAAGAAGCCGAGCGGGATATAACCCTTTTCGTTGTAGGGAACGTTGTCGGGCCTAAGCGGGTTGCCGGGGGTTTCGGCGGATTTGAGGAATGCCTCATAGGCCGCTTCGACGTCGAAACCGGTGATGCCCTTGAGATAGCTGTCCGCTATTACCGGGATGGCAGGGTCGCCTTCCATGATGTAGGTTTCGGTGCCGTAGAGCTCCCATTTGGGCATCCAGCCGCTCTCCTTATACATGTCAACCATGCTGCGCACCATGTCCAGCTGCTTCTCGGGATAGACAAGCGTAAGCAGCTGATGCACATTGCGATAGGTATCCCACAGGGAGTAAACGGTGTAGCGGTCGTGGCCATTCTCCACCCTGCCGGTGCCGCCTTTCCGGAAGAGCGGATACTCTCCGTTCACGTCGTTGAGTATGTTGGGATGGATGAGGGCGTGATAGAGCGAAGTGTAGAATACCTGGCGCTGCTCTTCAGTGCCGCCGTCGACGCGTATGCGCGATAGGGCGCTCTCCCATGCGTCAAGGGCACGAAGCCGCACGCTGTCGAAATTGAACCCGTCCTGCTCGGCCTCAAGGTTCTCGCGCGCATTGGCGCAGCTCACGAAGGATACCCCCACCTGCACGCAGATGCTCTCCCCTTCCAGGGTGTCGAAACTGAACCAGCAGCCGATGTCGTCGCCGCCCATCTCGCCGAAATACTGCGTGTACACCTTGTATTTGCCGGCGTAGGCGTCCCAGGCGGCTTCGGCCTGCATGGGGGGTTGTTTCTTGAAGAAACCGGCCGAGGATGGGACCTTGCTGAGCCTCAACACGAAATACTGGGGAATCACGGCCTGCGGATTGGTGTAGCCGAAACCGCCGCAAAGGCGCATGCCCTCGACCTCGGTGTCGGAAACCCTCCTCACGAAGGCGCCGGTTTCGTTGGTAAGCGCCTCGCCGAGGTTCAGCAGGATATTGGCCCTGCCTTCCGGGAAAGTATAGCGTTCGATGCTGGAACGGAGCGTCGCGGTGACCTCGGCCTGGATGCCGTAATCGGAAAGCACGACTGAATAATAGCCGGGCTCCGCCATTTCATCTTCATAGAGGCTGCCATATTTCGTATAATCCACCTCCAGTTCGCCGGCCGTAGGCATGACGAGCACCGCGCCCATGTCGGGGCAGCCCACCCCGCTGAGGTTCACATGGCTGAACCCGGTGAGATAGCAGTTGTCGGAGCTGTACGGGGTGCTCCACCAGCGGGAATCCTTGTCCCAGGTATTCCGGGCCGAGCCGCTCACGTTGAAGGGGCTCACGCTCATCATCCCGTTGGGGAGAAGGGCGCCGGGATTGGTGGCACCGAAGTTTGAAGTTCCCACAAAAGGGTTCACGAAGCTCACGAGCCCCGTCAGAATGCTGAGTAAAATGGGAGATATCATAAATATACAAATATAATGTTTTTTGTTAAATTTGCCTTCGGTATGAGACATCTATTTTCACTGCTGGGAGCAGTGCTGCTCCCCCTCACCGCATGTGCGCAGACATTCGAATCGCAGAGGCCCGCAGAGCGCCTCTTCACCTCGCAGGCCGTGGAAGCCAAGATTGAAAGCGTATCCGCGAAGATCAAAGACCCCAAGCTCCGCTGGATGTTCCGCAACTGCTTCCCCAATACGCTCGACACCACCGTGCATTTCAGCGACAGTACCGGCAGCCCGCGCACCTTCGTTTACACGGGCGACATCCACGCCATGTGGCTGCGCGATTCCGGCGCCCAGGTGTGGCCGTATGT
>CAMHKQ010000016.1 GCA_946185745.1 uncultured Bacteroidales bacterium
ACACCCGCATGAAGGTCCGCTTCATCATGGAGGTCGCCTGGCAGGCCCACTTCGTCACCAACATGTTCATCCGCCCCAAGAACCAGAAGGAATTCGACCAGGAGCCCGATTTCGTGGTTTACTGCGCTTCCAAGGCCAAGGTAGAGAACTATAAGGAGCTCGGCCTCCGCAGCGACACTTGCGTGGCATTCAACGTCACTTCCCGCGAGCAGGTCATCCTCAACACCTGGTACGGCGGCGAAATGAAGAAGGGCATGTTCTCCATGATGAACTACTACCTGCCCCTGAAGGGCATCGCAGCCATGCACTGCTCCGCCAACACCGACATGAACGGCGAGAACACCGCCATCTTCTTCGGCCTTTCCGGCACCGGCAAGACCACCCTCAGCACCGATCCCAAGCGCCTTCTCATCGGCGACGACGAGCACGGCTGGGACAACAAGGGCGTGTTCAACTTCGAAGGCGGCTGCTACGCCAAGGTCATCAAGCTCGATAAGGAATCCGAACCCGACATCTACAACGCCATCCGCCGCGACGCCCTCCTCGAGAACGTCACCGTGGACGCCGCCGGCAAGATCGATTTCAACGACAAGTCCGTCACCGAGAACACCCGCGTCAGCTATCCTATCTACCACATCGAGAAGATCGTGCGTCCCGACAGCCACGGTCCCGCTGCAAAGCAGGTAATCTTCCTCAGCGCCGACGCATTCGGAGTTCTGCCTCCCGTGAGCATCCTCGATCCCGAGCAGACCAAGTACTACTTCCTCTCCGGCTTCACCGCCAAGCTCGCAGGCACAGAGCGCGGCATCACCGAGCCCACTCCCACCTTCAGCGCATGCTTCGGACAGGCATTCCTCGAGCTGCATCCCACCAAGTACGCCGAGGAGCTCGTCAAGAAGATGAAGAAGAGCGGCGCCAAGGCCTATCTCGTGAACACCGGCTGGAACGGCACGGGCAAGCGCATCAGCATCAAGGATACCCGCGGCATCATCGACGCCATCCTCAACCACAGCATCGACAGCGCTCCCACCAAGACCATCCCGTACTTCAACTTCACCGTTCCCACCAAGCTCGAGGGCGTCGATCCCGGCATTCTCGACCCGCGCGACACCTATGCCAACGCCGAGGAATGGAACAAGAAGGCCGAAGACCTCGCCGGCCGCTTCATCAAGAATTTCCACAAATACGAAGGAAATCCTGCCGGCAAGAAACTCGTCAAGGCCGGTCCGAAGCTCTAGTACGACTCCCACATGTTTAAGAGGCCGGAATACCGGCCTCTTTTTTTATGTTTTTTGACGAATAATGTCTATATTCGTAGACTTTGAAGAACTCGGAATCCGATATACAATACCTGAGCGGAGTGGGTCCTAAGAGAGCCGCCCTGCTCAAGTCTGAACTGGGCATCGCCACCATCGGCGACCTCCTGCGCATATACCCGTTCAGGTATATCGACCGTTCCCGCATCTACAGGATTGCCGAAATCGGCGGCGACGCCTTCGTCCAGGTCAAGGCGCGCGTGGTGAGCCGCACCCTGTACGGCCCCCAGAGCAGCATAGTGCCCACCGACGGCCAGAAAATCCTCTGGAACGCGGTCAAGCGGCTCAGCGTCATCGTGGAAGACTCCTCCGGCCAGATGGAAATGGTGTTCTTCAAGGGCATACGCTGGAACTGGGAAAGGATGGTGCCGGGGACCGTTTTCGTGTTCTTCGGCAAGCCTTCCGAGTTCAACGGACGCTTCAACATGGTCCATCCTGAAGCCGACGCCCCCCTGCCGGAAGGCTCCGTCCTGCAGAACGGCCTCACCGGGGTTTATCCAAGTACGGAAAAGCTCAAAAACGGAGGCATCACCGGCAAGGCGATGTGCAAGCTGCAGAGCGCCGCCTTGGCCCTGTGCCTTCCCGAGATACAGGAGACTCTCCCCGATTACATCCTGTCGGAAAACGCCCTCTGTCCGCTGAACTACGCTCTCCGCAACATCCACTTCCCCGCCGACCAGTACGCCCTGCAGAAAGCCACCAGGAGGCTGAAATTCGAGAAACTCTTCTTCCTCCAGCTGTCCCTCCTCAAACAGAAATACATCCGTTCGCACGGCAACCCCGGGCTTCCCATGTCCAAAGTCGGTGCCGCCTTCAATTCCCTCTACAATTCCCTCCCCTTCGAGCTCACCGGAGCCCAGAAGAGGGTGGTCAGGGAGATTTTCGAAGACATGAAGAGCGGCCACCAGATGAACCGCCTGCTGCAGGGAGACGTCGGTTCCGGAAAGACCATGGTCGCCGTGCTGGCGGCGCTGCTGGCAATCGACAACGGTTATCAGGCCTGTATCATGGCGCCCACGGAAGTGCTCACGCAGCAGCACTACGCGAATATCTGCAAATACCTTGCGCCCACCGGCGTGAAGTGCTCCATCCTCACCGGCAGCAGCACCGCCAAAGAACGGCGGGAGATTCACGCGGGGCTCGAAGACGGCAGCATAGGCATTATCGTGGGCACGCACGCCCTGCTCGAAGACAACGTCGTCTTCCACCGGCTCGGCCTTGCCGTCATCGACGAGCAGCACCGTTTCGGAGTGGACCAGAGATCGAAATTATGGGCTAAAGGTCCTCTGTCCGGGGATATTGCCTCCGAGAGGCGTGCCACCCTCGGCAACGTTAGAGGGGGGGACCCAAGCGCCAGCTTGGGGGGGATGAGCGGCGAAGTCGCGAACCAGCTCGGAGGCGAGTACCCCGGCCAGCGGCTGGCACCGCACGTTTTAGTCATGACCGCCACGCCTATACCGCGCACGTTGGCGATGACGCTTTACGGCGACCTCGACGTGAGCGTTATAGACGAACTGCCGCCGGGCCGCAAGCCGGTGAAGACCATCCTCGTCCCCGACAACAAGAAAAATACCGTCTACGGCTTCATGAAAAAGCAGATCGCCCTCGGGCGGCAGGTATTCGTGGTGTATCCGCTCATCTTCGAGAGCGAAAAAATGGACCTCAACAACCTCGAGCTCGGCTACGAGGAAATCCTCAAATACTTCCCCATGCCCGACTACAAGGTGGCCATTGTGCACGGGCAGCAGACAAACGAGGTGAAGAACTTCAACATGAAGGCTTTCGCCGAAGGCAGGGCCAACATACTGGTTTCCACCACGGTGATAGAGGTGGGCGTGGACGTTCCCAACGCCAGCGTCATGGTCATCGAAAGCTCCCAGCGCTTCGGCCTCAGCCAGCTGCACCAGCTGCGCGGCCGCGTGGGGCGCGGCGCCGACGAGTCGTTCTGCGTGCTGGTATACGACTTCAAGACAAGCAAGGAGGCGCGCGAAAGGCTGGAACTGATGTGCCGCACGAACGACGGCTTCGAAATCGCCGAGGAGGACATGAAGATGCGCGGCCCCGGCGACCTCGAAGGCACCCAGCAGAGCGGCCTGCCAATCAACCTGGCCATAGCCTCTCTCGCCCGCGACGGCGTGCTGCTGAACGAAGCCCGCGCGGTGGCGGAGAAGGTGCTGGAAGCAGACCCGCGGCTCGAAGACAGGCGCAACATCCTACTGGTAAAGGAATTACGGAAAGACAAATACGACATAAAAGACTACAGCAAAATAAGTTGAAATGAAACACACTAAACTAATCGCCGCAGCCATGGTGCTTGCGACAGTTTTTGGATGCATGAAAAAAGAAGATGAAAGCGGCTACGTAGGGCCGCAGAACGTAACGGTCACCGACGGTGTGATGACCCCGGAGGTGATGCTGTCCCTCGGACGCCTGGGCGACCCGCAGCTCTCCCCCGACGGCACCAAAGTGCTCTACGGCGTAAGCTACCAGAGCATCGCCCAAAACAAAAGCTGCAGGAACCTCTACCTGAGCAACCTCGACGGCACCGGCAAGGTGCAGCTCACCCGCTACGCCAAGAGCGTGAACTGCGCGCGCTGGATGCCTGACGGAAAGTCCGTCCTCTTCGTCCAGGGCGGTCAGATCTGGAAAGCTCCCTTCAGCGGCGGAAAACTGGGCAAAAAGGTGAAAATCAGCGACATACCCGCAGGTGTGAGCGAGTTTGCCATCTCTCCCGACGGCAAGCGGATAATGTTCATTTCCACCATCCATTCCGCGGTGGAGACTCCCGCAGACAAGGGCCTCGACAAGGCTCAGGCCTATGCCACCGAAGACCTAATGTACCGCCACTGGGACCACTGGGTGACCGAAATCCCCCGCACCTACGTAGCTGAAATGAGCGACAACATCACGCTTGAGAAGTCGACCGACATCCTCGGCACCGACGAACTCTTCGAGCTTCCCACCGAGCCTTTCGGAGGCATCGAGCAGCTCTCATGGGCTCCCGACAGCAGGCACATAGCCTACTCCTGCCGCAAGCTCACCGGAAAGCGCTACGCATTCAGCACCGACACCGAAATCTACATCTATGACGTCGTCTCCGGAGGCACCGTGCAGATTCCCATGCACGGCGGTTACGACACCGATCCGGTGTGGGCTCCCGACGGAAAGCATCTTGCCTGGATAAGCATGGCCCGCGACGGCTATGAAGCTGATCAGCAAAGGCTTATGGTATGCAACGTGGATCTCTCCACCCCCGAAGCACCGGCAGTCACCGGCATCCGCAGGCTCGGCGAGGATTTCGACCACGACTGCGCCGGCATAGTGTGGAACGGAAATGACGAGATTTATTTCAACGCCCTCATGAACGAGGCTGTGCAGAGCATCTTCCGCACCGGTCTCGACGGCAGGGTGGAGCGTCTCACCCCGGGCGACTGGTGGAACGATTTCGGCTCCCCCTGGGCAATCAAACCGACCGAAGAAGGGCTCGAGCTCTACTGCACCTACATGTCGCTCAACTTCCCCACCGAGCTGGTGAAGGTCACCCTTCCCGCGCAGGGCGAACCCTCCTTCGAGCCCGTCTCGCACGAGAACGACGCCATCTTTGCACAGCTCGACGCCCCCACCTGCGAAAGCAGGCAGATACGCACCGTGGACGGAAAGAGCATGCAGACCTGGGTGATGTATCCTCCCAAGTTCGACAAGAGCAAGGTCTATCCCGCGATAACAATAGTCCTCGGAGGTCCGCAGGGTTCCAACAGCCAGGACTGGAGCTACCGCTGGTGCTACCGCCTGATGGCCCAGCAGGGCTACATCGTAGTGATGCCCAACCGCCGCGGCACCACAGCCTTCGGCCAGGAATGGAAGGAGGAAATCAGCGGCGACTACATCGGCCTCAACATGCAGGACTATCTCTGCGCGGCAAGGGAGCTCAAGGCTGAGCCCTATGTCGGCAAGATGGCATGCTGCGGCGCATCATACGGCGGCTACAGCGCCTACTACCTCATGGGCATACACGGCGACGTGTTCGACTGCTTCGTCTCGCATGCAGGCATTTTCGACGAGGCGGAGCTCTGGTTCACCACGGAGGAGATGTGGTTCCCGAACTTCGACAACGGAGGGCTTCAGATCGCATCCTTCGCCGAAGACCTCACCATGGGAAAGAACATCGGCAAGACCGGAGAGAACGCATGGGGCGGCATAGCCCAGGCGGGCGCCCCCTACAGCAGCGCTCCCAAGGCCGTACGCCACTATTCGAATTCTCCCAAGGACGGCATCCAGAACTGGCATACCCCCATCCTCTGCATCCACGGCGGCATGGACTTCCGCATCCCCTATACCCAGGGCATGGCGGCCTTCAATGCGGCCCAGATGATGGGAGTGCCCAGCAAGCTGGTGGTCTTCCCCGAGGAGAATCACTGGATTCTGCAGCCTCAGAACGCCCTCTACTGGCATCGTACCTACTTTGACTGGCTCGACCGCTGGTGTAAATAATTACAGGCAGCCTGCCTTCTGAAACCTGTGCCACCCTCGGCATCATAAGAGGGGGGACCGTGAGCTCCGCGAACGGTGGGGTCGAGCGCAGCGAGACGGTTTCAGGGGGCAGGGCTGCCATGGAATTATTAGAACACGTAGTACCATGGACCAACCGAAAGTACAGAGGATGCTGAGGCTTATGAAGCTGATGACCGGCAACACCACCTACACGGTGGAGGAGCTGGCCGACAAGCTCGACACCTCATACCGCAGCATTTACCGGTACATCGACACCTTCCGCGAAGCCGGATTCGCAGTGCGGAAAGTGCGTACCGGCGTGTACGAACTGGTTACCATGGGACGCCGCACCCGCGAAATAGACCGCCTGGTGTATTTCTCCGACGAGGAGGCGGGGATAATCAGCGGCCTCATCGAGAGTCTCGACAACACCAACGCCCTCAAGCAGAACCTGCACCAGAAACTTGCGGCCATCTACGACGTGGCCCCGGTGACGGAGTTCATCAGCCGCAAGTCCAACGCCTTGAACGTGAGGGAGCTTTCGAACGCCATACAGGACCGGCGCTGCGTAATCCTGCACGATTTCAAGTCCTCGTCAGGCAACGCGAGGGACAGGCATATCGAACCTTTCGCTTTCACTACCAACTACATACATGTCTGGGGTTACGACCTCGAGGACGGCCGGTGCAAGATGTTCGGCATCGCCCGGATAGGCGAAGTGGAGGTGCTTCAGCAGGAGGAATGGAAACACTCCAGGGAGCACCGCTCCGGACAGATAGACGTCTTCCGCATGAGCGGGGAACGCACGCTCCACGTGAAGCTGCTGATGGACCTCCATGCGCGCGACCTCCTGCTGGAGGAGTTCCCCACTGCGGCGGCCGACCTCTCCCCGGCGGGAGACAATTGGCTCCTCGAGACGGACGTGTCCGGCCTCAAGGGAGTCGGGCGATTCGCAATCGGCCTGGCGGATCATGTCAGCGTAATCGACTCCCCCGAACTTGAGGAGTACATTCATAAGTTTATTGAATTATATTTGCAGTGATGAAACGTTTATTGCTTGTATTATCCGCCCTTTGCATCGCCGCCGCCTGCCTCGCACAGGTTCCCGGCGTCAAGCTGGAAGACCATAAAGGCCGGCAGGTCGAAAGCACCAAAGCCATTCTGGACGGCAAGGCGCCCGTAATCGTGTCGTTCTGGCGCAGCGACTGCATCCCCTGCATCAAGGAGCTCTCCGCAATCTACGACTCCCTCCCCGACTGGCAGGAAAAGGCCGGGTTCAGGGTGGTGGCCGTTTCCACCGACGACAGCCGCTCCATCGCGAAAGCCCGTTCGATGGCGCAGGGAAAGGGCTGGACCGACGACTACGTCCTGCTCTACGACCTCAACCAGGACTTCGCCAGGGCGATGAACGTGACGCTCACACCCCAGACCTTCATCTTCGACAGGAAGGGCAAACTGGTGTACTCGCACACCGGGTATACTCCCGGTTCCGAAGCCGAACTGCTGAAAGAGATACTCAAGCTCAAGTGAAACGCATCATCCTCATAATCAGTATATTGACGGGTATCGCCTGCAGCCTGCGTGCAAATGACAGCACCGCGGTGGTGAAGGCTGCGCTGGAGAGCCGCAACAACGCCTATGTCAACGATCCCGTCACCGGCACCGTGGACGAGGGCAAGTGGTTCGCAAGCAACGACTATCTCAAGGTGGACTTCTACAAGGGGCGCCTCTCCGCCGGAGTCCAGGGCGAAGGCTACTTCCCCGCCATCATAGGCTATCCCGTCGAACTCAAGGGCGTCTCGCTCTCGAACGCCTACGCCGCATGGACCGACAGGAACTGGTCGTTCACCGCCGGCACCCTCTACGAACAGTTCGGCAGCGGCCTGCTTTTCCGCTCCTGGGAAGACCGTAACATAGGCATCAACAACGCAGTCCTCGGCGCCCGCGCGACATACAATCTTGGAGGCATCCTCGCCGTGAAGGGCCTGTGGGGCACTCCCCGCTACGGTATCGGCTTCGACAGCGGCACCTGGGTGCGCGGAGGCGACGTGTCCTTCTCCCCCACCGCATTCTTCCCAGCTTCGCAGCTGACGGCAACGCTCGAGGCATCCTACCTGAACACGCTCTACAAGGATGCCGCAGCCGGCACTTCCGGCTATTCGGCAAGGCTGAACCTCGACTGGTCGGGCTTCTTCGCCAGGCTGGAATACGTGGGCACCGGCAACGAACACGGCGGGAACGCGCAGCTGGCCGAACTGGGCTACAACGGCGGAAGCCTCGGCGTGAACGTCAACCTGAGGCGCCTCGACTGGATTACCGCTGAAATAATCCCGGGCAAGAGCTCCCTGGTCAACCTGCTCAACTACATCCCGGCCCTCTGCACCCAGTACACCTACATGCTCGCCGGAATGCATCCCTACCATTCGATGCCGGGAGACGCTCTCGTAGGCGGCGAAGAGGGCGGGCAGATAGACGTCTTCTACCGCTTCCGCAGGGGCACCCCGCTCGGCGGCAAGCGCGGCACGAGGGTGCACATGAACTTTTCCACATACTACAGCATCGACGGTCCGCACTCATACAGGCCGGGAGGGATGCTCATGCGCGACTTCAGCGCCGATGTCGAAAAGTCCTTCAGCAGGCAGCTCAGGGTCAATCTGCTGTACAGCCTGCAGGAGTTCAGCCCGAGCTATGGCATGGACGACACCCGCAACCGCGCTCATATAGTGGTTTCGGACATACTGTACAAGTTCACCGACGCCTTCTCGATGCGCGCGGAACTGCAGTATCTATTTACCAAAGAGTACTTCTCGGTGCTTCCGCGCGAGAGCGGAGACTGGGCGGCGGCGCTGCTCGAGCTGAACTTCGCCCCCTGCTGGAGCGTCTATTTCGCCGACATGTGCAATGTGGGCGGCACGAAAAACAACTATTACAACACCGGTGTCAGCTTTACCAGGGCCCCTTTCATGGTGAGCCTGTCGTGGGGCCGCTACAAGGCCGGATTCCTCTGTTCCGGAGGCGTATGCCGCATGGTTCCGGCCTATACGGGCGGCGGCCTGAATGTGAATATATCTTTTTAACTGTCTGAATATGAAAAAGTTTTACCTGATACTTGCAGCCATTATGGCGGTTGCGTGCGTCGAAAAGCCGGTTGCCAGCACAATCGAGGCCACCCCTTCCAGCGTCGACATCATAGCCGAAGGCGGAGAATTCGAAGTCACGGTGAAGAGCGACGCCAAATTCGACGTGTCCGAAAAGTCGTCGTGGATAGAGCAGAAGAAATGGAACGTCAGCGGGGACAGCTCCGTCTACCTCTATAAGGTTGGCGAAACCGAATCTTCCGAGCCGCGCGAGGGCATCATCCGCTACACCACCACCGACGGCGTGAGCGCCGAAGTGCACGTGACCCAGGCGGGCGTCAGCGACACCGCCGACTGGCTCGACAAGGTATTCGCACACCGCTCCCTGCTCATGCGCTTCACCGCCACCTGGTGCGGCTACTGCCCCATGATGAACGAGGCGGCCGAAAAGGCCATGGCCGCCAATCCCGGCAAGATTGAATACGTGGCGCTGCACGACGGCTCGTCCGACATTCCCACGCCCGGCGTGAACAAGCTCGAGAACACATTCTCCATCCAGGGCTTCCCCACCGGCATCGTGGACTGCAGGGCGCAAGTTCCTAATTACCAGTCTACGGATGTCACCGCATCCGTCTTTTCGGCGCTGGTCAAGGAAGCTGCCAACGTTCCGTCGGCCACCGGCATAAAGATTTCCTCGAAGATAGAGAGCGGCAAGATTACCGCGGACGTTACCGTCTGCTCCAAGGTGAAGGACAATTTCCTGCTCACCGTCCTGCTGCTGGAAGACAAGATCATCGCCTACCAGGCCAGCGGAGGCGCGAACTACGAGCATAACAGCGTTGCAAGGGCCTCATTTACCGACATTTCCGGCGAAAGCGTAGAGATAGGCAACCCGGCCATCAAGAAGACCCGCTCCTACACCATCGACATTCCCGCGGCGGTAGTGAACAAGGACAATCTCCGCATTCTGGCATACGTGCAGAGGCCCAACGCCTCCGTTTCCCCGGCGAGGTCGGTCGACGGCGCAGAATATCACGACTACGCCGGCTACCACGTAGACAACGCCAAGTCGGCAGCCGCCGGCACCAGCTCCCCGATAGAATATGTAGAGTAGATTACTGCTCGTCGATTTCCCGGTTCAGCTTTTCCTCGGCCCGGGACACATCTGCAAGGCCAAACCACTTGAGTGCTTTGGCCTTTGCTTTTGCCTTGATTTCCGGGGTCACTGAATCGGCCACCAGCTTGCAGGCTGCCACAAGGGCGGCCGCATCGTCGGCATAGCCGAAGAACGGGATGAAATCGGGAAGCAGGTCGGTCGGAAGGATGAGATATCCCAGCGCACCCATTATGTAGAGCTTGTATTTCAGTGACACTTTGTCACTTTCCATCACGTAGTAGAGCAGCAGCGCCGGGTAGACCAGCGACGCACCCGCCTTCACCGCAACGGTCCTGAGCTTGTCCCAGAAGCCGCTGTCGCTGAAGTAAGAGCGGTATTTCTCCTTTTCTATGTCCGGAATCTTCGCCATTTCGGAAGGATATTCGCAAATATCATTCCTTCTCCTGTATCTTGGCCTTGATGGCCTCTATGCTGTCCGTGGGCTCCACTTCCAGCGTAATCGTCTTCCCCGAAAGCGTCTTGACGAAGATCTGCATGGCCATGGCAACAGGTCCTGCCGCCAGAAGGAGCAGCAGGACCATTGCCAATTTGAGCCTTATTTTATGTCCGGTGTGTTTCATGATCAATATGTTTGGCAGATCCACTTTTCCATGAACCGGTCTGCCAGACGATAGACCTTGGCTCTGCCTTCGTTATGGTAGGTCAGGAGCTGCTTGTCCAGCAGGGTACTGATGGCATACTGAACAGAACTGGGAGATTTGAGCGCATGCTTTTTAACAAATGCAATGGAGGTAACCCCAACCGCTTTCCCCTCTTTGGCTATGGCTATAATAGTTTCCTTTTGCTGATAATTCAGCTGATTCATTACTGATGCGAAGGAATGCCCCTTCTCTTCAAGGATATCGCTCAATGTCTTTTCAATATCGGACTTTTCTATAGTGCTGCCATCATTTAAATAGGCAAAAGCATTGTGAAGCACGTTATGGACGTAGTAAGTGTGCCCTTCGAACAGGTCGTATGCAACAGAGGCCGCTTCAGAAGCGATCCTGCGACCGGCTTTTTCAAATTGTTCTTCGATAAACCGTGTATAAACATCTTTTGCGATGCTGTCCAAATAGATTTCCTCTGCGCTGTTGTAGAAGGGTTTAGCTGCAGAGTTGAACATGTTTTCCAGGATATGGCGGTTGCTGCCGGCATAGATGAACAGGCAATTGTTCATCTTCTGGATATGTGAGCGTAACGTAGCCTCAACGTTCTTCTCGGGATAATAAGCAATCTGCTGGAACTCGTCAATGGCGAAGATGCAGGGCTTGTCTGCGGTTTCAAGATAGTTGAAAATTTCTTCCAAAGTGAGCTCCGGAGAATGGATATCTCCCAGTTTGATGTCGAAAGTAGGCGTACCCTTTACCGGGTCGTAACCCAGGCATCCCGCCAGGGAATGCAGACCTGCGAGGAACTTACCCAGTGCCGCTTTCCCCTTGGGTACCAAAACAGAGTATATTTCTTTACTCAGGAACAGCACAAACTCGTGCAGACTTGTTGTAGGATAAATATCCGTATAAAAAGTATAGTATTTGTCCCTTATGGCCGGCTGTTCAAACACGTGGCGTATCAGTTGCGTTTTCCCCATTCTTCTGGGTGATGTCAGAAGGATGTGAGCCCGGTTCTCCAGCGTGCGCACCATCCAGGCTGTTTCCTTCTCTCTGTCGCAGAAATAGGGTTCAGGGACAATACCAGTTATATAAAAAGGATTTTCCATAAGTATGCTGTTTGTGCAAAAATAGGCATATTCTATTAATTATACAAATTCTATAATAGAAAAAGTATAATCTATGACAAATAGACACCCTGTTGCGCCCAGGCGCACATCCTCCGAAAAGAAACGGCAGGAACTCCTCTCCGCCATCCACGATGCACACCTCACCATCCAGGACGTGGCCGACCGCTGCGGCTACAGCCGCTCCGCGCTCTCCAGCCTTTTCAAGGCGGAACTGGGCGGATTCTTCAGCTATGTGAACGGGCTTCGCGTGCAGCATGTCGAAACCTATCTGAAGGAGAATCCTTCGGCAACTTTGCAGGAGGCAGTTCTGGAAAGCGGTTTCAACTCCAGACAGGCGTATTATTCCGTGAAGAAAAATTAAAATTGACGAAACCTGTCAAAAAGCCGACATATCTTTGCACCGTGAACAAATAAAGGCACAAAGATATGTCAGCATCAGAATTATTTTCGGCACGCAAGCAGCTCGCTCGGGAGCTCGAGAACGCAGATTTCCTTCCCTCCGAGGCCTCTTTCATCAGCGGCCATTTCAGCGCCGACGCCCTCTCCTTCATAGCCGAGCTGGGGCTCGAACTGGCCTAACGGCGGCGGAGCACCAATGCGAAGCCGCCTCCGGGAGCCATGTGCAGCGGGAGCGTGCGGCTGTTTTCAAGCGTGAGCACTTCACGCCTGTAGTCGGTGCCGTTCCTGTCGGCGTTCACGCCGTCGCGGAAGAGTTCGGCCTCCCAGCTGCCCTCTCCGAGGAAGGAAAGATCCACCGTAACGTCGCGCTCATCCCAGTTGGTGATGCCGCCCACATACCAGGCATCCCCTTTCCTGCGGGCCATCACCACGTATTCTCCCACCTTTCCGGCAAGCGGAAGAGTCTCGTCCCACACCGTGGGAACCGCTGCTATGAACCGGGTGCATTCAGGCTCCTTGCGGTAGTTCGAAGGCGAATCGCAGAGCATGCACAGGGGCGAATCGAATATCATGTACTCCCCTAACTGATGGCAGCGTGTACCCATGCTCATGGGCTCGCTCCACACCGGGTGATAATGGCCCTTCGCCGCATTCTTCATGGCGCCCTGGGTATAGTCGAGCGGCCCGGCGGCCATGCGGAGGAACGGAATGCTCACGTCGTACAGGGGCTGATCCGTGTCGGCAGGGCTCCATTTCATGTTTTCGAGCCCGAACACACCCTCATAATTGACAACGTTCGGGAAGCGCCTGTTCAGCCCCACCGGCTTGTAGGCGCCGTGGAAATCGGCGAGCAGGTGATATTTCGCGCAGGTTTCGGCGGCCCGGGTGTAGAAGTCCACCATTTCCTGGTCGTCGCGGTTCATGAAGTCTATCTTGAAACCCTTCACGCCCATCCCGGAATAGTGCCTGCAGACATTGTCCATGTCACGGTTGAAGGCCCAGTAGCCCGCCCAGAGGATGATTCCCACGTTTTTGGAAGCGGCGTAGGACAGGATTCCGGGCATGTCGATTTCGGGCACTATCTGCATGAGGTCGGCCACTCCGTTCACCGACCAGCCCTCGTCGAGGATGACATATTCGATGCCATAATCGGAAGCGAAATCGATATAAGCCTTGTAGGTGGCGGTATTTACGCCGGACTTGAAGTCCACGCCAGTGATGTTCCAGTCGTTCCACCAGTCCCACGCCACCTTGCCGGGACGGACCCAGCTCCAGTCGGAACCGGGAGCGGGAGCATCGGCCAGACGGTACACTATGTCATTGTCGGTGAGCCGGATATCTTCCTGTACCACGGCGACTATCCTCCAGGGGAAGGCCTCTCCTGCGGAGCATTCCGCCAGATAATCGTGGCGTTTTTCGACCATGCCTTCCAGTGCGTTGTGCCCGCCGCGGTTGACGTCATCGGGAAGCGGAGCCCAGATGCCCTTGAGCGAGTTGCCGCCCGTTCCCTGAAGATACATACCGGGATAATTGAAAAGGGACGCTTCCATGATGTCTATCTTCTTGCCGTCCGGCACTTCGACCATCAGCGGCAGCAGCCCCAGGAGCTTCCCGGACACTCCGCTGAGCGGGCCGTGCTCGTAGGTACTCTCGTAGGAATTGACGAAATCCTCCATGCATGCCACGTAAGTATTCCAGTCTCCGGGGAAATTGAATTCTTCGCGTTCGGAAGCCACTTTGAACGGCACCTTGCTCTTTGAAATGAAGCGCCATGCGATGCAGTCGTCGTAGGCGCGCACCACGAAGTCGCAGTCCTTGAAAGACAGTACCGCCTCGTTGAAATTGTCCCTGACACGCGCCCTCTTGTAGGCGATGGCGTCGAAAGTTACGTCCACGCTGCGCCTGGTGACCTTGCCGGGCCGGCCCGAGCCGAATTCGGCGGCGCCTACGGGCGTGATGCCCACGCGCGAGGGCAGGATGAGCGCCTGATCGTCGTAGAAGACCGAATAGCAGAGGCCATTGTCCGCATTCACCACCACTTTCAGGTGGCCGTCGGGGGACGAAAGGGTGAATGTTTTGGCGGCAGCGGCCGCGGGGAGAATGCCGGCGAACAGAAGCACGGCGCCGGTAAGGAACAGTTTCAGTGTATTGCGCATAGTACTACAAAGTTAAAAAATCCATAGGAAAAGACACGGATAAACAAGATTTATTGTAAATTTGTAGTCCGACAGACACAAAAATTTAAATAGAAATGGCTGAAAACAAAATGGATCTCAGGACAGTCGCCATCATCGCCGGGTGCGTGAGCGCGGTCTTCTCCCTGATAGCTTTCATCTCCGCGCTCTTCACAAGGAACGGCGGCATCTGCATGAGCATGTGGTTTGCATCGATTCTGTGCATTGGCCTCTATTTCTGCCTTGCACGGCCCTACTTCGCCACCGGCAGTTACAAGCTCGACAAGGCAGACAACCTGCTGTACCTCATCTTCGGTGCGGCCCTGGCGGCGCTGCTGTTCAGGCAGTTCTCGGTTCTGCCCATAGTGCTCATGGCCCTCTCGGCAGTGGCCTGCTACGTAGTGGTGTTCGCCGACAAAAAGCTCGAACCCAAGGAGTACACCCTCGCCCTCGTAGGCCTGGCAGCCGCAATCTACGCGGTATTCGGCATCCTCAACTTCGGCGGCTCCGCATTCGGCTTCCTCGGCAGGGTGCTCGTCTCCGCAGCGCTTGTGCTCTCCGCCATCTTCCTCGTGAACGACCATCTTTCCGAAAAGGACAAAGACCTCATCAACGAGAAGGTCAGGGAGGCCGGCGACAAGGCCAAGGAAATGGCAGACAAGGTCAGTGAAAAGGCAAAGGAAGTAGCCGACACCGTGGCCGACAAGGCCAAGGAGATGGCCGAAGACGTCAAGGACGCCGTCAAGCGCGGCGGCGGCGATGCTCCCGAAACCCCGGAACCCCCACAAGAACAGTAAAATCATGAAAGCAAAAGCTATAATAGCGGTCCTCCTTGCGGCGGTTGCCGCAATGGGCTGCACCAGAAAGTACATCGTGGACGGAGTCGATGTCCACAGCGAAGATTACCAGATAGTTCCGGCCGACTGGCAGCGCAACACCGGCGATGCCGAACCCGGCGCCTTCAACTACCTGTATGTCAACAAAGTAAACAACCGGATAACCGCGGACGTGCTCAACAACGGCTCCGTCCATGCCGACGTCTACGTCATCTACGACACCTCAAAGAACCTCGGCGCGTGGACTCCCCTGCCGTACGTCTATCCCCTTGAAATCACCGAAACCGATTCCCAGGGCAACAGCACTACCGTAATCGCCCCCGAAACCCTCCGTATGGAATGGGAAGAGGGCTCGGTCACCTTCATCCTTCAGGATCTCGACGGTTTCGATCCCCTGGACATGACCTCCGTCATGACCATCCGCGTAACTGTAATAGGTTATTAGAGGTCCAGCAGCGAAAGGCGCGAACCATGGATTTCCGAAGCGCCGGTGCAGTCGATGATTGCGCCGGCGTTTTCTGCGGTAACCCCGCAGCCGGGCATGACTATGCAGCGGCCGCCTGCGATGCGCGCCATCTCGGCTATCACTTCGCGGCCTTCGTATGCGTTCGCCGCGCCGCCCGAAGTGAGGATGCGGTCTACGCGCAGGGAAAGGATCTCGTCCATTATTTCCTTTACCGGAACGCCCACCGCAAGGGCGTCGTCCACGGCACGGTGGAAGGTGATTTCCAGGCCGTAGGACCGCGCGAGGGCGATGAGGTCGCGGCAGACGGGGAGGTCCACCCTGCCCTCGGGCGTAAGCGCCCCCAGCACCACGCCGTTATGGCCCACCTGGCCGCAGCAGGCAATCTCGCGCGACATCTTTTCCACCTCCACTGAGCTGTAGACGAAATCGCCGGAGCGCGGGCGGATGAGCACGTTCACCGGCACCCCCAGATTCAGGGTGGAGAAGATATCGGTAAATGCTGGGGTGATGCCTCCGCACGGAAGGTCTGCGCACAGTTCGATACGCCTGGCTCCCCGCCATACGGCCTTACGGGCGGCATCCACGCCGTCGCAGCATATTTCCACAAGCGGCTTCATTTCTTTTCGGGGCGGAGTTTGGCGTATTTGAGCAAGAGCTGCTTCTTGCCGTATTCGTCGAAATCAACCACGGCCTTCATCTCGGGAACTTCCCCGGTAATCTGCAGGATGGTGCCTCCGCCGAAACGGTTGTGCTCGATGCGCTCGCCCTCATACAGCTCGGTCATGGGCACGGGCACGAAATCGGGGTCGATCACAGGCGGAGTGGCCGAGGGCCGCGCAGGAGCGGACGTGACGGGAGAGGCAGCCCTGGCGGAAGAGCTGAAGCGGCCGGAACCGAAACGCGAAGGGCCGAAGTCCCTGCCTGAGCCGAACCCGGACTGCCTCTGGCCGAACGAGCCCGAGCCGGCCCTGCGGCCGAAGCCGCCGAACGCCGGGGCGGAATCTTCCGAAGCCGCGAAGAAATCGCTCTTCGGCAAGGGGTTCTGCACATACTGCTCGTCTATCTCGCGGACGAAGCGGCTGGGAGGATTGCTCTCGTGCTTGCCGTTGCGCATGCGGGTGGATGCGAACGACACGCAGACGCTCCTCTTCGCGCGGGTGAGCGCCACGTAGAAGAGCCTGCGTTCTTCTTCTATGTCGGAGGGCTTTGCCAGCATGCCGCCGCCGGGGAAGAGATTCTCTTCCATGCCCGCCACGTACACGTAGGGGAACTCCAGGCCCTTTGCCGAATGGACGGTCATGAGGGCCACCTTGTTGGCGGCGTCTTCCTCGTCGGTGGCGTCGACGTTGGCCAGCAGGGCGGTATTCTCGAGGAAATCGGCCAGGGTTACGACGGGGAACTCGTCCTCGGGCACATCATTGTCGGCGAACTCGTCCTGCCTGTCCTCGATGAACGCCTGCACCGAGTTAAGGAGCTCGTCGAGATTGGCGGTGCGGGCCAGCCCTTCTATGGAGGTGTCGGCCTTGTACATGGCGTACAGGCCGCTCTGGTCGGCAATCTGGCGGGCGAGCTCGAAGGCGTTGGTGACGGCTGCCTTGGCGGCGAGGGAGTTTATCAAGGTGCAGAAAGCCTGGATCTTGGATGCTGCCGCTGCCCTGAGGCCGTATACGGCTTCGAGCTCGGGCATGAAGGCGGCCCTGAAGAGGGGAAGCCCGCCGGCCCGGGCGCACTCGGCCAGGGCTGTCAGGGAGGTTCCGCCTATGCCCCTTGCCGGCAGGTTCACCACCCGCTTGAAGCTTTCGTCGTCGGACGGGTTCACCACCAGCTTGAAATAGGCCATCATGTCTTTGATTTCGGCCCTTTCGAAGAAGGAATTGCCCGAATAGATCATGTACGGGATATTCCTTCTGCGGAGCTGCTCCTCCAGCGCGCGCGACTGGGAATTGGTCCTGTACAGGATTGCAAAGTCCTGATATTTAGCCCTTTCCCTCTGCATGCGGGAGATTATGTCGGACACTATCATGATGGCCTCGTCCTGCTCGGTGTAGGCCTTGAAGAACTTTATCTTGTCGCCGGCCTCCCCTACTGAATAGCATTTCTTGGGGATGCGGCCCTGGTTGTGGGCGATCACCGAATTGGCGGCCTGCACTATGTTGGAGGTGGAGCGGTAATTGCGCTCGAGGCGCACCACGGCGCATTCGGGATAGTCTTTCTGGAAATTGAGGATGTTCTCTATCTTGGCCCCGCGGAAGGCGTAGATGCTCTGGGAGTCGTCACCCACCACGCAGATGTTGTGGTGCGGGGAAGCCAGCTTCTTGAGAATCAGGTACTGGGCGTAGTTGGTGTCCTGGTATTCGTCCACCATGATATAGGAAAAGCGCCCGGCGATGGCCGCGAGGGCGTCCTTGTTGTCGCGGAAGAGGATGTTCGTCTGCATGAGGATGTCGTCGAAATCCATCACTCCGCTCTGCTTCAGTTTCTTCTGGTAAAACTCGTACACCTCGCCCAGCCGGGGCCTCTTGGAGGCCGAGTCGGCGATCTGGAAATCGGGGTTGCCCCGGTATGCCGTGACGGTGAAGAGCGCGTTCTTCGCGAAGGAGATGCGGGCCAGCACGTCCTTGGGCTTGTACACCTTGTCGTCGAGGCCCATCTCCTTGATGCAGGCCTTGACGGCGCTGGTGGAGTCGGACTGGTCGTAGATGGTGAAGGAAGCGGGATAGCCGAGGGATTCGGCATACTCGCGCAGGAACCTTACGAAGATGCTGTGGAAGGTGCCCATGACCACCCTGCGGGCCCGCCTTTCCCCTACCATGAGGGCGATGCGGTCTTTCATTTCGCCGGCGGCCTTGCGGGTGAAAGTGAGGGCCAGGATGCGCGACGGGTCGATATCTTCCTTTGCCAGGATATAGGCCACCCTGCTGGTGAGGACCCTGGTTTTCCCCGAGCCGGCACCGGCGACTATCAGTTCAGGGCCCGCAATGCATTCCACCGCCCTTTTCTGCTCGGGATTCAGACCTTGCAGCACAGATTCCATTTTATCGCTCATCACGACGCGAAATTACAAAAAAAATGCTATATTCGTAGGTTCTCTCGAAGAATAAACTATTCAACAATATCTACTAAAACCGTATGTCCAACAAAATCGTTTTGAAAAGAGGCCTTGACATCCCGGTTTCGGGAAAAGCCGAGTGCCGCATCTCCAAGACAGTTTCTCCGGACGTGGTCGCCGTATGCCCGGCAGATTTCAAGGGGTTCGTCCCCCGTCTGCTGGTAAAGGAAGGCGACATCGTATCCTGCGGCTCTCCCGTCCTGGCAGACAAGAAGCACCCCGAAATCCTGGTGGCTTCCCCCGTCAGCGGAACCGTCAAGGAAATTGTCCGCGGCGAAAAGCGGAAGCTCCTCGCGGTGCTGGTCACCCCCGGCGAAAAGCAGGAGAAACTCGACTTCGGAGTCAAGTCGCCCGAAAGCCTTGATGCAGGGCAGATCAAGGCCGCCATCCTCGAAAGCGGGCTCTGGCCGTTCATCATCCAGCGGCCCTACGGCATCATCGCCAATCCGGCAGACACGCCAAAGGCGGTCTTCGTTTCGGCCTTCGACACCGCACCGCTCGCGGCTTCGCCCGAGTTCACCCTCGGCGACAGGATGTCTGACATCCAGACCGGCATCAACGCCCTGGCAAAGCTCACCGGAGGCGGAGTGCACCTCGGCCTGAACGCCGCCAACTATGCCTCAACCCCGTTCCACAAGCTCGAGAACACGGTCACCCACGTCTTCGAGGGAAAGCATCCGGCAGGCAACGTCGGGGTGCAGATCAGCCACGTCTGCCCGGTCACCAAGGGCAGCGTCGTCTGGACGGTCTCACTGCTCGGCCTCGCCGCCATCGGCTCCCTCTTCAACACCGGCGCCTATAACGTCCGCCGCAAGGTGGCAGTCTGCGGCCCTCTGGCCATCGAGCCGGCCTATGTCGACACCCTTCCCGGAGCACCCATGAGCAGCCTCGCCGGCTTCATCGGCAACTCCGAGGGCGTGCGCGTGGTCAGCGGAGACATCCTCTCCGGCACCACCGTCGGCCGCGAAGGCTACCTCGGCTTCTACGACAACACCGTCACCATCCTCAAGGAAGGCACCGAAGAGGAGCTCCTCGGGTGGATCAACCCCCTCAGGCTCAAGCTCTTCAGCAACGACATGTCGTACTTCTCGTGGCTCACTCCCAAGAAAAAGTACGACATGGACACCAACCTCCACGGCGGCCCCCGCGCCTTCGTGATGAGCGACGGCTACTACGCCAAGGTGCTCCCCATGGACATCTACCCGGTCTATCTCCTCAAGGCATGCCTCGCAGGCGACATCGACAAAATGGAAAAGTTCGGAATCTACGAAGTGGTTCCCGAAGACCTCGCCGTCTGCGAGTTCATAGACCCTTCCAAGAACGACATCCAGCAAATCATTGCAAACGGCATTCGCCTGATGCTCAAAGAAATGGAATAGCATATGAAAAAGTTCTGGACAGCAACCAAAGATGCCTTTGCAACGTTCCTGCACGTCCCCGGCACGGTCACCCGCAACGGTGCCCACGTCCGCGACGCGATAGACCTCAAGCGCATCATGATAATCGTAGTGATAGCCCTCGTGCCCGCCGCCCTCTTCGGCATGTGGAACGTCGGTTATCAGCACCAGCTGGCAGTCGGTGGCGGCACCGCCGCCAATATCTGGCCCAACTTCTGGTTCGGCTTCCTCAAGGTCCTGCCCCTCTATGTGGTCTCCTATGCGGTAGGCCTCTTCATAGAGTTCTTCAGCAGCGGTCTCAGGAACGAGGAAGTCAATGAAGGATACCTCGTTACGGGTTTCCTCATCCCCCTCATAGTGCCCGTCACCACCCCTCTCTGGATGCTCGCGCTGGCAGTCGCCTTCGCAGTCATCTTCGGCAAGGAGGTGTTCGGCGGCACCGGCATGAACATCTGGAACCCCGCCCTCCTGACCCGCGCCTTCCTATTCTTCAGCTATCCTTCCGCAATGTCCGGAAGCGAAGTCTGGATCGCCAGGAAGGCCGGTGAGACCTTCGCCGACGGCTTCACCGGAGCCACGCCACTTGCACTCGACGGCGCGGCCCAGTACAGCAACACCGTCTGGAGCCAGTTCCTCGGCACCATCCCCGGCAGCGTCGGCGAAACCTCCGTCATCGCCATCCTGCTCGGAGCCATCCTGCTCCTCTGGACGGGCATCGCAAGCTGGAAAGTCATGTGCGGCAGCATTCTCGGCGCCCTCCTGGTCGGCTGGATAGGAGATATCGCCGGAGTCAGCACCATGCCGTGCTGGAACCAGCTCCTGGTGGGCGGATTCGCCTTCGGTACCGTCTTCATGGCCACCGATCCGGTAACTTCCGCCCAGACCGAATGCGGCAAGTGGATCTACGGCCTGCTCATCGGCATGCTCTGCATCACGGTGCGCCTCTTCAACCCCGGCTACGCCGAGGGCATGATGCTCGCCATCCTGCTGGGCAACACCGCAGCGCCTCTCATCGACCACTGCGTAGTCACTTCACACATCGGCCGCAGGGCCCGCAAATTTAACGTAACAGCCTAGCCATGAATACAAACGGTAATATCTACACCATAATCTACACCACCGTGATAGTCGTGGTGGTGGCAGGTATCCTGGCGGCTGCGGCAAGTTTCCTCAAGCCCTCACAGCAGGCCAACATCAAGGCCGAGACCATCTCCCAGATGCTCCAGGCCGCGCAGTTCGACACCCAGGGCATGAACAATGTCCAGAAGCTCGACAAGTACGCCCAGGAAATCGAAAGCGCCTTCATCATCGATGCCCAGGGCGCCAAGGTCCGCGACCTCGGAATCACCCGCGACGGCATCGAGCTCGAAGACGGCCTCAAGGCCCAGAACTACGCCATTGCCGGCAAGGACGGCTACACGCTCGGCCTTCCCGTCTACATCTTCAAGGGCGGAGTCACCCTCATCCCCTGCTACGGCGCAGGCCTCTGGGGCCCCGTCTGGGGTTATCTCGCAATCGAGCCCGACGGCACCACCATCAAGGGCGCCTACTTCGACCACGAATCCGAAACCGCAGGCCTCGGCTCCCGCATCAAGGACGATCCGGCCTTCCGCAACCAGTTCGTGGGCAAGAAGATAGCCTGGGAAGAGCTTCCGCTATTCGAGATCGTCAAGGGCGGTGCTCCCGAAGGAAAGGAGAACGCCATCGACGCCATCACCGGCGCCACCATGACGAGCAAGGGCCTCGACGCGGCAATCAGCACCTGGCTGGCCGCCTACAAGCCCTATTTCATCAACCTGAACAAAGAGGAGGAATAGAGTATGACACTTAAAGAAACCTTCCTTAATCCCATACTGAAGGGCAATCCCATCACCGTCCTGGTGCTCGGCATCTGCTCTTCGCTGGCCGTCACCGTCACGCTCAAGGGTGCGCTCGTAATGACGCTCTCGGTCACGGTGGTCACCGGCCTCAGCAGCCTGATCATGTCGCTGCTCCGCAAGGGCATTCCCAACAGGGTGCGCATCATAGTTCAGCTGGTGGTGGTGGCAATGATGGTCATTCTGGTAGACCAGATCCTCAAGAGCATCGAGGTCACATTCCCCATAGACAAGCAGCTCTCCGTATACATCGGCCTCATCATCACCAACTGCATCGTGATGGGCCGAATCGAGGCTTTCGCACTCGGCAACAAGCCCTTCGCTTCGCTGCTCGACGGTCTCGGAAACGGTCTGGGCTACGGCCTCATCCTCATCGTGGTGGCCTTCTTCCGTGAGCTCCTCGGAAGCGGCACCCTCTTCGGAGTCACAATCCTGAGCCCCGAATGGTACACACCCAACAACCTCGTGATTCTTCCCCCGTTCGCCCTCATCCTCATCGGATGCATCATCTGGGTGCACCGCGGAATAATCGACAAGGACCTCCAGGAAAAGTAAAAGCACTGCCATATGGAATACGTAAGCTTATTCGTCAAGTCTATCTTCGTAGACAACATGATTTTCGCCTACTTCCTGGGTATGTGCTCATACCTGGCGGTAAGCAAGAACGTCAAGACGGCCAACGGCCTCGGCCTCGCCGTAATCTTCGTGCTGCTCTGCACCCTTCCGCTGAACTACCTGCTCAACAAGTACGTGCTTCAGCCGGGCGCACTCAGCTGGCTGGGTCCCCAGTTCGCGAACGTCGACCTCAGCTTCCTCAGCTTCATCCTCTTCATCGCCGTAATCGCCGCTTTCGTGCAGCTGGTCGAGATGATAGTCGAGAGGTTCCTCCCCTCGCTCTACGCATCGCTCGGCATCTTCCTGCCGCTCATCGCCGTGAACTGCGCCATCCTGGGCGGTTCGCTGTTCATGCAGCAGAAAGATTTCTCCGGCATCGGCGAAAGCGCCGTGTATGCGCTGGGCAGCGGCATAGGCTGGTATCTGGCCATAGTGCTGCTCGCCGCAATCCGCGAGAAGATGGCATACAGCAATGTTCCCAAGCCCCTCAAGGGCATAGGCATCACATTCATCACCGTCGGACTCATGGGCCTCGCGTTCATGATCTTCATGGGCATTTCTTTATAGGAGGGCAGGCAATATGAGTACAGTCATAATCAGTGCAATCATAATCACGGTCCTGGTCACCCTCCTGCTGGTGATCCTGCTGCTGGTGGTGAAAGCCAAGATCACTCCCTCCGGCACCGTAAAGATAGACATCAACGACGGCAAGAAGATACTCGACGTGCCTCAGGGCGGCGACATCATGCACACCCTCGCCGACGAGGGCATCTTCCTCCCCTCCGCCTGCGGCGGCAAAGCCAACTGCGGCCAGTGCAAGGTACAGATGATTGAGGGCGGTGGCGAGATACTCGACACCGAGAAGCCCCATTTCAACCGCAAGCAGATAAAGGAAGGCATGCGCCTGGGCTGCCAGGTCAAGGTCAAGGAAGACCTCAAGATCCGCATCCCCGACAGCACCCTGAGCGTCAAGAAACTCGAGTGCGAGGTCATCAGCAACCACAATGTCGCCTCCTTCATCAAGGAGTTCACCATCCGGATTCCCGACGGCGAGCACCTCGACTTCAAGAGCGGCGAGTACATCCAGATCGACGTCCCCAAGGGCACCTACGACTACAAGGACATCGATGTGGACGAGCCGTACAAAGCCACATGGGAGCGCTTCGGCTTCTTCGACCTCAAGTGCGTCAATCCCGAGGACACCGTCCGCGCCTACTCCATGGCCAACTATCCGGCCGAGGGCCAGGTCATCAAACTCAACGTGCGTATCGCCACTCCCCCGTTCGACCCGCGCGCACCCAAGGGCAGCAACAAACTCCTGCCTGTCAATCCGGGTATCGCCTCCTCGTACGTGTACACCAGGCATCCCGGCGACAAGGTCACGATCAGCGGCCCGTTCGGCGACTTCCTCCTCCCGGAGAACGATCCCATCGAAACCGAATACATATTCGTTGGCGGCGGCGCCGGAATGGCCCCGCTCCGCAGCCACATCATGCACCTGTTCCACACGGTCAAGACCAAGCGCAAAGTGAGCTTCTTCTACGGCGCCCGCAGCCTCTCCGAGGCCTTCTATCTCGAGGATTACTGGGCCATCGAGAAGGAATTCCCGAACTTCAAGTTCTACCTTACGCTCGACAGGCCCGATCCCGTCGCAGACGAGAAGGGCGTGAAGTACACCGCCGGTTTCGTGGCTCCCGAGATGGGAAGGCTCTACCTCAACCAGCACGAGGCCCCCGAAGACATCCATTACTTCATGTGCGGTCCTCCGATGCTGGTGAAGACCGTGGAGGACCTGCTCGACAGCCTGGGCGTCGACCTCGAGAACAACCTCCACTTCGACAACTTCGGTTAACAGAGCTCACCTCCTTGTTCAGGCCGCCCCGACGGAGTCTTCCAAAGGGCGGCCTGACCTTTTGACGGGGGCGCTGCCCCCGTAACGCCCCCCGCGGCCTTTTCGCCTTTCCAACTTTTGCTGTCGCAAAAGTCACGGCCCGGCCGGCGCCCTGCTGGGCGCGTCTGCCCTCCGGGCTGCATGCGCACCGGCTTCCTTCCGCAAGTCGAGCCGAACCATCCGGGCAGCGGCAGTCAAACGCAAATCCGCCGACGGCGCCCCTGATATCGAAGTAGCATTCTTCATCTTAAAGCCCAACTACCGCCCAGCCGTCTTTACCAGGTGCGGCTGCCATTTCGTTTCGCTCCATTCGCTGTCTTATTCAAAAAAGTGTTCAATGATGACGTATTTGGCTCAATTTGGCGTTTATAATGTAGAACGAATACATTTTATGATTACGAATTATTATAATTATCACTTATATGGAAACAATTATGAAAAAACTGATGGTATTGCTGGCGGTCATACTCGTCCCGCTGGCGTGTGCAAAGAGCCCGGTCGAGACGACGGCTATTGATAATATTGAGCGGCAGGATGTGCATTTGACTGCCAAGCAGGAGGCGAAAGTTCAAAATGGTAACATATTGGCGTTGGACTATTTCAAGAAAATGTACGCCTATAATGAAGAAAGGCTTGATGGCAAGGATTTCGTTGTCTCCCCTTTGGGGCTTGAAATGCTGCTCGGCCTTCTGAATACAGGTGCGACTGGCGAGGGCGCCGATCAGATTCTGTCCGTCATGGGATTTGAACATGGGGAGGAAAAGGAACTGAATGAGTATTTATATAGTCTTTCGGGGCAGTTGGTCCAGTTGGATGCCCTGACACGCATCAAGTTCGCAAACATCGGTTTTATTAACAAAGCCAAGTTTGAATTGAAGCCTTCCTATGTGGAAGAAGCCCGTTATTATTATGATATGCCGGTGACTGAAGAGGATTTCAGTGATCCGGATTTGGTGCACCGCATCAATGGCTGGTGTAATGATAATACGGAGGGAATGATTCCGGTTATCATTGGCGCGGTAAATCCTGACGGGAATTTCTATATGTTCGATGCCATGTATTTTAACGGCTATTGGACCAGCAGATTCGATCCGGGAAAAACGGAGAAAGAGAAGTTTTACCCTGAGAAAGGAGACTCATTCAAAGTGAAAATGATGAAGCAGCAGGCAGCGTTCCCCTTTGCCCAGATGAAAGACTACAGTGTGGTTTGTCTCCCTTATGGGAATGAAGCGTTCAGAATGAATGTTATCCTTCCGCATGAGGGCAATCGCCTGGAAGATGTAATTGCCTCACTGGATAATGATAGATGGGACGGAGCTGTATCGCGGATGATCTTTACGGATTTGGACATATGGCTTCCCCGTTTTGAGACGGAGAACTATTTCTTGTTGAATGAGATTATGCTTCAATTGGGGTTGTCCGGGATTTACAAGGTAGGGAATCTGGATAATCTGGCAAAAGACATAACTGCGGAAATGATAGTCCAAAGTACGCATATCAAGGTCTCGGAAGAAGGGACTGAGGCGGCAGCCGTAACCGGGAATATCAGTTTTAGCTCTCCTGGCCCTGGCCATGAAGTGCCGCCGGAAGAGTTCCATGCTAACCGTCCATTTTTATATCTAATCACAGAATACAGTACGGGTGCAATTCTTTTTGCGGGGATATATGGCGGACATAATTGACAGAAGGCAATGAACCTCAACAGTGTATAATGAACCGGACGAACAAGACTTGATTGTCCTCTGCGCAAAAGGGGACAAAAAAGCCAAAGGTGAGCTGTATAACCGATATGCAGCGAGGTTGTTTACGCTCTGCCGAAGGTACAGCAGTAATCGGGAAGATGCCAAGGATTTGTTGCAGGAGGTCTTCATCAGGGCATTTGACAAGCTGTCGTCATTCAGTTATTCGGGGAAAGGGTCTTTCTATGCATGGATTAGCAGGATAGCCATCAATATGGCTCGGAACAGGATTCGGAAGTGGCGATGGAAATTCGTTTCCGTCGGACCGGAGGTGGAAGATTTGCTTCCGAATCCTACTTTAGAAGAGATGGCCCGGATTCCGGAAGAAAAGTTGTTGGATTTGATTGCCGCCCTCCCGGAAATGAGGAGAGTCGTGTTCAATCTCTACTGTATAGACGGGTATTCTCATAAAGAAATCGGTAAGATGCTGGGAATCAGTGAAAAAGGCGCAGCGAGCACCCTTGCGAAAGCAAGGAGGCAGTTAAAGGAAGCCATCCGCATTTATTTAAACACTGAGCAATGATGAACACATGGGAAGATAAAATAAAAGAGAAACTGTCGGGGTACGAAAGTCCGCTTCCGGAAGGTGTCATCATTCTTCCGGAGACAGAAGATATCGTTTCCGGAAAGCGCAATAATGCAA
The DNA here is from genome assembly GCA_946185745.1 of uncultured Bacteroidales bacterium. GTDB lineage: Bacteria > Bacteroidota > Bacteroidia > Bacteroidales > UBA932 > Cryptobacteroides. The sequence continues at coordinate 26,928 of CAMHKQ010000016.1, forward strand.
ACTTATGGATAGCGATTGCTGCATTGGCTGCATGCCTTGCGGTTATTGTGTCTCTCCCGTTCCTGTTCCGTCGGGCCGATGATGTCATGCAGTCAGACCATCTCCCCGTATCTGAATTAATGGAACCGAAAGCTTTTGTTGATGACGATAGTTTATGTGTTATTCAGTACGCCGGCCGCATAAAAGAAACGCCGGAGAATCCTGTCGTAAAGGAAGAAAAGTTGGAGGAAGACCGTACTATTCAGGAGTCAGAGTCGGAACCCGAATCCGAACCGGAACAATTTGCTGAAAGCCCAATAGAGACTCCTCCTATAATTCCGCAAAGTGATATCACTCAATCCGGAAGCGCCGTCGAAAATGGAGTTGGAGATAAAGGGGTAGGGATAATGGCTGGTGGAATTCTGGGAACCGGAATAATGGGTGCGCTGGCATCTTCTTTTCCGGGCTCAACACAACCTCCTGTGTACGGCGGAGGATATGGGGCTTTGTGGCACGGATTACCGCTCCAAGTCGGGGTATCGGCCAGGATACCGGTTTGGGGCCGGCTTTCTGTAACAACGGGAATGCAGTATTCCCTGTATCTTTCCAAGTTTTCCTCGTTGTCAGGGAATGAGATGCAATACGCTCATTATCTGGGGATTCCGCTTCGGGCAGACTGGATGCTCGCCTCCGGGAAGATCCTGGATGTTTATGTGGGTGCCGGGTTGGAAGGGGATATCTGTATCGCTGCTACGAAAAAGAAGATTGGTGGTGTCCCTAAAGGCGGGCCGAGTTTGTCCTTGTTAAGCGCCTTTGGCGTGCAAGTAAACCTGACAAAAAAAATTGGAGTTTTTATTGAACCTGAATTAACGTGGACATTTCTTTCAGAGAAAAATAGCTTTGAAACCTATCGCACTACCCATCCGGTTATGATCTCCTTCGCTTCCGGTTTAAGATTTACTCTGGGACAATAGCCGATTACATTTCTCCTTCCGCTATCTCCGCCTGCCCGAATGGTTTGGCTCGACTTGCAAAGGAAGCCGGTGCGCATGCAGCCCGGAGGGCAGACGCGCCCAGCAGGGCGCCGGCCGGGCCGTGACTTTTGCGACAGCAAAAGTTGGAAAGGCGAAAAGGCCGCGGGGGGCGTTACGGGGGCAGCGCCCCCGTCAAATAGCGCCGGTACGGGGCAAAGGCCCTGTGATGAGAGGACTGTCTGAGGCGGTTAGACGCGAAGCGGCTATGACGACGAGTTCCGCAGCATAGGCAATGATGTCCCCGACGGGCAGGCTTCCTGAAGGAGGAGAGCCGGGCCATTCGGGCAGGCGGAGATAGGCGGATGGAAGCGAATTAATCGGAAATGCCGAGGCGTCTATCGAGCCACTCTTTGTAGAGGGCGAAATCTTCTTCCGACAATTTGTAAAGCGCACCGAAACAGGCGACTTTCAGCCGCGGATTCGAGTCGAGTTCGCGCAGTTTCCGTTTGGGATAAGCGGGATTTCTCCAGCTGCTGCGCATGTAGAACTTCTTTCCCACCGCACTCCTCACGACGCTCTCGCCGCTGTCGACGGTGGCGGTGTAATAGAGGGCTGCAAGATTGACCTGTGAGGGGCTGCGGAAACGGCAGCCGATGTTGCCGGCGAGCACTTCCGGCCGCTGTGCGAAGAACTCCTCGAACCAGGCCCGCCTGTAGCAGAAGGCGATGTGCGGCGTGCGCTGGAAGTGGTTCTTGCCGAGTACTGTGGCGGCGGTGCGCAGGGTGTCGCGGAAAGTGAGCACTTTGTGGCCGTTCACCTTCGGCCTGAAGAAATGCACCAGCCGTCCCTGAAGCACCGACTGCTTCTGAGTGTAAGCGATTGTCTTTCCGTCGGTTATAAAGTCTTCCTCGGTGACAGGTGCGGTCAGGATGACGTCGTCGTTCATGTATACGAAGTGGTCCGAGAGCCCCGGGATGCGGAAGAGCATGGTCTCGATGGCGATGCTGTTGAACACCGGCAGAAACTCCTCGTAGCCCCTGAAGATGACGCTGTGGTCCACGATTTCGACCTTCGAGGCGCTTTCCGGGAAATTCTTCTGCAGGAAGGCATCCAGATGCGGGTCCTGGCCGTCGGTGACAATGAAAACCTTGCGGACGAAGCCCGCGGCGAAGCGGAGCACCGAAGCCACGCACCAGCGGATCTCGCCGCGCTGCAGGAGCCTTTCCGGCCCGGCGATGTCGGCGAAAGCCTGCTCGCCCTGAAGGTAGGGCTGCATCTTCTCGCGGTGCGCGGGATCTCCGCCATCCACCCAGGTTATCACGAAATCCATCATAGCTCGAAGGACGATTTTTCGGGAAGGATGCTCTCGAAGGCGCCGGCCAGCTCCGCCATCACATCGTCGTAGTTCTTGATGCCGGCGTTGTCGTTGAGGCAGACAAGCCTGTATTTCTGCTCCCTGACGGCTTCTGCGGCCTGCCCGGCCTTCATCAGGAGGGGGAACATGCGGGTGTCGCGGTAAGTGTTCAGGGGCTCGAACCTGCCGCTGCACAGCTGCCAGCCGCGCATCAGCTCCTGCGTAAAGTCTTCGCGGCTGCGGAAGCGATGCGCCGAGGCCTTTTCCAGCTCTTCGGCAGCATAATCCCAGACCTGGGCGAAAGTTTCCTTCAGATACGGCTGGGCATTGTGCGGGATCTTGAAAGTGAGGAACTTACCGTATGGGCGGAGCAGCTTTGTGAGGCCGTCCCTGCCGTCGTATTCGGCCGTGAACCACTTGCCGCTGAACTCGTCCAGCACCTGTCTTTTGTCAAAACGGCGGTTGATGAGCCTCATGTTGTTGCGCAGGCAGCTGTTCCACAGCCCCGTGCCGAAGTTGAAACGAAAGGCCGCGATGTCGCGGGGAAGCCCGTCCTCCGAGAAGAAACGCTCCTGCGGTACCGGAGCTATGGCGAAGACGTCGTCGTTGAAATAGACGAAGCGCCCGGCAAGCCCAGGAATCCTGTGCAGATGCAGCTCTATCACCGATGAATTGAAGGTGGGGAGGTATTCCGCCGGGATGTAGTCGCTGTGGTTCACCAGGTTCAGCCTGGGGTTGGAGTTGTCGAGCCACGCGGGCTTCTGGCCGCAGGTGACGAGGTGGATGCGGCGCACCCACGGGCACATCTTCTCCACCCCGCGGAACCAGTATTTCAGCAGGCCGGTGTCGCGGAAACGCGCCTCGGAGAGGCCGTTGCGGGAGCCGCCTTCTCTCCGGCGCCATTCCGCAAAGGCCGCCTGCCACCCGGGATCTTTCATGTCCACCCAGGAAACCACGAAGTCGATGTCCATATTGCAAAGATATCAATTTTACTCAATTCTGAGCCCTATGGCCGCGGTTTCCCCGCGACGGAGAGGATGCACGGGGACGACGGTGCTGTGCCGGACGCCGCCGACGCTGCAGTCGAGTACCAGTTCGGTCTGCGGGATTCCCAGAACTGCCTGGCTGTCATTGGGATAGCCGTAGAGGGTCAGCCCGGGATACTGCACATAGCAGCCAACGTCGCAAGGGAGCCGCGCCTTCATCATTTCGGGATGTGCCGCCTCCTGCGGAGTGTCCACCGTTTCGGTGGGCCTGAAACCGTCGCTGCGGAAGATTTCCGCACGCGAGTTCACCTGCCTGAGCGTAACCGTAACGTCCTCCGCGAGCGTGTCCAGGGCGTTCTCCACCGACACCAGCAGAATCGGGCACAGGAGGGGCGTGAGTGGCAGATCCACTGTGTCCGAGGCAGATGCCAGAACCCCGCTCATCACCGGCGCCGCCGGATCTTCAAGGCGGTAATCCATGCTCAGCAGCTCTATCGAGTCGAAGCTCCTGAGCGCCTCGAGGTTGAACTCAGCCGGGCTGTTGGCCACGGCGGCCACTATCCTGTCGCCGCTCTCGGACGGGATTCCCGGGACGGCGCTCCCTTCCACCCGCACATAGGTTTCCAGCGGCTTCGTGGGCCTGTCGCGGTATACGAAGATATCCAGCGTTTTTATGGGGTGGCGTGCGGAGACGCGTACATGCAGCGTATCTTTGACCTGGCCCGGCTCAAGCGTTTCCGAAGAGATGCCTGAGACGCCACTCTCGCCGGCACATGCCGTCGCTGTCACAGCGACGGCGATGACCGTTGCAGCCAGAAGAGCCGGCAACAGGAAGCAAGACACAAACACTTTGGAGAAGAATCTCCCGGACGACCGTCCGAAATCAAAGAATTGGCTCATACCTGGCTGCTGCGAATTGAGAGTATTGACCATTGTTCGACGGCAAATCTAAACAGCCCGAAAACGTCTGTCAAGGGGGTAAAAAAAGAAAGTCGATTTATTTCTGTTTTTGAAAAATCGACAATTTTAATTGTATGCCAAATGCGGTTCGGCGGGGCGGCTTAGCCCCAATTATAGGAGATATCGGGCGGTGAAGGTGTCGGCGCCGGCGATCATGTCTTCGGGAGTGCCCTCGAAGACCACGCGGCCGCCATCGGCGCCGGCGTCGGGCCCCAGGTCTATCACCCAGTCGGCGTTGCGGATCACGTCGGTGTTATGCTCCACCACTATTATACTGTGCCCGGCGTCGAGCAGGGCGTCGAAACTCTTCAGGAGTTTCTCCACGTCGAAGAAGTGGAGGCCGGTGGTGGGCTCGTCGAAGAGGAAGAGAATGCGGCTGTTTCCCTGGCGCCTGCCCCCGCCTTCTCCAAGCGACAGGAAATACGCCAGCTTGATGCGCTGGCTTTCGCCGCCCGAAAGGGTGCTGCTGCTCTGCCCCAGCTTGATATAGCCAAGTCCCACATCCACAAGCGGTTGCAGCTTCCGCGCAATCGCTTTCGCCGACTCCTCCCTGCCAAGCGAGAAGAAGTCGATGGCCTCGTCTACGCTCATGTTCAGGATGTCGTCGATGTTCTTGCCGCGATAGCGTACCTCCAGGATGTCGGGCTTGAAGCGCTTGCCGCCGCACTCCTCGCACACCATGGTGATATCGGCCATGAACTGCATCTGGATGGTGACCACCCCGTCGCCCTGGCACTCGGGGCAGCGCCCGCCTTCCTGGTTGAACGAAAAATACGAAGGCCCGTAGCCGTTTATCTTCGCGTACTGCTGTTCAGAAAGCAGCTTGCGGATCTCGTCGTAGACCTTCAGATACGTGACCGCGTTGCTGCGGGAGCTCTTGCCTATGGGGTTCTGGTCGACATATTCCACCCGGGAGATGCGGTCGAGATTGCCCCCCAGGCCCTTGTGCGTGCCCGGAACCACCCCGCCTTCGCCCATGCGGGTGCACAGCGCGGGATAAAGGATATCCCCTACCAGGGACGACTTCCCGGAGCCGCTCACGCCCGTAACCACGGTGAGCACCCTGAGCGGGAACTTCACGTCTATGTTCTTCAGGTTGTGCTCCATGGCCCCCTCGACGCTGATATAATAGCTCCAGGGGCGCTTTTCGCGCATGTAGCGCTTCCTCACCCCGGTAAGGTACTGCAGCGTGAGCGAAGCGTCTACCGCCTTCGCGGGAAGTTTGTCGGCGGCCTTCCCCAGGAATACCACCTCGCCCCCGTTCACCCCGGCCTTCGGGCCCATGTCTATCAGCAGGTCTGCCGCGCGGATTATATTCTCGTCGTGCTCCACCACAACCACGGTGTTGCCGAGGTCGCGCAGACGCCGCAGCACGCCTATAAGTCTTTCAGTATCACGAGGATGCAGCCCTATCGACGGTTCGTCCAGAATGTACATGCTGCCCACCAGCGAACTTCCCAGCGCGGTGACGAGGTTGATTCTCTGGCTCTCGCCGCCGGAGAGCGAGTTGAACGCCCGGCTCAAAGTAAGATACCCCAGCCCCACCTCCTGAATGTACTGCAAGCGGCTGCGGATTTCCCTCAGCGGCTCGGCCGCGATGGTACGTTCCCTTTCATCCAGCTCCAGCCCGTCCATAAACTCTATCAGGGCGTCCACCGTCATGGACAGCCATTCGTGGATATTCTTTCCGCCCACCTTCACGTAGAGCGCCTCCTTGCGCAGCCGCGAGCCGTGGCACGAAGTGCACACCGTACGGCCGCTGAAACGGCTCTCCATGAACTTGTACTGGATTTTATAGCGCTGCGTGTGCACCCAGTCGAAGAACTCGTTTATGCCCACTATGCTGTCGTCGTCGCCGGGCTCGCTGTGGCCGTTCCAGATGACGTCCTTCTCCTGTTCGGTAAGATTGCAGTAGGGCTCGAAGGGCCGGATGCCGTAGCGCCCCGCCACGTGCACCAGATGATCCTTGAACCAGCCCATCTTGTCGCCCCTCCAGCAGGCGATGGCCCCGTCGTAGATGCTTTTGCTCTTGTCGGGAACCACCAGGTCTTCGCTGATGCCGATTATCTTGCCGAGGCCGCCGCAGACCGGGCAGGCCCCCAGGGGGCTGTTGAAGCTGAGCAGATACTCGTCCGGCTTCTGGAAGCTCATGCCGTCCAGCTCGAAGCGGCTGCAGAAAGATTCCGCCCTGCCGTCGCAGACCACCGTCATGTCGCCGCCGCCCCTGTCGAAGGCGTCCCCGACGCTCTGGAGGAGCCTGGTGCGGAGGTCGGAGTCGGTGCGGATGTCGGCTGGGTCCTGAAGTTTGAGGCGGTCGATGAGCAGCATGGCCCCGGCGGGGTACTCCCCTCCCTTCCGGAGGATGTCGTCGATGGCCCTCACTTCGCCCCCGGCGAACAGGCGGGAATAGCCCTGCTCCTTCAGCGAGAGCATCAGCTCCACCTTGTCGTCGCGCCAGTCCCAGCGGACGTCGGCAAGGATGTAGAACACCGAAGCGCCGGAGCCCTCCATGAAGCGCAGCACGTCCTGGACGGTGTCGGCCTTAACCTCGCCGCCGCTGACGGGAGAATAAGTGTGGCCGATGCGGGAGAACACCAGGCGCAGGAAATCGTAGATTTCGGTGGTGGTGCCCACGGTGCTGCGGGGATTCTTGACGCTCACCTTCTGCTCGATGGCGATTGCCGGCGGGATGCCGTCGATGAGGTCGACGTCGGGCTTGGTCATGCGCCCCAGGAACTGCCTGGCGTAGGACGAGACGCTCTGGGCGAAACGCCTCTGCCCCTCGGCATACAGGGTGTCGAACGCCAGCGAACTCTTGCCGCTGCCGCTGATGCCGGTGACAACCACCAGTCTGCCCCTGGGTATTTCCAGGCTGACGTTCCTGAGGTTGTTGACCCTGGCGCCCTTGATGCTGATATTCCCTGCCATTGCGTAGTCTTTTTCCCCTTTGCAGGGGAAAGTCTGCAAAATTACGAAAAGATTAGTAAATTTGCCGTATGAAAAAGATAATAGCCATTGCCTTACTCGCCCTGGCGGTACTCACGCTCAGCTCCTGCGAGAAATGGAAGCTCCGCAACGAAAGCTTCTACACGGTAAACGTAGAACAGAGCTTCACCGACATCCACCACGACTTCACCTTCTACTTCAGGGAATACAACGGCTACGGCGAGTGCATCAACGCGCGCCAGCGCTCCAAGATCCAGACCGGTTTCCACGAGACCTTCTGCGCCGCCGACGACGCCACCTTCATCAAGATCGCCGTCTATGAAGACATGGCCAAGCCCCGCTGGATCAACGTGGGCTACCCGCTCCAGAAGGGCAAGACCATCACCATCACCCTCACCGACCTCACCACGCTCGTCTCGGACGAGTCCGACGTCACAATTCTTAAACTGTAAATCAATAACATAACTATAACGCCAATGAAAAGTTTATTCAAACTCGCAGCATTGTTTGTCATCGTGGCCGGCCTCAACGGCTGCGTCGCAGGCAAATACATGTCCCACTACGCTCTCGAGCCCGAAGTGCACGGCATAGCCGACATCGAACGCACCCGCCACAAGGCCGATTCCCTCATGCCCGGCAGCACTGCCTGGTACGACTCCCTCAAGGAGCAGGGCGTCCTGAAAGACACTTTCATCGTGGGTTACCGCGACTTTAAAGTGCACGCCTGCTACGTTCCCGCCAAGGATCCCGCCACCGCACAGGGTACCGCCATCGTGGTGCACGGCTACGGCGACAACCACTTCGTGTTCCTCTACCTAGTCCGCATGTACCGCGACGACTTCAACTACAACGTGCTGTTCCCGGATCTCCAGTACCACGGCTATTCCGAGGGCGACCACATCCAGATGGGCTGGAACGACCGCCTCGACGTAGAAAAGTGGATTGAAGTGGCCCACAACGTCTTCAAGGACGATTTCATGGTGCTGCACGGCGTGTCCATGGGCGCCGCCACCGTCATGATGGCCAGCGGCGATCCCCTTCCGGAATATGTCCGCGGCTTTGTGGAGGACTGCGGCTACGCATCCGTAATCAAGCAGTTCAACAACAACCGCCGCCAGAGCTTCTGGTTCATACCGCCCGATGTACTCCAGAGCGCCAGCCTCGTAACCAAGCGCGAACACGGCTGGGGTTTCTGGGAAGCCTCTTCCGTGAAGCAGCTTGCCAAATGCGACCGTCCCATGCTCTTCATCCACGGCGATGCCGACGACTTCGTGCCCTTCAAGCATCTGCAGATCAACTACGACGCCAAGGTCAAGGGCTACAAGGAGAAGTGGGAGGTGCCCGGCGCCGTACACGCCAACTCCTACGCCAGGTATCCCGAAGAATACAAGGCCCGCGTGAAGAGCTTCCTCGACCGCATCCACAGCGGAGAAATCAAATAAACCGGTTGTTCATAAAATATTGAAAACTTTTTGCCGGCAATTTGCATTCTCCCGGATAAAAGCATAACTTTGTATCCCGATTGGTTCTAATCGGGATTTTTTATGTCCACTGCATCCGTTAGAGCGAGCCTGCATTTTGCCGGCCTGCAAGAAAACACAAGCATATACGAACTGCAGTCTCCGCAGTTCCGCAACAAGTATTTCATTTTGAGCGGGGAAGGAACCCGTCGTCTCATGGCTTTTCCTGAAACGGTCGGGTTCGACAACTATCTGTCGCTTCTCCCCGAAACTGTCGCCGCCCTTCGCCATCTGTTTCCTACTGGCTGGGGCGGCGACCTCGATATTCTGACTATCCTCCGCGGCGGCCTCAACTATCCGCTCGAAGAAGCCTGCCACCGCGCCGGCATCAGGGTCAGGGACATGAACTTTCTCTCCTGCGAGCGCATAATAAAGGATAACGTCATCACCGGACTCGACATCAAGTACGACAAGCTCCGCGTCGGGAAGGACAGGATACTAGCCATAGGCGACATAATCGCCACCGGCGACACCATGAAACTCTGCCTCGAGCGGGTGGTGGACTATTTCCACAGCCGCGGCGGCAGCCTGCGCAAGATCATCTTCTTCACCATCGGCGGCACCCGGGCAGTCACCATCATGGAAGAGCTCACCACTCGCATCCGCAGCCTCTTCCCCGCTTTCGAGGGCTTCGAATGCTTCTTCTACGAAGGCATGTTCACCGTCTACGAAGAGCAGGGCGTCTGCGGCATCAACCTCATAGACATCGACTTCGGATGGAAGGGAGGCGTGGTAGCCCCCGAGTTCCGCCGCTACGTGATGGAGCATCCCTACTCCCTCTTCGAGAGGTGTATAATCTACGACGGGGGCGCCCGCCGGTACGAGATTCCGGTGCACTTCGAGGAAGTGCTCGGCTACTGGGAAGGCATGCTGGAGCGGGTGGATTCCATCTCCCCCGCCGCCCTTACCAACGAAAAGCTCGGCTACGACGGCCCCGTAGACTACCCCGCCTGGCTGGAGGCCACGAGCTTCGGCGAACTTCCCGGCGACGGCCTCCGGGAGCTCTGGAGCCTGGAGCAGGAATTCTGCAGGAACGCGGCGTCGCTGAATCTCCGCGACATCGTCACCGCCCGCATAAAGCAAATCAAAACCATATCCCAATCTTATGAATGACAAAAAGAAAATCGACGTGGATTACACGTCTAGTCCTGTAGACCGTGCGGGTCGTAAGGGCACCCTCAGCATGTTCATGGTGATGCTCGGCTTCACCTTCTTCTCTGCCAGCATGTGGGTCGGGCAGCAGCTCGCCGCAGGCCTGGATTTCTGGGGCTTCGTATGGGCCCTCATAGTCGGCGGCATCATCCTCGCCGCCTACACCGGAGCACTCGGCTACATCGGCGCCAACAGCGGAATGTCTCTGGACATGCTCGCACGCAGGAGTTTCGGCAGCAAAGGCAGCTGGCTTCCCAGCGCGATGATCAGCTTCACCCAGATAGGCTGGTTCGGCGTGGGTCTCGCCATGTTTGCCATTCCCGTGGCCAAGGAGCTGCTCGGGCTCGACGTCACTCCCGACCACATGCCGTGGCAGGGTTATATGCTTGTCGCGATAGCCGGCATTCTCATGACCGCCAGCGCCTATTTCGGCATCAAGAGCCTCACGATCGTCAGCTACATAGCGGTTCCCGCCGTGGCCATCCTCGGCACCGTGGCGATGATACTCGCAGTAAGGCACGGGGATGCCGGGCTGGTAGAGCAGTTCAACATGGGCACGAAAGGGCTCGGACTGATTGCCGGAGCCGGACTGGTAGTGGGCAGCTTCGTATCGGGAGGTACGGCCACACCCAATTTCACCCGCTTCGCGAAGAGCGGCAAGATCGGCCTGTGGACTACGGTGGCGGCCTTCTTCCTAGGAAACAGCCTCATGTTCTGCTTCGGCGCCGTTTCCAGCATCTACGTAGGCGGCAACGACATCTTCGAGGTGATGCTCAACCTTAACCTCTTCTATCTTGCAGTGCTGGTGCTCGGCCTGAACATCTGGACCACGAACGACAATGCGCTGTACACCGCAGGGCTCGGCCTTTCCAACATCTTCGGCCTCAGCAAGAAGACGATGGTGATCATCTCCGGCATCATCGGCACCATCACCGCCGTATGGCTCTACTGGAACTTCTGCGGCTGGCTGAACGTGCTCAACTGCACCCTGCCACCGATTGGTATCATCATAATTATCAGCTACTTCACCAACAGGAAGGCCTACGCGGCCGACAGCACCGAACCCATTCCCACGGTCAACTGGTTTGCCGTGGCGGGCGTGGTGCTCGGCGCGGTTGTTGCCAACCTCGTACACTGGGGATTCCCGGCCATCAACGGAATGGTGGTAGCTACGCTCTGCTACCTCTGCGGCCGGATCAAACGCTAATTCTGCGGCGTTGAATCGACGATATCACCTTCCAGGGGCGACTGTGAAGTCTGCTCCTGGTTGTTGTTTTCTGTCTGTTCCTCGATTGCCGGCATATCGCCTTCCACCAGATAGCCGCTTGGCTGGTCGCAGGCCGTGAACAGCACCGGGGCGATTGCCGCGAGGCCTACTGACAGCCCCACCACCCTGGTGACCTTGCCGAGCCGCCTGCGCGACTCCAGTTGCTCTTCGAGGTACCTGATTTCCGCTTCACACTTAGGGCACGTGCCCTGGCAGTGGCCCTTGTGCCTGCATTCAGAGGTAACGAACTCGATGTCGTTTTCTATTGCTATGCGCCTGCGGATCTCCTTGAGAGCCTTACAGATTTCCTTTCCCCTTTCCATGTATTTCAGTTTTATATTTCAATTTGTCGAAGTTGTTGAATCCCATTGACTTGAGTGCAGACATACTGGCCTCGACCGCCTCTTTGGAGTTGTAGCCGGGAATCAGCGGCACCTTGATGACGCACGATTCCGCGCGGCCTGCGTCCACGAGATAACGGAGGTTTTCCAGAACCCCGGAATTGCTGCCGCCGGTGTAGCTTGCATAGGTTTCGGGATTCATGTCCTTTATGTCTACAATGAAGCTGTCCACGCAGGGAGCGGCAGTCTCGAGCAGGTCGCGGCTGACGTTCAGGCTGGTCTCGAGATTGAGCTTCCACTCTTTCCCGCAGATGCTGCGGAACTCTGCGATGAACGGCGCCCTCAGGAGAGGTTCGCCGCCGCCGAAAGTAACTCCCCCGCCGGTCGCAAGGAAGTACAGGGCGTCGATTTTGAGCTCGGCATACAGTTCTTCCGGAGTGTAACTCTTTGAGGGATAAGACATTGACAATGTCTGCGGATTCAGGCAGTATTTGCATTGGAGCGGACACAGCATGAATGCGACCAGGGTGGTGACACCCTCGCCGTCGACGCCGATACGCAGGCGTGAGATTCCGGCAATGTCCGCTTTCATCGACCAGTCAGTAGACGCTTCTGCATTATAAACGCACTAATACCCGGAATGCGTCTTCTGCAAAGATAAAAAAGAAATTGGCCGGAACGCGGGGTCTCAGCCAACTTCACCATACTAATTATTTAACCTCCCAAATGAGTTTACAGGTCCGGAGTGCAGCCGAAATGCTTCATGGCCGCTTCGCGGAAGGCTTCCAGCGAAGCGAAGGCCCCGGTGCCGCCAGCTGCGGTGGTGTTCACGGCGCCCGTCAGGTTGCCCGTGTCCTGGCAGGCCGACGGGGACTTTCCGCGCACGAAGGCGGCGATGAAACCCGCGTCGAAGCTGTCCCCGGCGCCGATCGCATCCACAACGGAGGGGTTCAGAATGGCGGCGACACGCCTGTCGCCTTCGGGGGTGACAAGCAGCGAGCCCCTGGTGCCCATCTTGATTACAGCCATGTTCCTGAGATACGGGCGGATGTCGGCAAGAGCCTCCTCTACCGTGGGCTTGCCGGTGATGCACATGAGTTCCTGCTCGTTGGGCATGAAGATGTCTACGAGGGGAAGTATCTTTTTATAATCGAAGTCCCACTTTTCGGAGGGGTCGAACTGGACGTCCATAGACAGGGTTGCGCCCTGGGCCTTCACCAGCGACACTATCTCGAAGAGCTGGTCGTGCAGGGTCTGCTGCAGGAACACGGATGAGATGTGCACGTGGCCGGCCCTGGCGATCACTGCGGGATCGATATCCTTGCAGCCCATCAGGCTCATCGCGCCCGGGTAGGTGACGTTCGCCCGGTCGTTGTCGTAATTGAGGATGGCGGTGAGGCCGGTGGCGGCGGACTCCGTCTCGATGAGGTTGGAGACGTCCACTCCCCTGGCCTTCAGGGAATCGCGCACCAGCTGCCCGAACTGGTCCTTGCCTATCATTCCGACGAACGTTACCTTGGCGCCGAGGGACGAAGCGTTAGCCGCAAAGATGGCGGTGGAAGAGCCCAGGGTGAGGGTCATGTCTTCCGCAAAGATTTCTTTGCCGACTTCGGGGAAGCCCGCGATGCGGTTCAGCAGGAGGTCGACGTTGAGTTCGCCCAGGGCAAGGATATCAAATTCTTTCATTACAGTAAAGCGTTGAGGTTCACCAGGTTGAACGCGACGTAGTATTTGTCGATGGCCCTTTCGATGGTGGACAGCACTATGCCCTCGGCATCGATGCCGTTCATGGACAGGTTGTCGTAAAGGGTCTGGCGTGCGGCCACGGCCTCGGGCTTCTGCCAGATGTAGCGGGCACCCGTCTGGATGAGCCAGCGCTTGCGCTCGGGAGTGATGGAATCGAAGTCGTCGGGCGACTCGTTGCCATGCACCCACTTCTTCCAGCGGCCGGACTCCACGACGAGCCTCTCCAGGATGGCGGTCATGCCGGAATGCATGGCCACGCAGCCCTTTTCGTAGAGCTCGTTTTCGACGGCCTCGAGCTCTTCCAGCGCATTGTATTCGCTTACGGTGAATTCCGGACCGACATTGGCGGCTCCCATATGGGTGAGAGGATAGTCCTGCGGATTTTCGACATCGTCGGTGTAATGCCCCTTGATGAAACTGCCGTAGCCGGCCACGATGCCGGTGAGCTTGCGGGCCACTTCGGGATCGAAGAAGGTGGTGTGCAGGTCGGTTCCTACCTTGCCCACTACGAAGCAGGGCCATGCGTCGGCACAACCGTTCTTCGCAAGACCTTCCTTCAGGAGCTCGAGGAAGCGGCAGAATACGCTCTCGTCGGCAAGGCCGCCGTGGACTTCTTCGGTGCCCACTTCGTAGGCGATGCGGGGCAGGCCGCGCTCCTTGCGGAAATTCTCTATATGGGTGATGAGCTCGATGGTGCGGGCTGCCACCACATCGATGTCGATAATCTTGCCCTTGGGCAGGAAACGGTCGACCGTGGGATCGACGTGAATGAGGTCGTAGCCGGCGAGCAAAGCGGCTTCGTATGAGCGCTTTACAGCCTCCATGGCTTTGTCGAGAGGCCACATTTCAAGGGTTTGGATGTCCTTGAGCCAGGGGCCGCCGTGGTCAATGCAGGCAAGGTAGTCGCCGGTGTAGTTGTTGCGCCGGGCCTCGCGCTTCATGGTGCGTACGAAGTCGACCTGGGTCATGCCGGTGTAGCCGCCGTCGTTGTCGACCTGGTTGAGGGTGGCGGCAAAGAGGATGGGAGCGTTATTGCGCTTCGCCGCCCTGAAGGCGGCCTTGATTACTGCGGGAGAATTCGGACAGACGGCCAGAAGCGTCATGGGCTTGTGGCCCTCGGCCGTGAGTTCCTGAATGCGGTTCAGGAGTTTTCTGAGTTTGGGAATGTCGTTATTCATATTACCTACAAAAATAAACCATAAAACTTAATTTTCAAAATATAATTTGCATTTTATCTTACTTTTGTTAACTTTGCACTTACGAAACTAAAATTCGATTTAACAAACGAAATCCCGGATTTCGGAAAAACCCAATTTCATGAAACGCAGAATAGGCACCGAAGAAAGAAGAAGCTCCATCCTGAACATGCTGAACGAAGAGGGCCGCGTGATGATAGCGCCGCTCGTGAAGGCTTTCGGCGTATCGGAAGTCTCCATCCGCAAGGACCTCGCCGTCCTGGAAGAGAGAAAACTCCTGGTCCGCGTGAAGGGAGGCGCCATCGCAATGCGCCAGAGCGCAGAGCAGGACGACCTTTCGATTACCCACAAACAGAAGCTGCACGCCCACGAAAAGGCGCTCCTCGGGAAATACGCGGCGTCCCTCATCAAAGAGAACGAGACCATCATACTCGACTCGGGAACCACCATGATGGAGCTGGCGCGCAACCTCGACGCCTTCCAGAACCTCACCATAATCACCAACTCGCTCGACATCGCGCTCATCCTCAACCGCTACGAGCGGTTCAACGTCATAGTGCTGGGCGGCAGCATCCGCATCATCTCGCATTCCACGGTGGGCATGCTGGCCGAAATGGGACTGAAGAACTTCTACTGCGACAAACTCTTCCTCGGGGTGGACAGCGCCAACACCAGGGACGGCCTCTCCACGCCCAACATCGAAGAAGCCAGCCTCAACCAGGCCATGATAGCATCGGCCAGGGAGGTGGTGGCGGTGTTCGATTCCAGCAAGATAGGCCGCCGCAGCTTCGCGCACATAGCCGACCTCTCCAAGGTCAACACCATAATCACCGACAGCAACGCCCCCGAGGAGTTCCGCTCATTCGTCCGCAACGCTGGCATAGACCTTCACATAATAGACATCTAGCAGTATGGAAAAGAAACGCAACTGGTTGTTGTACGCCCTCATAACCATGGTGACATGGGGTATCTGGGGCGCATTCTCCGATTATCCCGACTACCCGGCCACCCTCACCTACGTGGTATGGGCGATAAGCATGATCCCGTGCGCCCTCGTGGCCCTGGCGAACATCCGCTTCAAGCTCGACACCAGGCGCAAATCGGTGTTCCTGGGCATGGGAGTGGGCCTTCTGGGCGCAGCCGGGCAGCTCATCCTGTTCGAAGCGCTCAAGTACGGCCCCGCCTACATCATTTTCCCGATGATTTCAGTGGCCCCCATAGTGACGGTAATCCTCTCCACACTGGTGCTGAAGGAGCGCGTGAGCAAACTGGGCGTGCTCGGAATAATTCTGGCCTTCGTGGCCATAATCTGCTTCTCCCTGTCCGGCAAGTCCGACGAGGCGGTGAAGGGCAACCTGTGGATACTGCTGGCCTCGCTGGTGTTCATTTTCTGGGGCGTCCAGGCCTTCGTGATGAAGCTCGCCAACAACTATGCGCCCGACGCCGAGAGCGTCTTCGCCTACATGGCCATCGCGGCCGTGGCGCTCATCCCCGTGGCCCTGCTGATGACCGACTTCTCGCAGCCCATAAACCGCTCGTTCAACGGCCCTTACCTCACCTTCTTCGTGCAGATACTCAACGCCATCGGCGCCCTCACCCTGGTCTATGCCAACCGTTACGGCAAGGCCATGATAGTGGCCCCGCTGGGCGACGCCTGCGCCCCGGTGATAACCATCATCATTTCGCTGGTGCTGTACTCGCACGTCCCCTCTCCCACCCAGATAGTGGGCATGGTGGCGGCAATCGCCTGCGTGCTTATTTTCAGCAGGGAATAAGACTTTTACTGCACGTCGGCCTCGAAGCCGATGCTCTGGCCGGGCACGAGGTGGTCGCATTCCACGGCCACCCTGCTGTCAGCGGTGAAACCCTTGCCCTCGAAGGCCAGCCACCGGCTCTCGCCCGGCATGAGCTGCGCCAGACTGAAGTCGGAGCGGATGCCGTCCACCGACACGAAAGCGTCGCGGTAGATCGGGGCTACGCCCACGTTCTCCACAAGCACGGCGGCGCCCTTCTTGCCCACGCGGAAATCCTTCACGCGGAACTTGTAACCCATTGAAAGCGAGGCCTCGCGAATCCTGTCCCAGGACTGGTACATGGGCTGGCCGTCGCCTATTATGAACGTCATGTGGTACTTCGCCACCTCGTCTTCGAACACGCGGCCGTACATACCTTCGGCGTCGAGGCAGTGCCTCTGGTCGAACTTGGTGTAGTAGCTGAATTCTCCGCCCATCGGGGCCCTCTTGTAGCGCTCCTCGCCGAAGAACTTCCAGGATTCGTAATTGTAGCCGTCGTGGTCTTCGCACATGAAGGAGTCGTCGAAATTGCCGAATCGCAGGTCGAGCAGCGACTTGTCTTTCTTGAACGGGCCGTATTTGCCGTCGGCCGCATCGATGGAGATGCTGTAGGTGGTTTCCTTGAACCAGTCCGCCATGGCGAGCATGAACTCGGCCTGGAACTCCTTGTCGGGGAAGGTCCTGCCCAGGATGAAGGGGCCGTCGTAGATGTGATATTCAGCCCAGAGGCCGTAGCCGGTCTCGACGAAGGCCAGCCTGGGGTCGGTGTCGTAGCGCTCGGCGAAACGGCGGTGGAACTCCTTGTGGAAGCGCTTCAGCTCGGCGCATCTCCAGTCGGGGAAACAGGTGCGGGCGCCCTCGCTCTTGCCCACCTTCTCTTCGTAGTCGGGCAGGGCCTTGATGTAGTCGGGCACGGCGCATTCCTGCCCCACATAGGTGTACCTGAAGCGCACCACGGCCTGGTGCCCGCGCGACGCCACCTCTTCGAGGAGCTTGTCCATGGGCGTCCAGTCGAACACGTCCTTCTCTTTGCACACGTCGTTGTAGAGCATGTACGAGAATTCCAGCTGGATATCGGCGGTCTTGTTGCGGGAATTGGTGTTCCACAGCACTATTCCGGTCATGGGCTGCACGGCGGTGACTTCGCTCTTGAGCGGAACCCTTTTCATATTGGCGAATTCCTTCGGAACTCCTTCATTGTCAGGGATTTCCCCGGTGCAGTTGCAGGAAAGGGCAAGCAGGACGGATGCGAGCAGGGCGAGATGTTTCATAACGGTCTGTGGTTGTTTTGCAAAGATAGGTCAAATGTTTTGAAAAATAACTTTAATTCTTTAATTTTGTAAATATGAAACATCTCCACTTCCTGGCACTGTCCGTACTCGGACTGACCTTCCTCGTACAGGCCTGCAAAGTCACTTCAGTAAGCTCCGGCGACCTTGTCATCACTCCCGCCGAAAACGGGTTCCAGACGGCCTTCGCCAAGGCCGGGACTCCCCTCTTCGGGGGCAGCTCCCAGCTGGCCACCATCCGCATCGGAGGCCAGGACCTGGCCTTCAGGAACACCGCAAGCAGCAAGAAGAGCATCAGCGACGCCTTCGGCAAGGGCACCTGCTATACTTTCAAAGGAGAATCCGTCGAAGGCCCCGCCGTCCTGCGCGAACTCACCATCCGCGTCTACGACGATTTCCCCGCCACGGCGCTGGTACAGGCCACTTTCCGGAACGCCTCCGGCGAGCCGCTCAGCGCCGACGGATGGACGCTCTGCCCCATGGAAGTGAAGGCCGATGAGCCCGGCCCCTACTTCTGGTCGTTCCTGGGCCAGTCCACCACCTACCGCGAAGACTGGCTCAAGCCCATAGGCGAAGAGTTTTACCAGCGCAACTTCATGGGCATGAACAACCCCGACTACGGCGGCGGAGTGCCCGCGGTGTGCCTGTGGCGCAGGGATGCCGGCGTGATGACGGGCCACATCGAGCCCACCCCCGAGATAGTCAGCCTGCCGGTGGTGAAGGAAGCCGGCAACGACTACGCCGACATCTCGCTGGTGAAGGAGTTCGACGAGCCCGTGACCCTCGCCCCCGATGCCGGAATAGACACATACACCGGCTTCATCCACGTGTACGAGGGCGACTGCTTCCTGCCGCTCCGCAATTACGCCGGCCTGCTCGACAGGGTGGGCGTGAAGATGCCCGAGAGTGTGCCCGAGGCCTACGAGACCGCCTGGTGCGCCTGGGGTTACGAGAGGAAATTCACCATCAAAGAGATAGTGGGCACCCTTCCTAAAGTGAAGGAGCTGGGCTTCAAATGGGCCACCCTCGACGACGGCTATCAGATAGCCGAAGGCGACTGGGACCTCACCGCGGAGCGTTTCCCCAACGGCGACGCCGACATGAAGTACCTGGTGGACGAGTTCCACAAATACGGCCTCAAGGCCGAACTCTGGTGGGCTCCGCTCGCAGCCGATCCCGGCACGGAGTTCCTCCGCAAATATCCCAATTCCATCATCCTCGGCAAGGACGGAAAGCCTCAGCTGATAGACTGGTGGTTCAGCTGGACCCTCTCCCCTGTCGACGCGGACGTACTCCGCGAGCAGTCGGCCCTGGTGCACAAGTTCATCGCCGACTACGGCTTCGACGGGCTCAAGCTCGACGGCCAGCACATGAACGCCGTAGCCCCCGACTACAGCCCGGCGCATCATCCCGAAGATCCCGAAAAATCCTCCAGGGAGCTCCCGCATTTCTACGAGCTGATACACAACACCGCCCGCGCGGTGAAGCCGCACGCCGTGCTGCAGTACTGCCCCTGCGGAGACTGCTTCTCGGTTTATAATCTCCCTTATATCGACAAGGCCGTATCTTCCGATCCCACAAGCAGTTACCAGATACGCACCAAGGGATATGTGCTCCGCGCCCTGGCCCCGAAACTGGCCTACTACGGCGACCACATCGAGCTCTCCGACGGAGGAGACGACTTCCCCACCCAGCTCGGCATAGGCGCCGTGATCGGCACCAAGTTCACCTGGCCCAAGGACAATCCGTACGCGTCGCAGTCGTTCCTGCTCACTCCCGAAAAGGAGGCGCTCCTGCGGAACGCCCTCGCCATCTACGAAGAGAAGGGCCTCGCGCTCGGCGAGTACGTCCCCGGCCTGTATGACATAGGCTTCGACTACCCCGAAACCCACGTGATTTCCCGCAACGGCTGCCTCTACTACGCCTTCTACGCCACCGGAGAGCCCGTTCAGAGCGTGGAGCTCCGCGGGCTCGAGAAGGGCTGCACCTACCGCGTCACCGACTATTACAACCATCGCGACCTGGGCACCGTCACGGCAGACGACGTCACGGTACTCGATGTTCCGGTGGACGGCAGCCTGCTGCTCGAGGTTGCGAAAGACGAGGGCGCCACGGTAGCGACCCTCAGGGCGCATCCCGAGCTGCTCACCGGCACCGACTACGTCTGCCCCATGGACAAGCTCGACGCCACCCCCGCACCGGCAGGTTATAAACCCTTCTATATCAGCCACTACGGCCGCCACGGCGCCCGCTACGCCTACCAGGCTATAAACTACGACATGATAGGCGACGCGCTTGCCAAGGCCGACAAGGAAGGCAACCTCACCGAGTTCGGCAAGGACTTCAAGGCCCGTTTCGACCGCCTCTACCCCCAGGTGGAGCACAGGGCCGGAGACCTCTCGAGGGTGGGATGGCAGCAGCAGCAGGATCTCTCGGCGCTCACCTACGCCACTTATCCCGAGGTGTTCCCCGACGGCGCGCGCGTGCGGGCCGTCTCCTCCCCCTCGCTGCGCAGCACCATGACCATGTCGTCGTACTGCCTGGGCATCCAGAGGCAAAACCCGGAACTAATTGTAACTGAAAGCGTTGCAGATGTCAACCTGCCGGCGGTACTGCCGCTTGACAGCCGCAATCCCTTCCCCGACGACAGCTATCAGCGCACCCCCGTCCCGTTCAAGGAGACCAAGGACCGGTACGCGGCCCGCAACCTCGATTCGCACGCGGTGCTCTGCAAGTTGTTCAAGAATCCCGCGGGAGTGGTGAAGAGTTCCGGCGAATACGAGCTCGCCGCCTACCTGTATTTCTTCGCCTCGGGCATGAACAGCATCGACACCGACCTCGACTTCATGGACCTGTTCACCTTCGACGAGAAGCTCGCGGTCTGGCGCATCGACAATTTCGAATTCTACACGGGGGCGTGGCGCAATCACCTGGGCTACAAGCCCGTGGTGGACGACATAAAGGCCCGCGCGAACGAGTGCATCGAGGCCCGCGGCCACGGGGCAGACCTGCGCTTCGCCCACGACTACACCTTTCTCGCGCTGCTCATGTGCCTGGACGTGGACGGCTACGGCAGGGAGGCTGCCACTCCCGAAGAAATCGAGGACATCTGCCAGTCGTACAGGGTGCCGATGGGGGCCAACCTCTATTTCGTGCTCTACCGCAAGGACGGCAGCGACGACATCCTGTTCAAGGTGCTCCTGAACGGCGAGGCGGCGCATCTGCCGCTGCCTGACGAGCTGTGGCCGTACTACCGCTGGTCGGACTTCTGCAATTAGCGGGAACGCCCAGCCTGCCGCATTCCGTACACCAGGAGGCCTTCTGGTGAACAATAGACCGCTGAAAATGGAAAAAGGGAGCTGAAACCAGCTTCCTTTTCCGTAGGGACGATCGGGGTCGAACCGATGACCTCTTGAATGTGACTCAAGCGCTCTGAACCAACTGGGCTACGCCCCTGAACACCCGTTCTTTCAAACGGGACGACAAATGTAGGACAATTCTTCCACAATTCCAATTTTTTCGCGGAATATTCATTATATTTGCTAGACTGCGAAACAGCAACCGCACGAAACTAATAAATCAACGACAATACAAAATGAGCAAGTATCCCAAAATCGGAATCCGGCCAACGATAGACGGCCGCCAGGGCGGCGTACGCGAGAGCCTGGAAGAAAAGACCATGTGTCTCGCGAAGGCGGTCAAGACACTTATTGAAAGCAATCTCCGCAACGGCGACGGCTCCCCCGTGGAGTGCGTCATAGCCGACAGCACCATAGGCCGCGTGGCCGAATCCGCCGCCTGCCAGGCCAAGTTCGAGCGGGAAGGCGTGGGCGCCACCATCTCCGTAACTTCCTGCTGGTGCTACGGTTCCGAAACCATGGACATGCATCCCCACTGGCCCAAGGCAGTATGGGGCTTCAACGGCACCGAGCGTCCCGGAGCGGTGTATCTGGCCGCAGTGCTGGCCGCGCACGCGCAGAAGGGCCTTCCGGCCTTCGGCATCTACGGCCACGACGTGCAGGACCTCGCCGACAACAGCATCCCCGCCGACGTGGCGGAAAAGATTCTCCGCTGGGCCCGCGCCGCCCAGGCCGTGGCCACCATGAGGGGCAAGTCCTACCTCAGCCTCGGCAACA
>CAMHKQ010000017.1 GCA_946185745.1 uncultured Bacteroidales bacterium
TCATTTGCGGCCCTGGCATGCCTGGCCGCCTGTACCCCCAGGCCAAATACGCTCACTCCTAAGGAGAGGGCCCAGGGCTGGAAACTCCTTTTCGACGGCAAGACCCTCGACGGCTGGCGCGACTACAACGGCACGGCCATAACCGGCCCCTGGCGCGTCAAGGACGGCGCCATCTATGCCGAAGGCAAGGGCAGCGACTCCGACGGCTATATCGTGACCGAGGAGGAGTTCGCCGACTTCGACCTCAAGTGGGAGTGGAAGATCTCCCGCGGCGGCAACAGCGGCATGCTCTATCATGTTGTGGAAAATCCCGCTTTCGCGGTGCCGTATGTGACTGGCCCCGAGTACCAGCTGATCGATGACGAGAACTTCGCCGAAGTGAACGACGGCTACGTGCTCGAAGACTGGCAGAGGTGTGCCGTGGACTACGCCATGTACGTGCCCGATTTCGACAAGCGCATCCTGCATCCGGCGGGGGAATGGAACGAGTCCGAGATAATCTTCGACAACGGCCACGTGACCTACCTGCTGAACGGCAGGATAACAGTCGAGTTCGACGCCTGGACGCCCGACTGGTATGCCCGCAAGAATTCCGGCAAATGGGAGAACGCTCCCGAATACGGCCTTGCACGCAAGGGCCATATCTGCCTCCAGGACCACGGCTATCCGGCCAGTTTCCGCAACGTCAAGATCCGTCCGCTGCCTTCGCGCGAGGAAGAGAAAGACCTTTTCAACGGCGAGGACCTCACCGGCTGGGAGCTCTACGGAACCGACCTGTGGTATGTGAAGGACGGCGAGCTCATCTGCGAGAGCGGCCCCGACAATGAATATGGCTATCTTGCTACTGAAGAGTATTTTGACGATTTCGACCTCTCGCTCGAGTTCAAGCAGGAGGCGAACGGCAATTCAGGCGTTTTCATCCGCTCGTTCGTGCAGATGCCCGGCCAGAGGGTGAACGGCTGGCAGGTGGAAGTGGCCCCGAAGGGCAATGATACCGGGGGAGTTTACGAGTCGTACGGCCGCGGCTGGCTCTACCAGATTCCCGACGAGAAGGAAAACATCCTTAAAGAAGGAGCCTGGAACACCATGCGCATACTGCTTGTCGGGAACCACCTGCAGACCTGGCTCAACGGCGAACCCATGACAGACCTGCGCGACGACGCCATCGGCCGCGGGCACGGCCGCATCGCCCTGCAGATCCACGATGGCGGGGGAATCAAGGTCCGCTGGCGCAATCTGCATATCAAGACACTGTAGGGGAGTCGCCCCTACAGTTCCTTGATGCGTACGTTCCTGATTTTCAGGCCTTCTCCGTGGCCGCAGAAGGAGATGTAACCTTCCTTGTTGAAGAGGCCCGGGTGGTTGCGGTGGTCTACGGTGTACTTGTTCTGTGAACTGCCGTCGGGGGCGACGTTGTGCCCCTTGCAGGCCTTGCGGACGTCTCCGTCCACTATCACTTCGCCGTTCACGGTCACCTTCACGTGAGTGCCGCGGACTATGATTTCTTCAGTCGACCATTCCCCGAGGGGTTTGTGCTTGATGCGCTTTGCCGGGATGATGCCATAGACAGAGCCGTGCACCTGGTACTCGCGCAGCCCGTCGTACATCGGGGCGTCGTGGTCGAGGATCTGCACTTCGCACATGCCGTCGTAGGCTGCGTCAACATCCATCGGAGTACGGATTCCGACTCCGTTGTTCACGCCTTCGCGGAGGAAACAGAACTCGAAACGGTATATGAAATCCTTATACTTCTTTTTGGTATAGAGGTTGCCGGTAGAGCCGTAATTGGCTGATACATAGATTGTTCCGTTCATGGGGACATAGCCTTCCATATTGCCCTGCCACTTGTCGAGCGAAGTGCCGTCGAACAGCATCTCGAAGCCTTCCGCCACCTCTTCGGGGGTGAGCTCGGAGACGGTGCCGGGTTCATGTTTCAGGATAATCTGCGAAATCTCGTCCACCGCGTAGCCGTCGTCTGCGTCGCCGGTGGAGCGGAAGATGTCCTGGGCCTTCGTGAGGGTGTTCTTAAGGGTGTTGTAGTCCAGCTCATCCTTAGTGAAGGATGCGATGTCCTTTACTACCTCAGCTGCAGTGTAAGCGCATTCCGGGACGTCGAGATATTTGCCTGCCAGGAGGAAGGATTTGAGCGTGGGAACGTCTTCCAGGGCCTTCAGGGCCTTGTTTTTCAGCTTCGGAGTCTGCGCGAGCTGCAGGGCCTGGGCAAGCGCCTCAAAAGCGTCGTCGCTGTCTTCGGCGTAGCGGCCCGAGAGGGAGATGAACCTTTCAAGCAGGCTTTCGTTGCCCTTCTGGCTGCCCTTGAGGGCCTTGAGCAGGAGGGGAGCCACCTTCCCGTTGTCCATGGTTGCAAGAGCGGCAAGTGCGGAGGCGTCGCCCCCGTCCCATGCGTTCTTGAGGTCTTCGACCGCAGCGGCGGCGTTGGTGGCGGCAATCACCGGGTAAAGCCTTTCAGGATTGGCCATGCCCTTCTGAAGGGCCTTCACCGTGGAGTACTGCTCGTCGGGGGAGAGCCTGCGGAGCAGGGCCACCAGCCCGTTTGCAGCTTCCTTTACTTCGGAGCCCTTGTCAATCAGGGAGATGAAGGCGGGCGCGTCGGCAACCTCTCCTATGGCCTGGAGAGCCGATATTCCGCAGAGCCTCTTGTCTTTTTCGGGAGATTTGAACAGCGCCGCGGCATATGGTGCCGCAGCCTTGATGCCCCTTGCGGCCGCGAGGGAAATCAAATTTGTGTTGCCCTTGTCGGCTTCCAGGGCGGACATGACTGTCGGAGCGATGTCGCCCTTGAATGACCTGAGGGCCGTGTAGGCATCCTGATTGCCCTTTGCGAGCAGTCCTACGAGGGAATTGAGGGCCATGCTGCCGCCAATTTTGCCTGCGGCGGATACGGCGGCGCTGCCCAGCTCACCGCCTGCGCCCACGGAGGTGAGCACCTGGTCCATGGCGGAGGACAGGCCCTTGTCGCCGAACCAGTTGACCGCGTCGGTCCTGGCCTCGGACGAGAGCTTCGGGAAGATCTTGGTAAGGACCTTCGCCACTTCGTCCACTCCTGCCTTTTCGGTCACGAAGCCGAGGACCGCGTTGCGGAACGGACGGTCTTCATTGGAAAACGCCTTCTTGAGGAATTTGAGGGCCTTTGCGGGCGTGGAAGCAGCGACTATGGTCTGCGCAGCCGCGCACATCTGCCCGGAGTTGCCGGAAGCCAGCATTTTCTTTGCAGCCTTTACGTCTTCCTTGCCGGGAAGAGGCAGCTCTTGGGGTGCCGGAACCGCGCCGAGAAGGCGGGCCTGCTCATTCATGAACTGGGCGTTGTAAAAGTCGCCCACCTGCACTGCGGCTATCTTGAGGCCTTCGAGGACGGCGGCTTTATACTGGGAGTTGGCCGGGTCGGACACGTAGGCTGTGACGCCTGCAATGGCGTATTCCACGAGGTTGTTGCCTATGCCTTCGACGGGTGCGTGCATCTTGGAGGCCAGCACCAGGATGGATTTGGGTGCGGACATGGCGAGGTCGGCCATGTTGCTGTTGAATGCGGCCTTGTCCTGTGCGGGCATCTGCGCGAGCACGTCGGCCACTATGGTTTCCACCGTGCGGTTCCTGGAATCCTGCGCGAATGTGAAGGTGCTCTGGAGGAACGCGGCGGCGATTACTATGAATGTCAATGTTCTTTTCATGGCTTGGCGGATTTAAATCATTGATGCCCAGGGGGCTCTCATAGGCTGGTCGATGAGCAGGTTGGCTGCGTCGTCCCCGATGAAGCGCTGTTTCGCCGGGTCGAAATGGAGAGTGCGGTTCAGCCTGAGCGCGCATGCACCCATGTTGACCACGGTGGCGCTGTGGTAGCCTATCTTTTCGTCCAGTGCGAAATGCTGGCGGTCCTTTACGCATTCGAGGAAGTCGGTGTGGCGCGGTGCGGGGTCGGGAAGGGAGTTGATGACGTCCATCACGTTGGGAATGGTGCATTCGAATCCCTTGTACACCTTTCCGAGAGGTCCTTCAAGGTAGGGCACCTTGCCCTCGCTCTCGAAGCCTTCGCCTTCGAGAATGATCCTGCAGCCGTCGGCGTAGGTGTAGGTTATGCTGCGCCAGATTCCGACTGCGTCGGGATGCTGCTGCGGGGCGTCCACCTCCACCTTGACCGGGAAGTCGTCGTCTTTGCCCAGGATGTACTGGACAGGGTCGATATAATGCTGGCCCATGTCGCCGAGGCCGCCGGACTCGTAGTCCCAGTAGCCGCGGAAGGTCTGGTGCACTCGATGCGGGTTGTAGGGCTTTTCGGGAGCGGGGCCGAGCCACATGTCGTAGTCGAGTTCCTGCGGGACCGGCTCGGGTACGAGATTCTCCTTTCCAGTCCAGTAGAACTTCCAGGCGAAGCCGGTGGCTCCGGAAATCCTGACCGTGAGCGGCCAGCCGAGCAGGCCGCTGTCCACCAGTTTCTTGAGGGGCTCGACCGTGGTTCCGAGACCGTAGAAGGTGTCCTTGAAGCGGAACCAGGTGTCGAGGCGGAAGATCCTGCCGTACTTGTTTACGGCGTCGACCACCTTCTTCCCTTCGCCTATGGTGCGGGTCATGGGCTTTTCACAGAAGATGTCCTTGCCAGCCCTGGCCGCCTCCACGGCCATGATTCCGTGCCAGTGGGAGGGAGTTGCGATGTGGACGATGTCGACGTTGGCGTCGTGGACCAGGTCGCGCCAGTCGGTATAGGCCTGCAACTTGGTTCCGAATCTGGTCTGGCCGGCCTCGAGGGCGCGGTTGAGATGGTTCGCGTCCACGTCGCATACCGCGACGAGACGGCATTTTTCATCGCTTGCAAAATGAAGCCCCGACATGCCTATGCCGCCGACGCCTATGATGCCGCGAGTCAGCTGGTCGCTGGGAGCCACGCGGGTGCTGCCCGGCTCTCCCATCTTGCCGAACACGCTGCGCGGAAGGATTGTGAGCCCCGCGATTCCAAGTCCGGCTTTCTTGAGGAAGTCTCTTCTTGATTGACCCATGATGAAATATGTGATTTAGTTTTGCGTTATTCTTTTCCAAATATAATGATTTTCCGTCACACTCGGAAATGCGCCCAAAAATGCTTATCTTGCAGAGCACGAACAATTCAATTCCGCACATGGACCCGAACGACCAGAAAATCATTTTCTCGATGGTTGGCGTGAGCAAGACCATCCCCCAGAACAACAGGCAGTTGCTCAAGAATATCTATCTCTCCTTCTTCTTTGGGGCCAAGATAGGAATTATAGGCCTCAACGGGGCGGGGAAGTCCACGCTCATGAAGATTATCGCCGGCATAGACAAGCAGTACAAGGGCGAGGTGGTGTTCGCCCCCGGCTATTCCGTGGGTTACCTCGAGCAGGATCCCTATCTCGATCCCGAAAAGACCGTGAAGGAGATAGTTCAGGAAGGCGTCATGGAGCAGGTGGAGCTGCTTAGGGAATACGAAGACATAAACCTCAAGTTCGGCCTGCCCGAGTATTACGAAGACCAGGCCAGGATGAACGCCCTCATGGAGCGCCAGGCCGAGGTGCAGACCAAGATAGACGCCTGCGATGCCTGGAGCCTCGATTCCAAGCTGGAACGGGCCATGGACGCCCTCCGCTGCCCTCCGGACGACCAGCTCGCCTCCAGCCTGAGCGGGGGAGAACGCCGCCGCGTGGCGCTCTGCCGCCTGCTCCTCCAGAAGCCCGATGTGCTGCTGCTCGACGAGCCCACGAACCATCTCGACGCCGAGTCCATCGACTGGCTCGAGCAGCATCTGCAGCAATACGAGGGCACGGTGATAGCCGTCACCCACGACCGTTACTTCCTCGACCACGTGGCCGGCTGGATCCTGGAGCTGGACCGCGGCGAGGGTATCCCCTGGAAGGGAAACTACTCCAGCTGGCTCGACCAGAAGACGAAGCGTCTCGCCCTGGAAGAAAAGACCGCGAGCAAGCGCGCCAAAACCCTCCAGCGCGAGCTCGAATGGATACACATGGCGCCCAAGGCCAGGCAGGCCAAGGGCAAGGCCCGCCTCAACAGCTACAACAAGCTCCTCGAAGAGGGCGTAAAGGAAAAGGAGGAGAAACTCGAGATATTCATCCCCAACGGACCGCGCCTCGGCAACAAGGTGATAGAGGCCTCCCACGTGTCCAAGGCCTATGGCGACAAGCTGCTCTACGATGATCTCAACTTCGTGCTGCCGCCAAACGGTATCGTTGGCGTAATTGGCCCTAACGGAGCAGGTAAAACAACTTTGTTCCGGCTTATAATGGGGCTTGAGAAGCCCGATTCCGGCACCTTCGAAGTGGGCGATACCGTCAAGCTCGCCTATGTTGATCAGCAGCATTCTGACATCGATCCCGAAAAGAGCATCTACGATGTTATTTCCGGCGGAAACGAGTTCATCCGCATGGGCGGACGCGATATAAACGCCAGGGCTTACCTCGCCAGGTTCAATTTCTCCGGGGCCGACCAGCAGAAACTCTGCGGTGCGCTGTCGGGCGGTGAAAGGAACCGTCTGCAGCTTGCCCTCGCGCTCAAGGAGGAGGGCAACGTGCTCCTGCTGGACGAGCCCACCAACGACATCGACGTCAACACCCTCCGCGCGCTGGAAGAGGCGCTGGACGACTTCGCGGGATGCGCAGTCGTCATCAGCCACGACCGCTGGTTCCTCGACCGCATCTGCACGCATATCCTGGCCTTCGAGGGCGATTCCAACGTCTATTATTTCGAAGGCTCCTATTCCGAATACGAACAGAACAAACTCCAGCGCCTGGGGCAGGAGGAACCGAAACGGGTGAAGTACCGCAAGCTCACCTCCGACTGACGTGCGCAGCTACATAGCCATAGACCTGAAGTCCTTCTACGCTTCGGTGGAATGCGTGGAGAGGGGGCTCGACCCTCTCACCACCAACCTGGTCGTGGCCGATCTGAGCAGGACCGAAAAGACCATCTGCCTTGCCGTCTCCCCGTCGCTCAAGGCCTACGGCATCCCCGGCAGGCCCCGTCTCTTCGAAGTCAATGAAAGACTGCGCTCCGTTAATGCCGAAAGGCGCCGGGCTGCACCGCACCGCAGGTTCACCGGCAAATCCTCCGACGACCTGGCGCTCAGGACGCATCCCGAGCTGGAGGTGGACTATATAGTCGCGACCCCGCGAATGTCGCACTACATCCGCACCAGCACGCGCATCTACGGTATCTACCTGAAATACGTCGCCCCGGAAGACATCCACGTATATTCCATAGACGAAGTTTTCATCGACGCCACCGCCTATTTGGAGACATATAAAACGAGCGCCCGGGAACTGGCCATGAAAATGATCCGCGACGTGCTCGAACAGACCGGCATCACCGCCACCGCGGGGATAGGCACCAACATGTATCTCTGCAAGATCGCCATGGACATCGTGGCAAAGCACATGACGCCCGACAGGGACGGCGTGAGGATAGCCGAGCTCGATGAAATGTCGTACCGCAGGCTCCTGTGGACCCACGAGCCCATCACCGACTTCTGGCGCGTGGGCCACGGGATCGCCGCACGTCTGGCCGGAATGGGCCTCCGGACCATGGGGGACATCGCCAGGATGTCGCTCGACAACGAAGAATACCTGTACAAGCAGTTCGGAGTCAATGCCGAACTGCTCATCGACCATGCCTGGGGCTGGGAGCCCTGCACCATGGAATATATAAAGGCGTACAAGCCGGAGTTCAGCTCCATCAGCAACGGGCAGGTGCTCACCGAACCATACAGTTTTGAACGGGCCCGTGTGGTGGTGAAGGAGATGGCGGACGCCCTTGCGCTCCAGCTTGTGGCGCGGGGCATGGTAAGCAGCCAGGTGGTGCTCATGATCGGTTACGACACGTCCAGCCTCTCCGACCCCGCCATCCGGGGGCGCTACAAGGGTAAGGTCACCAAAGACTGGTACGGTCGTCCCGTTCCCGCTCACGTGCACGGTACCGCGAATCTCAAAAAGGCAGTGTCTTCGTCCAGGCTTATCACGGAAGCGGTGATGAAAGTGTACGACGAGCAGGTCGGAAAAGAGCTTCTGATAAGGCGTATTTCATTGACTGCCAATCATATGATAAGCGAATCGGAGGCCGGGAAAAAGGCACCGTTGCAGCTTGACCTCTTCACCGACTACGAAGCGCAGAAAAAAGAGGAAGAGGCCCGGGAAGAGAAGCTTGGCAGGGAGCGTGTCCTTCAGGAAACAGTGCTGGAAATCAAGCGGAAATACGGGAAGAATTCCATCTTGAAAGGGATCAGTTTCGAAGACGGTGCGACCGCCCGCGTGCGCAACGCCCAGATAGGAGGACACAAGGAATGAAAGAGGACAGATATTCCGACATTATAGGCCTGCCGCATCATGTTTCCCCGAATCATCCCAGGATGACCATGATGCAGCGTGCGGCCCAGTTCGCGCCTTTCGCGGCCCTGGTCGGGTTCGAGGACTCAATCAGGGAAGAGGGACGCCAGTCGCAATCAGAAGATGATCATCATATCATCGATGCGGAATTCTGACTATCTTTGCACCATGAATGAAAACCAGAATATTCTGCTCGTGAGCGACGTAGTGGGAATGGGAACCATAGCCAGCACGGCCATGTCTCCCGTTCTTGCATATATGGGTTTTTCCACGTACAATCTGCCTACCTCATTGGTGTCCAATAATTTCGGCTATGGCCAGTATGCCATGCTGGACACTACGGAATACCTCCGGCAGACTTTCCCCATCTGGGAAAAACTCGGCTTCGGTTTCAGCGCGATAGCGACCGGCTTCATCCCTTCGGCCGAGCAGGCGGAACTGGTTTCGAAATTCTGTGCGGCCCAGGCAGCATCCGGCGCCAGGGTGTTCGTGGATCCCATAATGGGAGACCTCGGCGAGATATACAACGGCCTTCCTTCCGACATCGTCGAATATATGCGGAAGATGCTCGGCGTCGCCGATCTCTGCTTTCCCAACTACACTGAGGCGTGTTTCCTCACGGACACGCCGTATAAGGAAGAAGGCGTCAGCCTTGCCGAAGCCCGCACGATGCTGGACGCCATCCGCGCTTTCGGGGCCAGGTCGGTCCTGGTCACCAGCATGAAGGTGGACGGCGTGCCTGCTGTGGCAGGGTACAACGCCGCTGACGGCAAGAACTTCATAATCAATTACGAAGAGCTGCCGCTGTTCTTCTCGGGAACCGGCGACCTCTTCTCCGCCATCCTCATCGGCCATATTCTCAAGGGGGAAGGCCTTGAACCCGCCACTCGCAAGGCCGTCGACGGAGTTTACAATCTCATCCGCCTCAATAAAGACGCCGGGGACCCCTATAAAGGAATCCCCGTCGAAAAATACCTGACGATACTGTAATCAGTCGTAATACTTGGCCTCCCTGGGAGACACCTTGCTCATGTTGTCGAGGAGGTCTCCGTTGGTCTTGTACTCGTCCATGAGCTGGAGCATGAAATTCATGGCTTCGATGGGGTTCATGTCGGCGAGAAGTTTGCGGAGAATCCAGATGCGCTGCTGCCTGTCCTTCGGGATAAGGAGGTCGTCGCGGCGGGTGCCGGAGAGGAGCACGTTCACGGACGGGAAGATGCGCCTGTTGGAGAGGTTGCGGTCGAGCTGGAGCTCCATGTTGCCGGTGCCCTTGAATTCCTCGAAGATGACGTCGTCCATCTTGGACCCGGTCTCGGTGAGGGCGGTGGCGAGGATGGTGAGCGAACCTCCGCCTTCCACGTTGCGCGCCGCACCGAAGAAACGCTTGGGCTTCTGCAGGGCGTTGGCGTCGACACCGCCGGTAAGCACCTTTCCGGAGGCCGGTTGCACAGTGTTGTAGGCACGTGCGAGGCGGGTTATGGAGTCGAGGAGGATGACTACGTCATGACCGCACTCGACCAGCCTGCGGGCCTTTTCCAGCACCATATTGGCCACTTTCACATGCTTTTCGGCCGGTTCGTCGAAGGTGGAGGCTATAACCTCGGCCTTGACGCTGCGCTGCATGTCGGTGACTTCCTCGGGACGCTCGTCGATGAGGAGCACGATTTCGTATACCTCGGGGTGATTGTCTGCAATGGCATTTGCTATGCTCTTGAGCAGCATGGTCTTACCTGTCTTGGGCTGGGATACTATAAGGCCGCGCTGACCCTTGCCTATGGGCGAGAACATGTCCACGATGCGGCAGGAAGTGTCGGCGGAATGGCCGTTGCCTGTAAGGTTGAATTTCTCTTCGGGGAAGAGGGGAGTGAGGAAATCGAAGGGGACGCGGTCCCTGATGAATTCGGGCTGGCGGCCGTTGACGAGCTTGATCTTCACCAGCGGGAAATATTTGTCGCCCTCGCGCGGGGGACGGATCTCGCCTGTGACGGTGTCGCCGTTCTTGAGCGCGTTCTGCTTTATCTGCTGCTGCGAGACGTATACGTCGTCGGGGGAGTTCAGGTAATTGTAGTCGGAAGAGCGGAGGAAACCGTAACCGTCGGGCATCACCTCGAGCACCCCGGTCGCCTCTACCGTGCCCTCGAACTCGGGGACGCGCGGTTTCTGCGGCTTGGGCTGCTGATTCTGCTGGTTCTGGTTCTGGTTCTGGTTCTGGTTCTGGTTCTGGACCCGGGGCCTGAGATACTCGTTGCGGGCGTCGTCAAGCTGCTGGCGAGCCGCCTGGCGGGTTTCCTGCTCCTGCTGCTGGATGTCCCGGGACTTTTCCGCGGGTTCCTGCTTTTCGGTTGCCGGCTTGGGCTCCTGCTTTGCGGCGGCTTCCTTTTTGGGGCGTCCGCGCTTTTTTGCGGGGGCCGCTTCGGGAGCCGTCTGCTCCTCGGCGGGTTTTTCTTCCTTCGCTGCCTTTTTCGCAGGCTGCTTTTCGGATTTCTTTTCGGATTTCTTTTCCGGCTTCTTTTCGGTTTCGGCCGGCTGGGCGGGAGTTTCGCTCTTCTTGGGACGCCCCCTGCGCGCCTTGGCCTTGGGCTCAGGTTTCAGGGATGCGGCCTTGGCTTCCTCGTCGAGGATGGCGTACGCCAGGTTCTCGTCGTCGAGGATATGGATTTTCTTAATCTGGAGATCGTTTGCGATGGCTTCGAGCCCGGCTCTGTCCATCTTGTTCAGCTCAAAAAGGCTGTGTGGCATTGGGAAATATGTTTTTTGATTAAAAGGGTGCAGCAGTCGCTGCAAAAGGTACCCGGAAGAAGTACAATGCAAATATAGCAATTATTTTCGTACCTTCGCACAGTCATGAAAAAAAGCCTGCTGTTTATTCTTCTGCCATTATGCCTGGCGTTCGCCGGCTGCAGCAACTCCAATCCGAAAGTCGATTCTCCCTATGTTTCCGAAAAGGGTGACACTCTCGTTGTGGACACTACCGTGCCCGGGGAGGGAATTACCGGCTACGGCGGGCAGGTTTCCATTCAGTTATATGTGGTAAAAGGGCGAGTCGCCGACATAGTCCTTGGCGAAAATTCCGAAACCCCGCGCTTCATCAAAAGGGTTTACGACATCATAACCCCCAGCTGGATAGGGCTTAGGCTCAGGGATGCGGCGAAGGCCGAGGTAGATGCCGTCACCGGAGCCACCCTCAGTTCGAACGCCCTCATCGGGAATTTCAGGCTGGCGATGAAGGAGCTGGGGTACTGAACCCGGCGCACTTGCCTACTGCTGCCTGACAACTACCGTAGTGTCGTTCAGCCTTATCCTGAACCAGCGCTGCATCTCTTCGATATCGGAAGAGGAAAGCGGTTCTCCGGCCGTGTAGACTATCGCGTTTATGCAGGGGACCTCGGTCAGGCTGTCGACCGAAACCGTATAGCCGCGTGAGAGGGATATCTCCCGGATATCGGGATATTTGTACTGCAGCTCGCGGGCAATCTGGGAATAGGGGATGGACGTGCCCTTAAGGCCCGCAAGCTCTTCTTCCAACTGATTGATTTTCTGGTCTTTGGCCGCAAGTTCGGCATCTGCCCGCTCGTATATGTTGTTGAGGATATAGTCGGTCTTGCTGCCGAATGCGTTGACTTTTATTTCCAGCTTTTCGGGGTCGAGGTTGTGGCGCTTTGCCGATGCGCGGAGAAGTTCCATTTCGCTTTCCGAGAGATCTCCGGCAAAATAGACTTCAGCGGTCCTGCCCTTTTCGCCGATAAGCTTGTAATCGTAGATGTACGACGACCCGAAGGTCTTGTTCTCCTCGATGAATCCCTGCAGGTCGCGCTGGGTGCGGTTGCTGCGAATCATCATGACGGCGGAAAAGACGCTGGCTCCGAGGATGATCACCACAAGGAATGAAGATATGGTGCGGAAACGCTTGTTCGAAGGACTGTTTTCGTATTTCTTGTTGAATTTGAGCAGCCCCACGACGAGATAGGATGCCAGCATTATGAACACCGTATTGATGACGAACAGCAGCATGGCGCCGCCGAAGAAATGGAAATTGCCGTTGGCAAGGCCGTAACCGGCGGTGCAGAGGGGCGGCATGAGGGCCGTGGCGATGGCTACGCCCGAAAGGACGGTACCGTGCCCCTTACGGCTGTTCTCAATCATGCCTGCGGCTCCGCCGAAGAATGCAATGAACACGTCGAAGATGGTGGGACTGGTGCGTGCCTCGAGCTCGGTGGGATTGGCATAGTCGAGTGGCGTCACAAGGAAATACAGCGAGGCGACGAGAAGACTCACTACCACCATCACGAGGAAATTGCGAAGCGCCTCCCCGAGCAGTTTGGAATCGTTGATGCCGAGGGACAGGCCCATGCCCACTATCGGGCCCATTAGCGGCGATATGAGCATGGCGCCGATAATGACGGGGATGGAGTTGATGTTGAGGCCTACGGACGCTATGATGATCGAACATGCCAGAATCCATACCTGGGAACCCCGGAAATAAATGCCTTCGCGGATGCTGACTTCGGCGCCTTCGGTATCTATTTCATTGCCCATATAGGTGAGGATACGCCAGAACTGGCGTAATTTCCCGCTGAATGTTTTCTTCTCTTCGTTCATAAAAGGATGTTGACAGTCAATGGTTTAGTTGTCCCAGTAGCTGGAGCTCTTCTTGAAGCGGAGCAGGTCGGCCAGGGCCGAGGCGTTGGCGCGGAACAGGAAGTTGTAGCTCTGCCACTGGCCGGTGGGAACCCACGAAACGCTCATGGTGAAGCAGTGCAGGTCGTAGGTGGCGGACAGCTGGGTGGTGGTAATCTTCATCGCCTGGAGGTCGAAGCCTGAAGTGGCGTTCATGCTGAGCCTGGGCGTGAGCTTGATGTTTCCGTTGAGATTGAGCGTCTGGGTGATGTTGTCTTTCTTGTCGAGGAGCTTGGTGTCCTGGTTCAGGACGAAGCTCCTGTTGCAGCTGAAGGAGTAGCTGAAGCTTACGCTCCAGGGGACGTTGGGATTGGTGTAATACACCCAGCCTCCGGGGATGTATTCGCCGGTTATGGGGTGGGTGTAATTGCGGATGTAGCTGCTGGCCGCGCCCTGCACGCCTCCGGAACCCCTGTCGCCATCTGTGCCTCCTGCTGCTCCGCCGCTGCCGTCGTTGCCGTTCATCTTGCCCTCGCCGGAGATAGAGTAGGAAAGGGACGCCGATGCGTTGGTGAAACGGGCGAGGCCCTGCTTCTGCAGTATCGCGAACTTGTTGACCCTCGTGCCCTTGTCGTTGAGGGCGTACGGGTCGAAGTTGGCCGATGCGCTGATGTTGACCTTGTTGAACAGGGTGGTGCTCACGTTCATGGACAAGGTGTTCATCTTGAGGGAGTCGGCGAGGAAATTATAGCCGCTCCGGATGTTGAACTGGTCTATGAGCTTGAGTTTCTTGGTGCCGGTGCCGGTGGTGTCCGCGAAATCCCGCACCTTGGCCTCGAGGTTGTTGCCCAGGCTCCAGCTCATGGTTGCGCTGCGGCCGCGTCCCGGAGGAGAGTTGAGCTGCCCTGCGTAGCGGTTGTATTCGTACTGTTTTTCCACTCCGAGGGTGTCGACGTACACGAGGGTACGGTAACCGTTCATGTGGGTCGCCAGGTTGGGAGTGAACGACATCGATATGGAGGGGGAGATGACGTGGCGGATTGCCTGCAGCTTGTGGTAGCCCCCGAAGTTGAAGGTGCCGTAGATGCGGGTGCTCATCGAAATGGACCCGCTGTAGGTCTGGGTTATGCCGAACCTCGAGAACTGCGCACTTTCCTGTGCCTCCACCGAGTTGGTTTCGGGATTGAAGACATAGTCGGTGGTGCGGAAGAACCAGTTCTGCCCGTACGAAACGGAAGGGGAGAAGTTCAGGTAACGGAACAGCGTGAAGCTGGGAAGGCCAATGCTGAAATTATGCGTCATTCCGTTCTTGAAGCGGTCAAAGAAGCCGTCCTCCAGGAACTCCGAGGCCTTGAAACCGATCTTGTTCTGGAGGGCCATGCTGTAGCCGAAGGATATCTTCTCGTAGAATTTCTCCTTGCCGACGCGGTTCTTGCGCTTGAAGGGGTAGAAGGTGCTCACGCTGAAGTTGACGCTCGGAAGCGTGAAGGTGTACGAGGAGTCGCGGGAATTCTGCGAATGCAGGGCGTTTACGGTGAGGTTGGCCTTGCCGTTGAAGTTGCGGCCCCATGAAATCGAGGAAGACACCTGGTTCTGCAGGGCTTCGTTGACGGAATGGGAGTTGTATTTGCTGTTGGACGGGCTGGAGAAATTCACCGATGCGCTGAATGTGGTTCCCGGGTGGGATTTGGGATCCTGGGAATGCGACCATCTGAAACCGAAGTTCTTGGTTTCGCTGAAATCGGCGCTGCCTTTCTCGCCGGTCTTGTCGTCGGAATATGTGAGTGACAGGCTGCCGTTGAACTTGTAATTGACGCGGTACCGGGAGTTCAGGTCGACCGCCCACGACCCCAGCGAGTAGACGTCGCCGGTCAGCGACAGGTCGAAATAATCGCCGAAAACGAAGTACATGCCGGCGTCCCTCATGTAAAAGCCTCGGGCCGTTTCCTGGCCGAACGAGGGCATCAGCATGCCGGTGGCCCTCTGCGGCCGCTTGGGAACGAATCCGTATGGGATGCCTATGAATGGGATGTTGACGTCCGCCACCACCAGGTTGGCCGGGCCGAACACTATCTTCTGGGAGGGTTTGGTGACCACCTTGGCGTTCAGCAGCTTCAGGTAATAATGGGGCTCCTCGGCGTCGCAGACGGTGTAGCGGCCCCGCGAGATGCTGATGGAATTGTCTTCCTGCATCTTGATGTTCTTGCCGTGAAGGAGACCGTCGTCCTCTTTGGTGGTCATGTTGGTGATGCGGGCCTTGCGCGTGTTGAAGTTGTAGCGCAGGTCCTCCATGTTGTAGGTCTTGTTGCCCTGTTTCATCTCGGGCTGGCCTTTCCATTCGCCCGTCAGGGTGTCGAGGACGCCGAAGGCGTGCACGGTGCCGGTGCTCATGTCGTATTCCATGCGTTCGGCCGTCAGCGACATGTCTCCGTATTTGACGCTTACGTCTCCATAATAATAGATGAGCTGCTTGCCGTCGGAAAAGACTTCCACTACCGAGTCCCTTGCGGTCGAGAAGGCCGGCTGGTTGAGGGATGTCTGCTCCATCAGCGACAGGGAGTCCTCCCTGAAAAGGGAGTCGGCCCTGTGCAGGGAATCGAGGCGGGCGAGCTGGACGGAGTCGGGCTCAACTACCTTCTTTACAGCTATTTGCGATGAGAAATCGGTATTCTGGCCACGACGCGGACGCTGCGCCCGGGCCTCGGTCAGGCCAAGGCAGGCTACAAGCATCAGGGCTATGAGATATTCGATTTTCCTCAAATGCAATTTTTTTCTATCTTTGCGAAGAGTATTATACTAAACTTGCAAAATTAACATAAATTTGTGAAACACACAATCCGCTTAATCCTGTCGCTGCTGCTTTCCGCCGCCTTTTCTGCGAGTGCCTACGCGGACGGCCTGCGGCTCGGCACGGTAGTCATCGACGCCGGGCACGGAGGCAAGGATCCGGGCTGCATCAGCAAAGACAAGAAGACATACGAGAAAACCCTCACCCTAGACATCGCCACCAAGCTGTCTGACCTCATCAAGGCGGAATTTCCCGATGTCAACGTCATCCTCACCCGCAGCACCGACGAGTTCGTGGAACTGCGCGGGAGGGCGGACATCGCAAACCGGGCGAACGCCAATCTTTTCATCTCGCTGCATATCAACGCGAGCAGCAGCACCTCGCCTAACGGTTATTCCGTGCATATTCTGGGCCAATCTTCACAGAAGAACCGGGATTTGTTCGCGGAAAACATGGACATAGTCAAGAGAGAGAACTCCGTAATCCTTCTGGAAGACGACTATCAGACTCATTATCAGGGTTTTAACCCGTCTGATCCGGAATCCTACATATTCATGTCGCTGATGCAGAATTCCAACCTGGAGCAGAGCCTGCTGCTTGCCAGCATAATCTCCGAGAAACTCAAGGGCGGGCCCATCAAGTCCGACAAAGGCATCAGGCAGAATCCGTTCTACGTGCTATGGCGCACCTCCATGCCGGCTGTGCTGGTGGAGCTTGGCTTCATTTCGAACGACACCGACCTTTCCGCCCTCAGGCAGGAAGACAAGCGTGCGGATCTGGCAAAGCGTCTCCTGGGCGCCTTCAAGGACTACAAGCAGCTGTACGACAGTTCGCTTGGGCTGGACAGGGACGGCGGCAGCGCTCCGGCCGATCCCAAGGAAAGCGCAAAGGAAACCAAACAGGAGAGCGCCAAGGAAAGCGTCAGTAAATCCGCCGACGTTTCCGGCACCCTCTACGGCACCCAGATTTTCGCCACGTCCAAGGCGCTCGACGCCTCCGACAAGTCTTTCCTCGGCTGGAAACCGCATGTCGTTCAGAAAGGAAACCTTTACAAATATATTGTAGGCGTGAGCTCTTCTCCTGAAGAGGCGCGGAAGAACAACACGGCTATTAAAAAGGAGTATCCGGCGAGCTTCATGGTGCAGATAAAAGACGGGGAGACCATACGCTTTAAATAAAACCTGCCGGAACTGTTTCCAGAAAAGAAGCTCAGGGACCACTTCCTGCCGTATAATTGCATAAAAAACCATTATCCTTTTTGGAATTATTCTAAATAATAAACATATTGCATGTCAGAGACTTAGAACGTTATTGCGTATCTAAGTCTCTGATTTTCAATGGGGTAAAAAATAAAATTAATGCGGTTGTCCTTTCTATTATTTATAACGAAAAAAATTAATAAACAATAGTTAAAAAAAAATTTTTCAACAATTTTTTCACCATCTTTGCAAGTGAGAAAGACCCGTATTGTTCATGAACGAAATCGGCAAACACATAGAAAGCTGGAACAACTGCCTGCGCTTCATCGGGCAGGTGGTTGAGCCTCAGCAGTTTGAGACCTGGTTCAAGAAAATCAGGCCCGTTTCGCTCGTGGAATCCACGCTCACCGTCGAGGTCCCGTCGGAGTTTTTCTGTGAATATCTCGAAAGCGCCTTCATAGACGTCATCAAGGCAGCCCTAAAAAAGGAAATCGGTGCGGGCGCCCGCCTCGTCTACACCATAAGGCCGGTCCGCAACCAGCAGCCCATGACTTTCCCGCAGGGTCCCGGCGACGCCCCCACCAACAAGACCATAAACGTCAATACCTGGCAGCCCACGGGCAATCCGGGTCCGTTCGTATATCCCGGCATCACCCGCATCCAGGTCAACCCGCGGCTGAATCCCGTCTACAATTTCGAGAACCTTGTGGTAGGGGATTGCAACCGCCTGGCAGTCAATGCCGTGCAGAACATCGCCAGGGCTCCGGGCAAAACCCCGTTCAACCCGCTGTTCATATTCGGCGGTCCCGGTCTCGGCAAAACCCATCTCGCACAGGCCTCCGGCCTCGAGATCAAAAAGCGCTTCCCCGAGCTCATCGTGCTCTATGTCACGGGCAACGAGTTCAAGACCCAGTACATGGATGCCATCCGGGGCAACAAGCTTACCGACTTCCTCGCCTATTACATGAAGATGGATGTCCTCATCTTGGACGATATCCAGGACATGGTGGGTCCCGGCAACCAGAACGCCTTCTTCAACATTTTCAACCACCTGCACCAGAACGGCAAACAGCTCATACTCACCTCCGACAGGGCGCCGGTGGATCTCCAGAATTTCGAGGAAAGGCTGCTGTCCCGCTTCAAATGGGGCCTTTCGGCGGAGCTTACCCCGCCCGATTTTGAAACCCGTCTCGCAATGCTGAAGGCCCGCGCCTTCCGCGAGGGCGTGTCCGTATCCGACGATGTCCTGGAGTACCTCGCCACCCGCATCAAAACCAATTTCCGCGAGCTGGAGGGCACTCTCATCTCGGTAATGGCCAACGCTACCATCTCGCGCAGCGAGGTCACAGTGCAGCAGGCCGCGTCCATTACAGAAAAGATAGTCGGGGAAGAAAACGGAACCCTCACCATAGACAAGGTCCAGAGCATCGTGTGCGACTACTTCGGAATCAGCAGGGAAAGCCTTGTCAGCACCACGCGCAAGCGCCAGATAGTCCAGGCCCGCCAGATCAGCATGTTCCTCTGCCGCAAGCTCATCAGCAACGTCTCACTGGCCACCATAGGCAGCGAGACCGGCGGCAAAGACCATGCGACGGTACTTCATGCATGCACTACGGTCAGCGACCTCTGCGCAACCGACCGCCGTTTCAAAAGAGACGTTTCAAGCATAGAGAACATGCTTGCCAGGCAAGTACGCCAATAACCTATACACGCTAAGACATGACAGCAGACCAGGTTCTTGAAATCTTCAAGAAGATTACCACTATTCCAAGAGGTTCCGGCAACGAAGGGCCGATTACCGATTATCTATGTTCCTGGGCCGGTGAACACGGGCTCGAATACAGGCGCGACGCCACGGGCAACGTCTGCATTGTAAGGGAAGCCGCTCCCGGCAAGGAGAAAGTGCCTGCCATAGTGCTCCAGGCCCATCAGGACATGGTCTGTGAGAAACTGGCCGGTTTCCCCTTCAACTTCGAGAAAGACCCCATTCCCTATGTAATAAAGGACGGCTGGATGGTGGCGGAAAACACCACCCTTGGGGCGGACGACGGAATAGGCATAGCAGCCTGCCTCGCCCTGCTCGAAAGCAAGGATCCTACCGGGCGCATCGAGGCGGTCTTCACCATCAGCGAGGAGACCGGCATGGACGGCGCCAATGCCATGGAGGCCGGCTTTTTCACCGGTAAAACACTCATCAACCTCGACTCTGAAGACGAAGGGCAGCTGTTCATAGGCTGCGCCGGAGGCGAGAACACCGACGCCTTCTTCCGTTACGAAACGGGCGAGTTCAGGCCGGGCTGGGAGAGGCTGGACCTGCGCATCTCCGGAGGCGTGGGCGGCCACAGCGGCGACGACATCAACAAGGGCCGCCTGAACGCGGTTCGCACCCTTGCTCAGTTCCTTCTCGAAGAGCTCGGGCAGAGCGGCCTGCAGCTGGTCATCCTGGCCGGCGGCGGAAAGCACAACGCCATCGCGCGCGAGGCCAGGGCATCCATAATAGTCCCCGACACCGCTGCAACCAAGAAACGCTTCGCCGATTTCGGAGAAACTGTCAAGGCTGAGTATGCCGCCACCGAGCCAGCCCTGTGCTTCACGTCAAGGAGGAGCGGCTTCAATGAAAAGCCCCTCCGCGACGAAGACGCGGCGGCGCTCCTGCGCTCTCTGGTGAACTGTCCCCACGGAGTCGTGAAGATGAGCCCTGACATCGAAGGTCTAGTGCAGACTTCCACCAATCTGGCCGCCGTCGACATGAGCCGCAGGCATACCGTAAAAGTCGTAACCAGCCAGCGCAGCAGCGTGGTCGCCGAACTCGACGACCTTGTCGCCGAGGTGGCGGACGCCTTCCAAAAAGAGGGCGCCGAGGTCGTTTCCTACAGCAAATATCCCGGATGGAATCCGAATCTGGATTCGCACATCCTGGAGGTCACCAGGGATTCATACCGCAGGCTTTTCGGGGAAGAACCCCTTGTCCTGGCCATCCATGCCGGGCTGGAATGCGGCCTCTTCCTCGAGAAATTCCCCGGGCTCGACATGATCAGTTTCGGTCCCACCCTGCGCGGTGTCCACACTCCCGGCGAAAAGCTGGAGCTCGCCTCCATGGACAAGTTCGTGAAACTGCTCGACGATATCGTAATCAACTTCTCATAATCCCGATATGAAGATCCAGATTGCTCCTTCCTTACTTTCCGCGGACTTCCTCGAGCTGGGCAGGGACTTGGCCATGCTCAACGAGAACGCCGACATCATTCACCTGGACATTATGGACGGCACTTTCGTGCCCAACATTTCGTTCGGCTTCTCTGTGGTGGAGGCGGTGGCGAAGGCTGCCCGTATCCCTACCGACGCCCATTTCATGGTAACCAATCCCGAGAAATGGGTGGAACGCTGCGCTGCGTGCGGGGTGAACATGATGAGTTTCCATCTGGAGGCCGCAGGCCGCAGGACAAGGGCCATACTCCGCGACATCCGCTCCCGCGGCATGAAGGCCGGGCTCGCAATCAATCCCGACGTTCCGGTGGAGAAACTGTTCCCGTACATTGGCGATGCCGACTATTTCCTGATAATGTCCGTCTTCGCAGGCTTCGGTGGCCAGAAATTCATCTATGAAAGCCTCGACAGGGTCTGGGAGCTCAGGCAGAAGCTTTCGCGCAAAGGCGACGGCGCCCTTATCGAAGTGGACGGGGGAGTGAACGGGGGCAATGCGGCCGCGCTTGCAGAGGCCGGAGCCGACATCCTCGTGGCCGGGAGTTCGGTCTTCAGGTCGGAGGATCCGGCAAAGACTATTTCTGCGCTTCGAAACTGTCGATTGCCTCGCTGATACGGTCCTGGCCGGTCTTTTCCAGTACGAACATCCGCTTAGAGAATTCCAACTCGAGCCTTGCTCTGCCGTCGTCGCCCTCCAGCATGGGGGCACGGCGGCAGAATATTTCGTACAGCCTTTCCAGGGTGGCTTCGGGGCTGTATTTCCGGCCGGTGAGCAGCGTGAGCGAGGTCGGGTTGGGAAGGAGCGGATCGAACTGTTTCTGATTCAGGTTCAGTCCGATACCTATTATGCTGCCGGTCACGGATGTGCCGGAGAAGCTGTTTTCTATGAGCATGCCGCTTATCTTCCTGTCTTTCACCCAGACGTCGTTGGGCCATTTGATCCGCGGTTCCACCCCTTCCTCCAGAAGCAGGTCGCACACTGAGACGGTCGCCAGATGGGTGATGCGCACCGCTTCGGACGAGGGCAGCACGCCTTCGCGGAACTTCAAGACCAGGCTGAACGTTAGGTTCTCTCCGGCGGCGGACACCCAGCTGTGAGAACCCCGGCCGCGGCCGGCAGTCTGGTAAAAGGCGGCTATCACTGACATATTGTCAAGCGAGTCAAACGCCCTTCTGGCCTCGTTGTTGGTCGAATCGAGCACTTTATGCCACCGTATGAGCGAATCCCTGCCGATTGGTTCCATATTTGTTGTTATTACTGCCAAATAATTCGTATATTTGAATTCTCAGCAAAATTACAAATAATGCCGAACGACAACAACAACGACAACGGAAAAAAGCGCCGCGTCATCAGTGTCAATCTCTCGTGGCTTTACATAGTACTGCTGGTGGCCATCGGCTGGATGCTCCTTGGCAACCGCAGCCCCCAGCCCCAGAAGATAGAATGGGCCCAGGTCAAGCAGATGATGCGGGACGGAGACATCTCCGAAATCCATTTCATCCGCAACGACTACAAGGGCAATATCACGGTAAGGCCCGACCGCCTTGGCAAATACGCCGATCTCTTCCCCCAGGGGCAGGTCCCCTCGAGGTCGCCCCATTTCACCTTCCTGGTCTCCGGCTCCTTCAATGCCGAGCAGGAATTCGAGGCCCTGAACGAAGGGCTTCCCGAAAACGGCCAGGTGAAGATAGTGATGGAGAACGACTCCAAGAACTGGATGCAGTGGATTGACTGGCTCATCTTCCCGCTCCTGCTGGTGCTCATGTGGGTCTGGATGTTCCGCAGCATGAACCGCTCCATGGGCGGTGGCGGCTCCGGTCCGGGCGGCAAGGGCGGCATCTTCGGAGTCGGCAAGAGCACGGGCAAGCTGGTCGACAAAAACGAACAGAAAGTCACTTTCCGGGATGTCGCCGGCCTGTATGGCGCCAAGGAAGAAGTGATGGAAATAGTGGATTTCCTGAAGAATCCCAAGAAATACACTTCGCTGGGCGGTAAAATCCCCAAGGGCGCGCTTCTGGTAGGCCCTCCGGGCACCGGTAAGACCCTGCTTGCCAAGGCTGTGGCCGGCGAGGCCAACGTGCCCTTCTTCAGCATCAGCGGCTCCGACTTCGTGGAGATGTTCGTCGGCGTCGGCGCCAGCAGGGTGCGTGACCTCTTCGCCCAGGCAAAGGAGAAGGCCCCCTGCATCGTCTTCATCGACGAAATCGACGCCGTCGGCCGGGCCCGCGGCAAGAATGTCGGCTGGAGCAGCAACGACGAACGCGAAAACACTCTCAACCAGCTTCTTACCGAGATGGACGGTTTCGGCACGAACAGCGGCGTCATAGTGCTTGCCGCCACTAACCGCGCCGACATCCTCGACAAGGCCCTCATGCGCGCCGGACGCTTCGACCGCCAGATTCACGTGGATCTGCCCGAAATAGGCGAGCGAAAGGAAATCTTCCAGGTGCACATGCGCGGTCTTAAGATATCTCCCGACTTCGACCTCGATCTCATGGCGAAGCACACCCCGGGCTTCTCCGGCGCCGACATCGCCAATCTGTGCAACGAGGCCGCGCTTTCCGCCGCAAGGCAGGGGAAGGACATAATCACCACGCAGGACTTCATGGACTCCGTAGACCGCATCATAGGCGGCATAGAGCGCAAGAGCGCCACCATCATGACCGATGCCGAAAAGCGGACCACCGCATTTCATGAGGCCGGTCATGCCGTGGTGGGATGGCTCCTCCCGAATGCCGATCCCGTGCTCAAGGTGAGCCTTATCCCGCGCGGACAGGCCCTGGGCCTCACGTGGAGCCTCCCGGCGGAGCGCAAGATACTCCCGAAGAGCTATATGCTCGACGAGATGTGCACCCTCATGGGCGGCCGCGTCGCCGAAGAAATAATCAACGGCGAGCCCGCCTCCGGCGCTCTCAACGACCTGGAACGCCTCACCCAGATAGCCTACAGCATGGTGCAGTATTACGGCATGTCCGA
This sequence comes from uncultured Bacteroidales bacterium, assembly GCA_946185745.1. Classification (GTDB taxonomy): domain Bacteria; phylum Bacteroidota; class Bacteroidia; order Bacteroidales; family UBA932; genus Cryptobacteroides. Next base: position 23,146 of record CAMHKQ010000017.1, read on the forward strand.
GACGGTGGGCGAGCTTTCCTTCTACGATTCCACCGGCGCCCGCGGCTACGACTTCAGCAAGCCCTACAGCGAGAAGACCGCGGAACTGATGGACAAGGAAGTCAAGAAACTGGTGGACGAGGTCCATGCCAAGACAACCAGGATTCTCAGGGACAACATGGACGGCTTCAACAGGGTGGCCGGTCTGCTCCTCGAGAAGGAGGTCATCTTCGCCGAAGACATCGAAGGCATCCTCGGCCCTAAAGTAAAGCCGTCAAATGTCTGATCTTACACTCAGAACGCTCTCGGGAGCAGGTTTCGTGGCAATCATGCTATGCGGCCTGCTCATCAGCCCGTACCTGTTCGCGGCCCTGGTCATCTTCATCATGACCACCATGATGATTGAGTTTTACCGCATGGCGATGGGCTCCAGGCACCCGGTATCGCGCTGGCTGGCGATATCCACCGGAATCGCCGAGTTCTGCCTGCTCTTCTCCTTCTGCCTGTGGCACATCGACATCAAGTTCACGGCCCTGCCGCTTACGATGCTTATGGCCGTGATGATAAGCGCCATCTTCTCCGCCGACAAAGACCATATGTCGGACTATGCGTACATCCTTGCCGGGCTTGTATATATCGCGCTTCCCATGTCGCTGTCGAACCTGGTCGCGTTCAGGGGAGGAGAGTTCAACGCCCTTCTGCTTCTCAGTTTCTTCATCCTCATCTGGTTCTCCGACATAGGCGCATACGTCATCGGCAGGGCTTTCGGCGACGGAAAGAAGAAACTTGCCCCCGATATTTCCCCGAAGAAGACCTGGGTGGGCTTCTGGGGCGGCATGGCTTTCTGCATAGCCGCGGCGATAGTCCTGGAACTCACCGGGATATTCCCGTACCCGTGGTACCACTGCATCCTGCTCGCCGTAATCATGAACCTCGGCGGCGTCTGCGGCGACCTCTTCGAGAGCCTCTGGAAGAGGCAGTTCGGAGTCAAGGATTCCGGTCATATAATTCCCGGCCACGGCGGCATGCTCGACCGTTTCGACAGCACTCTGATTGCCGTTCCCCTTGGCGCCATTTATCTTTCAATCAGCGGATTACTATGAAAATAGACAAGAACTCATACGGTCTGGTCCTGTTCCTTTTCTTCTTTAACGCGCTCGTGATCTGGGTTGGGTTCCGCTTCGTTCAGGTACGCTGGGTCAGCTGGGTCATAGCCGTCGTGTTCTGGCTGCTGAGCATTTTCCAGCTTGCGTTTTTCAGGGTGCCCTCGCGCGAGAAGGCAGGCAGCGGCAAAACCGTGAGTTCCGCCGCCGACGGAAAGGTTTCCATAGTCGATACCTGTTTCGAGAATGAGGTTCTTGGGAGGGAATGCCGGCGCGTCTGCGTGTATATGGACTTCTTCGATGTCCACGCCAATTTCTGGCCGCTTTCAGGCAAGGTCGCCTATTACAAATATCACCCCGGAAAGCATTTGCTGGCTTTCAGGCCCAAGGCGTCCGAGGACAACGAGCACACCACCACGGTGATCCGCAACCAGGATGGCCAGGAGGTGCTTTTCCGCCAGATTGCGGGCACCTTCGCACGCCGTATAGTATGCTATTCCGAAGAGGGGAGCGAAGTCTGTGCCGGGGATCAGTGCGGCATCATCAAGTTCGGCTCCAGGCTCGACATCTACCTCCCGCTGGACGCGGACGTTAAGGTTAAGGTGGGGGACACGGTGCGCGCCATTGAAAGCGTCATCGCGAATCTGCCGTAATCAGTTCCAGCAGTTTCTGCGGAGCCTCGCCTTCCGGAACGTGCCTCATCACCGGCACGTTTTTTTTGTAGATGGAGACCTTGCCGCCGCCTTCGCCGACGTATCCCCAGTCCGCATCGGCCATCTCTCCCGGGCCGTTCACGATGCAGCCCATGACGGCGATTACAAGCCCTTTGAGACCGGCGGTGCGGGCCTTCACCTCTTCGAAGGCCTTCTGCAGGTCGTACATGGTGCGGCCGCAGCCGGGGCAGGCGATGTATTCGGGCTTGTAGAAACGTCTGCGGGCCCCCTGGAGTATCTCGTCGGAAAGGTAGCCGGCCAGTTCGGGGGATATCTCTTCGCCCCCGCATTTTCCGGTAATGGCCAGTTCGTCGATTTCCCTGCCCATCAGGGCCGGGCCCCAGTCGCAGGCTGTGTCCATGACAAGGCGCTCACGTGAAGGCGCGTCGTACACTGCGGTGACCGTCCTCTCCACGGTTGAAGAAGATGCAAGGGAAGACTCCAGGCCTCCGCCGTAGCGATCAGCAAGGTATGCGGCGACCGGCAGCTCGGCTTCGGGGTCTTCGGTGAGCGAAACCCTGACGGTATTGCCTATGCCCTGCGAGAGGAGCGAGGCGCAGCCGATGCATGACTTGATCCGGCCGGAATCTCCGTTTCCGGCTTCGGTGACGCCCACGTGGAGGGGGAACACCACGCCCCTCTCTTCCATCATCTGCTCGAGCAGGCGGTAGGCTTCCACCATTACCACGGTGTTGCTGCTCTTGAGCGACACCACGACATTGAGGAAATCCTTTTCAAGGCACATCTCCAGCCATTCCATGGCCGCCTTTGCCATGCCGAGCGGAGTGTTGCCGTAAAGGCCGGTGATGTAGCTTCCGAGCGAGCCGTGGTTTACGCCGACACGTACGGCGGTGCCGTGCTCGCGGCAGACATCCAGGAAGCGCGCAAACTGAGCGCAGGCCTCTGCATGGTCGGGATGGAAATTGCCGGGATTGATGCGCACCTTCTCCGCTACGGCGGCCATTGCTATGGCCGTCTGAGAGGAGAAATGGATGTCCGCAACCAACGGAGTATCAATGCCTTGCGAGCGCAGCGCAGCCTTTATGCGGCTGAAACTCTCCACGTCCTGCATGCCGGGGACAGTGATGCGGATGAGCTGCGCGCCTGCGGCCGCGAGCCGCACACACTGCCGCACCGTTGCGTCCACGTCGGACGTGTGGGTGTTGCACATGGTCTGAACGACTATGGGATGCCCAGGGCCGATCAGGACCTTACCTGCCTTTGCCGTTATTCTTTTCATGTCCGTAAACGATTTCGTATGCTTCGTTTTTGAGGTCCCTGCTCGTCTTGCCGCTGCGTTTCCCGAGTTGCAGATGAACTCCCACGGTCGCATTAAGGTCGAGGGGATACGCGAAACGGTAATAATACTTGCCGAAATCGCCCGGGTTGGAGTTCGGGGCGTAGATGCTGCCCCACGACCAGGCGTGACCGCCCACATTGAAATGCAGTTCAACCGGGTCGAATACCAGGGCGAAACCCACTCCGGCATACACTCCGTAATCCCAGCGGCGGTCGTAGTCGGTGAAACTGTTTACCAGTTCCTCGGACACGTAATCGCCGGTACGGGTGATGCTGAGCCTGTAGGCGAGATACGGCCCCGCGTTTATCATGAACTTGAAATGCTCTCCGTCCACATGGCCGTGGAGCAGGAACGGGAGCTCGACTATGTCGTATTTCGCCTCCGTGGCGCCTTCTATCCTGTGCATATAGTGGGTTTCCGGATTCTCAACGAACTTGTAACCCTCATGCCCGTATGCGAGGCCAATCTGGAACCCGAAATAGGGGAGAAACCCGAACATTTTCATGTACTTGGTGTAGGTCACGGACATGTAATACGGATTGTAGAGCCAGGCCTGTTTCACGTTCGGATTGAAAAGCATCCTGGAAACGGTGGGCCCGAAGTTCACGCCTATGAGCGAATAGTCGTTTATGAGGGGCTTTTCGGGCAGCGCGAGTTCCACGGTGTCGGCGGTAAAACCCTCGAAGGCGGTCTCTTCCTGGGCTGAGAGCGCAACTCCGCACAGGATGGCGAACAATATGGAGATCAGGCGCTTACTCATTTCCAAACATGGCTTTTATGTCGATTTGCTGCTCCAGTTCCGTGGACTTGGGCATGTTCAGGAACTTGTCTCCCGAGAACAGGACGAACTTCACGAGTTCCGGCTGACGGTGCTCCAGCAGGTTGCCGGTGTCGACGACGGAGTTTTCGTTGATGTCCGAAGTGATTCTCAGGCAGTATCGGCCCTCCTTTAGATAGGGGAAGACCAGGGTGCGGTCGGAGTTGATGACGAAACTGCGTATCGTGCCGCTCATCTTTTCGTCCAGAAGATCCACGATGTACTTGCCGTCCACCCCGGTGAAGACGGCGCTGAGCGTGCTCAAGGTTTCGTCGGTGGGCAGGGAAACCTTTACCTCGGTACTGTCCGAATAGAAGCCGTCGATGTCCCTGAAAGCGCCCTGGGGAACTTTCAGGAAGTACTCGTAACCCTTCTGCAGCTCTTCATTGGGCATGATGGTATAGCGCCTCAGGTTGGTGCTGTCCCTCGTCACGGTGAATGTCCCGAATGCTTCCTTCTGCTTGGGATTCAGGTTGCGGAAGACCAGGGAGTCGAAGTTTTCGTAGATGATGGGAGATTTGAACTCGAGTTCGAAACCGTACTGCTCGATGCGGTCGCCCGAGGCGGTCAGCTTGAATACGCAGACGGTATCTTCGTGTTCGAGGTTGCGCCTGTTCCTTCTGGAGTACTTCTTCTTGAGATCGGGCTCGAGAGGAAGCTTCAGATGCTCCAGCTTCGGGGTGAGGATGCCCAGGGAGTCGGTCCTCCGGTAATTCATGAACAGGTGCAGGGTGTCGGGGAAGTCCTCCCTGGAGTTCAGCCACAGTTCCAGACTGTCCTGGGTGGTGTTGAACTGGGAGATGACCTCCTCGGCCCTGAAGCCGCCGAACCAGAGGGAGTCGATCCACGCATAGGGGGCATGGAAGCTCACATAGGCCGAACGCAGGCCGGTGCGCGCCTTGTTCTTGATGTACTGCTGCGTTGGTTTCTCGCGGAAGAGGAGCAGTGTGTGCGCCACCCGGCGGGCCTCGCAGCCAAGGGTGTCGGTCATGTCATACTTGAGCAGTTCGGGAATGGTGTCGCCCACCGCCCAGACGGGTTGCATCAGGCTGTCGCTGAAGGCGATGAGGTCTTCTTCGGGATCGTAGATGTTGTTGGAGGAGGCGTCCTGTACGGCATACAGCCTGTAGGCGGTGTCCCGGAGGTAGGGGAGCACGAAGTAGCCCCACTTGTCGGTCCTGGCGGCCACGTCGGGACGCCGCAGGAAAATCGCGGAATCGGCATGGTCACTGTACAGCATCACCGTGGCGCCTTCCACCGGTGCCAGGGTGTTGCAGTCCAGCACGACGCCAGTGGTGAACAGGGTATCGATGGTGTCGCCCGTGGAGAACACGAAGGTGAATCCGGGGAACTTGTTGTTCTCGTTGTTGTCCGATACGGCGTCGTTAAGGTCCAGGGTGTAGGTGGTGTTGGGCGAGAGCGGCTCCTCGAACTCGACAATGAGGCTTTTGCCCTTAATGCGGCTTTTCGGCCGCTTGGCCTGCGGCGGGGAGAGGAAGATGCTCTGGGCCTTGTCAGTCTTGACGTATTCGTTGAAGGTGAAGACTATCTTCCCCTTCTCGAGAGGGAAGTTCAGCACCCCGGGAAGGGGCTCGATGTTGACTATGAGGGGAGGTATGCTGTCCTTCTTGCCGCCGGTGGGCGCCTGGGTGGTGTTCGCGCAGGAGTGCGAGAACATCAAGGGAATCAGCACCAGGGCGCTGGCAATCAGTGGGAGGAAACTGTTCTTTTTCATATGTCAGTCCTTACTATCTCGGTGATGCCGTCTATCTTGCGGAGCGCGGAAATCATGGATTCGAGGCCCTTCTTGTCCCGGACCAGCAGCTGTATGTACCCTTCGAAAACGCCGTCCTGGCCGCCCAGGTGAATCTCCTGGATGTTCAGGCCCATGTTCAGGGAGATTGTCTGCGTGATGGTGTTCAGCAGCCCCACGCGGTCTATTCCCCTTATGGAGACCCGGACCGGGAACTCCCTTTCGGTGATTATCATGTCGGGTACGGCCACCAGGCGGTTGCCGTGCTTGCTGGCCAGGTTTTCGGCCACCGGACAGGATTTTTTGTGAGCAATAATTATACCGTCATCCCCGAGGAAACCGATCATGGGCTCGCCGGGAATGGGCTTGCAACAATCGGCGAGGACGTACTTGCCGTTCTGCATGGTGTTTATGTCCATGCTCTTGAGTACGTTGCCGAAGTCCTTCTGGTCTATTATCCCCAGGCCTATGCGGAAAAACAGCTCCGTCTGGTCGTTGAGCTGCGCGTAATCCAGGAACTTGCGGAGGATGTCGTAACCGGGGGAGATTCCCGCCGCGTTCAGAAGGCTGTTGTAGATGTTCCCGCCACGCTTTACTATGTTGTCCCTGTCGCTCCTGAAATAGTCCATGACGACGTTGCGGGCATGCCGGGTCTGAAGGAAATGCAGCCATTCTATCTTCGGGCGGCCGCTCTCGGCGGTGATTATCTCCACCTGGTCGCCGGTCCTGAGCACGTGCGAAAGCGGTACCAGCTTCATGTTGACCTTGGCGGCGATGGCGCTGTTGCCGATGTGGGTGTGGATAAGGTAGGCGAAGTCGAGTGCGGTGGCTCCGGCCTGAATGCTCTTCTGCTGGCCTTTCGGCGTGAAAACCACGATGTCGGTGGTCACCAGGTCTTTATGGATGATATCCAGGAGTTCCATGGTGTTGGCGTCCTTGCTCTGCAGGATTTCCTGCACCTTGGCGAGCCAGCTGTCCATGGCGGAATCGTTCTCGGAGATGTATCCGTTGTTCTTGTACGCCCAGTGCGCGGCGATACCTCGTTCGGCGATGTCGTTCATGCGCCTGGAGCGTATCTGCACTTCCACCCAGAAGCCTGAATGGCTCATGAGGGTGCAGTGCAGGGCTTCATAGCCGTTGCTTTTGGGCGAGGATATCCAGTCGCGGTAGCGGTCCTGCCGCTGGCCGTAAAGGCTCCCGAGGATGGAGTAAATGTTGAAGGCCAGTGCACGTTCCTTGTCGAGGGAAACGTTTCCGGATTCATAGATGATGCGGACTGCGTACAGGTCGTAAATCTCTTCGAAGGGTATCTTCTTGGTGCGCATCTTGAACCAGATGGAGTAGGGCGACTTGATGCGCTTCCTGATTTCGAATTCGAGGTCGGCCCGTTTCAGGGCTCCCTCGATGGGAGCGATGAAACTGTCGATTTCCCTGTCGCGGAGGGCGACGTTCCGGCTGATGCGCTCGGAGATTTCGTTGTATGCGTCGGGCTCCTTGTACCGCAGCCAGATGTTCTCCATTTCGGTCTTTATTCCGTAAAGGCCAAGCCTGTGGGCCAGGGGAATGAAGATGAACATTGTCTCGGAGAGAATCTTGTCACGCTTGTGCTCGGGCATGAATTCGATGGTCCGGCAGTTGTGAAGGCGGTCGGCGAGCTTTATCAGAGCCACCCTCACGTCGTCGTTGAGGGTGAGCAGTATGCGCTTGAGATTCTCGGCCTGGTTGCTTTCGACATCCGCACCGCCCTGACGGTCCTGGTTGTCGAGTACGGTCTTGATCTTGGTAAGCCCGTCCACCAGGGTGGCGATTTTGTCTCCGAACTGCGCCCTGAGGTCTTCCACGGTATACGCCGTGTCTTCCACGACATCGTGCAGGAGGGCTGCGGAGATGCTTTTGTAACCGAGCCCTATTTCGCCTATCACGATCTGCGCGACCTCTATCGGATGGATGATGTATGGCTCCCCGGAACGGCGGCGGACGTGCCTGTGGGCGCGGTTGGCGAAATCGAACGCCTTCCAGACCACCTCAAGTTCCTCTTCAGAGTGGCAGCGGCCTCGGGCCATCTCCTCAAGCGCAAGCCATTTCTTCCGGATGAGGGCGTAATCTTTTATGGAGAACTTCGAGAAACTCATTTGTCGGATTCCCACTCGGGGATGTGATAATCGTCAATATTCTGGTAGCCGTAGGTAAGCTCGGCGCCGTACATTATTATCTGCCAGCTGATATTCAGCCAGATGAGGAACAGGGGAATGGCGGCCAGCACTCCGTACACGGCGTTTAGCCCGCCTACGAAGGTCTGGGTTTCGAGGTAGAGGTACTGGAACAGCACGAATACCGCGGCATCGAAGATGGCGGCCTTCAGGGCGTATTTGTAGCGAACCTTTGCCGCCGGGATATACTTGAACATGGCGGACAGGGTGAACACCGTGATGACATAGAAGACCAGCCAGCCCAGCACATGTCCGATTACGCGCCACTCGGTGGTGTCGAGGCCTATGAGCTTGGTGGCGTTGGTGGCATAGACCAGGCCGTAGCTGAAAATGATGATGATGAACGGCATCAGGAACATCAGGCCGATGTAGAAGCCGAAGCGGGCGAGGATGTTGCGGGGTATCTTCCGTATGCCCCAGACATTGTTGAAAACCCTCTCGGTCTGGAACATGAGCCAGAGGACGGTCCAGAGCAGGACTATGGCTGATACGACACCCACCGTGCCGGACTGGGCGACGTCGATGATGTTGTTCGCCTTCTCCACAAGGATGTCGGTGAAGGTGACGCTGGACGGAAGGACGTGGTAGAGGAAGTCGGTAACCGTCTGGGAAAGCCCAAGGCCGCCGGAAATCGCAAACAGGAATGCCAGCATCGGCACGATGGCCAGGGTTACGAAATAGCTCAGCGCCACGCACTGGAAACCGATGTGGTTGGCCTGGAAGGTGTCCCAGGTGATGCGTACAAGCTTGATGAAACGCACCACGCGTCTCCTGGCCTTTGAGAGCGGGCTGGTCTCGAGCGTCCACAGCTTGTCGGTGAACAGGTCCCTGAACTTGAAATCCTGTGCTTGTTTTTTCATCGTCTAAAACAGTGTGGGTTCTTCGTCAAAGGGAACAGATTTCAGCGTATCCGGGGGCAGGAGGGCCATGAAGGCCTTTTCGTCGAGGACGGGGACGCCCAGTTCGGAACATTTCCTAAGTTTTTCCGGACCGGGATTCTCCCCGGCCAGGAGGAAGGTGGTCTTGCCGCTGACGCTGCCGGAATTCTTGCCGCCGTGGCGGCTGATGAGCGCCTTCATGTCGTCGCGGGAGATGCTGAAGGTGCCCGAGATTACTATGGTCTTGCCGGCGAGGGCTTCGGAAAGGGATTCGTCCTCCCTTTCTACGGAGAACTGGAGCCCGTGTGAACGGAGACGCCGGATTTCGACGAGATGGCGTTCGTCGCTGAAATACTTCGTCACGCTGTCGGCGATGACTTCGCCCACGTCGGGAACTTCAAGCAGTTGTTCGCGGGTGGCGAAGGCAAGGGCGTCCATGCTGCCGAAATGCCGCGCAATCGCCCTGGCCGTGGTTTCGCCCACGAACCTTATGCCCAGGGCGAAGAGCACCCGCTCGAATGGAACGTCCCTGGAGGCGTCGAGGCTCGCCCTGAAGCGCCTGGCGCTCTTCTCTTTCCAGCCGTCAAGAGTGAGGAGCTCCTGCAGGGAAAGGTCGTAGAGGTCGGCGGGAGTCCTGGCAAGACCCAGGTCGAATAACTGGTCGACCGTAGCCTCGCCCGCAAGTACGTTCATGGCCCTGCGGCTCATAAAATGAAGCAGTTCGCCCTTTATCTGCATGGGGCAGCCGTCGGAATTCGGGCAGAACCACTTTGCTTCGTCCTCCTCGCGTACGAGGGGTGTGCCGCAGTCGGGACAGGCGACGGGGAATTCGGGCCTGCGCGCGCCGGGCTTCCGCCTGGAAGGCTCCACGGCGGTGATCTTGGGGATGATTTCGCCGCCTTTCTCCACATACACCCAGTCCCCTTCGTGGATGTCGAGGGCTTCCATCTGGCCGGCGTTGACGAGGGTGGCTCGCTTCACCACGGTGCCGCTGAGCTGGACCGGCTCGAGATTGGCCACCGGAGTGATTGCGCCGGTGCGGCCCACCTGATAGTCTATGGAAAGGATGGGAGTGAGGGCCTGCTCGGCCTTGAACTTGTATGCCACGGCCCAGCGGGGCACCTTGGCCGTATAGCCCAGGGTGCGCTGTGCCGCCATTTCATTTATTTTGATTACTATGCCGTCGGTGGCGAAGGGAAGGAATTTACGGTTCACGTCCCAGTGGTCGATGTACTCCCTGATGCCGCCAATGTCGTGCACGAGCCGCCTTTCGCCGGAAACGGGAAGGCCCCATGACGCGGCGGCCTTCAGGGCTTCGTCGTGGCTTTCGAAATCCAGGCCGCTCTGGGCCGGGATATGATACAGGGTGCACATCAGTCCGCGACGGGCGACTTCAGCGCTGTCGAGGAGCTTGAGGGAGCCGGATGCGGCGTTGCGTGGATTGGCGAAGGGCGGCTCCTCGTTCGCGGCCCTTTCTTCGTTGAGGGCGTCGAAGGCCGAATAGGGCATGAGCACCTCGCCGCGGATTTCGAAATCGGGAGGATAGTCGCCGTGAAGCCGCTGCGGGATATTCGCGATGCAGCGGGCGTTTTCGGTGACATCGTCGCCCTTGATTCCGTCGCCGCGGGTGAGCGCCCTGTAGAGGGTGCCGTTGCGATAGGTCAGGCAGATGGCCGTGCCGTCGAATTTGAGCTCGCAGCAGTACGAAAAACCGTTCTCGAGGGTTTTCTCAGCCCGCGCGGCGAATTCTTCCACTTCCGAAATGGAATAGGTGTTGGCAAGGGAAAGCATGGGGTAGCGGTGGGGGCGCTGGACGAAGCCTTTCTGGAGGTCGCTGCCCACCCGCTGGGTGGGGGAGTCGGCAGTCCTGAATTCGGGCCATTCGGCCTCGAGGTCTTCCAGTTCATGCATCAGGATGTCGAACTCGTAGTCCGACATGGTCGGCGCGTTGTCCACGTAATAGCGGCGGCTGTTCTCGGTGAGAATGCCGCGAAGTTCCTGAATTCTGGCCTGTGCCGCCTGCTTTTCCATAAAACTTACAAATATAATATAAAATATCGGTGATTCCGCATTCCTCATTTTTCACGGGCAAAACTTGAATACCGTTTGTGAATTTCCAAATATATTTGGTATATTTGTGAGATTTAATTAATTGAATACAGATTATGAAAGACTCTATTCTCATATTGTGCGGCGGCGGTCCCGCCCCGGGTATGAATGCTGTGGTGTTCACCATTGCAAAGACGTTCATGTTCAGAGGTTTCCGCGTAATGGGCCTGCACGGCGGTTACAGCGGTCTGTTCTCCAAGGATCCGCAGTTTGAAGACCTCGACTTCCGTCATGCGGACGCCTATTTCAACAGGGGAGGCAGCTATCTGGCCATGAGCCGTTTTAAACCCAGCCAGGAAGACTTTGACAAGAATTTCAACCTGGGCCTGTTCACCGACAACAACATCAAGCTTCTGGTTACCGTCGGCGGCGACGATACCGCATCCACCGCCAACCGCATAGCGAAGTTCCTCAGGGAGAAGAACTACCCCATCGCGAACATCCACGTCCCCAAAACCATCGACAACGACCTTCCGCTGCCCGGCAACGCCCCCACGTTCGGTTTCAACTCCGCCCGTGACGAAGGCGCCCACATCGCCCGTACCATCTACGAGGATGCACGTACCGCCAGCAGCTGGATGCTCGTCAGCGCCATGGGCCGCAGCGCCGGCCACCTCGCACTGGGAATAGGCGAGGCCACCCACAGCCCCATGACAATCATCCCCGAGATGTTCGACCGCACCAAGATCACTCTCGACAAGATCATCAGGCTCACCATCTCGTCCATCATCAAGCGTAAGACCCTCGGCATCCCGTACGGAACCGTAATCATCGCAGAAGGCGTCTTCCACGACCTCGACCCCGAGGAAATCAAGGCCACCGGAGTCAGCATGACCTACGACGAGCACGGCCATCCCGAACTCGGCAAGATCAGCAAGGCCGTCCTCTTCAACGACATCCTCACTCCCGAGCTGCGCAAGATAGGCCTCTCCGTCAAGATGCGTCCGGTCGAAATCGGCTACGACGTCCGCTGCGTGGATCCCGTCGCCTACGACCTCAGCTACTGCACCGAGCTTGCAATGGGTGTCTACGACCTCTACTCCAAGGGTGAGACCGGCTGCATGGTTTACATCGATCCTCTCGGCGATTCGCATCCCCTGTACCTCAAAGACCTGCAAAACGCCGACGGCAAGATTCCTCCGCGCCGCGTGAACATCATGGGCGGTGTAGCTCAGAACTACTACAGGTACATCTGCCATTTCATCACGCCCGATTCATACGAGGCTGCAAAGAAGTATGTCCCCAACCCGGAGGAATACGACTTCAGGAAGATACTCAACTGGGAATAACCATCTCTCTTTAAATAACTTACAAAATGGGAAAATTCATCATCAAAACGAGGAAGGACGGACAGTTCCAGTTCAACCTCAAGGCCGTTAACGGCCAGGTCATCCTCACCAGCGAAGCCTACAAGGCCAAGGATTCCTGCCTCGCAGGCGTAGAGTCCGTAAAGAAGAATGCTGCAGAGGACAAGCGTTTCGAGGTTCTTACCGCAAAGAACGGCAAGCCTTACTTCAACCTCAAGGCCGCCAACGGCCAGGTAATCGGCTCTAGCCAGATGTATGCCTCCATGGCTACCCTCAAGAACGGCATCGCTTCCGTGAAGAACAACGCCCCGCAGGCCGAGATTATCGACGAAACCGAATAATCGACGCGTCAAAGGCCTCCGCGGCCACTTTTACATTGCCATCCTGCATCGCTGCGGGGTGGCATTTCCGTTTTACCTCGTCGGGCAGGAATATCTCCGCCTCGGCTTTCTCATGCGAGAAATTGCAGAAGACCAGCCAGGCCTCGGCGGCGCTGTAACGCAGGAATGCGAAATGCCTGTCGGGGTTGAAGCCGGGCGAATCCCCGTTGCAGTAGCACAGGTCCCATACCTCGAGGCCGTGCATGGGCGCGACATGGCCGAGGATGTCCCGGTAGCGCGCAAGAATGCGGTTCTCCTTCTGCGGCAGGCGGGCTTTCTTCCCGCTCAGCTTCGCCCAAAGGTCGGAGAGCGTGCGCACCTTTACGAAATCGAAGATGCTCGTGCGCCCCTCGGCGCCTTCGGCGGCATCTTCGCCAAGTTCTTCGCCGGCGTAAAGCATGAACGAGGCCTCGTTGTAAAGGGCTGCGAATGCGAGGGCGGCATAGCCGCGTTCGGGCGCGGAAGCGAACCAGGGGCTGGCCAGGCGCTGTTCGTCGTGGTTCTCGAGGAAATTCAGCATGTTCGGCTGAAGGTCCGACAGCCGCTGCCAGTTGCGGGTAAGGGCGCGGGCGCTCTCACGGCCGGCCATAATAGCCCTCACGCTGTCGTAAAAGCCTGATTTGTCGTAGAGGAGGTCGAACCCCAGCTCTCGGATGTAACGCCTGTAATTCCCAAGTTCGTATGCTTCGCCTATGAAGATAAAATGCGGATATCGCGCCTTAACTTTGGATATAAGCCACTTCAGGAACTCGGGCGGCACCAGCTCCACCATGTCGCAGCGGAAGCCGTCAATGCCCTTTTCCGCCCAGAACAGGGCGATTTCCAGCATGGCCTCCCAGGTGCCGGGAGCGGAATAGTCTATCTTGCGGGTGTCCTCCCAGTCGTAGTCGTACCAGCCGTAAGTGGGAACGTCTTTGCAGAGGGCCCCGACATGGTTCGGGACATAGTCGGCAATGACCTTGAGACCGGCCTTGTGCGTACGGGACACAAGGGACTTGAACTCCTGCATGCGCCTGCGCGGATTCTCGGCCATATACGGGTTCACGTCATGGCAGTCGGCTATGGAGTAGGGGGAGCCTGCCGTTCCTTTGACGAACGGCTCTCCCATGGAATGGCGCATGAGCCCGGTATACCATACGGCATCGACTCCGAGGCTTTTCAGATACTCGAAGGACGGGGCCTGCCAGTCGTTGAACTTGCCGTTTCCCCACAGACGGGGCAAAACCTGATAGATGACCATTATCTTCTCTTGAATTCTGACAGTGTTATGGCGGTGGCCACGGCCACGTTGAGCGATTCGGCGGTAGGCCCGGCGGCGAAGGAGGGAATGGTAAGGCGCATGGTAATTTCCCTTTCCACTTCCGGGGAGATGCCGTCAGCCTCGTTGCCCATGACTATAAGTCCCTCATTCGAAAGGGCGGTGGAGTATATGTCCTGCCCGTCGAGGAAGGTTCCGAACACGGGAAGGGAAGCTGCAGTGAAACTTCTGCACAGGTCAGGCAAGTTGCAGTATATCAGTCTTTTCCGGAAGATTGCCCCCATTGACGCCTGGATTACTTTGGGATTGTATGCCTCCACGGTGTCGGGCGATGCGTAGATGGAATCCACCCCGAACCAGTCGGACAGGCGGAGTATGGTGCCCAGGTTGCCCGGATCCCTGATGGAGTCGAGGGCGAGGCAGAGGCCTTCCGGTTTTCCGGGTACGGCGGGAGCGGGCATGCGGACCACGGCGAGCGAGGGAGGGGGAGTGCTGAGGGAACTGATGCGGGACATGACCGCCTCGCCGACGTCTTCCTTCCTGACCACCCGGACCACTTCCATTCCGGAAGACAGCGCTTCGGCGACCATCTTGTCGCCTTCCACCACGAAAAGACCCAGGGCGTCGCGGAATTTCTTTTCGCGCAGGCTCCGGATCCGCTTGATTTCCATATTGCTCAACATACAAAGGCAAATTTACAGTATTTTTCTTAAATTTGCTGAGATTATGAAGCGACTGTTACCTGTTTTGGCCATTTCCCTGCTTGCCGCGGCATGCAGCACCACCCGTGTCCTGGAGGAAGGCCAGTACAGGCTCACGCGCAACGAGGTGGACATAGAGGGAAACACTCCTCTCAAGAGTTCGGACATCACCCCCGGCATCCGTCAGAGCGCACAGGGCTGGAATCCTTTCATCTGTGTCTACAACTGGTCCAAAAAAGACGGTCTCTGGCATAAGCTCGGAATCGCCCCCGAGGTGTACGAACCGTCCGAGAGCGAACTGTCCGCCGACAATATCGTCAGCCGCCTGAAGTATCTTGGCTATTACAATTCCAGCGTAAGCATCACGGAAAAGCCGAAGGGCAGGAAGATGCGGGTAAAATACACCGTGCACCCGGGCAAGCGCTATCTCATAGACAGCCTTTCCTTCGACATTCCGTCCGGGGGCACTTTCCCCGCCGATTTCAACGCCGACACCGCCGCCATCCGGAAGGCCGTCCTGGGCGCCTACCTTTCCGAGGACATGCTTGAGAAAGAGAGCGTCCGCTCCACCTCGAGGCTCCGCAACCTGGGGTATTTCGATCTCTCGAAATACAACTATTCGTTCGAGGCGGACACCCTCGAAAACGGCACGGCTTCGCTTCTGTACAGCGTTCACGGCTACACGCGCAACGAAACCGAGGCATACGACCGGCCGATCAGCCGCTACTATATAGGCAAGGTCGGGGTAAGCCGCCCCAGCAGCCTCATGTTCAGGGACAAGGTCCTGAGGGGGCTCACAACCCTTCGTCCCGGGCAGGTTTACAGCGAAGACAACGTGAACAACACCTATGCGCGGCTTTCATCCGTCAGGGCGTTCAGCTCCGTCAACATCGCTATGAACCCGTCCGACAGCAGCACGGTAGACTGCAACATCACCCTTCAGCAGTCGCCCCAGCAGGGTTTCAAGGTGCATCTCGAGGGCTCCACCAATTCCTCCAGCCTGTTCAGCGTCTCGCCCAAGCTTACTTTCTTCCACAAGAACATCTTCCATGGAGGGGAATGGCTGAATCTGGGTTTCAGCGGTGAATTCCAGCGCAGGTTCAGCGACAATACCTCGGCCACGGAATTCGGAGCTTCGGCGGGCATCAGTTTCCCGAAGTTCCTGGGACTTCCCTATGAGGCCTTTCCGGGGCCGCGCATTCCCCGTACCGAAGTGAATTTCGCCTTCAATTACCAGGACCGCCCCGAATACAACAGGCTGGTGGCCTCCACCGCATACGGCTATTCGGCCAACATGGGACATATCTCCTACCAGATTTACCCGCTGCAAATCAATTACGTGCGGCTTTTCAATCTCAGCGACGACTTTGCGAAAACACTGAAAGAGTATCCCTTCCTGGCTTATTCCTACCAGAGCCATCTCGACTCCGGTATGGGCATGACGGTGTATTTCAATACCGACGCCGACATAGTTCCGAAAGGCTCCTACCTTTCGCACAGGCTGTCCGTTGACCTTTCAGGAAACGTGCTCAGCCTTTTCAACAGATTCATGCCTGTCGACCAGAACGGCCACTATACTATTTTCGGAGCCCCGTACACCCAGTATTTCCGTACGGAATACAGTTATGCGCAGGCGTGGAAATTCGCTGAAAACCAGTCTGTTGCGGTCAGGTTCCTCGCTGGTGCGGGCTATGCTTACGGAAACAGCGACGCCCTTCCCTTCGAAAAGCAGTTCTATGCCGGAGGCGCTTCGAGCATGCGGGGCTGGCAGGCAAGGTCGCTCGGCCCCGGGCCCGAACTGATGAATCCCGCCTTCTCAATTCCCAGCCAGACCGGAGACATAAAGCTTGAGGCCAACCTGGAATACCGGTTCAAGGTTGTTTGGAAACTTGAGGGCGCCCTGTTCACCGACATCGGAAACGTCTGGTCCCTGGAAGACAGGGGAGAGGGCGGCGGCACGTTCAATCTTGAAACTTTCTATAAGTCCCTTGCGGCCGACTGGGGTGTTGGCATAAGGGTGGATCTCACCTTCATCCTGCTCCGCGTCGATTTCGGCATGAAGCTTTTCATTCCCTCCAACACCGAAGACATGGGCCGATTCAACGGTCCCCGCAACTGGCTCAAGGGAGGCAACAACGCCATCCACTTCGGCGTCGGCTATCCTTTCTGATCGTCTTTACCGGCCCCGTAATACTTTGGCCAGCATTGCTCGAGATATGCCTTGAGGCGGTCTTCGTGGGCATTGTGCTGGGGCTCGTAGAATACCGAGCCCTCCAGCCCCTTGGGGAGGAATTCCTGGTCGACGAAATTGCCTGAATAATCGTGGGCGTATTTGTAGCCGTCGGCATAACCGAGATCCTTCATCAGGCTTGTAGGCGCGTTGCGCAGATACAGCGGCACCGCCGCCACGGGATTGTCTTTGGCGGCCTGTGTGGCCCGTTCAAGGGCCATGTAGGAGGCGTTGCTCTTCGGGGAGGAGGCCATGTACACCGCGCACTCTGCCAGGGGGATGCGCCCTTCGGGCATGCCGATTTCATGTACGACCTGGAAGGTGGCGTTGGCGAGCAGAAGTGCGTTGGGGTTGGCCAGGCCTACATCTTCGGCAGCCAGAATGCAGAGCCTGCGGGCTATGAAAAGGGGATCTTCGCCGCCCTCGAGCATCCTGCACATATAGTAGACCGCAGCATTGGGGTCGGAGCCCCTCACGCTCTTTATGAATGCGGAGATGAGGTCGTAATGCATCTCCCCGTCCTTGTCGTAGATAGCGACGTTCTCCTGCAGGCAGTCGGTAACCAGCTTGTTGGTGATGAGAATATCCTCTTCGCCCGCCCTAGACTCCGTCACGATTTCGAGGATGTTCAGCAGTTTGCGGGCGTCGCCTCCGCTCTGGCGGAACAGGGCATCCGTTTCCTTTACCGTGATTTTCTTTTCCCTGAGCAGCACGTCTTCCTTCACCGCCCTGTCCAGCAGCAGTTTGAGGTCGGGCACCTCGAGGCTTTTCAGAACGAAAACCTGGCAGCGGGACAGGAGGGGAGTGATGACCTCGAAGGAGGGATTCTCGGTGGTGGCGCCTATCAGTACGATAATCCCGCTTTCGACTGCGCCGAGGAGCGCGTCCTGCTGGGCCTTGTTGAAGCGGTGGATTTCGTCTATGAAGAGGATAGGGGCCTTCGCTCCCGAGAACAGGTTCCGGCTTTTCGCGGAATCAATCACGTCGCGGACGTCCTTTACCCCTGCACTGACGGCTGAGAGGGTGAAGAATTCACGGTCGAGCGTGTCCGCTATGATGTGGGCCAGGGTTGTCTTTCCGACTCCCGGAGGGCCCCATAATATGAACGAAGAGAGGTTGCCGCTCTCTATCATGTTGCGAAGGATGCAACCTTTGCCGACAAGGTGCCTCTGCCCAACGTAATCCTCTAATTTCCGAGGTCTCATACGTTCGGGGAGGGGAGGAAGCATTTCGTTCATATTTGCTTGATTATTAATCGATATAACAAAATAGTTCAGTGTTATAACTTTTTTGTTATAACCTGTTTTCCACTATATTTTGCGGATAAAGCAGCGACGCCGCTTGCACCAGTCGGGATTGAAGAGTTCGAACTGTTTCTGAACCTTGATATTGGTCTCGAGCTCGCCGTTGCTTTCGGCCCACTTGACGCCCAGCGTCTGGTATTTGTGGAAAATATCGGCAATGAGGACGGCGTTGACGCCGAGGTTCTGGTATTCGGGCTTTACGCCGATGAGCAGGAGCTCCGCACCCTCTGAATGCTTGATGAAGAGGTCGTGCAGCAGATACCACCAGCCGAAGGGGAAGAGTTTGCCCCGGCTCTTCTTCAGGGCGCGGGCGAGGGAGGGCATGGTGACGCCGAAGCCGACCAGTTCGCCCTTGTCGTTCTCCACGGCCGTGAGGTAGCGCATGTCCAGGACCTTCAGATAGAAACCGATGTAGCGGTCGGCTGTTTCCATTGGCAGCTCGGTGACGTTGTAGAGGTTTTTGTACGTCTCGTTGTCGAGCGCGAATATCTTGTGGGCATAATCCTCTTTGCGGACTATCTTGCGGGAGAGCTGGCGGAGGTGAAGGTTGTTGCGCTCCAGGACTATCTTCCCGAGCCTTTCAATCTTTTCGGGAAGCTTCTCGGGAATCTGCACCCTGAATTCCAGCCAGTCCACGTCTTTCTGCAGGCCGAATGCCTCCAGGTGCTTCTGGTAGTAGGGATGATTGTAAATCTGCGGCATGGTGCTTTCACGGTCGAAGCCCTCGATGAGGGTGCCTTCGGGATCCATGTCGGTGAAGCCGAGCGGGCCGACCATCTCTTCCATGGCGTATTGCCTGCCGAATTCCAGCACCTTGTCGAGCAGGGCTTTTGAAACCTCCATGTCGTCGATGAAGTCTATCCATCCGAAGCGGACCTGTCTGTGGTTCCACTGCTCATTGTTCCTGTGGTTGACGATTGCAGCCACGCGACCCGCCTCCTTTCCGTCCTTGTAGGCCATGAAAAGCTTGTAGTCGGAGAATTCGGCTGCGGGATTGGTCTTCTTGTCCAGGGTATCCATCTGGTCGAAGACGAGGTAGGGGACGTAATACTCGTTGTGACGGTAAAGTTTCTCGGGGAAATTGACGAAGCGGCGCAACTGGGAGCGGCTTGTGACTTCCTTGATTTCAATAGACATTTCAGGTCAGGTTTTAAATTTTGTAAATGTACTTATTTTCAGTGAAAAAATCAAATTGTCAAAGTCGGGAATAATGACTATATTAGTGCTCCATAATGAAGGCAATTATTCCGGCAATCTCCCTGTTCCTGGCCCTGGCGGCGTGTCATACGGCCGGGGGGCAGGTACGGTCCGTCGGTACATGGCACTCCTTCAAGGGGCTTGGCCTGACCATGCAGTCCGCCACGCGCAACCCGAAGGAAACCAACACCTTCACCTTATACGCAGAGCTCTGGGATACCTATGCCGGGCATCTCACCGCTCCCGGCGGCAAGTTCGTCTTCTCCCACAACATAACTCTTCACGACTTCGACGCTGCCGACGGAGAAGCTTTTTCGCTGTTCGCAGGCGCGGGCGCATCGGCCGGATGGGTAAAAGACCACGGCAGGGACGGTTTTGGAATGATGGCGGCCCTGAACGGCAGTTTCGGGGCATGCGCCGCGTTTGCAAGGAAGCACGTCCTTATCTGTGCCGGCATCACTCTCGAGGCCGGTCCCTGGCTGCATATGACGGAAAACAGATACGTCGTCTCCCTGTACCGGAACGGTATTTATCAGGCATATTATCCGTACATTTCCATCTCTTACCTGTTCAAATGAAAAAGCTCACCGCCATAACCGTCATCCTCATGCTGGCCTGCAGCCTGGCATACTGCCAGGAGCGGCCTTCCAGGTTCCACTGGGGCGTGGAATGGGGTTACGGTGCAAGCGGATTCATGTACTGGTCAAACAATTATTTCGATGCCAAGGTAGGCTACCGTATCTGGGATGAGGGACACGAGTTTGCCTTCGTTCCCAATGCCTATGCCGGCCTCTATGCCGGCTTCGACCTTGGCAGGCGCATCAACCTGTCGCTCTTTTCTGGCACCATGGGCATCTACAGCGACAGGCAGGTTATCCCGCTCGGGCTGCGGGCCACCTATGCCTTCAGGGGCCAGGACAGCCAGGGAGCGCTGGCGTTTCTTGGGGGAGGCCTTTGTTTCCACGACCTGTTCGTCTCCGCTCCGGGACAGTATCTGCAGCTCGGGGGCGGCTACAGGATAAAACTCGGCGGGAAAATGGACATGGACCTGCTGGCGCACCTGCGCGCATGCGACGACCATCCGCCCATCTGGGACGAGGAGAACGGCTCCTATGTCGACGCCGCCAATATCCGCAAGAATCTTGCGGTCTACACATCATTCGAAGTCGGAGTGGCCTTCCGTTTTTAGAGCGTTACAATTTGATGAACAGCCATGTCGTGTATGCTGCGAAGAACAGCAGCATCATGACGCCGTCGCCGCGGGTTATGCGGTCGTTAGGGCCGGTCTTAATGCTGACCAGGACAAGGAGCGCGCTGAGTGCGAGGGCCCCCATGTCCACCAGGTTCATGCCTGCGAAGCTCATGGGGCAGATTACGGCCGAAGTGCCGAGTATCAGCAGGAGATTGAAGACGTTGCTGCCGAGGATGTTCCCCAGGGCCATCTGGCTGCGGTGTTTTGCCAGGGCCACGATGCTGGTGGCGAACTCCGGCAGGGATGTACCCATGGCAAGCAGGGTGATTGCTATGAATTTGTCGCTCACGCCCAGGCTGCGTGCTATCTTTTCTGCATTGTCTACGAAGAGATTGCCTCCGACAACCAGGCCCGCAAGGCCTCCGAGTATCATCAGCGCCGCCAGCCAGACAGGGTAGGACTTAGCCCCTTCTGCCTTGCTTTCGGAGCCGGGCTTCTCGAAGATGAAGCACGAAATGATATACGCTACGAACAGGAGCAGGAGTATTACCCCTTCCACACGGGAAAGGCCGTCGCCCTGGCCGAGGCCGAAGAGAGTCCTGCTCATGCCGAGCAGTATCACAAGCAGGGTAACCGCCACAGTGATGGGAACATCCCTCTTGTGGTTGGCGGGGGTGACCGCTATGGGGGCCACAATGGCCGAAATCGCAAGTATCCACAGCACATTGAAGATGTTCGATCCGACCACGTTGCCTATTGCGATGTCGGAATTGCCCTGGAGGGCACCGGTGACGCTGACCACGAGTTCGGGGAGGGAAGTGCCGAATCCAACAATAGTAAGGCCTATCACGAACTCGCTCACGCCGTATTTGCGGGCGATTCCGGAAGCGCCTTCGACAAGGATGTCGGCCCCGAATACGACCAGGGCAAGGCCAAGCACCAATAGTAATATACTTGTTGTCATCAGTCTTTTCTTATTAGTTTACAGACATTTTCGACGTGCTGCGTGTGAGGGAACATGTCTACCGGCTGCACAGCCACAATCGAATACTCTGCACATAGGGCGGCCAGATCCCGTGCCTGTGAAGCGGGGTTGCAGCTGACATATACTATGCGCCCGGGCCGGGCCTGGAGTATGACTTTGGCGACATCCGGGTGGATGCCCGCACGCGGGGGATCGAGGATAATTACGTCGGGACGGCCGTGCTCGGCTATGAACGAGGCGTCGAGGACGTCTTTCATGTCTCCGGCATAAAACTCGCAATTGCTTATGCCATTGGCACTTGCGTTGATTTTGGCATCTTCTATGGCCTCGGGCACGTACTCGATGCCGATTACCTTGGCGGCATTGCGGGATACGAACTGGGCAATGGTGCCGGTGCCGGTATATAAGTCGTAGACAATCTCGGTGCCGGAGAGCCCTGCATAATCGCGGACCACGCTGTAAAGCCTGCAGGCCTGAAGGGTATTGGTCTGGAAGAAGGATTTGGGGCCTATCTTGAAGCGGAGGCCGTCCATCTCTTCATAGATGGCATCGTCGCCCCTGTAGAGCAGGGGAGTCTGGTCGGAGATGCTGTCGTTGACCTTGGCGTTGATTATGTAATAGAGCGAGCTTATCTGCGGGAATTCCGCTGCCAGAGCGTCCATAAAAGCATCCCGCCCCTCGAATTCGCAGGCGAAGCAGGCTATGACCATGGTGCCGCCGTTTTCTGTGGTGCGGACGAACACGCTGCGGAAAATGCCGGTATTCTCGCGTAAATTGTAAAACGGTATCCCATGGCTGAGGGCGTAGGTTTTGGCGAACAGACGGATGGCGTTGGACGGATCAGGCTGCAGGTAACAGCGTTCCAGGTCCAGCACCTTGTCGAAGAATTTCCCGACGTGGAAGCCCAGTCCGCAGCGGTCGGAAGGGGAGAGGGTGTCGGGATCCTCGCCGTCGAGTATCCAGCGCCTGTCAGAAGCGGTGAATTCCAGCTTGTTACGGTAAAACCTGGTCTTTTCAGAGGGGATAGTAGGCTGAATATCAGGCACTTGCAGATGTCCGATGCGGACAAGCTGGTCGTAGACCTGCTGCCTTTTGGCCTCCAGCTGCATCTCATATGGCAGAGGCTGCCACCTGCAGCCGCCGCAGACCCCGAAATGTTTGCAAAAAGGCTCCAGCCTGTGCTCCGAGGCTTTGTTCAGCGCAACTATGAAGCCTTCCATGAAATTCTTGCGTTTTTTCGTGATCCGCACGTCCACGACATCGCCGGGAACAGCGAACGGGACGAATACGACTTCGCCGTCCGGCGTGTGCCCGAGCGCTTTGCCCTCGGCTGCGACAGCCTCGATTGTCAGGTTTGAGATGACCAGATCCAGCTTTTTTCTCATGGAGAGCAAATATAGTAAAAATCCCGCAAGGGGAGACATCAATATCTACAAGTTAACATAATATAAATTGTGTAACAAAAGGGGCTTGTTGCTGAATAAACAGTTGTATGAATTACCATGTCTCCAGTTTGGCCACTACGGGATTTCCGTAGATGTGCCAGAAGATATCACGAAGAGCGTCTCTGTCGAGGCGCTTTTCCAGTTTACCCAGCTTGTGCTCGGTGTACGCCTTGAATGCTTCAAGGTCTTCCGGCGTGTACATCTCGGCGAAACGGTCGCCCCCTGTCATGAGGTCGTAGCCCATATAGTTGGTCTTCCACAGCTTGTAGCCGTCGATGATGTGCCTGTCAACACAGCGGCGTATCGCCTGGTAGCGGTCGTTCTTCTCATACCAGCTTGCGCGTATGATTTCGACGTCGGAAATGGGCTTTCCAATACACAGATGGATGCCTCCTTTCCACTGGCGTATGCCAGTGAGGATGCTGTGGAGGTCTTCTCTTTCTTTCTTGGTATAGCTGCCCGTCATCTGCTTGATGAGGATTTCCCTGGCCTTGCGGGAGTCGCACGGCTCGTATTCGTAGGAAATGCTCATGGGCACTATGTTGAGTTCCTTGAAGTTGTTCTTGAAATCGGCCGTGCCGGAGAGGTCAAACATCTTCAGGATGCCCTGTTCGCTCACGTCCAGACCGTTTTTGGTACGTCCTTCGCGCTGCGCGATCCATACGGAGGCCTTTCCGGACGTGATGGTCTTGCGGATGTATTTGCTGAGCAGCTGGGAAGACAGGTACAGTTCCCTTGCCGATATGCCCCTGATGACCTTTATCATGCGGTTGCTGCGGAGAAGATCCTCGAATGTCCGGCTTGTCACCAGGTTGCTGCCCACGCAGATTTCAGTCATTGGAAGACCTTCGTGGTAGAAAGTCCACTGAGTCAGGGCGGGATCGAGGATGATGTCGCGGTGATTCGACATGGCCAGGAACTTCCTGTCTCCCGCAATGTTCTCAACTCCCTCGTAGGTGAAACCGGCCGACGTGGCATCCACGACGGCGGAGACGACCTTGCTCATGACCGTGGTCTGGAAGTCGTCTATGCTCTGTACGGAAGAGAGCATGCGGCTCAGCGTATTGGCCGGAAGGTCGGGGAAAAGGTATTTGGTGATGGCAGGAAGGGCAGGATGACGGGATAGACGTTTCAATGCGGCTACGGCTTCCTCGTCGTCGTAGGGGCTGATGCTTGCAAATTCCAGGTCTGACATGGGATACTATTTTTTATAGAGGAGAGAACTGTCTCCGTAACTAAGGAAGCGAAAATCATGCCCGAGAGCATAATCGTAGATGGTCTTCCAGTCCCCTCCCACAAATGCGGAGACAAGGAGAATGAGGGTGCTCTCCGGCTGGTGGAAATTAGTTACCATCATGTCGGTCACGCGGAAGGTGAAACCGGGTACGATGATAATTCTTGTTCCAACTTTAAGCTCGGTTAAATTATTGTTTTGTAAATAGTTGATTATTCCGTCTAAAGCTTCGCTCAAGGTGTATGGGTATTCCCTTACATAAGGGGCCCACTGGTCTACATCCTCGGGCCTCCCCTTTTCGATGCAGTTTACTCCTACATAGTAAAGACTTTCGAGGGTACGGACAGAGGTGGTGCCGACGGCTATGACCTTCCTGTTTCCGGAACGGAGGGTCTTCAGGAAATCAAGGCTTGTGACGAAGGGTTCGCGGTGCATGGGGTGTCCGGCGATGCTGTCGCTCTTGACCGGAAGGAATGTACCAGCACCGACATGAAGGCAAATTGTTTCAGTATCAATGCCTTTAGCCCTGATTGCCTCAAGAACTTCTTTAGTAAAATGCAGGCCCGCCGTAGGAGCAGCCACGGAGCCTCTGTACTCGGCGTAAACAGTCTGGTAGCGGTCTGTGTCGATAGCTTCGGTCTCCCTGCCGAGATAAGGGGGAATGGGCACCCTGCCGCATAATTCAAGCACCCTTGAGAATGGCTCGCCGCCCATCCAGGAGAATCTTACCGTGCCGGTGCGGTCTTCCCGGGAGAGCAGTTCGGCCTTGAGCCGCATGGCCTCAAGCTCGCTCCCCTCCGGGCAGTCAAACGAGAGCAAATCGCCTTTCCAGCGCTTTGAGTTGCCTATTACGCATTTCCAGCTGCAGCATTCTGTGGATGCGAAAGCGGTATTGTATTCAACAGGATCCACGGGTTCCAGGCAGAAAATCTCTATATGAGCTCCGCTGCTGCGCCTGAAGAACAGCCTTGCCGGAACCACCTTGGTGTCGTTGAACACCATGACGGCATCGCCGGGCAGGAGAGATGGCAATTCCCTGAAAATCCGCTCCGAGACGGAGCCGTCCCTGTATACGAGCAGTTTGGATGAATCCCGCTCGGGAAGAGGATACTTTGCAATCCGGTCTTCACTGAGAGGATAATTGTAATCTGCAATTCTGATGTCGGGTATCACGGTGCAAAGATAGTGTTTTTGGAGGACTATTCGAAACGACGTATTTGAAACACATTTGTAAAAACAATGTTAAAATAATGTTAATTTACAAAAGTTTTCAACAAAAATTCAAAGTAGTTTACAAA